>NZ_JBIDCT010000019.1:0-161586 GCF_043204735.1 Micromonospora sp. NPDC047740
CGGACATCGGCGCCCGGCATGCGGCTGAGCACCTCGTACGGACCGACCGCGTCGAGGGCGGTGGTGCCGGGGTACAGCAGGATCGCGATCTGCATTGCCACGCTCCCGGACATCGAAGCTCCACGAGGTGGAACCGTATTCGCCGCGCACCCTGCGGGGACAGGTGCGGCGGCCGTCATGTCCGGGATCCTGGGAAACGTGTCCCGCCGGACCCGTTCACGCGCTCCTACGATGGCTCTGTGCAGGAGCGGCGTGTGGTCGTCGTCGGCTATGACGGCATCGAGTTGGTGGACGTTGCGAGCGTCACCAGCTGTCTTGCCATGGCCAACCGGCTCGGCGCGTCGCCCGCGTACGCCGTGCGGTTCGCCACGCTGTGCGGCGGCGCGGTGCGGTGTGACTCCGGGCTGGAGCTGTCGAGCCAAGTGGCGCTGCAGGACGTGAGCCGCACGCACACCTTCGTCGTCTCCGGCGGTCTAGGGCACGCCGTGGCCGCCGCGGACCGCGGCCTGCTTGCCCAGGTCCAGCGGCCGGCCCGCAGCGCGAGCCGCGTGGCGTCTGCTGGGGCACCGGCCTGTTCCAACGCCGGCGGAGCGGTGACTCAGGCATCCGGGGCGTTCGACTGCCCATGACCAGCCCGTGGCGCCCGCACAGCGCCACGCCGTCAGCGGAACGTGCGCTCCATTGCTGCAGCGGCAAGGCTATACGTATCAGCGCATGCGCACTCCGTGTGCGCGTCGATGCGGGTCGTGAAGTTTGAGCTTCCCCTTTCGAACCCGAGCCCACTGCAGCGGAACCAGCAATCGGCGAACGCGGTTGCCTGGGCGCCAAGTTGTAGTTCGTCATGAACGACGATCATGGATTCGTGATCGACATTGGCCTCGAACACGCCACTTTCACACGAATCGTGATGGTTCTTCGAGTTTCGCGTGATCCCCGTCCCGTTGGGCGGGGATTTGCCGTGGCGGCGAGGCGCTTCCCTGCAGGTTGAGCGTGTAGATCGCGGTCTCGGCTTCGATGGCCCAGGTGTGCGGGCCGCACACCATGATCATGTTGCCGGTCCGTAGATAGGTGGCGGCTACCCGCTCTGTGACCAGCGGTGAAGCCGCTCTGAAGCCGCCTCCCGGCAGGCTCCCTGTCGCGCACGTAGGTGCGGCACGGTGAACGGTCGTGTGCGAGGGAGAGGGTCGCCGCACCCGTCGTCACGCGGACCGATCCGGCTTCGCCGCGCGCGAGTTCGCCGAGTCGGCGCAGGGCCAGGTCCAGCCCGACGATCCCCTCCCTTTGTCGCCGGCTCAGCCACCGCGACCTGGGCGTCCTCGTCCACCTCGGCGACCTGCCCGGCCGGTTCGCGTCCGACCGGCCATCAGGTGTCGAGGCGCTCGATGATCGTCGCGTTGGCGGTGCCGCCGACCTCGCACATGGTCTGCAGGCCATACCGGCCGCCGGTGCGTTCGAGCACGTGCAGCAGGGTGGTGGCGAGGCGGGCGCCGCTGGCCCCGAGTGGGTGGCCTAGGGCGATCGCCCCGCCGTCGGCGTTCACCTTGGCCGGGTCGGCACCGGTCTCCATGAGCCAGGCCAGCACCACCGACGAGAACGCCTCGTTGACCTCGAACGCGTCGATGTCGGCCAGGGTGAGGCTGGCCCGGGCGAGCACCTTGGCGGTGGGGGGGGATGATGCCGGTGAGCATGAGGATCGGGTCGTCTCCGACGACCTCGCAGTGTGAATCCGGGCCCGGGGACGCCAGCCGTGTCGCCGGGCGGTCTCGCTGGTGGTGAGCAGCAGCGCCGCCGACCCGTCGTTGAGCGGGCTGGAGTTGCCGGCGGTGACCTTCCAGTCGATCTCGCCGAAGCGGGTGGTCCAGTGTGCGGCGGCGAAGGCCGGTGGCAGCTCGGCGAGACGTTCCACCGTGGTGCCAGGCCGAATGGTTTCGTCCCTGGCGACCTCGACGCCAGGCAGCGGGACCACCTGGCTGTCGACCCTCGGCCAACCGCAGCTTCCCGCTCACCGACTCAACGACCCACCATCGATCGAGCAGAACCAACGCTCACAGCCGACCCGCGTCACCGGAATCCTCCCCGAGATGAGCACCGACAGACGCGCCGTGGTCTGTGAGAATCGAAGAAGACCCACACGACTAACCTACGATCACTGACGACCCATAATCAACTTGGTCAGCCTCGGGATCCATCCGGATTCAACGGTCTCGGCGAGATCGGCAATGCCGGCACCGCTGCGGCAATCGCCAACGCCGTGTGGCACGCCACCGGCACCCGCCACCGAACATTGCCGATCAGCCTCAGCCGTGTCGTCGAGCGCGCAGCGGCCCAGGACCGCCCCGAAGCCGTCAGTGTTGCGTGAAGTGTGGCCGTTCGTGGACTCCAAGCGGCGGGCGGGCCAGTCGGTCGTACTGGCCCGCCTGGTGGCCCGTAACGGTCACGGATCGAGGCCGCTGGGTCAACGATGGCGGTCGCCGCTGACGGCACCTGGCGAGGCTCCGTGTCCGGTGGTTGCGTGGAATCGATAGTCGTCGAAGCATCACGGTCGGTGTTGCACGGTGCGGCACCACACATACTGACGGTGTCGCCGGGCGAGCAGCAACTGCCCTGGGAAGAGCGGCCAGCCTGCACAGCGGCGCTGGAGGTGCTCATCGCACCCGCGCCACCCGCCCCGGTTCACGAGGCGATCACAGTAGCTCTGGCGGACGATCGGCCAGTGACCGTACGCGTCGGGCTGCGACCGCCGTATCGCTGGTCCATTACCCCGATAGCCGAGGACGTCATCGCTGACGATGCCTATTTCGACCAATTGCCGTCGCGTCGGCGACTTCTCCTCGTCGGGGCTACTGACCTGGCCGCCGTGATGGCAGACATGGCGCACCTGTTGGACTGGGCGGTAGTCGTGGTGGACCCTCGGCCTGACCATGTCGCAGCGGGTGCGATGCCGCCAACAGCTCGGGTAGAACGTGCATGGCCGGACATCTGGCTGGCTGAGCACCCGCTCGGACCTCAAGACGCTGTCGTGACACTCAGCCACGATCCGCGGATAGACGACCGGGCCATTCGCGCGGCGCTGGCGGGAGATGCGGGACATGTGGCTGCCCTGGGCAGCCGAGCCACTCATGCCCAGCGGATGGGACGGCTGGCAAGCCAGCCAGGCCTTGACCGACTTGTCGGGCCCGCGGGACTCGACCTCGGTGGTGCATCGCTCGCCGAAACGGCACTGTCCATCCTCGCCGAGACCGTCGCGGCAAAAACGGCCGCAGCGGCCGTCGGTTACGAGAAGGTAGGCTGCCGATCCGAGCCGCAGAGACCGCGACGGCTCATGGTTGACACCCGTCGAGCTGGCACACCGATTGCCCGGTCATCCAACGGCTGTCGTCCGAGGCGAGGAACCCCACCGTGTCGGCCGCAGGGCGCTACCGTCGGCGGCGCATCCACGCTCAGGAGACCTTCGCGAGCAGGCCGGTGACGGTCTCGGCTTCCGGGTGTTGCATCTCAGTCAGCAGCGCGAGCGCGTTACGCCAGACGTCCTGGGCGGCCTGTCGGTCTCCCGTGTCGGCGTGCACCCCGCCGAGCCGTACCAGTGTCTGCGCCTGCTGGTAGCGATCTCCCACCTGCTCGCGCAGCTCGGCTGCGCGTCGGTAGGCGGCCACCGCCAGGTCCGGTTGCGCGAGTGCGCTCCGGACGGAGCCGAGGGTGTCCCACGCCGCTGCCTCTCCCCGCCGGTTGCCCACCTCGGCGAGCAGGGCGATCGCCAGTTCGACGATGGGCACCGCGGCATCGTGGTCGCCCAACTGGGTGCGCTGTAGGGCGATCAAGTTCAGCGCCAGGCCTTCCCCGCTGTGATCACCCGCCGAGCGGTAGAGCTCCAGCGCCAGTTCGGCGTGGCGCAGCGCCAGTTCGGGTCGTCCCTGCCGTTCCTGCGCGAAGGACAGCCCGCGTTGCGCGATTGCCTGCCCCTCGACGTCACCCACCCGCTGGAACAGCGCGGTGGCCTCGACGAGGTGCGGCGTGGCTTCCTCAGCGGTGCCGGCGATCAGGGCGATCAGGCCGAGGCCACGGTGCGCCTGGGCCAGCGCGTACGGGTCGTCGAGTCGGCGAGCGGCCCGCATCGCGGTCTGCCACGTCCGCGTCCAGTCGGTCCAGTGGCCCCACCGTTCCAGGTACTGCTCCAGGCTCCAGGCCAGTTGCCAGGCCTGGCCGTCTGAACCGCCGGTGTGGGCGGCGTCGAGGGCGGCGAGCAGCGTCGGCCGTTCCGCGGTGAGCCAGGCGACGGCGCTGGCCTCGTCCGGGAACTCCCGCGCCGTCACCCCGGGCGCCGGGGTGGGCAGGCGCAGCGGTGGCCGGGTTGGGCTGATCCGCCGGTCCGCCGCGTACGCCGAGTGTAGGTAGTGGTCGATCATCCGGCCGAGTGCCGCCTGACGGTCCGCCGGTGACCCGACGGTGAGGCACAGCTCGGTGGCGTATGCGCGCAGCAGGTCGTGGAAGGCGTAGCGGCCGCAGGCGGGCTCGGCGACCAGGTGGGCGCCGGTGAGGTCGTTCAGCAGGGGCCGTACCTCCTCGGCCGGTACGCCGGCCAGGCTGGCGGCGGCCTCGACGCTGGCCGGTGGGCTTGGGTGCAGGGCGAGCAGCCGGAACAGTCGTGCTGCGGCCGGCTCCAGCGTCGCGTAGGACCAGGAGAAGACCGACCGCACGTCGACGGCCGCCTCGGAACCGGTGAACGCCGCGAGGCCGCCGGTGGCACGACGCAGCTCCTCGGCGATCGCGGCGAGCGGAAACTGGCGATGGGTGGCGGCGCGGGCGGCGACGATGGCCAGCGCCAGTGGCAGCCGCGCGCACCGCTCGATGAGCTCGTCGACGGCCGCGGGCTCTGCGGCGACCCGGGCCGCACCAAGCCGGCGGGCCAGCACCTGGCGGGCGTCGTCGTGGTCCGGCAGGTCGAGTAGCGTGGGGCGGGCACCGTGCGTGGCGACCAGGCCGGGTAGCTGGCTGCGGCTGGTGACGATCACCAGGCTGCCGGCTGAGCCGGGCAGCAGCGGTCGTACCTGATCGGTGTCCCGGGCGTTGTCCAGCAGCACCAGCATCCGCCGCCCGGCGAGCCGGCTGCGGTAGAGGGCAGCCTGGGCTTCCACTCCATCGGGTACCTGGCGGGACGGCACGCCCAGCGCTTCGAGGAATCCCCGCAGCACATCCTCGGTCCGGGCGGCGCCGGCCGGGTCGAAGCCGCGCAGGTTGGCGAAGAGTTGGCCGTCCGGGCACAGCGGGGCGACCCGATGCGCGCAGTGCACCGCCAGGGTGGTCTTGCCGATCCCCGCCATGCCGGTGACGACGCTGACCAGCGGCGCCGCGGCCTGCGCCGCCGACGTCAGCCGGTCGACCACCTCGGCAACCTCGTGGTGGCGGCCGCTGAACACGGGCAGGTCCGCCGGGAGTTGCGCCGGTACCGGCGGTGTTCCGGTGGTGGGCGCGAGCGGTGCCGCCTGGTCGGTTTGACCGGCTGCCGGGTCGCCGCCGGTGCCGGGCAGATGACCGTGGAGCAGACCGCTGGGACGGCGCTGCCGGGAGAGCGTGGCAGGCTGACGGCGGCGGCCCGCCCGGGCGGCGGCGGTCAACGCCGATCGGCTCTCCGGGTCGAGCCGTAACGCGTCGGCGATCGCCGTCACGGTGCGGGCCTGGGGCCCCTGGCTGACGCCTCGCTCCATGTCGCTGATCGCGCGGTCGCTCACTCCGGAGCGTGCGGCGAGCTGCTCCAACGTCAGGTCGGCGTCGAGGCGCAGCCTCCGCAACAGCGGCCCGAAGGCCATTCCCTCCGGCATCGGGCCCTCCCGCGACGGTATCGCCGGTTCATTCTGGCACGCTGCGCGCGGCCGATGACCGGTACGGCGACCTGGTGCGACATCGCTCACCTGCGCACGCAGAAGACCACTTCTGCGTGTCTTCTTCGTGGTTTCCCCCCGGCCAGGCCGGTTGGCTGGAGGCGGCGGCGAAGACGGCGGGGCGGGACCCGCCGTGCTGGCAGCCACCCGCGTTCCCCTCTCACCAGCAGGAGCAGCACATGCCCTACGTCACCGTCGGCCAGGAGAACAGCGGCGACATCGAGATCTACTACGAGGACCATGGAACCGGACAGCCGGTTGTCCTGATCCACGGCTACCCGCTCAACGGGGCGTCCTGGGAGAAGCAGTCCCGGGAACTGCTCGCCTCCGGATACCGCGTGATCACCTACGACCGGCGGGGCTTCGGCAAGTCCAGCCAGCCGACCACCGGCTACGACTACGACACCTTTACCGCTGACCTGAACACCCTGCTCGAGCACCTGGACCTGCGCGACGTCGTGCTGGTCGGGTTCTCCATGGGCAGCGGTGAGGTGACCCGCTACCTCGGTACCTACGGCTCCCAGCGGGTTCGCAAGGCGGTGCTCATGGGAGCTATCCCGCCGTTCCTGCTCAAGACCGACGACAACCCCGACGGCGTCGACAAGCAGGTGTTCGAGGACATCAAGGCGGCGGTGATCGCCGACCGGCCGGCGTACTTCAAGAACTTCCTCGACAACTTCTACAACGTCGACGTCCTGGGCGGTTCCCGGATCAGCGACGAGGCGTGGCAGAACAGCTTCGTCGTCGCCCTTGGCGCCTCCACGTACGCCGCGCACGCCTGCGTCGACACCTGGCTGACCGACTTCCGCGGGGACCTGGGCAAGCTCGACGTGCCGACGCTGGTGATCCACGGTGACGCGGACCGGATCCTGCCGATCGAGGCGACCGCCAACCGGCTGCCTGGACTGATCTCCGATCTGCGCTACGAGGTGATCCCGGGCGGCCCCCACAACATCGCCTGGACCCACCCGGAGCTGGTGAACCGCTACCTGCTCGACTTCATCGCCTCATGAACCGGGCCAGCGCACCCACCGTGGTGCTCGTGCACGGGGCGTTCGCCGATGCGTCCAGCTTCGCCGAAGTGATCCCGCAGCTGCTCGCCGACGGGATCCCCGTGGTCGCACCCGCGGTGCCCAACCGCAGCCTCACCGGTGACGCGGCGTACGTCGCGTCGGTCGTGCGGAGCATCCCCGGACCGGTGCTGCTGGTCGGGCACTCCTACGGCGGCGCCGTCATCACGGTCGCCGGAGTCGAGGAGAACGTCGTCGGGCTGGTGTACCTGGCCGGCTACGCACTCGACGAGGGGGAGAGCCTCGCTGACCTGCAGGGCCGCTTCCCTGACTCCGGACTGGCGAGCGCGCTCGTCTACTCCCCGTACCCGACCACCGATGGCGGCGAGGGCACCGACGTCTCCGTTGACGTGACACGGTTCGCGGAGATCTTCGCCCACGACGTGGACCCGGACCGGGCCGCCGTGCTCGCGGTGTCCCAACGTCCGCTGGCGGCGGCGGCGTTCACCGAGGTCGCGCCCGTTGCCGCCTGGAAGGACGTGCCCAGCTGGGGCGTCGTCGCCAGCGCCGACCACACCATCAACCCCGAGGTGGAGAGGTTCGGCTACCACCGGGCGGAGATGCCCACGACAGAGATCAACTCATCGCACCTGGTGATGCTGTCGCATCCGAAGGACGTCACCGCGGTGATCCGCGAGGCGATCCTGCGAACCACCGCCTGACCTGACACCGTGCGGCAACGGCCGGCCCGGCAACGGTGCCGACCGGCCGACCCGCCGCATCACCCCATCCCTCCACCTGACAGGAGAAAAGCCATGGCCGTGATCGACGGAATCCTGAACTCGGCGGACCGCAAGGTCACCGGTGAGGCGCTGCAACAGACGCTGGCCGATCTGATCAATCTGGGTCTGCTCGCCAAGCAGGCGCACTGGAACCTCACCGGCCCGCACTTCCGCAGCCTGCACCTGCAGCTCGACGAACTCGCCGACCTCGCCCGCCGGTCCGCCGACGAGGTGGCCGAGCGGGCCGTCGCCGTCGGCTTCAACCCGGACGGCCGCGCCGCCACGGTGGCCGACCAGTCGGCGCTGCCCACCCTCGAGCACGGAGACATCGAGGAGGGCACCGCAGTCGAGATCATGATCGACGCCCTGTTCGCCCTGATCCGCACACTGCGCCAGGCGGTGACCGAAACCGCTGCCGCCGACCCGATCTCACAGGACCTGCTGATCGGAATCACCGCCGCCGTCGAGCAGCAGCACTGGCTGTTCCGCGCCCAACGCTGAACCCAGCTGCCGCCCGATCCGAAAGAGGCCGACATGAGTACGTTGCTCACCCCGCGCACCGACATCCGCCGCGCCGGCGACCGATTCAAGACCGACATCGCCTGGCTGGACAGCAAGCACTCGTTCTCCTTCGGCCGGCACTACGACCCGACCAACACCCACCACGGGCTGCTCCTGGTCAACAACGACGACATCGTCCGCCCGGGCACGGGGTTCGAGACCCATCCGCACCAGGACATGGAGATCGTCACCTGGGTGCTGCGGGGCTCGCTGGTGCACCAGGACTCGACGGGCCACAGCGGGGTCATCTACCCGGGCCTGGCCCAGCGGATGAGCGCCGGCCGCGGCATCCTGCACAGCGAGAAGAACGACGCCTACCGGCTGGAGACCGACCGGCCCCACGAGGACGTGCACTTCGTTCAGATGTGGGTCGTCCCCGACGAGTCAGGCATCACGCCCGGCTACGAGCAACTAGAGATCGGCGACGAGTTGCTCTCGGGCCGCCTCCTCACGGTGGCCTCAGGAATGGACCAGCACGACGGGTCGGCCGCGATCCGGATCAGGAACCGGTACGCCGCGCTGCACGCCGCTCGACTACAGCCCGGGCAGAGCGTCCAACTGCCCGACGCACCCTTCCTGCACCTGTTCGTGCCCCGCGGCACGGTGCGGCTGGAAGGTTCCGGGCCCCTGGCCACCGGAGACGCCGTGCGCATCACCGCCACCGGCGGGCAGCTTGTCACCGCCGTGGACCCTGCGGAGATCCTCATCTGGGAGATGCACGCCTCCCTCTCCGACGAGAGCTGACGACCGCGGTGTTCCCACCGCCCCGCTGAATGGACGAAAACCAGGCTCCGGCAGCTCGCCGACGAAACGCCCGACCCGCGACCAAGGAGACCAGCACGTGGATGTCAGCATCACCGACGTACCCGAGCGTCGACGGTACGAGGCCAGAGTCGACGGCCAACTCGCGGCGATCGCCGAGTACCTGCCAGCCGACGACACCGTCGTCTTCACCCACACCCAGGCCTTCGACGGATACGAGGGCAAGGGCGTGGCGAGCGCGCTGATCCGCAGCGCGCTCGACAACGTACGCCGCAAACAGCTCTCCGTGCTTCCGGTATGCCCGTTCGTCGCGCAGTTCGTCCACCGGCACCCGGAAGACTACGCGGATCTGATCCAGGTCCCGTCAGCCGGACGGTCGACGCCGCAGGCAGACTCCACCTGACCCGGTCGACGCCGCCAACAGCGGCTCCGGCACCCCGCCGCGCAGCGATCGGGTCGAACCGCCTCGACTTCATCAGGTGTGCACCAGGGTCTCCGGCAACTAACGGACGGTAACAATGCCGACGCCGTTATCGCATTGGACGCCGCGAAGGTGTTTCCGGCGCCGTCCCGGGCCTTGACAGCAAACGTGTATGAGGGTGCTCGGCGACAGCCCGGCCGGGTAGCCGTCAGCGGGAACCTTGCCGGTAATCTCGCAGATCCCAACGGCGAGGCTTCATGAAGACGCGAGATTGCGCCCGTGTGGCCAGCGGATCGGGAAGGATGCCGACGATGGCCAGAATGGTGCACGGCACGGAGGAGTCCGGATGACCGAGTTGTTCCCGCCGATCCCGCTGTCCGCCTGGGCAGACTCGAAGGAAACCGTCCACCGGTTCACACAGATCGTCGGCAAGATCCGGCTGAACCAGGCACCGCCCCGTAACCACTGGTGGCACGTGCCGTTCCATCTCACCGGCCGCGGCATCACGTCCCGGCCCATGGGCCGGGACCTGGTGTTCGCCATCGACTTCGACTTCGTCGACCACCGGCTGGCCATCAACACCCTGGCCGGCCAGACGGCCTCCTTCCCGCTGCCCGGCCTGTCCGTCGCCGCGTTCCACGAGCGACTGTTCACCGCGCTGTCGCACCTCGACATCCGCGCCCACATCCAGGCCACGCCCTACCATCTGCCCGACAGCATCCCATTCGCCGAGGACACCACGCACGCCGCGTACGACCCGTACTGGGTCAACCGGTACTGGCAGGTACTCAGCCAGGTGGGGCTCGTGCTGGAGGAGTACGCCGCCCGGTGCAACGCCAAGACCAGCCCGGTGCACCACTTCTGGCACACCTTCGACATCGCGGTCACCCGCTTCTCCGGCCGGCAGGTGCCGCAGCCGGACACCGTCGACCCGGTGACCCGGGAGGCGTACTCACACGAGGTGATCAGCGCCGGCTTCTGGTTCGGCGACAAGAACATCCCCGAACCGGCCTTCTACTCCTACACCGCGCCCGAGCCCGACGGCCTCACCGAGGAACCGCTGCAACCCGCGCGGGCCCGCTGGGTCGAAAACCGGGGCGCACACCTCGCGCTGCTGACCTACGACGACGCCCGCGCCACCACCGACCCGCGCGCGACGGTCCTCGCCTTCCTGGAGAGCGCCTACCAGGCCGGCGCTCACCACGCCGGCTGGGATACCAGCAAACTGCGCACCCAGTACGCACCCTGACCGCCGGCACCGATGTGACCGGTGTCCGTCGGCGCCGCCCGCCCGCCAAGGTCATCGACCGGGGACAGCACATAGTTGCGCTTGCTGGCTCGCGGCTTTCTGACCCCCATCGGTGCGCCTCTCCGCAGTGGCGATCAGCGCTTGGACGCGGGTGAAGGTCTCGTCATTTGACCAAGGGTCCGTGTGCCAGGGGACCCGAGTAGATCCATTCCTCGGCCGGGTTCCACCGCATCTTTGTCTCGTGCCCGAGAGACCCCGAAAAGACCCCTCGCGGCGAATCAGCAGCTATCGGTCCGGGAGGTTAAACGAAAAGCTCAGGCGTTGGGCTGCCGGCCTGCTTCGCTGAGCAGTCGGTCGCCGAGTTCGGTTCGCGAGTAGAGCACCTGTCGGCCTGCCCGGCGTGAGGTGAGCAGCCCGGCGGCGCGCAGCGCTTGGAGGTGCACGCTGAGCGTCGGGGCGGAGAGCGCCATCTGGGTGGCGGCCTGGCTGGTCGACATCGGTAGATCGAGCTGGGCCAGTAGGGCGGCCCGGGTCTGTCCGAGGACGTCGGCGAGCGCCGGGCCGGTCTGCTCGGGGTGCTTTTCCCACAGCCGGCCGAGGCCGCGCGGGGAGTAGGAGATGCTGGGGGATGCTGGCTGCGCGGTCCGCACCAGGACGTCCGGCCAGGCGAAGGCGCACGGCACGAGGAGCAGGCCGCGCCCGCCGCAGTCGGCGTGGCCCTCGTAGTATTTGACGATCTTCAGCGTCTGGTCGGCGAACGTGACCGACGGGTGCAGGCCGCTCATCATCCGGTCGACGCCGCCGTCGGCCAGGGCATCGAGTCGGTAGGCGATGTCGTGGTTGAGTAATGCGTCGATCCGTGGCCAGTCCGGGGCGATCGCGATCCGGTGGTACGCCTCGAGCGCCTCGGTGATCGGGCTGATGCCCGCATCGGGCCGGTGCAGCAGCCCCTGGAGCAGGGCTCGCCGCCCTTCCCCGCCGGGTCCGTGCTGGGCGACCCGGTGGGCCGCCAGGTGCGCCAACTCCTGCGCCACGATCTCCGGATCGGCGTCGGTCACCTGCGCGAGCGCGTCCGCGAAGGTCGAGGACCGGCGAGCCGGCGGCGGCACCAGGAAGTCGGGGATGTAGCCCTGCGGACGCACCAGCGCCCGCAGCAGGTCCAGGTCGCGCTTGCGTAGCCGGCCCGCTCGCTCAGCGAACCGATCGATCCAGGGACGGTGCAGGTGCCGCCCCTGTCTGCCGGCGGCCAGCGTGCGCAGGCTGGCGATGGTCTCCATGAGGGGCGAGGTGGCGAAGCGTACGCTGGCCAGGTCGGCTGCCGTGATGTGCAGGTGGATCACGCGGCTGCCCCTTCCGATTAGGCCTGAGCCTAATCGTGGCCGTGCGGGTGACGCCATCGAAGACTGGACCCATCCACTCGAACCACGGTTAGGACATCGAAGATGCGCACGCTGATCTACACCGCCTTCGTCTCGCTGGACGGCGTCGTCGACTCTCCGGGCGGCGGCAGCCGCTCCGAGGCCCACCGCAGCGGCGGCTGGACCTACAAGGACATCGAGTTCCTGCCGGAGGCGTACGAGCTCAAGGGCCGGGAGACCGAGGAGGCCACCGCGCTGATGTTCGGCCGCACCAGCTACGAGGTGTTCTCGCCGGTGTGGCCGGACATGGAGGACTTCGCCGCCCTCAAGGAACTGCCGAAGTACGTCGTCTCGACCACCCTCGGCGAGAACGCCCTCGTCGACAACTGGGGCGACATCACGATCCTGCGCTCCCTCGACGACGTCGCGAAGGTCAAGGAGACCGACGGCGGCCCGATCATCATCCACGGCAGCGCCACCCTCGCCCGCAACCTCTCCGACGCCGGCCTGATCGACCGCTACCACCTGCTGGTCTTCCCGGTGCTGCTCGGGGCCGGCAAGCGGATGTTCAGCAACACCGACAAGGAGAAGCAGATGCTGAAGGTGGTCGAGTCCGAGACGTACGCCAACGGCATCACCAAGCTCGTCTACGACGTCATCCACTGAGGTGGCCGCCATGAACCGCGCATCGATGACAGAGGCACTGCCCGCAGCGTACGAACGGCTGCATGCGTACGGGCCTGAGTTCGGCGGCGACGAGGAGGGTAACCACGGGATGACCAACCACGGCCCGATGGCCGTGGAGGTCATGGTCCGGCGAGGGCTCGACATCGACGTCGAGGGCTGGCTCGACCGCTACGTACGCCGACTGGCGGAGCTGCCCAGCATGAACGGGGCCATTCAACCCGGCGAGTGGGGCATGGCGCTGGGCCAGGCGCGACGGCTGCCCGACTGGACCGCGTACTTCCGGCACGAGCTGACCGAGCGCCCGTGGCCGGAGGTGCTCGTCGAGTGGTGGCCGCGGCTGCTGCCAGGGATCGTGGCCGGTTCGACCCACGGCGTGATCCGGGTCAGTCACGCGGTGCGTACACTGCGCGGCACCACTCGCGCCCCGGCCCACCAGACCCTCGACGAGCTGGCCCACGGGCTGGCGTTCTGGGCGGCGCGTTACCGCGAGCTCGCCGGGGTGGTCGCCCCGGAGGGCACCCGCACACCGCAACAGGCCCTGCCAGCGGTCACCCGGCTCACGGACCAGAGCGGCTTCATCGCCCACCGGCTCGACCGGCTCGAGCACAGCCCCGGCTGGACCGAGAGCCTACGCGCGCTGGAACCCGCCGCATCCGCCGACGAGGTCCCGGCACGGCTGGAGTCGCTCGTCGACAGCGCCGCTAAGGCATACCTCGGGCTCGGCCACGGCTCGCCGGTCCTGCTGGTCCACGCCGCTACCGCGCCCAACGCCGTGCGGCACGTGCTCCCGGTCCTTCCGACCGAGCAGTGGCTGCCGAGCCTGACGGCGGCGTGGGCGGCCGTGGTGGCGCTCGTCGCGATGTACGCCCCGGCCCAGCCGGCCCCGTTCGCGGAGATCGTCCGGCGCTATCCCGAGCTGACCCGCGAGGACGCGCTCCAGCGGGCAGCCGAGCACGGCGACGAGCACGTCCTGAAGTTCGCCGACACGGCCGCCGAGTCGTACGACCGCACCGGCAACCCCGAGCTGCTCGCCGCGACCCTGCACGCCGGCGAGCTGATCGACCGTCCCTAACGGGTCGATCATCTCCCTTTTAACGGCGAATGAAGCCTCGATACCGGTCACCGGTCAGCTCCTTTCCCTGTTGTATTGACGCTCGGATAGTCGCGGTAGGTCGACCTCCACGAAGCCCCAGAGCCGCTCGATGAGCTGCTCCACAACCGGCTGCCCCTCGGTGGTCTCGGTCGTCATTTGGCGTCTCTCCCTTGAGAGGTCGATGAGCCGTTAGGCGTACACACCCCCATTACCTGCTACCGGAAATCCCGACACACTCCACATGAGACCTGATCCATGAATACGTTCGCCATAGTGTTAATCATGATGTTCCGCCGCTGAAGTCACCGGCGGCCATCTGAGACGTATCCCTCCAGCTTGAGAGGACGCTGATGTCCAGGACAGATCAAAACACCTGGCAAGATCCGGACGAACTCGCTCGCCGGGTGCAGGACGGAAGTCTCACTCGACGCACCCTGCTAAAGGTGTTCGGTGTGTCGGCGGTGTCGGTCGGACTCGCCTCGACCACGGGAACGGCAGGCGCGGCATCTCGCCGCTACGACTACGTCATCGTGGGAGCGGGCTCGGCCGGGTGCACGCTGGCCGCGCGACTGCTGGCGGACTCCAGGGCGAGTGTGCTGCTGATCGAGGCCGGTGGCACGAACGACCTGCCGGACGTCCGGGACTTCACGAAGTCGGGCACGCTCACCTGGCCGGGATCGAGGCTCATCTGGCCATACCAGTCGGTGCCGCAGCAGGAGCTGCTGAACCAGCCGCAGTCGTTCGTGTGCGGGAAGCTCGAGGGCGGCAGCAGTTCGGTGAACGGGATGGTGTGGGTTCGGGGCAATCCGGCTGACTACGACAGCTGGGCCGCCCAGGGCGCCCTCGGCTGGGACTACGCGAGCGTGCGACCGTCGCTGGATGCGCTGACCGGACCCATCAGGCCGTCGAGTGAGCTGACGCAGCGCAACCTGCTTTCCCAAGCCTGGGTGAACGCGGCCGTCGACGTCGGCTACAGGTTCAACCCCGACTACAACGGCGCCACCCAGTTCGGTGTCGCTTACACGCAGCTCAACGTGGTGGACAAGATTCGCCAGGATGCGTTCACCTCGTTCCTGATCCCGTACCTCACCGACCCGCGCCTGACGATCATGACGGATGCGGAGGTTGCGCGGCTGACGTTCGATCGCCGGAAAGCGATCGACGGTGTCGTCATCAACGCGGGGGGTCGCCAGTTCACGGTCCGGGCCGACCGGGAGGTCATCGTCAGCACGGGCACGGTCAACACCCCTCGCCTGCTTCAGCTGTCCGGCATCGGTGCGGCGTGCGATCTGAAACCACTCGGCATCCCGGTTGTCGCCGACGTGCCCGGCGTCGGAGCCAACCTGCACGACCACCTGATCTCCGTGGCGTTGAAAACGCTCCGCGCACCCGAGCCCGCGTCGCACCTTACCGCGATGGACGTCAACGTCTTCACCGGCAGGGGACGAGTGCCAGGGACGCCCGCGTACCAGTTCCAGGTCTATTACACACGCGACGGGTATCCGCCCTATCCCGGAAACTCGACATCGATCGGGGTGATAAACCTGCACCCGACCAGCCGAGGGTATGTCAAGCTGCGGTCGGCCGATCCCGCCGTCCCGCCGATCATCCAGCCGAATTTCCTGCGGACCAGGGAAGATCTCGAGACGCAGCTCGAGGGCTACAAGCTGGCCCTTGAACTGATCAACTCAAAGAGACTGCGCGACTGGGTGACCGACGACGCCGGCGCCATCCCCGGCCGGGATGTCCGCACCAGGAAGGAGCTGATCCAAGCGGTGCGTACCTACTCCCAGGCCGATTTCCACCCGGTGGGCACCTGCCGGATGGGCACCGACGCGCACGCCGTCGTGGATCCCCAGCTGCGCGTGCGCGGCGTCACCGGCCTGCGGCTGGCCAGCGCCGCGATCATGCCCAGCATCACGTCGGGCAACACCAACGCCCCGTCGATGATGATCGGCGACCGTTGCGGCCGGCTCATTCTGGGCCGCGCCTGACGCCACGATTCAAGATTCACGTGTAGGACCCGAGCGGGCAGCTTCTCGAAGCCGCCCGCTCGGCCTTCGGACAGGCGTCGTGCGACTGGTCTCGACCGGCAACTCGTTGCGCGACTCATCAGCGAGACCGGCCTGTACAGCCCTGCCGCCGTGGCTGCCCTCCATCTCGCCGCGCTCGGGCCGACCACCATCGGCGCCGTCCACGACGCCACGCATCATGGACCCAGCACTTGCCACTTGGTTGTGCTCGTGGTCGTCCATGCGGCACTCGGCGCCCTCGCCTCCCAGCCGCTATCGCGGGCCGATCCAGGCCAGCCCGCGCTGCCCGCTCGCCTCGCATCTGCTCTACCACGAGATCCGGAAATACGTGTGTATTACACCGAGTCGGCCACCGCAGGGCCGTGAGCTGCGGGTCGTGTACCAATGATCGTCATTCTGGCCCTCGAGGACGCACGTTCGATCAACTGGCGGTGTGGGGTGATGCGAGCCAGTCGGCGTGCACCGCGGCCGGCGGGCTCATTCGCAGCGGTCTTCGGCGCCTCGTCCGTATGGCTCGCAGCAGTCGGCGCGGTGCCGGTAGACCCGTAGATCGCGGCCGTTCCGGTGGCCGTGCTCGGTGGTGATCTCGTACAGGCAGGCCTGCCACACGACGGTTTCCCCGCGGCCGGGCACCACCTGGCCGTTACCGGGCCCGCCGCGTAGTAGCACGTCCACGCTCCGACGGTACGTGCTTGGCGAAGGCGTGGCGCGGCGTACGAGACTCTGCCGTCGGACCCGGATGGGCGCGTGGGAGGGCGCGGTCCCCGCAACTGTTCGCTGCGGGGACCGGTCATCGCTGGCCTGCGGCCGGGGCTGCTCCACCGGCACGCGGCCGTGACCAGCAGCGGAGCGGTGACCTCGCCGACCGGATCAGGTTCGCCTTCGGCGCTCGTCGCTCGCCAGCCCGGAATCGCTTGCTGTGGGAAATCTTCGCCGCTGTGGAAACGCCCTGATCATGACCGAATGTGCTAACACCCTCCGCGACCAGTCGGTTGTCGCCGCGTATGTCGAACGGGCCCCAAGAGCGAGCGCTGCCTGGACCCCATCATCAGGCCGTCCGAGCGCTGCCTCCTTCGAGGTGACAGCGGTGGTAGGTAGCCCGATCGTCCGCGCAGATTGGTCCGACGTGCTTGTACAGGGGGAGCGCATCCTCCTTCGTTGGATGGTCCGGCGATGGCGATGCTGTGACCACTGCGGCATTCGTTGTCGCGGATCTCCACCCGAGGCGAGCCGATTCCCTCCCACCATGACGTAGGGGGCGGAGATGAGCGGGGCTCATGGGCAGGGCTCGAGGTGAGTTCCGGCCGAGAGCGGGCGGGTGCGGCGGAACCGGTACTACGTCGACCGGTTGCGCCGATGCTCGCCACACCGGTTGATGCGGTGCCGGAGGGTCGGGGTCTGGTGCACGAGCCGAAGTGGGATGGGTGGCGGGCGATCGCTTTCCGCGAGGTGGATGGGGTGTATGTGCAGTCGCGGGCCGGCCGGAATCTGACGACCTACTTCCCGGACATCACCCGGGCGATCCGGGCGGCCATCCCGCCCGGTGTGGTGCTCGACGGTGAGCTGATCGTGTGGGAGCGCGGCCGGACCAACTTCGCGCAGCTGCAGCGACGTGTCACGGCCGGCCGCGATGTGCTGCGCGTGGCGCGCGAGTGCCCTGCCCATTACGTGCTGTTCGATCTGCTCGCCGACGTCGGCGGCCGGGTGCTCCTGAACCTGCCACTGGCGCAGCGGCGGGCCCGGCTGGAGCGGCTGCTCGCCGGCGCCCCGGCGCAGCTCACCGTGACCCCGCAGACAGCCGACATGCGGGAGGTGTCGGACTGGCTGCTGAACTGGACCGTCGCCGTGGGGATCGAGGGCGTGGTCAGCAAACGCCTGGCCGGCCGGTACGAGCCCGGCCGCCGCGGCTGGTCGAAGTTCCGTACCCGCATCGTCACGGAGGCCATCGTCGGCGGGGTTACCGGCAGCATCAGCAGACCGGAGACCCTGCTGCTCGGCCGACTCGACCGGCGGAAACGGCTGCGCTACACCGGCCGCTCCCACCCCTTGACCACCGATCAGCGGACGGCGCTGGCCGAACAGCTCTCACCGCCACGCATGCCGCGCCGCGGCGCGGTCGCACACCCGTGGCCGAATCCACTGCCGGCATCCTGGTCCGGCCAGTTGGACCGGCCAGAGCCGCTGCCGTACGTGCAGGTGGAACCCAGCGTGGTAGCGGAGATCGACGCCGACGTGGCGTTCGAACACGGACGATGGCGCCACCGCGTGCGCTACGCGCGGGCCCGACCGGACCTGTCGGTCTATGACGTGCCGCTGCTGCTCGGCGAGCAGGAAGGCTACTTCGGCGACCCGGGGTGAGCATCCGCGGGCCTGCAGTGAGTGGCTTCTCATCGGATTTGCGGCGTGGAAACCCGGCCGTTTACGGCCGGGAGGAAACGCCGCCCCTCCCTTGCGATGAGTGTCTTACATGGACGGTAAAATGTGAGGCGTGGGGGATGTGGTGAAGCGGGCGTACAAGTACCGCTTCTACCCGTCCCCTGAACAGGCCGAACAGCTGGGCCGCACCTTCGGGTGCGTGCGTCTGGTGTACAACCGGGCGCTGGAAGCACGCACTCGGGCGTGGGCGGTGGACCGCCGGCGCACCACGTACGCGCAGTCCTCGGGGTGGCTGACCGAGTGGAAACGCACGCAGGAGTTGGCGTTCCTGAACGAGGTGTCCTCGGTGCCGTTGCAGCAGACGCTGCGGCATCTGCAGGCGGGGTTCGTGGCGTTCTGGGACAAGCGGGCCCGGTATCCGAGGTTCAAGTCCAAGCGCAAGTCGCGGGCGTCGGCGGAATACACCCGCTCCGCGTTCCGGTGGCGTGACGGTCAGCTCACCCTGGCCAAGATGAACACCCCGCTGGACATCGTGTGGTCGCGGCCCCTGCCCGAAGGGGCGGAACCCTCGACGGTCACGGTGTCCCGGGACGCCGCCGGCCGCTGGTTCGTATCCATCCTGATCGAGGACCCGACGGTGAAGACGCTGCCGCCGGTCGCGGCCGTGGTCGGTGTGGACGCGGGCATCACCAGTCTGCTCACCCTGTCCCACCCGATCCCCGGAATCAGCGACGAGCACGGCAAGGTGGCCAACCCGCGGTACGGGCAGACCGACCGGCGCAAGCTCGCCAAGGCGCAGCAGAACCTGGCCCGCAAACAGAAGGGCTCCGCGAACCGGGCCAAAGCCCGGCTCAGAGTGGCCCGGATCCATGCCCGTATCGCCGACCGGCGGCGCGACAACCTGCACAAGCTGACCACCCGACTCGTCCGTGAGACTCAAACGGTCGCGATCGAAGACCTCAGCGTGCGCAACATGCTCCGCAACCGCCGCCTGGCCCGCGTCATCTCCGACGCAGGCTGGGGCCAGTTCCGCAGCATGCTGGAGTACAAAGCCCAGTGGTACGGGCGCCAGGTGATCCCCATCAACCGGTGGCTGCCCACGTCCAAAACCTGCTCCGCGTGCGGGCGGATCAACACCACCCTCGAACTCAACGACCGCTCCTGGACGTGCCCGGGCTGCAAGGCCGAGCACGACCGGGACATCAACGCTGCCAAGAACATCCTCGCCGCCGGGCTGGCGGAGAGGTAAAACGCCTGCGGAGCTGGCAGAAGACCTCAAGGGAAAATCCTCCCGGAAAGGCAGTCGGCAATGAAACAGGAAACCTCACGGGCAACCGTGGGAATCCCGGCCCCTTCAGGGCCGGGAGGATGTCAAAGATGTTCCGTCCGGGACACGAAGCCATGGGGACTCTCAGGCACGAAAAGGGTCGCGCGCCTCGCAACCCGATCGGGAGGACTAGCGCCCCATTCAAAGGCGGGAGTTGTGGACGCCCGAGGAGGCAGTGGTATCGCCGGCCGCCGGTGCGGGAGATAGCCCGGTCGCGGGTCGCCGGAGGGCCGCCCGCCGACCCGGGCGATCAACGACTCGGTCGGCGTAAGGCCGAGTTCGGCGTGCAACATCGTCGCGTACCGGTCGAACTGCCGGTGAGCCTGTGCGGCGTTGCCTTCGGCAAGGTAGACGTCGATCAACGCTTGGTGCGCGGACTCGCGCAGCGGCTCGGCGGCGATCACCAGGAAAGCGACGTCGATCGCCTCCGGGTATCGGCGAAGCGTGCACAGGCGGCGTGCGAGCGCCTCCAGGGCGCGCAGCTGAAGCTGGCGGAGCCGTTCCCGTTCCATGACCAGCCAGTGTTCGTCCCAGTCCGGCAGTAGCTCCGCGATCAGGGCGGCAACCTGGGCGTCGGCCGGCCGCAGGTCAGGATCGTCGGACAGCAGCCGCAGCGCCTGGCCGCGGCTGTGGTTGACGTCCACGTCTACCAGGTCGTGCAGGCGCAACCGGTCGCGCTCGACCTGGATCAACTGGGGGTGGCACTGGCGGATCCGCCACAGTGCAGTGCGAAGGCTCGCGTACGCACGGTCGGCCGACACATCGGACCAGAGCCGCTCGGCCACTTGATTGCGCGCGCTGTTCGGTCGATTCGTGCAGTCCAGCGCGAGGTATGCGAGCACCCGGCAGGCCTGTATCGGCAGGGCGACGGGGGCGCCCCCAACCCGCAGGTCGAAGCCGCCGAGCAGTGACACGCAGGCCGAGGAACGAGATTCCGTGGCGGGTTTTTTGCGGTGGATCACCGGCATTGAGGGCCTCCTCAACAGGTGCCCGAACCTACGAAACATGCTCGTCCGGCGTTCGTGTCGGGAGCAAGGAAATGTAACGAGCACGACGGACCGCTCGCCCATCAGTGCTGATTGGTGGCCTTTGCCCAGTGCCCGCCGGGCACCCGAACGCCGACGGATACGCGGCGTTGACGCTCCGGCATACGCCGGCCGGGCACGCTCGTCCCCGTTGCTGAGAGTCAGGGGGGGCCGGAATGAGCGTGCTGGGCGGAACGTACGCCGGGACCGCCGATGCGGTCGGGCACTACTCGCCTTTCGCGGGCGTCCATACGGTCGCTGCGGCCCACCCGGCGGCGGCGTCGGCGGACGTGGGTTTGCTGGAGTCGCCCTTCGGCGCCGGGTTGACCGGCGAGTTGCGCGACCGCACGGAGGAGACGGCGGCGGAGCTGCTGGAGACGTTGCGGGACGAGGACTTCGCCGAGGCGCTGGAGCAGCTCGTCGACGAGGCGGCGGCACGGCACGTGGCGCAACAGGCGGCGTGGTCCGCCGCGCCGCCGGAGGCGGAGTCGTGGACTGCGTTGCAGGAGTGGCTCGAGCCATTGGCGGAGGCCTCCGAGCGGGCCATCGGCGGTCTCGCGGAGAGCGTGCGCAGCACCGACGTTCACGCGATGAGCGGTGGCGACTTGGAGTCCTTCCTCGCCTCGGCTGGCGAGGCGGCATCGCTCGGGTCGGAGGGGTTCGACCAGTTCCTCGGCGGCCTGCTGCAGAAGGCGAAACAGGTGGTCAAGGGTGCGGTCAACCTGGCGAAGAAGGGTGTCGCCGCCGTCGGGCGGATCCTGCCGATCGGGCCGCTGCTCGACAAGCTGAAGGCTCTGGTCCGGCCGCTGTTGCAGCGGGTGCTCGGGGCCGCCCTGAACAAGCTGCCGCCGTCGGTCCAATCGATCGCGAAGGCGCTCGCCGGGAAGCTGGGGCTGGGGGAGCGCGAAGCGGCGTCCGGCGCCGACCTGGTCAGCGGGCTGTCCGAGGAGTTGGACCTGCAGCTCACCAGCCTGCTGCTCGCACCGGACACGTTCGACGAGATGGTCGAGACGGCCGAGTGGGAGACCGGGCCCGACGGCGGGGGCAGGGATCGGCTCGCTGACCTCGACGAGGCCCGGACGCGCCTGGCGCGGCAGCTCACCGACCTGCCGGCTGGCACTCGACCGTCCGCCGAGATCGAACAGTTCATCCCCGCGGTGCTGGCGGTCCAGCCGCTGATCAAACTTGGCATCTCCATCATCGGGCGGGACAAGGTCGTCCGCTTTATCGCCGACCGAGTCGCCGACCTGATCAAAGGGATCATCGGTGCAGACGCGGCGCGGGCGATCTCGCAGCCGATCGTCGATGTGGGGCTGCGGATGCTGGGCTTCGAGGTCGCGCCCGACCAGGAGCAGGCGCTGGCCGGTGAGGCCCTCGCGTCGACTGTCGAGGGCACCGTCCTGCGGTTGCTCGAACTGCCCCCCGCCGCCTTCGAGGACCAGCTTCAGCTCGACGGCGCGCTGCAGCAGGCGTTCGCCGAGGCGGCTGCAGCGTACCTGCCCGACCGGCTGCTGCGTGCGGACCTGCCCGAGCGGGAGACCGCGGGCGAAGGCGGCGTGTGGGTGCTGATGCCGAGGGCGGCGCGACCCCGCTTCCGGTTCCGGCGGTACACCCGAACCTTCCTGGTGCCGGTCAGTCGCCAGCTCGCCCGCTGCGTGCCGTGGTCGGACGGCGGCACCCTGGAGACCCACCTGCTCGACCGGGGCGTCGAGCGCTGGCCAGTGCAGGCCGAGGTACATCTCTACGAGGCGCTACCGGGCACTCATCTCGGCCATTTCACCCAGGACGAGGCCGCCGGCGCGCGGTCGCCGGACAGCGGCGAGTACGAGTACCTCACCCCCCAGATCGCCGGACTGCTGGTCGGCGAGCCGGCGCTCGGCCGGGCGCGATCGGCGGGCGGAACGGAGGCGGGCCGGCCGCGACCGCAGGCGGGCGACCGATTCTTCCGGGTCAGGGTGCCCGGGTTGCCGCCCCGGTCGCGGCGGTACCGGCGGATGCTCGTCCGCCTCGACGCCTCCGGGCAGCTGCGCGTCCTGCTACGCCTGTCCGAGCGGCAGGCACAGCAGATCCTCACCCGGCTGGCCGGGGCGGCCTCGGCCGGACAGCGTGACCTGCCGTCGGTCCTGCTCGCCCTGCAGGGTCAGTACCGCCGGGCACTGCCCGCCGTGCTGGCCGCCCGGCTGCTCAAGCGGTCGCTGATCGCCGATCCGGGCCAAGCCCGCGTCGCGGCTGACCGGGTGGTCGCCGCGCTCACCGCCGGGCTGTCGAACTTCCTGAACAAGAACGCCGCGCAGTTGGCGTCGGCGGTGAGCGACCCGGCCGACGGCGTGACGATCACCCTCACGGTCACTGGGCTCTCCCGGCAGACCCTGGCCGCGGACCTTCCGCCAGCGCAGGTCGGCGTGCAGCCCGGGAGGCAGGGTCGTGGCTGACGGTGCCCTGGTGGTGGACCCGCAGGTGGGTCCGGCCACCGCCGAGGATCGCGCCACGCTCGCTGTGGAGTTGCGACACTGGCGGCGCGCGGCCGCCGCACTCGCCGAGCTCGACACCGTCGCCGCCCCCGCCGCGTGGGGGGCGCTGGAGTCGTACCTCGGGCTCGGGGTGCGGGGCAGCCTGCGGGCGGTCGCGGCGCGTGTCACCGCCCAGGCCGACCAGTTGGTAGCCAGTCTCGCCGCCGCCACCGACCCCGCCGACCTCGACCGGGTGCGGGCTGCCCTGCTGCGGCTGCGGCGTGACTACCTCCGGGCGGAGACGGTCATCGACTTCTTCGGCGACGCCGTGAACACCCGCACCAACCCGCGGATCGCCGGGATCCTGCGCGGGCTCGACGCGCTCGCCGTCGACAGCATGGAGCGGGGCCTCCGCCCGGTCGGTATCGACGTCCCGCCCGTGCTGACCTATCTGGACAAGGGGATCGGTGCGTCGATCCTGCGGGCCGGTGCCCGGCTGTGGGACGCCTCCCTCTCACCCGTGGCAGCTGTCAAGATCACCCGCCACAACCTGTGGCGACCGACGTCCCTCATGCACGAGACCGGCCATCAGGTCGCTCACCTGACCGGCTGGACGGCCGAGCTCGGTGCAGCCCTGCACGACACACTCGCGCCGTTCTCCGCGCTGGCTGCCGAGACCTGGCGGGGCTGGGCCGGCGAGGTGGCGGCCGACGTGTACGCGTTCGCGCTGCTCGGCTACGCACCCGTACCCTCGCTCGCCACGGTCGTCGACGGTGAGACCCGCGCGGTGTTCCGGATGCCGTTCGGCGATCCGCATCCGTTTGCCTGGCTGCGCGTGCTCTTCAACGTCGCGCTGTGCCGGTCGTGGTTCGGGCCCGGCCCGTGGGACGGTCTGGGAGCGGCGTGGTTGGCGCGCCACCCGCTGGAGCGGGCACCGCACGACGCCGCCGCGGTCGCCGCCGCCACCCTGCCCCGCCTGCCCGCGCTGGTGGACGCCTGCACCCGGACGGCGATGCGTGCCTTCGGCGGCGTGCCGCTCGCGACGGTTCTCGATCCGCGGCGGGTGGCGCCCGCCGAGCTGGAACGGCTGGCGCAGCGCGCCGGCCCGTCGCTCTACACCTCGCGCTACCTGCAGCGGATCGAGCCGATGCGGGTTCTCGGCTGGATCGTCCTGCGCGGCGTCACCGCCGGCACACCCGGCACCGACGTGGAGAACTGGCTACGCCGGATTGGCAGCGAGCAGGCGCCAGCCGCATAAAAACAGGGGGGGACGACCATGACCACCAATCAGAACAACCAACTGGCGGAGATTCTCACGAAGATCGCCAAGATCGAGGAGCGGCAGGCCGAAGCGCTCGCCGCGCTGGTGTCGGACCGGGAGCGCGCACCGCTGGGGGGCATGGGCATCGGGCAGGCCGGCATCGAGCTGCGCTTCCGGGCGCTGCGCAACGCCCTCGGCAACATGGGCCGCCGGGGTGAGACGGACCTGGCGTTGCGGCAGGTGGAGCTGCATCCCGACGACACACCGCGGCTGGTCTTCGTCGACGGGCTGCCGTTCGGTACCGAGCACATCACCCTGTTCCTGGCCGACGGCAAGCAACGAGCGGTGGCGGCGTCCGCGCTGACGGGTCAGCCACCCCAGCTGCTCAAGCCGGGGGAGGTCCGCACCATCCAGTTCGACGACGAAGGGCACCGGCCGCTCGCCTTCGCCCTCGTCCGTCGCGTGCCCGCTGCGGGCGCCGGGCCCATCAAGTAAAGCGAAAGGTCATCGACATGTTCCGCACGTTGGCCCAGTTGATCAGTGATCCGACCCTGAAGGGCGGGCTGGCCCCGGACCCGGCCACCACGTTCGCGATTCATCCGATACAGCTCAGCCGCTGGCTGGAGGAGATCTGGGCCGGCGGCGGCGTCGCGTCCTGGCCCCAGGCATCCGCGACGCCCAAGGCCCTCGGGGACCCGGCCGTCATCGACCGTCTCAAGCTGCCCGACAATCTCCGTGACGTCGGTCTGCGATCGGGTGTGCGGCCGACGTCGCCCGCAACCACCCAGCCCGCCTTCGCGGGGCCTCCGGCGCTCGGGGTCGACCTTGGACCGCTGCCCTGGGAACACATGATCTACCCGTACCTGGTCGAGAGCACCGGCATCCTCCAGATCATGGCGGAGGTCGTTCGGCGGTACGTGGTCGGCGAGACCTTGCCGACTCCCTCCGTAGCGACCGTGGCCTGGGTGCGGGCCACCGAGGAACTCTTCTTCCGTGACCCGCCGCTGTTCCACGTCGGCGGGCTCACCAGCCAGCTCCGGCCGGACGCCGAGGTGAACCGGCGCAACGCGTACTGGCGGATGTTCGGCTGCGACCTGCCGCACCCGCCGCGTGGCCCGATCCAGGGACAGCCCTGGAAGCAGGACACCGGACCGGGCGCCAACCTGCGCTTCATCGAGTTGTGGACCGACCTGCTGCGCCAGGTGTGGGTCGGCATCGAGAACGATCGCAACCAGGTCGGGGCCAATCCCACGGACCCGAACTACGTCGGCTACCTCTGCCAGACGATCGGCGAGCTGCTGCGTCTGCGGCGGCGCGGCGGGCTCCTGGCGCGCGAGGAGTTCGCCTACGGCGCGATGCTGAGCTGGTTCCACCTGACGGTCGAGTTCGACACGGCGGTGGTGGAAGACCTGAGTGCCGGCGCCGGGGGCACCGGCGGCAATCCCGCCGACCGGTTGGCGGCGATCGGCACCCGAGTCGGCATCGTGCCGCCGCGGCACGCCCGTGAACTGTTCGAGCTGGCCGACCTGCTGTCGCCGGTGCTGTGGTTCATCGAGCTCGACCAGTTCAGCGCCCCAGCGAACGCCGAACTGCTCTACCGCTCGTTCGGCACGCCGAACCCGCCCATCCGGGCGACGATGAACCGGATCATCGACCTGTGGCAGTCGGCCACGGGGGACCGGATCAAGGACTCGGCGGTCACGACGAGTCGTTCCGCAGGTGGGGCGCCCCAGGCACAGCCGACCCGGCTCCCGACGCCCACCTCCTCCACGCCACGGTTCAATCCGGCGGTCCCAGCACCGCTTGGCCCAAACGCGAACGGCGCGAGCGCCGCGCACCGGCCGTGATCGGAGGCGGAGATGGACACGGCGGCGGAATCGACGGTGTTCGCCCCCCTCGTGCAGCCCCCAGAGGGCGAGCAGGCCGGCCGGTGGCCGCTGCGAAACGACGTGTTCGCGCGCATTGACGAGCGGGAGGAGTACGCGTCCGCGGAGCCGGAGTCGGCCGGCCACAGCCCGACGGTGGAGCCGGTCTCCGAACTCGAATCGGAGGATCACGCTCTGGAGCCGGACCTGGCCGACCTCACGCCCGAGCCGGTGGACTACCGCCCCGAGCCGGAGTTGGCCGACTACGGCCCCGAGCCGGAGTTGGCCGACTACGGCCCCGAGCCGGAGTTGGCCGACTACGGCCCCGAGCCGGAGTTGGCGGACATCGCGGCTGAGCAGACTGGTCCCCTCACCGAGGACACCCCGGCCGAGGAGTCGACCCTCACGGTCCAGGTGCTCCCCGGACGCCTCGTGGTGGAGCGGCACCCGATGCTCGCCGCGCACGTCGGCAAACCGCCCGACCTGATCGTGAAGTGGAACGCGATGACCGAGCCGTCGACCGTCGACGTGGTGGTCCACCTGCACGGGTACTCGAGCCGAGGCCGCGCGATGAACCTGGTTCGCGACAAGGAACCGATCAGCGGCCTCGACTTCCAGGACCCCGCTGGTTCGGGCTCACCAGGACGGACGTCGCCTACCGTCATGGTGCTGCCGCGCGGCCACTACTTCGGCGGGCGCTCCGGCATGGGCTACTCCTTCCGCGCACTGACGAAGCCGGGCGCGATCCAGGCCCTCATCAACGACGCTCTCGCCCGCTTCACGGCGGAGACCGGTGCCAGCGTGACGACGGGACGCCTCATCCTGACGGCACACTCCGGCGGTGGCGCCCCGCTGATGGCGATCCTGAAGCACACCGACCCGGATGAGGTCGTCACCTTCGATGCGCTTTACACCAATCCCGCGCCACTGATCGAGTGGGCCCGGCGGCGCATCGCACGCGGCTCCGGGTCGTTGCGCGTCATCTACCGCGCAGGCGAAGGCACCGCCGCGCACAGCGAACAGGTGCACCGCGCGATCCGTGGATCGGCGCCGGACACGTTCCGGGTGGAGCGCACCCGCGTCGGGCACAACGACATCCCACAGCGGTACGGCTGGCGCCTGCTCGCCGACCCCGCCGCGCGACTGCCGGACACATCCGCTCCCCGCACCCAGAACGAAGCAGAGGACGAAGAGTACTTCGGCTCGACGGGGTGGCGCTTCGAAGACGTCGAGAGTGAACAGGACGAACTCCTCTTCGAGGAACGCTACGGCGGCGCCGACGAGGGCCCGACGGCCGACGTCATGCCCTCGGACGAGGAGTCCGGCGAGGTCGAGACGGAAGAGTGGCAACGGGACCGGGAAGTCGCCGGCGAGTTCCGGCCGGGCCAGCACGAGGCGTTCCCGTCCGGCCTGGTACTCACAACCGTGTCCGGTCCCACCGGGCCCGACGAGGAGCACTGGGACCCGAACGGCACCAGTCTGCCACTGTATGACACCGGCCCTGCCGTACGGGCGCAGCGGCTCTCGGCGAACTTCACCGTCGGCGAACTCGTCAGCAGCGGCGGGCGAACCGCGGACAAGGCCAGAATCTCGGCGGAACTCGTCCGCTGCCTGCAGGCCATCCGCGACCGCGTCGGCAAGCCGATACGCATCACCTCCGGATACCGCTCCTGGGCGCACAACGTCGAGGTGTACCGCGGACGCGGCAAGACACCCACCCACAGCCGGCACTGCAGCGGCCAGGCCGCAGACATCAGCATCGCCGACATGACCGGCATGGAGATCGCCAAGGCAGCGATCGACGCCTGCGGTGACCGAATCGGGGTCGGCATAGGCGGATCCTTCGCCCACATCGACGTGCGGGGACGTTGGACCCGGTGGACGTACCTGAGCAAGGACGCGGACCGACGGGCGCTCGCCGAAATCGACGCCTACCGGACAGGGCGAGCCAGGCCAACCCGGCCCACGCCGACCCCGAGCCCGCCGACGTCACCAACTCCCGCGACGAACACCACCAGGACCCCCGAGCGTGCCGCCGGCCGGGTCACACTGGGCAAGTTCAGCAAGTGTGCCAAGGGGGAACAGCTCGGTGCGCGCGCGATCGCCGACCAGTGGCGACAGCTGACGGGGCGCAAGGCCGGCACCTTCAACTGTCGGCTGATGGCGTCCGGTAAACCCTCCCTGCACGGCGAAGGCAGATCGGCCGACCTCTACGCCCGGGCCGGCGATCCAGGCCAACGGGCGCAGGCCGACGCCTACGTGGCATGGCTCGTCGCCAACGCCGTCGAACTACAGGTCGCGGTGATCATCTGGAACGGGAGGATCTGGTACTGGGGACGGCGAGCCGAGGGCTGGCGACCGTACCCCGGCCAGAACAAGCACACCGACCACATTCACGTCGATCTCAGCTGGGAGGGTGCGCTGCACCCCAGCACCCTCTTCGCCGGCCCGGTACCGGGACTGAACGGAACACCGGCGCCGGCTCCGGCGGGCGGGTCACACGTCGCGACCTTCGTACGGGAGCACCTGCCGCACGCCAAACGCAGCCAGGACGAGACGGGCGTCCCGTGGTTGGTCACGCTCGGCCAGGCCGCCCTCGAGTCCGGGTGGGGAAGACACGCACCGCGGAACAACTTCTTCGGCATCAAGGCCAAGGCGAGCGATCCGGAATCGACCCGACAACTCCTTCGTACGAAAGAGGTGCTCCGCCACCCCAACGCCGTCTTCCCCGAGATCATCTCGGTGACACCCCGGCCCGACGGGAGGTACGACTACGTCGTCAAGGACTGGTTCCGCGCATACCCCTCGCCAGCCGAGGCGTTTTCCGCGCACGGCGCGTTCCTCCGGCGCCACAAGCGGTATGCGCCAGCGTTTGGTCACGTCGGCGACCCCTACGCGTTCGCCCGGGCAGTCGCCGCGGCCGGCTACGCCACCGATCCGTCCTACGCATCGGTGCTGACGAGCGTGATGCGAACGATCGAGAAAGAGGTGGAGAGGGGAGTGCGGTGACCATCCGATCGCAGCGCGTCTGAGGTGGGCGTGACCGGACGATCATCGCCGCCGCTGGTTGTCGCACGAGCCCCATCGCGGTGGGCGACGGCTGGGCGTCGCGGGCCGGAAGTCACCGCCGATGACGAGAATGCCGCTCGCCGTGAACGCAGCCCAGCACGCGGGGGACTCTCAGCGCCGAGCGCGGCGCTTGCGGGGAGCCGATCACCACTCGAGCACCGCAGCCGCCTGGGCGAAGCGTTCGTCGTCCAGCAGTTCGTCGGATTGCGACATGGCGGCCATGGGGCTGGCCGGCCGATCGGCAGCCGCCGCTACGACCACCTCTGGAAACGCATCGGCGAACGCCTACCCTGGGTCGCCGCCCAGGGCATCTCCACCCACTGGCTGCGCCACACCACCCTCACCTGGGTGGAACGCCACTTCGGCTACGGAGTGGCCCGCGCCTACGCCCGCCACACCGACCGCTGCGGACCCGCCACCACCACCTATATCAAGGCTGACCTGCAGGCCGTCGCCGCCGCCCTCGCCGCCATGACCGGCCAACTCCACCCGCTAGCCGCCTTCACGCCTACACCCGATAGGTAGGCGACGGTCGTGCCGCAGTCAGTGCATGGGGCCATTACCCCCGGGTCCTGCGCCCGCAGCCCCCAATCGGTAGTAACAGGCGCACGCCACTTCGGCGAACCGCTCCGCATCCGGATCTGCCGATGACAGTACATCACTTAGACGTGTTGAATGCTCGCTAGCTAACAAAAGGCTTGACCGATCCTGTTTGAAGCGGCACGCTGCGGGAATCGAGGCACGCTTCTAGCGAGAGGGCACTTATGTCCGCCGATCCAGGGCCGCACATTGTCTTCTCGGTCGAGCCTGACGAGGCGCGATGGCGGGGCTACGTTCTCAAGCTAGGCACCAGCCGCCATGAGTTCTCGGAGCCCGACAGCCCCTCTTTTGGCTTCGGCAGCCTGTATCGAGGACCTGGTGCCATGTTGGACCAGTGGGTGACCCTTCTAGAAGGGTTGTCACCGGCCGGCGGCGCAGTGATGCTTCCATACAATTTCTCCGACCAGTGCACCGGTTGGCTTCGGGCCTCCTCGCCGGACGGTGTCGTTGTCGAGGTACAAGCGGGATGGAGTCTCCTCGGCCAGTACTGCTTCGACCCGTCGGACTTCGCCTCCGTTGGGGCATCCCTCAGCGACTTCACGCCAATACCCAACGCGCGCATCCAAGGTCGAATATCGGACGTCCTCAACGCGCTCAAGGCATGCCGTGGCACATACATAAACTCGATTTTCGCTCAGGACTAGGACAGACCTTTCGGCGAGCCACTATGGGGCCGGCAGGCACGGTTTGGATGAACACCCACCGGCCAAGGTCAGCCACCCTGGTCTGCCGCGATGAGCGCGTAGCCGATGAGCGGACTCCTTTATGTGCGGAATCGGGGTGGGCGCTGCCGCCCAGCCGGCCGTCCCTGATGCCGCTACCAGATGATGATGCCGCGGCGTACCGCCTTGGCGCGCTCCACAGCGTGCCGCATATTGGTCAGGTAATGGAGAATACGATCCGCATCGTATCCAGTCGCGGCGGATAGTTGCTCGACGTTCTCTGCCAGGAGTACGCACTCCTGCTCGAAGGCGTCGAGCTGGCCGGGCGGGACCTGGAGATTCCCACGGTTCTCGACCGTGATGTCAGCGAGTTGCGGCAGGGACGTCGCGCCGAGATGTCGTGCGGCTGCGGAGCCCCACAGCTCATAACGAAAGCTTTCAGCTCCTACTCCAGTGCTGGTGCCCGGCGGATCCACGACAACCTCCCGACCGGCGTAGGCGTCGTCGTCCGGTATCCACACTGAGATATCGAGGCTCATCCCCGCACTCCCGTCATGTCTCGAATCACGGCTACTGTATTCTCCGGTGGAGGCATCGGCTCGGAGAGCGGGCAGCGACCGCCAGGCGGGCTCGACGGTCGCGTGGTATGCAGCCACGACGTCGTTCATAAACGTTTTCCACTGCAGGAAGGGAAACTCGATGCCGCCTGGACTGCGGATGGTGAGCGGACCCCACCCGTCCTCTTCGGCTTCCGTGAGGGCCCAGCCTTCGGCGCTGGCGACCTACCGGTATCCGGACCTTGCCTCACGGCAATCCCAGTGATCGAGCTGGTACGCCAGCCGCTCCTGCAAGCTAGGACCGAACCGCGGCTCTGGCAGCGACGGCCCTTCGCGGAGCAGGTTCAGGGCGACAGCGAGCATCGGCCGAGCAACGCGTATCTCCTCGTCGGTGGTCAGCGGTGTGAAGCGTGACAACAGCGCAAGGAATACGTCGACTGGTACAACCACCGCCGTCTTCACAGCTGGTGATGAAGCACTACCCGCCGAGTTCAAGGCTGACGCGGTCGCGTTGTACCGGTCTCGGCCGGGGGTGACGATCGGGCAGGTCGCTGACGATCTGGGTGTCAGCCGGGAGACGTTGCGCAGTTGGGTACCGATACTGGCGCTGGCGGAGAGAGCAGCCCTGGTCATGATCAGGTCGCAGCGAGCCGGCTGAGTGCGGAAGGATTCAGCCAGTTCCGGACCCTGATGGCCCTTGAGCAGCAGGCGCCGGAAAGCAACGCTTAGCCGTGCTGGCCCCACCTCGACATCGAAGGCGTTCCCGACCCCGGAGCACCTCCCCTGGATCGACCCCACCCATCCGGCCTGGCGAACGGCCCGGTGTCCGTGGCTTCGCCGATCAGAAATCCTCCGCCACGTCGTCAGTTCAGTTAGCACTCTCGCACCGGTGGAAGGATTAACGACATGACCGACGCCAGACGGCTTGGCGCCGCCGAGGCCACATTCATCGCGGCGGTCCGCGCGGACGATACCGCGCGGTTCGCGCTCCTGACCGAGCGCCACCGGCGTGAGCTGCAGGTGCACTGCTACCGGATGCTCGCGAACTACGAGGACGCCCAGGACATGACGCAGGAGACGTTCCTGCGAGCGTGGAACAAGCGGGAGTCGTTCAAGGGCCACGCGGCCCTGCGGACCTGGCTGTACCGAATCGCGACGAACGCCTGCCTCGACTTCCTGAGGAAGCGCGACGACCGCACACCCGTACCGTCCGAGCTGCCGGACCCCGACTCCGAGGTGCTGTACCTGCAGCCGTACCCCGACCGGATGCTCCCCGAGGACCCACAGGAATCGGTGGTGGCGCGGGAGACGATCGAGCTGGCGTTCATTGTCGCCGTCCAGCACCTGCCGCCGCGGCAGCGGGCGGTGTTCATCCTGCGCGACGTCCTCGGCTGGCCGGCGTCGACAGCCGCCGAAGCCCTCGAGCTGACCGTCGCATCAGTGACCAGCGCACTGCAGCGGGCCCGTGTGACGATGCGCGAGCAGCTGCCCGACCGCCGCCTCAACTGGCGGAGCCCCGCCATCCACGAGCTGTCGAATGACGAGCGCGGCGTGGTGAAGTCGTACATCGAGGCCCATGAGCGCAACGACCTCGACAGGCTGATGTCCCTGCTGCGCGACGACCTACGCTTCGCGATGCTGCCCGATCCGGGCACCGTGACCACGACGGCCAAGGACGCGGTCAACGGCTGGCTCTCCGGTGGGCTCTTCCAGCGCGGCCACGACGACTGGCGCGGTATCACCACGACGGTCAACCGCATGCCTGCCGCCGCGCTGTACCTGCGCAACCCCGACGACCCCGAGTACCGGCTCTTCGCCATCGCGGTCCTGCACATCGTCGACGGGAAGATCGCCGAGCTCACCGGATTCGACGCCGCCGACAAACCATGGCTGGACCTGCCACCGACACTGTGATCACACATGTCCCATCGTCGACAAGTCCAGCGCACGCTGTCACCGAAGTCACCGCGGAATGAGCACCCCAACTGCCTGAACACCACGCGACAACGCGAACACCACCGCCCCGCCGGCGTTGCCGGCGGGGCATCTTCATGCCGGAAGAACATCGTCACGATCAACGACGCCGTCGCCCTCATCTCCAGCAAGTCGGTCAACAGCTCACTCGGAACGCAAGGAAGGGCCGGGAAAGTTCCCTCAAGGTCGAGGGGCACGGTGAGCACGCCAGGAAGGATTTCGTCCTGGCCTCACGAGCCCAGGAAATGGCCCGTGCTCATCGCCTCGTCTCGTATCGGGTCAGTACCACGCCGCCGGGAAACGTCCGCGTCTCCACCAGGTTCAGGTTCACCCAGCTGTCCAGGGCCGTGAAGAACGGCGTGCCGCCGCCCAGCAAGGCCGGTGCGGTAACCAGCACGTACTCGTCGATCAGGCCGGCCCGCATGGCCGCTGCGGCAAGTGTGGCGCCGACGATATCCATGGGGCCGCCGTCCTCGGCCTTGAGCCGGGTGATCTCGGTGACCGCGTCCCCGGTGACCAAGCGGGTATTCCAGTCCACCGTGCTGATCGTCGAGGAGAACACCACCTTCGGCATGTCCCGCCAGCGACGGGCGAACTCGATCTGCGCCGGTGTGGCGCCGGGCTGCTGGTCGGCGGTCGGCCAGTGGGAGCTCATCGTCTCCCACAGTCTGCGCCCGTACAGCGCCAGGCTGGTCGCCCCCACCCGGTCGGACCACCACTGGAACAGCTCGTCGCACGGTACGCTCCAGCCGAGGTCGTCGCCGGGCGCGGCGATGTAGCCGTCCAGGCTCAGGTTCATACCGAAGATCAGTTTCCGCATCGTGCCAGCCTCCCGTAGGTCGATCTCACACGTACAGACGGGCACGGCGCGGAAACCTAATCGGTGCGCGATCTGCGTCCGCAGGTAGTCCTCGCCATCGGACTCGGCACGGCGCACTCAGCTGGGCTCGAGCACTACTACTCGCTCTGCGGCACGGGGACCGGTCTTGAATACGCCGTGAGCCCCTCGTGCGAACGCGGCCATCTGCCCTTCCGTCATGTCGTCTGCGTCTTTCACCAGCGCAGCCGCGGTTGTCTCTGAGCGGGATGGACTGAAGACATCGACCTGGCGAAGGGCAGTGGCACGGTTCGAACCGGGTCAGCGTGTGGGGGCGAGCCGCCCCGCCAGGGTCGGCACCACGATCGCGGCGGCGACGATGTGCAGCGTGATCAGGGTGGCTGCGGAGCCGGCGTCGAATCCGAACGTGAGGTCCGGGACGACGGACAGCGCGGTCAGCGCGACCGTTGTCCGCACGAACGTGCGCCGCGGCCGGCGTGCCTTGCGCGCCATGACGGCGGCGATGCCGACGCCGGCGAGCGAGAAGAGCAGCGTCAGCTGCGTGAACCCGGCGATCGGGATGCTCGCGCCGGTGCTGTCGGCGAACGAGATCCCGGCGGCCGACGCGACTGCCGCGAGGACGGTCGTGGTGACCGAGGCGACGACGGCTGCGGCGACGCCGTGCTTCCACACCGGCTGTCGCTCGGCAGTCGGGGCCGGCGTGCTGGGGGTCATGCGGGTGGGGACCTGGGTGGTGGTGGACATGTCGGGCTCCGTTTCCTCGGCAGGTCGCCCGGTGCGACCCGCTCACACCCCCTCCACGAACGGGCGGGCCCGGATTCGACAGGTCGCGAGAAAAAAGTTCTACGGATGGCTGCGCGGTGACGCAGCGCCGGGACGGGCCGGCGCCGGACCCGGCCGTGACGCCGGCGCAGCCAGTCCCGTCGGGTACGCCCTACACGAAGGCGCGGCTGAGCACACGAACGTCCTGTGCTTGGCGCGGGACGTTCGGTTGGCCGACGAAGAACACGATCGCGAGGTTTCCGGGGCGGGTTGTCGTATCGGCAGGACGCCGTTCGTGGTGAGGTGGAAGGCGGTCATCGGGACCGCCGGAACTGAGGAGAAGTGGGATGACGCACTACCTGCTGGCCGTGCACGGCCCCGCCGAGATGGACGAGTTCGGCAACTACGGCTCCAAGGAGGAGATGGAGGAGGCGTTCGCCGCGACCGGCGCCTTCAATGACAAGCTGCACGCCGAAGGCTACTGGGTCTTCGCCGGTGGGCTTGCGCCGGCGCTGACGGCGACCGTCGTGGACGGCCAGGGCGACACGCCGGTGATCACCGACGGCCCCTACCTCGAAACCAAGGAGGCCCTCGGGGGCTTCTGGGTCATTGACGCACCCGACCTCGACGTGGCGCTCAAGCTCGCGGCCGAGGGGTCCAAGGCGTGCCGGGGCAAGGTCGAGGTCCGTCCGTTCGACGGCCTCGCCTGAGCCAGCGCGACCGGCGACTTCACCCGCATGCAGTGGGAGCTCCACTCGTTGGCTGGTATCGAGGCCAACGCGGGGAACTCACGCAGCATCTCCCGCTTGAAGTCGTCGCCGAACTCGGCGTAGTCCTCGTCGTCATCCGGCTCAGCGGCGGCCTCCTCGCGGCTCATCTCGGCCCGTACCTCGTTGGCCAGGTCGGTGACCGGACGGAAGCCGGGCGCGCAGCTTGCCTCGTACGCGGAGGAATTGACCGTGAGCGCGAAGATGCCGGCCGCGCTGACGGCGGCGATCGCGGCGATGATCGCGACCGGTACTCGATAGCGTTTCAGGTTCATCGGATCCTCGAGGGGTGCAGCCGGCGGTTGCCGGCACGTGGGGGCAGGGACTCACCCAGCGAGGTGTCATCGGTCCAGATCGATATCCTGGGTGGCGTCCCACTGCTCGGGTATCGCCGCCACCACCGGAAACGCAACATGCCGACGGAGGCCGAGGTGGGAGCCGTGGCCAGTGGAAGGCAGTGCTTCACGAGTCTTCCTCTGCTGGCACACAGAAGAATCGCCTTTACGTGATGAACGGGAAGTCTCCTCGTCCTGTCACCGCTACTGACCTTCGAGTCACCCCGGCGGCCGGGGGCACGGGTGGGCTCCTCTCAGTTGGCGCGGTGTGGCAGTTGATCCAGCGGTCATTGCGCCTCCGGCAGCGTTCAGGTTCGCGGTTGCAGGTCAGACCTGGCGGAGGCCGGACGGGACCGCAAGTCGGTGCAGGGCCCGCCGTCCCGCCGGCCGGCGAAGTCGCCGGGCATCCGGCCGCGTCGTGTGGATCAGTGCAGGCCGGCCATCCACCGTTACGGCAGCGCGATATCTGCTGGCTGCACGTGTGGCGGCCCGGTCGCCACCGACGTGATCGCCTGGCGCTCCGCGTCGCCGTAGTTGGCGCGCCGGATGACCGAAATTCGGTCACGTAGTGGCGGAATAGCCTCTCCCTCGAAGCGGCTCTGACCTGTGCATATTGACCGGCGGCGGTGCACCGGCGTGGTGGTGGGGGTTGAGGCTGCGGGTGTGGTCGCCCATGATTGAGCGAACTTCTCTAATATCTGGTTTGGTCTGTGCAATGTAGAGTGAGCCGCTATGTCACGCGTTGCGGCCAGTTTTCCCTGTATCGAGGGTGTTGATGTCTGACCTCTTCCCATCTGATGCACGCGTGCTGCAAAGTGACGCAGGACGAGACGCCGCTCCCGCGGCACACCGGCCACAGGCTGATGGCGGGCTACGGACCAGCCTGCTGTGGCTTTCGATGCTGCCCGCCACTGTCGTGGCTTTGCTCGCGGTGGCTGTGGTGGCGTATGTGCTCGCCGTGTCCAGCGACTCCCTGTCCGCCGCGACTGTCGCCGTCCTGGGCGTCGCGGCCGCCGTCGGTGCCGCCGTGTTGCTGGTCGCGGCGAACCGCACGGCCGTGCTCGCCGTCTCGATCCAGCGAAGAGTCGACACGATGCGCTCATCGGCGGCATGGGGCCGCATGGAGGTGCGCCGGCTGCTCGAGCAGATGCACCGGGGTGAACGGCCGGCCCTGCAGGCCCCGAACTTCCCGCCCGTCGTAGGCGACGTCTTCGGGCCGCTGGAACACGATCTCTACCAGACCCACCACGCCGCCCAAACAGCCGTCCTGCAGGCGTCGGCCATGGGGTCCCGCCGCCGGGCCGACCAGCCGGTCGAGATCTTCGTCAACCTTTCCCGCCGGTTGCAGTCCCTGGTCCATCGGGAGATTCAGCTACTCGACGAGCTGGAGAACGAGGTCGAAGACCCCTACCTACTCAAGGGCCTCTTCCAGGTCGACCACCTGGCCACCCGGGTGCGCCGCCACGCCGAGAACCTCGCCGTGCTCGGTGGCGCGGTGTCGCGCCGACAGTGGCGCAGGCCGGTGGCCATGACCGAGGTGCTGCGCTCGGCGATCGCCGAGGTCGAGCAGTACTCTCGGGTCAAGCTCATCCCCCCGGTCGAGGGCACCCTGCGCGGCCACGCCGTCGCCGACGTCATCCACCTGGTCGCGGAACTTGTCGAGAACGCGACCAACTTCTCACCACCACACACGCAGGTCATGTTGCGCGCCCGCGCCGTCGTCGCCGGCCTAGCGGTGGAGGTCGAGGACCGCGGCCTGGGAATGGCGTTGGACGACCAGGACCGGGTGAACGGAGTTCTCGCCGACCCGGAAGGGGTCAACATCGCGGAGCTGCTCAGCGACGGCCGGATCGGGCTGTTCGTGGTGTCGGCCATCGCACGCCGGCACGGCATCGCCGTGCGGCTGCAGAACAACATCTACGGCGGCATCCAGGCCGTTGTCGTCCTGCCACACGCGCTGCTCGGCGGAGAGGAACGGGAGCACGCATCGCGGCCCCAGGTGCTGGCACACCAGGCGAGCCAGCCGGCGCGTCGGGAGACGGCAGCGGGGTTGCCTGGCCAAGCCCCACCGGCGGTCGCTGCCGCCGCCCCGCAGGCCGCGCGTTCTGCCCCACCACCTCACACCGAGGTGCCAAGGTTCAGCAACGGCCACAACGACCGCCCTGGCAGCCTCGGCCAGCCGGGCGGGCGGGAGCCGCGGCAGACACCGGCGACGCCTGCCGCGCCCGCGCCACCCACCTTCGGGCCGGCTGCCCACGCGGGCCCTGAGCCCGCGCATGACATCCGTCCGCAACTGCCACGGCGCCAGGCACAGAAGCATCTGGCACCCCAGCTGCAGAACGTTCCGGCCACGCGCGCGGACGAACCGCCCGTCGAACACGACCCTGGCCTGGTGGCCTCGTTCATGCAGGGAGTCACCCGTGCGGAGAGCGCGGCTGACGAGGACAGCGGCCCCACGCGACCGTAACTGACCGCTTCAGCTGACCAAGCGCCCCAACTCCCAGGAGGATCTCATCATCATGCCAAGCGACGTCGCCCCGGGCCAGGCCCCTGACCTCGGCTGGCTGCTGGCAGGCCTGGTACAACGAGTCCCCCACACCCTCAGTGCGTTACTGCTGTCCTCCGACGGATTGAAAAAGGCCGTACACGGTCTGGACTCCGACGGCGCGGACCACCTGGCCGCGATCGCCTCCGGACTCTTCTCGCTCGCCCGAAGCGCCGGCAACCGGTTCGCCGGCGACGAACACGTCCGACAGGTGGTAGCGGAACTCGACGAAACCCTGCTGTTCGTCTCGGCGGCCGGCTCCAACGCGGTGCTCGCCGTGCTGGCGGCCCGTGGCGCAGACGCCGGGGTGCTGGGCTACGAGATGTCACAGCTGGTCAAGAGTGTCCGGCCGTACCTGGCGACAGCTCCACGCCCGGCCGTAGGCGTGCCGAGCACGCCCCGGTGAGAGCATGGTCGAGCCGCATGACGAAACCTGGTTCGACGATGAGGCAGGGCGGCTCGTACCCCTGTACGCGGTCAGCAACGGGCGGACCCTGCCAACGATCAAACTGGATCTGCTGTCCATGGTGGGCGCCACCGGCCGGCTGCCCCGCACCGCCCTGGAGCCGGATCACGCCCGGGCGCTCAACCTGTGTGCCACTCCGACCACCGTTGCGGAGGTCGCCGCGCGCATGAAACTGCCGGCGACCATCACCAAGGTGCTGCTGTCGGACCTCGTCGGCTGCGGCGCCGTGGCCGCACGAGCACCCGGCCCCGCCGTCGATCCCACCGACATCTCTGTCCTGGAGGCAATTCTCGATGGCCTACGACGGCGACTCTGAGCTGTTCCCCGCTGCGCTCAAAATCTTGATCGCCGGCGGCTTCGGCGTCGGAAAGACGACCTTCGTCGGCGCGGTCAGCGAGATCGAGCCGTTGACCACGGAGGAACTCCTGACCGCCGCCAGCGCCGGGACCGACAGCCTGACCGGGGTGGAACAAAAGTCCACCACCACCGTGGCGATGGACTTCGGCCGCATCACCATCGACCCCCGCTACGTCCTCTACATCTTCGGCACCCCAGGCCAGGAGCGCTTCTGGTTCATGTGGGACGAACTGTGCAACGGCGTCCTCGGCGCGGTAGTCCTCGCCGACACCCGCCGGCTGCAGGACTGCTTCGCCGCGGTGGACTTCTTCGAATCCCGCCAGATCGGCTTCCTCGTCGCGGTCAACCAGTTCGACGGATCCTTCCGCTACGAGCCGGACGAGGTCCGCTCCGCCCTCGACCTCAAACCCCACGTCCCGATCGTGCTCTGCGACGCCCGACAGAGCCGATCCGCGACCGCCGTACTGGTCGCACTGATCCAGCACCTGCTGGGCACTCGCATCTCCCGCCAACCCTGAACCAGCAGCAACCTGAAGATACGGAGCTCATCGTGACCAACGACACCGGACGACACCCGCTGATGACTCCCGAAGACCGCGAGGCCCCGCAACGCGTCCAGCGGCTGCGGGAACTCGGCATCGGGGAGACTCCAGACCCCGAGTTCGACGAGTTCGCCAAGAAGCTCGCGCAAGTCACCGGCGCCCCGTATGCGATGGTCAACTTCATCAGCGAGGAACGCCAGTACTTCGCCGGGCTCTACACCCCGTCCGCAGACCAGGCCGGAGCAAACCCGCAGGACGGCGCGGCCGGGGAGCCGGGCCGCGTGATGGACCGCGACCACGGCTACTGCCCCCACGTCGTCGTCCGCCGCAAAGCACTGGTGCTCGACGATGTCTGCGACTACCCGAGATTCGCCGGCAACCCGGTGGTCGACGAGATCGGTATCCGCTCCTACCTGGGAGCGCCACTGATCGACCACACCGGCGCCACGCTCGGCACCATCTGTGTAGTGGACACCGAACCGCGCCCCTGGGGGCGACCGGGACTGGACACCATCAAGGCCCTCGCCCAAGAACTGGTGGAGCGGATCAACCAGCGCGACCGGCGCAGGCAGTAATCAGCCCGAGCCCGCAGCCGCCGTCACAGCTGCGGCAAGCCGCTGTGACCACTGACCCTTCGAGTGCCCCAACGCCACCTCGCCCAGCCGGAGCATCTGCACGTCGGATGTTCCGGCCGGAGCGAAGATGTGGTACGCGTCGCGCACGTACCGCTCCAGCGGCCGATCGGTAAACAGACCGCTCGCTGCCTGCATCTCCATCGCGTTACGCGCCGAGTCCAGCGCGTACTCGACATTGACGAGTTTGGCGTTCATCAGCTCCGCGTCACAAGGCTGCCCCTGGTCAAGCAGATGCACCGCGTGGTACGCGGCCAGCCGCGCCGTCATCAGCCGCGACTGCATCTGCCCGATCTTCAACTTGATCGACGGCAACTCATAAAGCGGCTTGCCATAGCGGTGCCGCTCCGCAGCGAACGCCACCGACTCCTCCATGACGGCCTGGTGGATGCCCAGCGAGACCGCCGTCAGGTTGGGCCGCCCGTAGAGAACGCTGGACGAGTAGGCCACCGCCAGCCCGTCGCCCTCGTCGCCAAGCATGTTGGCCGCGGGAACCCGGCAGTTGTCGAAGATCAGCTCCCCGAAACTGAAGCCGTGCAAACCCATGGCCGGCTGGTGCGGGCCCAGGGAAAAGCCTGGACGGTCCGACTCCACCAGGAACGCCGACAGACCCTTGGAGCCCGGCCCGGTCCGGACCACCACACCGTGCAGGTCACCCACGTGGCTGTTGCCGACGAAAACCTTCCGGCCCGTGAGGATGTAGTCGTCACCGTCGCGTACCGCGCTGGCCGTCATCCCGAGGACATGCCCACCTGATTCCGGCTCCGTGACCGCGATGGTAGGCAAGCAATCACCGTTGGAAATGGCCGGCAACCACGTCTTCTTCTGGGTATCACTGCCGAAGTGGACGATCTTGGCCACGCCGAGCTGCGAGGCCTGCACCATCGCGCCCATCGCGCCGCTGACCCGCGCCAACTCCTCGATGATGATGGTCTTCGCCAGATGCCCCAGGCCCATGCCACCGTACTCGGGACTTATCGTGACCCCGATCCAGCCCTGACGGGCGATCAGCCGAGAAAGCTCGTGCGCCACACCACGGGAAGCCTCCATCTCCGGTACCCGGGGCCGCACCTCGGCCTCCGCGAAAGCTCTGACCTCCTCCCGCAGCCGCTCATGGCGCGCATTGGCGAAATAACCGTCCATCCCCAGGACCCCCTCGTGAATTACCCGCTGACCTCGATCAAAGGCAGATGCACGCCGGCGCCGCTGTTAGGTCGCCCTGTGCACCCTGGTGCAAACTCAGCGCGAGGTCTCCCGCACAGCTCGGCGGCAGCTTCACGGGCGTCCAGGCGCCTACGCCGGGGAACGGTCGGAGCGGGCCCAACAGGGTGGTTTGCACAGGCTGTCCCGCTAGACGAGGTTTCACATGAGTCCCAATCTTCCCATCAGTCCCATGGATTGTAAATTGAGACCCGTTCGGGTTGATGCCCTGAACGTCGCCAAACCCCTGTCTGCCAAAGGGTTCGGCCGGAAGCGTGGTCCTCGTCTCAGCCGCCGCGCCGACTTGCTCTACCCGGCCGGATCCGTGAGGAGGTCGAAGCTGTAGCTGAGCCCTGAAGGAAGGGGTCAAAGTCATCCCAGCCCCACCGATCGGGCGTCGGACTTCCTGGACATGTCGGTCTCCGGTGCCCGCGAGCATCGGGCCCGGACGGATCGTGGGGCCGACGTCCCGTCCAGCAGGACGTGACCGAGGCGGGCCGTCCTATCTGGACGGCGTCGGACAGACGTCAGCTGTTACGGGGCGCCCTCATCGTGTAGCGAATGGGCATACCGGTTGGCGATGTAGGGCGCACCGGCGGGACAATACTTCGGGTGAGACCGTGGCTACGGACGACGAGGCTCATGGAGGGCCCAACCGCTGCAGCCCGTCACCGAGGCGAACGCGTAGCCCTCACCCCGGTACTACGGGCCGTCCGGCAGGTCAATGAACTGGGTCCGCCTTCGCACGCGTAGTAGGCCTGCTTGCTGAAGCCCAGCACTCCGGCAGGTCGTCGCGACGGGGGATCCCGTCTGCGGCCAGGTCACCGACCACCGGGTACCACCCATCGACATGTCCACCGACGTCTCCGGCCGGTTGAAGGTCACCGCGATGCGTCGGCTTGTCGTTCCTTCGGTGTCGCCGCCCGCCGCTGTCCGGACTGGACGCGGATGGGCTGGGACAGCAGGTGGGTGTGGGGGACGTGGAGGAGTTCGGCGCCGTCGGTTTCGACCTCGGTGGTGGCGGGGTGGAGAGTGGTGATCCGTCCGGTGAGTTGGCCGGTCGTGATGTGGTCGCCCGGTTGCACGATGCGGCGGAGGTACCGGCCGGCGGCGATCTCCCGTGCCAGGTCGCGTCCGCCGAGCCCGATGAGTAGCGCCACAGCGAGGGCAGCGGCAAAGAGCAGGGCGGCCGCGGCGAGGGTGAGGATGGTGGTGTCCACCCCCAGTTGGCTCAGGGCGAGCAGCGTGACCGTGGTCATGACGGCGATGCGGAGGCTCAGGGCCGCCTCCCGCCGGGTACGTCCGGTAGCGCGGGCCAGGCCCCCGCTGAGGACTACGGCGGTGGCGGCGGCCGCAGCGTAGCCGGTGATCAGCAGCAGCCCGGCGACGAGGACGCGGGGGAGATAGGCGAGGGTCCGCCCGGGCAGGGGGCGGAGCGCGTCGGGGGCCAGCAGGCCGACGCCGATCGCGATGCCGGTGGCCAGCGCGACCCAGAACACGAAAGCCGCGGCGGGTGCCGCGACCACGCGCAGCTTCTGAGTGCGCGGTCCGTGGCGGAGGAGTCGTCGGGTCAGACCGCCGCCGACGGTACCGACGACGACACCGCCGATCACGGCGACAGCCGCGTACAGTGCTCGTTCATCCATGGTCTTCGTCCCTTTCGTCCAGTCCCAGCAGGAGGCGAGCCGTCTCCGGACCGACGTCGACCAGGTCGGTCAGGACGGCGAGCGTCTCCTGGTCGAACAGCCGCTGGTTCAGGCGTTCCTGCAGCCGTTCCTCGAAGGTGCTCGACGGCTCCAACGTGGCGGCGAGCTGTGCCCTGATGTGCGGCGCGAGTTCGGTGATGGCTTCCAGCCGGCGTTCGCAGAACGGACACCCGACAGCGTGGCTCGCCGCTCGCTGGCCGGTGCCGTCCTCGGCCCAGCGGGCGAGTCGTTCGTCGGAGGGGTGGCCCCAGCTCATGGTCCGTCCTCCCCCGTCAGTGCCCGCAACGTGGCGCGGGCCCGGAACAGGCGGGTCTTCACGGTCGGCAGCGCGACGCCGAGGACCTCGCTGATCTCGGCGTAGTTGAGGCCCTCCATCTCCCGCAGAACGACGATCGAACGGCTCAGCGGGTCGAGCCGCGCCAACGCCTCCTTCACCGCCATCCGGTTCGCCACGACCGACTCCACCAGGTCACCGTGCCGTCCCGGCAGGGTACTGGGGTCGCGGGCTTCCTCGCGGAGACCACGGAGCGTGGAAACCGCGACGTTGTGCGCGATGCGGAGCAGCCAGTGCCGTACCGGCGCGGCACCGCGAAAGGTGTCACGATGTCGCCACGCCTTGATGAACGTCTCCTGGGCCACGTCCTCGGCGAGCGCGGGGTCCCGGACGATCGACACCGCCAGCCGGTAGACCGCCGAACCGTGCTGGTCCACCATCGCGCGGACGACCTCGTCCGACTTGACGGTCGTCTGCTCCGCATCAGGTTCCTCCGCCATGCCACGCCGGTCGGCGCTGTCCCTCCCGCTAGGTCCCAGTCCCGCAACGGCCTTCGATCGTTGCCGCAGACGGAGGACGCACGGAACTGGCCGAAAGTCGCAAGAAAAGCACGCGACTTTCCCGCGTCGGCCGGCGTCCTTCCGGCAACAAACTCGCGCAAGCCGGAAAGGGGTTGGAGAGATGAACTTCGTCAAGCCGTTGCAGGACGCGTTCGGCACCTTCCTGAACTACGTTCCGCGGTTGGTTGGTGCGGTCGTCGTACTCATCGTCGGCTATCTCGTCGCCAAGGTCCTCGGCGCGGTGGTGGCGCGGATGCTGTCGAAGGTCGGGTTCGACCGGGTCATGGACAGCGCCGGCGTCACATCGTTCCTCCGCCGGACCGGCACCGACCTGACGCCGTCGGGCACGCTCGGGAAGGTGGCCTTCTGGTTCGCTTTCATCATCACCTTCACCATGTTCGCGTCCGCGTTGGGCGTGCCGCAGATCTCCGGGTTCCTCAACGAGATGATCGGCTACATCCCGCGCATCTTCGCGGCCATCGCGATCCTGTTCCTCGCCGCGGTGCTCGCGAACTTCGTCGCGGCGCTGATCCGCGGCTCCACCAGCAGTGAACTCCTCGCCAAGATCGGACGCGCCACGATCATCGTGTATGCCGCGTTCACGGCGCTCACCGTGCTCGGCATCGCCGTCCAACTCACCGCGAACACCCTGCTCATCGTGTTCAGCGGACTCGCGCTCGCGTTCGGCATCGCGTTCGGCTGGGGAGGCCGCGAGATCGCCCGCGACCTGCTCCAGCACGTCTACACCTCCACCAGGACCGATGACGCCGCGGGCCACGCCAAGGCGCCGTTGCCTGACAGCGACAGCACTCCACCGGCATTCCCCGCCAGCTAGCAAAATGCGCCTCGACCTGCTTCTCCATTGTCTTGATCTGCGTCTGCAGGGTGGTCAGGATCGCGATCTGGACACGGACGGTGGCCGCGTAAGCTGCGGCCACCACGGGCGGCTGCCCCAGCTGGTGGGTGCGCAACGCAACCTGTAGCTTTTCGGCCTTGGCCGGCACGTCACGGCGGCAGGCACGCTCGTCACCGGCGTCGCTCTTGGCCCCGGACACGCCGTGCCGTTCGCGGTAGCGGGCCACCTGCAGCGGGTTGATCGCATAGATCTGGTAGCCGGTGGCGATCAGCGCCTGAACCCACGGACCTCGGTCTGTTTCGATGCCGATCACCACCTGGGCCGGCTCGTCGTCCTCGCCCAGATGCTCTCCGATCAGCCCGTGGAGGCGGGCAATCGTGCCGGGGGTGCCGTCCCGCACGGGCCCCGGCGACCGCGACAACGTCGACCCGGCGGGTCCGCTCCGGCCAGCCGGCGTTTCGGAACCCGGCTCCCGGTGACGCCTCAGCGCCCCGCGCGATCCGTCGCGCGGGGCGCCGGCGCCTGTTTCGTCGTGCGGGGCCCGGCCAGGCGGGGCAGGTCGGGGCCGGCCGGGCGAGCGCCCAGTGCTCTTGAGCCTTGGTAGCAGCCAGCAGGGTCGTCGCGAGGGCAGTACCGCCACTGACGGCAGCGATCAACCACTTCGGAACGGCCGGTACCGCCGCCACGACGGTGGCGGAGACTGCCAGGGTCACGCTTTGTAGGTCCGTGTGGCATTTGGCACGCGCAAGCCAGCAGGCTGGAGCCTCACACCCGCGGCCCACGGCGATAGTCGACCCGGCTGACACGATGCGGACCACGCGCGGAAAGCAGCGTGGAAGTGCTTCGACCGGCGACTTCGCCTTCGCCGTGGCCTCGGAGGAATCACCCGATCAGCCGCGAGGTGAAGCCGCGGCGGCGACGGCCGCGCTCAGCCCACCGTGATCCGGACCGGCTCGTCGGTCGGCCCGCCGGCCAGGTGCACGACGGTCCGCCCGTCGACCGCCCGCACCGTGCCGCGGCTCGCCGTGACCGGCCGGTCGGTGGCGAGTACCACCTCGTCGTCGCCCTGCGTCGGACGCAGCAGCACGCTGTCCCCGTCGCGGGAGACCAGCTCGCAGGTCGTCTCGACCAGCGTGGCGGTACCCACCCGCAGGCCGTACGGGAGGATCAGCCCGGTGCGGGCGGGCACCCGCAGGCGGCGTCCGCCGAGCAGCGGGGTGCCGTGCCAGCCGAGCGCGACGGTGAGCGCCGACGGTGCCACGTTGACCAGGTGCAGCAGCCGCTGCCCGGCCCGGTCCACGGTGGAGGTGAGCACCAGGCCGGGGCCGTCGGGGTCGGGGGCCAGTCGCGGTCGGGCACCGAGCCGCTCTACCGCCGTCCGCCAGAACTCCAGATCGCAGGGCACGTCGGCGGCGACCACGAGGGCCCGTCCCGCGCCGACGGACACCTCGACGGCGCACGGCTCGCCGGAGCCCACCTCGGTGAGCACCGGCTCGGCGACGGCGCCGGCCAGCCGCTGCGCGTACCCGACCCGGGCCTCGGCCCGGCCGGCCGCCCAGCGGTGACCAGCCACGGACGGGAAGCACTGTGGCCCGTCGTCGACGCGTCCGGTCACGGTAAGGCCGAGCGCGTCGGCGAGCAGCGTGCACCGGGTGCCGTCGTGGTCGCGCTCGGGCAGGACACCGTGCAGCAGCAGGCGTCCCCCGCCGCTCAGGTGGTCGACGAGCCGCTGCTGCACGTCGCGGCCGAGGGTGGCCGCGCTGGCCAGCGCGATGACCGGCGGTGCGCCGGCCGGCAGCGGCGACTGGAGGTCGACGGCGGGGAACGAGTAGCCGGTGAGCAGCAGCGCCCGGGCCAGCACGTCCCGGGGGCCCATGCCGCGGAACCGTTCCAGGTCGGCGACCTGCTCGGCGCGGGACGTCGAGGCGGGGTGGTGGTACTCGGTGAGGTAGTGGTCGGGCACGAAACCGAGCACGAGCCCGTCGTTTTCCTCGTCGGAGTCGGCGAGCAGGTCGACGACACCGCGTACGGCGTGCAGCGCCCGCCGGGCCGCCGCGAAGGTCGGGTTGAGCCGCCCCTCCGGGTCGACCGGAGCCGCGAACCCGTGCCGCTCGCCGGTGAATGCGATCCGGTCGTTGCCGTCGCCCACCGGCTCGTTGAGGGGCGGGTTGTAGCCGCCGGCGAAGAGGTAGAGGTTGAGCAGCCGGTTGCCCTGCGCCACGCAGAGCCGCGCCTTCAGCTCGACCGCCTCGGGCGGGTAGAGGGTCGACAGGTCCTGGCCGTAGTCGCCGTTGCCGACCTCGAACTCCAGCGAGGTCAGCGGCTGGTGCGCGTCGTGCACCGCGGCGAGGAAGGCGTTGCCCACGTACAGGTCGGCGACGTTGGCGACGGTCAGGTCGCCGAGGTAGTAGTCGGAGCCGGAGGTGAGCTGCGGCTGCCCCCGGTACGCCTCGAAGAGCTGGCTGATGCCGATCGGGAAACTGCGCCCCCGCCCGCCCCCGGTGCCGTGCACGTTGACGAGGAACGGCACCCCGGTCACCCCGTGCCGTTGCGTGGAGTCCCGCAGCGTGGCCACGTACCGCCGGTACCGGTCGCGCATGTAGCGTCCCAGGTCGTCGTGGAGCGTCAGCGACCGCGGCTCGGCCGGGGTGCGCAGCGCCGCTGCCCAGGCCACCGGGTCGCCGGGGTCGGCGCCGACTCGCTCGGCAGCACCGTCCTTGCCGTACCGCTCGACGGCCCAGCGCCGCAGGTCCTCACAGACGCCGTCGGTGAGGTCCGGGGAGTTGGTCACCCACGAGAGCATCCCGATCTCGTTGTCCAGCTGGACGGCGATCACCGGGCCGCCGCGGTCGGCCAGCCGCTCGGCGATCACCGGCATGACCTGGGCGTACCAGCCGTCGGCGGCGGCCAGGAACTCCGGCGCGAGATAGTCGATCGTGCGCGTGGTGACGGGCCGCCCGTCCCATGTGGTCGGCAGCAGGTGCGGGTGCGCGTCGTACACCCGGTAGGGGATGCCCTCGTTCTTGACCTCGGCCATGATGAACGGCCCGGGCCGGACCACGGCGTGCAGGCCGCGCTCGTGGGCCAGGTCCAGGAACCCGGCCAGGTCACGCTGCTCGTGGGTGCGCCCCGTGAGGTCCACGCTGCCGTCGGGCAGCTCGTGCCAGAGCCACGGCACGTAGGTGGCGACGGTGTCGCCGCCGCACTCGCGGAGCCGGTCGAGCCGGTCCGCCCAGGCCGCCCGCGGCAGCCGGAAGTAGTGCACCTCGCCGGCGAGCAGCAGGCGGGGGCGACCGTCGACGACGATCCTGCGGTCGTGGAGACGAACTCGCGACATGCGGTCTGACTCTTCCTCTCGACGGATCTCCAGGCGGCCCCTCTTGTGCTCCGGCGGACGCCTGCCTATCGTGCCTGAAACCGGTTTCTGTTAACCGCACGTTACGGATCGAGGGAGCAATGGGCAACAGTCGGGTCACGGTTCGGGAGATCGCGCGGCTGGCCGGTGTCTCGGTCGCCACGGTCTCCCGGGTCTCCAACGGCACCGGCCAGGTGTCGGAGGAGATGCGCCGACGGGTCCTCGATGCCATCGAGAAGTACGGCTACCGTCCGGACCACCTGGGCCGGGCGCTCGCCGCCCGCCGGCACGGCGCGCTCGGCCTGGTCTTCCCCGGCCTGTCCGGCCCCTACTTCACCGAGCTGATCCAGGGCTTCGAGTCGGAGGCCGTGCCGGCCCGGGCCAGCGTGCACATCCTCTGCACCCACCTGCGGGAAGACTCCGACGACCAGGTCCTCGAGATGGCCCGGCGGGTCGACGGCGTGGCCGTCGTCGGCGGCACCATCTCCGACCCGGCGCTGCTGCGGCTCGCCGAGATGGTGCCCGTGGTCGTCCTGGCCGGCCGGGGCCCGGAGACGGTGCCCTCGGTGAGCGTCGACAACGGGCCCGCCATGGCGCGGCTGACCCGGCACCTGCTGGTCGACCACGGCCTGCGGGATCTCGCCTTCGTCGGCAACCCCGACGGGTCGCCCGACGTCAGCGAGCGGTGGGCCGGCTTCCGGGACGCGCACCGGGAGCTGGGCCTGCACCCGCCCACGGAGCCGGTCCGGGTCGCGATGCAGCAGCCCGACGGCGTGCTCGCCGCCGAGCGGCTGCTCACCGGCGGCGCCGCCCCGCAGGCGGTGGTCTGCGCCAACGACGAGATCGCGCTCGGCGTCCTCGTCGGGGCCCTCGGCCGGGGCCTGCGCGTGCCGGAGGACCTGGTCATCACCGGCTTCGACGACGCGCCCATGGCCGCGCTCGTCGCGCCACCGCTCACCACCGTGCGACAGCCGATCCGGGACCTGGCCGCCGAGGCCGCCCGGTTGATCCTCACCGCCGTCGACGCCCCCGGCGCGGCGACGCCCGACAGCATCGTCCTCCCCACCGAGTTCGTCGTGCGCCGCAGCTGCGGCTGCCCGGCGGAATCCCCCAATGGAGGTACCGGCAAGTGAAACGACCACGACTCGCCCGGATCGCCGCCGTAGCGGTGGCCGTCGCCCTGGCGGCCAGCGGCTGCACCGGCACGGAACAGGAGTCCGGCCCCGGCACCGACGGCCGCGTCGCCTACCTCGACTACGGCGACTTCGGCGGCGGCAGCAACCCGCAGGCCAACTACAACCCGTACCTCGACGCGAGCCGCCTCGGCGCCACCGAGTACGTCTTCGAGCAGCTCATCACGTACGACAACTACGGGTGCCAGGCGAAGCCCTGGCTCGCCACCGAGTGGAACTGGACCGACCCGCGGACCCTGGTGTGGAAGCTGCGGTCCGGGGTGAAGTGGAACGACGGCAAGCCGTTCTCCGCCGACGACGTCGCCTTCACCTTCGACATGCTCAAGCAGCACAAGGCGCTCGACACCAAGGGCATCTGGCGCTACCTGAGCGCCGTGGAGGCGAGCGACCCGCAGACCGTCACCATGCGGTTCACCCAGCCCGGCGCCGCGGCCTTCACGCTGTTCAGCGAGATCAAGATCGTGCCGAAGCACGTCTGGTCCACCGTGCCCGACCCGGTGACCTTCCCCAACGCCGAGAAGCCCGTCGGCACCGGCCCGTTCATCGTCAAGGCGTTCAACCCCCAGCAGCTGACGCTGGCCCGCAACCCCGACTACTGGCAGGCCGACAAGGTCATGGTCGACGAGCTGCGGTTCCACAAGGCCGACGGCGGGGGCCAGATCGACCAGCTCAAGCTCAGCCGCGGCGAGTACGACACGAACGCCATGTTCGTGCCGGACATCAAGAAGGCGTACGTCGACCGGGACCCGGAGCACAACAAGTACTGGTACCCCTCCGGCGGCTCGATCAGCGTCTACATGAACCTCACGAAGGCGCCGTTCAACGACACCGCCTTCCGCAAGGCCCTGCTGCCCGCGTTCAACCGGCAGGAGATCGTCGACAAGGCGCAGCTCGGCTACGTCAAGCCGGCCAGCCAGACCGGTCTCGTGGTGCCCGGGCAGGCCGACTGGCTGCCGAAGGACATCCCCAACCAAGGTGTCATCGCGTACGACCAGGCCAAGGCCGACGCCGACCTCACCACCGCCGGCTACCCCCGCAACGCCGACGGCAAACGGGTCGGCAAGGACGGCAAGCCGATCGCTTTCAGCTTCCGGGTGCCCGGCTCCTGGACCGACTGGGTGCAGGCGCAGCGGATCATCGTGGCCAACCTGACCGCGCTGGGCTTCACCGTCCGGGCCGAGACGCCCACCCCCGACGCGTACGAAAACGACCGGGCGATCGGCAACTACGACATGCTGCTCGGCGTCCACGGCGGTAGCTGCAACATGTTCCGCAACTTCCAGGAGCCGCTGGCCAGCGACCAGTCCGCGCCGATCGGCAAGAAGGCGATCAGCAACTTCGTCCGCTGGAACGACCCGCACACCGACCAGCTCATCGACACGCTGCGCACCGCCACGGACGAGGCCGCGCAGAAAGCCGCCGTCGCCGACCTCACCAAGGTCATGATGGAGCAGGTGCCGGTGATCCCGCTCTGGTACGGCGCGAAGTGGTTCCAGTACCGCACGACCAAGGCGGTCGGTTGGCCGAACGAGGAGAACCCGTACGCCGCGCCGAGCGACAACCTGCTGATCATCACCAACCTGAAGCCCGCCGGGGCCAGCGCCAAGTAGCCGACGGCCGGCCGGCGCGCCCGCGCGCGCCGGCCGGCCCGCCCCGAGAAAGGGATGGCTCCCGTGGCCTACTTCGTCAGACGCTTCCTGTTCTTCCTCGGCACCCTGTGGGCCGCCGTCACGCTGAACTTCCTGATTCCGCGACTGCAGCCCGGCGACCCGGCCGAGGCCATCGTGTCCCGGCTGGCAGGGCAGAGCGAGAGCATCGACCCGGCCCAGGTGCAGGCGATCCGCGTCATGCTCGGCACCCCGGACGGCAACCTCGTCGACCAGTACGTCCAGTACCTCGGGGCGGTGCTGCACGGCGACTTCGGCATCTCGTACACCTACTTCCCGTACAGCGTGACCCACATGATCGGGCAGGCGCTGCCGTGGACCGTGATCCTGGTCGGGGTCACCCAGATCATCTCGTTCATCGTGGGCACCCTGCTCGGCACCTGGGCCGCGTACCGCCGCAACAGCCGCGTCGACTCCGTCATCACCCTGGGCTCCACGTTCCTCGGTACGCTGCCGTTCTTCTGGCTCGCCCTGCTGCTCGTCTACGTCTTCGCCATCACCCTGCGCTGGTTCCCCGAGCGCGGCGGCTACGGCGGTGGCAGCTCGCCCGGATGGAACTGGCTGTTCATCTCCGACGCCTTCCAGCACAGCGTGCTGCCGGCGGTGGCGCTGCTGATCACCGGCCCGATCGGTTGGATCATCGGCATGCGCAACAACATGGTGCAGAGCCTCGGCGAGGACCACACCCGCCTCGCGGTCGCCCGCGGACTGCCCCGGCGCCGGATCGCCATCACGTACGGCGCCCGCATCGCGATCCTGCCCAACGTCACCGGCTTCGCCATCGCGCTGGGCGGCATCCTCGGCGGCACCGTGCTCGTGGAGACGGTCTTCAACTACCCCGGCATGGGCCGGCTGCTGCTGGAGTCGGTGTCCAGCCGGGACTACCCCCTGATGCAGGCCATCTTCCTGTTCACCACGATCGGCGTGCTCGTGGCGAACTTCCTGGCCGATCTGCTCTACGGGTTCCTCGACCCCCGGGTGCGAAAGGTGGAGTCGGTATGACCATCGGCCACGACGGACGGGGTGAGGACGCGTGAGCACACCCGCCCCCGCCGTACCCGCGCCCGGCGCGGACACCGAGGGCGTGCAGGCCGCCGCCAGCGCGGCGGCCCGCGGCACCCGGCTGCCCGGCTGGTTCGTCATCCTCTGGCGCAACCGCAAGTGCCGCGTCGGCATCCTGATGCTCGCGGCGTTCGTCCTCGTCGCGGTGTTCGCTCCGCTGATCGCCCCGTACGACCCGCGCGACGACGCATCCCCGACCTCGCTGGGCCCCACCGCCAGCCACTGGCTGGGCACGACGGCCCAGGGCGAGGACGTCTTCTCCCAACTGGTCGTCGGCGCCCGTACCTCGCTGGTCGTCGGTCTCGCGGCCGGCGTGCTCTCCACCCTCATCGGCCTGGTCATCGGCCTCACCGCGGGATTCGTGGGCGGCTGGGTCGACGAGGTGCTGTCGTTCCTCATCAACCTCGGCCTCGTCGTGCCGGCGCTGCCGCTCATGGTGACGCTCGCCGCGTACGCCCCGGTTCGCGGGCTCTGGCTGATCATCATCGTGATCAGCGTGACCGGCTGGGCGTACGGCGCCCGGATCAAACGCTCGCAGATCATCACCCTGCGTACCCGGGACTACATCACGGCCGCCCGGTTCGCCGGTGACCGCACGGCCCGGATCATCGCCCGAGAGATCGTGCCGAACATGACCTCGCTCATCGTGGTCGGGTTCATGGGCGCGGCGCTCGGTGCCATCGGCGGCGAGGCGGGCCTGGCCTTCCTCGGGCTCGGCGACCCGCTGACCGTCAGCTGGGGGACGATGCTCAACCAGGCGAGCCTCGGCGGCGCCATGCTCACCGGCCAGTGGGCCTGGCTGATTGCCCCCGGCCTGGCGCTCTCCCTGCTCATCACCTCCTTCACGCTCATCAACTTCGGCATCGACGCGCTGAGCAACCCCCACCTGCGGGAGGACTGACATGGCTCTGCTCGAGGTGGACCACCTCTCGGTCACCTACACCCCCCGCGACCAGCCGGCGAACCGGGCCGTGCACGACGTGTCGTTCCACATCTCCGACGGCGAGTTCGTGGGACTGCTCGGCGAGTCCGGCTGTGGAAAGTCGACGCTCGGCAACGCCGTGCTGCGGCTGCTCTCACCGCCGGCGCGTATCACCGGTGGCCGGGTCACCTTCGACGGCGTCGACCTGACCACCGCCGACGAGGAGCGGTTGCGTGAACTGCGCTGGGTGGACCTGTCGACCGTGTTCCAGAGCAGCATGAACTCGCTCAACCCGGTGATCCGGGTGCACGCGCAGTTCGCCGACACGTTCGCCGCGCACAAGGTGCCCGGCGACGTCACCGAACGCGCCACCGAGCTGCTCGAGCTGGTGGCCCTGGACCGGCGGGCGCTGCGGGCGTACCCGCACGAGCTGTCCGGCGGCATGAAGCAGCGGGTGGCCCTTGCGCTCGCCCTCGCCCTGCGCCCCAAGCTCGTGCTGCTCGACGAGCCCACCACCGGGCTCGACGTGGTGGTCCAGCGGGGCATCCTCACCCGCCTCGCCGAGCTGCGCCGCGAGCTAGGCTTCGCAGTGCTGTTCATCAGCCACGACCTGGGCACCGTGCTGGAGATGGCCGACCGCGTCATGGTGATGTACGGCGGCGAGATCGTCGAGGACCGTCCCGCGCCCGACATGCTCCGCGACCCCCGACACCCGTACAGCCGCGGCCTGCTCGGGTCGTACGCCGATCCGCGCCTGCCCGACGTCCGGGTCAGCTACATCCCGGGCCGGCCGCCGGACCTGTCCCGGCCGCACACCGGCTGCCTCTTCGCCGCCCGCTGCCCGCACGCGGAGGACGCGTGCCGGACGACGCATCTGGACCTGCTGCCCGATCGGAACGGGCTGGTCCGCTGCCTGGTCGCTCAGGAGGGCCGGCTGCCGGTGGTCACCCTCGGCACCGCCCAGGCCGCCGCCACGCCGGGCAGCCACTTCCCGGCCACGGGCAGCCTCGACCGGCGGGCCGACGCCGCCGAGACCGCCCCCGTGCTCACGGTCACGGGCGTGAGCAAGCGCTACCCGACCCGGCGGGGGCTGCGGACCAGCACCGTCGAGGCAGTCCGCGACGTGTCCTTCGCGCTGCGCCCCGGCGTGGTGACAGCCCTCGTCGGGCAGAGCGGCAGCGGCAAGTCCACCCTCGCCCGCATCGTCACCGGAGTGGAGCGCCCGACCAGCGGTGAGGTCCGGTTCACCGGCGACGCCGGCACCGACGTGCGGGTGGACCGGTTGCGTGGCGCGGCCCTGCGCGACTACCGCCGGCACGTGCAGATGGTGTTCCAGGACCCGTTCAGCGCGCTGAACCCGACCCGCACCGTCGCGTACGCGCTATCCCGGCCGCTGGCCAACTTCGCCGGCCTGCGCGGGGCGGCCGCCCGCGACCGCGCGGCGCAACTGCTGGAGAGCGTCGGTCTCGCCCCGGCCGGCCAGTTCCTCGACAAGCTGCCGCACCAGCTCTCCGGCGGTCAGCGGCAGCGGGTCGTGACCGCGCGGGCCCTCGCGCCCGACCCGCGGGTGCTCATCGCCGACGAACCGATCTCCATGCTGGACGTGTCGATCCGCGCCGAGATCCTGGAACTGCTCGGCGACCTGGTCCGCGGCCGCCGGCTGGCGATGCTCTACATCACCCACGACCTGCTCAGCGCCCGGCTGCTGGCCGACGAGGTGCTGGTGCTCAGCCAGGGTGTGCTGGTCGAGCGCGGCCCCACGCGGGAGGTGATCGGGGCGGCCCGCGACGACTACACGCGGCTGCTGCTCGACTCGATCCCGAACCCGTTCGCGAAGTCCGCAGCCGGAAGGCCCGCGGCCACGATCTGAGCGCTTGGGCCGCCGACCGCCCGCCCGGGTGGGGCCCGCCACCGATCGCGTGGAGGGGCCCTCACGCCAGCCAGGCGGTCGCGCGAGCGGGCAGCTTGTCGTCGACCGGGGCGCTGGCCAGCAGCAGCCGGTCGCCGTGCGCGCGCCAGTCCACCGGCGCGTCACCGAGGTTCACCAGGCAGGTCGGGCCGCCCGGCCCGCGGCGGAAGGCCAGGCACTCGGCGGGGGCGTCCCGCCAGGTCAGCTCCACGGGCCGCCCCCGCCACCACGCGCGGCGCAGCGCCAGCGCGGCCCGGGTCAACGCCAGCGGGGAGGCCGGATCGGCGCTCTGCCGCGCCACTGACAGGGCATCCCAACCGGCGGGCTGGGGCAGCCACGGGGCCGACCCGTCCGGGCCGAAGCCGTACGGCGCCGGGCCGTCGATCCACGGCAGCGGTACCCGGGCCCCGTCGCGGCCCCGGTCGGCGCCGCCGGAGCGGCGGAACACGGGATCGCGGATCGCCTCGTCGGCGAGCGCCACCTCGGGCAGGCCGAGTTCGTCCCCGGCGTACAGGTAGACCGCGCCGGGCAGCGCCAGCATCATGAGCAGCACCGCCCGGGCACCATCGGGCCCCCACCGGTCGGCGGCCCGCCGCACGTCGTGGCTGCCGTGCACCCAGGTCGGCAGCCGGCCATGCCGTCCGGCGGCGGCGAGCAGCGCGTCGACGCCGTCGCGCCACGGCTGTGCGCGCAGCGGCCAGTAGAGCGGGTCCATGGCGAACGCCTGCCCCAGCTCGTCGGGGCGCAGGTAGGGCGCGAGCACGTCCGGCCCGCCCCAGGTCTCCGCCACCCCGAGCCGGTCGCCGGGGTACGACGCCAGCACCCGCGCCCACCGCCGGTAGATCTCGTGCACCTCGTCCCGGTCGCTGTACGGAGCCGGGTCGCCCGGTCGCCACCCGTCGGGCAGGTCCGGGTACGCGGGGTCCTTCGACAGCGAGCCGGCGGCGTCGAAGCGCACCCCGTCCACGCCGCGGTCCAGCCAGAACCGCAGCGTCGCGAGGGCGTCGGCGGCCACCTCCGGGTGCTCGTGCCGCAGGTCGGGCTGCTCGCTGTCGAACAGGTGCAGGTACCACTCGCCGTCGCCGAAGGGCGTCCACGCCGGACCGCCGAAGATGGACGGCCAGTTCGTCGGTGGCAGAGCGCCGTCGGGGCCGCGTCCGGGCCGGACGTGGAACCGGGCGCGCTCGGGCGCGCCGGGGCCGGCGGCACGGGCGGCCACGAACCAGGGATGCGCCGACGAGACGTGGTTGAGCACCAGGTCGACGACCACCCGCAGGCCCAGGCGGTGCGCGTCGGCGATCACGCGGTCGGCGTCGGCGAGGGTGCCGAGCCGGGGGTCGACATCGCGGTGGTCGGTGACGTCGTAGCCGGCGTCGTGGTCGGGACTGGGGTAGAAGGGCGTGATCCACAGCGCGTCGACGCCGAGGGCGGCCAGGTAGGGCAGGCGGCCGCGCAGGCCCGGCAGGTCGCCCAGCCCGTCGCCGTCGCCGTCGGCGAAGGAGCGGACGTACGCCTCGTACGTGACGGCCTCGCGCCACCAGGGTCCGGTCATCGCGGGGTCAGCTCCAGCAGGGACAGCGACGGCATGGGCAGGGTCAGGGGCAGGGTCAGCCGGCCGTCGTCCGGCGTGACGGTCCGCGGGGCCGCCGCGTCGGCGAGCGTGTCGGCGGCGCGCAGCGCGGCCCACTGCTCTCCAGTGGGCCAGCCGTCGACGCCGAGCCGGCGGGCCGTCGCGGCCAGGCTGGACGTCTCGTCGTCCAGCCGCCGGTGCCGCAGCCCGTACGCCCCGCCGGGCAGGCCGCCCAACCGCAGCCGTACGTCCCGGCCGAGCCGGCTGCGCTGCTCGGGCCGGTCCAGCACACCCTGGTCGAGCGTGCCGTTCCACACCACCACGGCCACCCGGCCCGTCTCCGGGTCGACCGATGGCCAGGCGCGGACGAGGGTGCCGGCACCGTCCCCGGCGAGCCGGGCGGGCAGCCGCACCGGTCCGAGCCGCTCCAGCACCCACAGCGCCCAGAACCGGGGCTTGGCCAGGCTGCCCACCGACAGCAGCCCGAACCCGCCGTGCAGCAGCGCGGGCGGGCGGCCCAGCTCCTCGAAGTGGTCGCTCGCCACCCAGCAGGCCAGGGCGTCGACCCGGCCGGCCGCCTCCTGCATGCCGGTGGCCACGAACGCGGCCGAGAGCACCGAGTCGTTGACCGGGGCGAAGTGGGTGGGGGAGGGGCCCCACTCCGTCCAGAGCAGCGGGGTGCCGGCGCGGCCGTGCCGGGCCAGCGCGGGGCGCAGGTCCAGCGGGGGGCTGCCATAGACGTGGGTGGAGAGAAAGTCCAGCGGCGCGCCCGAGGCGTCGACGTGGTCGAGGAACGGCTCGACCCACCTCGTGGCCGCGGTCGCCGGCCCGCCGACGGGCAGCCCGGGGCAGGCCGCGCGGACCGCCCGGGCGGTCACGTCGTACATCCGCAGGTAGTCGTCCCGGGTGCCGGTCCAGAAGCAGTCCAGGTCCGGCTCGTTCCACACCTCGACGGCCCACCGCCGCAGCTCCGTGTCCCCGACGCGGCCCCGCAGGTGCCGGATCAGGTCACCGACCAGCGCCGCCCACCGGTCCCAGTCCTTCGGGGGGCTGGACACCCCGGCGGCGGTGACCTCACAGGACGGGTCGCGGGCCAGCGCCCGGGGCACGAACGACAGCTCCAGCACCGGCCGCAGGCCGGTGGGGGCGAGCGCCTCCAGCACCGCGTCAACGCCCGCGAAGTCGTGTACCGGGCGGCCGTCCAGCTCCCGGTAGACGCCGAGGTCGTCGCCGAGGATGCCGTGGGCGCGCACCCGCCGTACGCCCAGCTCGTGGTGCACCCGCCCCAGCGCGGCCGCCAGCCCGGCGCCCATCGGCTCGCCGCCGACCCGGTCGGTGCTGAGCAGCAGGCTCAGGTGTTCGGAGCCGACCGTGTCCCGCCACGGCCGGTGCACCGGCCCGGCCGGGCGGGCCACGTCCACGTCGATCTCGACGAGCGCGTCACCGTCGGCCCGCGCGGCGACCGGCGCCGACGCCGCCCCCAGCGGGCCGTCGTCGGGCCGGTCCGGGTCGTACACCGGGCGCACCGCGTACCGCACGGTCCGCCCGGGCTCGACGGTGGTGTCGGCGTACGGCGGGCCGGGCACCGCGAGCAGGTCTCCGCCTCGGTGGTCGACCACCCGGAACGGGCCGTCGCCGTCGGCGCGGTGCACCAGGTAGCCGGCGGCGCCCGGCACGGGGTCCCAGTCGACGTCGACCTGGCCCCGCCCGGGGCGTACCCGGACACCGCCGCCGCGGCCCCCGGCCGTCCGTGCGGTGTCCGGCCCGGCCGCCCCGGCGGCGGAGGCCGCCGTGCGTGGTGCGGGCGTGGCGGTCACGGCCTCAGCTTCCGGCGACCTCGACGAGGACGGCGCCCGGCTGCGGCAGGTGCAGCTCCACCACAGCGGCCCCGCCGTCGGTCCCGGTCTCGACCTTCTCCGCCGCCAGCGAGTCGACGGCGCGCAGCGCGTCCCACTGCTCGCCGACCGGCCAGTCGCCGATGCCGAGCCGCTCGGCGAGGGTGGTGATGTCGCCGTGCGCGCGGTCGAGGCGGGTCACGGTCACGGTCCGGCCGGCCGCGCCGTCGACGGCGAGGCGGATCCGCCTGGCCAAGGCGGGGTCACCGTCCCGCTTGGACTGGTCGAGGGTGTGCGCCCAGACCAGGACGGCGAGGGTGCCGTCCGTCCGCCGGCTCGCCCAGGTCTGGACGAGGCCTTCGGCGCCGTCGCCGGACGCGCCCACCGGCAACTCGGTCTCGCCGAGCTGACTGAGCATCCGCAGCGCGTGGTAGCGCGGCTTGGCGATTCCGCCGACGGTGATCAGGCCGAAGCCGCCGTGCAGCAGCCGCGGCGGCCGGCCCAGCTCCTCGAAGTGGTCGCTCGCCACCCAGTACGACAGCGCGTCGACCCGCCCGGCCGCCGAGCGCATGCCGCTGAGCAGGAAGGTCGCGGCGGACGTGCCGTCGTTGACGGGGTGGAAGTGGGTCGGGGTGACGCCCCACTCGGTCCAGAGGATCCGCGCGTCCGGGAAGCCGAGCCGCGCGAGGGTGGGACGCAGGTCCAGCGGCGGGCTGCCGTACGTGTGGGTGGAGACGAAGTCCACCGGCGAGCCGGAGCGGCGGGCGTGGCACAGCAGCGCGTCGACCCAGCCGGCGGCGGCCGACGACGGCCCGCCGACCGGGATCCGGGGGTCGACGTCCTTGACGGCGCGGGCGGTGACGTCGTAGAGCCGCATCCACTCGTCTCGGGTGCCCGACCAGAACACCTCGAGGTTGGCCTCGTTCCACACCTCGAAGTCCCAGGTCAGGACCTCCTCGCCGTACCGCTGCAGCAGGTGGGTCACGAGAGCGCGGACCAGCGCGGCCCAGCGGTCCCAGTCCTTGGGCGGCGAGATGATTCCCCGGTACTCGAAGACCGTCCGTTCCGGGTCGCTGGCCAGGTCGCGGGGCATGAAACCGATCTCGACGACCGGCCGCAGCCCGGTGGAGAGCAGCAGGTCGTAGACCCGGTCGACGCCGGTGAAGTCGATGACCGGCTCGCCGTCCACCTCCCGGTAGACGCCCAGGTCGTCGTGGAGGATCGAGTGTGCCCGGACGGTCTCGACGCCGATCTCGTCCCGTACCCGGCGCAGCGCCGCGAGCAGCTCCACGCCGACCTCCCGGCCCCCGGAGGTGTCGGTGCAGAGTAGCTGGGAGAGGCGTTCGCTGCCGATCATCGGCTGCCACGGGCGGGCCAGCGGCGCGCCGGCGGCGGCCGCGTCGACGATCAGGTCGACGGTCGGGACGGTGGCGGCGGCGGGCAGCGAGGCGCAGGTGACGGTGGCGCCGAGCGGCCCGGTCACGGTCACCTCGGGAACGGCCGCCACAGCGTACGCGTACGGCTGCCCCGGCTCGCCGGTGGTGTCGACGTACCACGTGTCCGGCACGGCGAGAACGTCACCGCCGAGGTGGTCGACGGGGACCAGCTCGCCGTCGACGGCGCCGTCGCGGACCGGCGCCCGGTGTACCAGGTAGCCGACCGCACCGGGCATCGGCGCCCAGGAGAGGTGGACGTGACCGACCCCGGGAACCGCGGTCAGCCCGTCCGGCGGCGCGAGGACGGGCGTGCCGTCCGTCGTGCCCTCCTCGTCGCTGCGCAGCGCGATCCGCGCTTCCCAGTCGGATCGGGCGTCGGCCGGGTGGTGGTCGCTGGTGCTCGTCACCGGGGGCACCTCCTGCTGTGTCGGATCATCCGGTCTGAGCACTGTAACCGGTTTCTGTCGTGGTCGCGCCCCCCGGGTCCGCGACTTTCTGGGTCTTGTGACGTGCCTGTGGGTTGCTGGTTGGGGACTGGTGACGGGGCACCGCAGCTGCCGTCGCAGCGGCTCCCCCCGCACGAATCGGCCTGTGACATGCGTCAGCGCCCTCGTCCAGGATGACCCGCTGCCACGCCCCATCACCGGAATCAGGTGGCGTTGAGGTGCTCAGGTTTGCCGAGCCTCAGCCAGGCGAGTACATCCACGGTGCTGTGACGTATCGCCCACACCCAGGGGCCACCGAATCCGACAGCCGACACCTACAGTCGGGCCATGAGCACCTCTGCTGTCAGCAGGCGGAACCTCCACCATGCGTCCTGACCTTTCGACCAGGGTCATGAACGCGGGCCGGATCAGCGGGGCGCCATCCGGATCGCTCCGTCGAGCCGGATCGTCTCCCCGTTGAGCATCGGGTTGTCGATGATGTGCTCGACGAGGGCGGCGTACTCGCTGGGCTGGCCCAGTCGGCTCGGGTGCGGCACCTGCTGGCCGAGGCTCTCCCGGGCGGCTTCCGGCAGCCCTGCCAGCATCGGTGTCTCGAACAGGCCCGGCGCGATGGTGACCACGCGGATCTGCGACGCCGCGAGTTCCCGGGCCACCGGCAAGGTCAGGCCGACCACGCCGGCTTTGGCGGCCGCGTACGCGGCCTGCCCGATCTGCCCGTCGAAGGCGGCGACGGAGGCGGTGTTGACGATGACGCCGCGTTCCTCACCGACCGGTTCGACGGTGACCATCCGGGCCGCCGCGAGCCGGACGACGTTGAAGGTGCCGATCAGGTTGACCTGCACCACCCGGGTGAAGGTGTCCAGCGGGTGCGGCCCGGTCCGTCCGACCACCCGGGCCGCCGGGGCGATACCCGCGCAGTTGACCACCACCCGCAGGTCGCCGAGTTGGCCGGCCCGGTCGAGCGCGGCCGACACCGACGCCTCGTCGGTCACGTCGGCCTCGGCGAAGGTGGCGGCGGCGCCGAGTTCGGTGGCGGTCCGCTGGCCCGCCGCGCCGTCCCGGTCAACAAGCACCACCTGGGCTCCCCGGTCGACAAGTCGGCGGGCGGTGGCCCGGCCGAGACCGGAGCTGCCCCCGGTGACCAGGGCCACCGCGTCGACGATCTGCATGGAGGCTCTCTTTCTGTTCGGGGGTCAGCCGGTGGCCTGACGCCGCCACAACACGGTGCGCTCCCCGGGCTCCCGGCGTAGGTCCCAGGGCGAGAGGTCGAGCGTCGGGTCCGGCCGGCCGGCCACCTCGCGGGCGATCGCCTCGGCGACCGGCGGCCCGTGCATCGCGCCGTGGCCGACGAACGCGATGCACCACAGTCCCTCGTCGACTCGGCCAACGTACGGATGGCCGTCGCCGCCGACGGTGGGCCGGGCGGTGAGCTGGTGGGTGATCGACAGGTCGGTCAGGTCTGGCGCCCGCTCGCCCGCCGCCTCGAAGAACAGCTCGGCGAGGTGCTCGTGGTCGCGCGGGGCGGGGTTGCGGCTGAGCATGGCCAGGACCAGCCCGCGCCCCTCCCGCTCGACGCAGAGCCCGGTGTCCAGGTCGATCGTGGTAGGGATGGGCAGACCGTCGTACGCGGTGTCGGTCAGCAGCGCGTAGTGCATCACCTCGCGCATGTCGAGGGTGACGCCGAGCGGTGCCAGCAGGTCCCGGGTGCCGATGCCGGCCGCCACCACGACGTGCTCGGCCACGATCTCCTCAGGCCCGTACGCGTGCCAGCCGTCCGGCCGGCGCTCCAACCGCTCGATCGGGAAGTGCTGGCGGACCCGGGCCCCGAGTTCCCGCGCGCCGCGCAGGTATGCGGTCACGCCATCCATCGGCATGACGTGACCGTCCTGCGGGGTCCACGAGCCGCAGCGCAATCCGGTGGTGTCCACGAAGGGCACCAGTTTGGCGATCTCGTCCGGCCCGAGCAGTTCGATGTTCGGCATGCCGGCGGCCCGCTGCACCTCGGCGTGGCGGTGGAGGATCGCCGTGGTGTCCGGGTCGGCCGTCAACATGAGGTAGCCGTCCTGGTGAAAGGTGCAGGGCACCCCGAAGACGTCCTCGATCGTCTTCCAGAACGTCAGGCCCCGGCGGGAGCACTCCACTTCCAGCGGGGTGCCGTACTGCTGTCGGATGTTGCCGAACGACCCGCCGGTCGCGCCCGCGCCGTGCACGTCTCCCTCGACGAGCAGGACATCGGTCACCCCTTCGCGGGCCAGGTAGTAGGCGACACCCGCGCCAACGATGCCACCACCAATCACCAGAGCCTGCACATGTTCGGTGCCCATAGGTCAAACCTCCTCGGCCGCGCCGTCGCGCGACCGCAGCATACCGAACGATCGGTCGGGAGCGTTAGTCCTGGAATTCGCCGGCTCACGGCTCGACGCGGTGCTAGCCAGGTACGCATCGACCACGTCCGAGGCGCGGGCGAACCACACCCCGTCCAGGCCGGCGGCATACTCCAGGAACCGGCGAACGTACCTGGACTGGTGGGCCTGGCCGGACAGGTGCGCGTGCAGCGAGACGGTCAAGCAGGTGCCGGTCCCCGTCGACTCGGCCAGCAGCCGGTCCAGGTGCGCCCGGAGCGCGTCGCCGAAGTCCCACGGCGTCTGGGCATACCCGCCGAGGACGAACAGGTCACTGGTGTCCACCGACAACGGCAGGGACACAATGGACCGCTCGCCGGCTCGCATCTGATAGGGCTGGTCATCGTTGCCCCAGTCGAGCAGGTAGTCGTAGCCGACCTCGGCGGCGAGCACCGGTGTCCGATCCGACTCGCTCATGCCCGGCCCCGACCAGCCCCGGGGGGCCGAACCGGTTGCCGCGCCGAGCACGGCGAGTGAGCCGGCGAGCAGCCCGGTCTCCGCCGCCCCGGTCAGCTTCGACGTGACCAGATGGTCCCCGGTCGGCCCGTGACCGACCAGTTCCCCACCGTGTTCCAGCACGTGGTTGACCAGCCGTGGCGCGGTGCGGACCACGGTGTCGCTGATCGGGACGGTGGCCGGGGCTCCGACCTCTGCCAGCAGCCCGGCCAGCCGGAAATAGCCGACCCGGGAGCCGTAGTCCGCGAGGCTGGCCACCGAGACGTCCAGCCAGGCCGGTGCGCCCGGGGGCCGCCAGCCGGCGGCGGCTGGGTCGGTGAGTCGGGACTCGACGGCCACGGCGACCACCACCGCCACCCGGGCGCCGTGGGGCCAGCGTAGCGGCGGCCGGTCCGGCAGCGCCGAGTACGGGTAGAGCCGGTGGTCCATGCCGTCGGCAACCAGCCGCCGGCCCCGGTGGTAGGGCTCGGTCATCGCTGCTCCTCCGTGCTCGTCCCGCCCCACCAGGCGTCCGCGCCGATCGTGGCGATCTCGGTCCCGGTGGCCACCCAAACGTCTGGCTGCTCCACCACGTATCGCAGGGTCCGCTCCAGCGCCTCCTGCCGGGACGGGGCGTTGACCGCGTACGGGTGTAGGCAGACCGCCAGCACCTTCGGTCGGTGCCGGCCCTCGTCGTACAGCACGTCGAACTGATCGGTGACCACCCGGGCGAATGTCGCCGCGGAGTGCTGCATCCGGCCGATCAGCGGCGAGTCGTTGAGCGCGAGGCTGTACGGCATCGACACCAGCCGGCCGGTGCGGACCCGCAGCGGGCACGGCTCGTCGTCGTGCAGGAAGTCGGCCAGGTAGCTCACCCCGGCCTCGGCGATCAGGTCCGGGGTGGCCGGGGTGGTGGTCAGCGACGGCCCGAGCCAGCCGGTGACCGGCCGGCCGGTACGCCGCAACACCGTCTGCTGAACGTCGTCGATCAGTTCGCGTTCGGCGTCGACGTCGAGGCCGGCCACGTACCGGGTGTTGTAGACCCCGTGGCCCATGAAGTCGACCGGGCGCGCGGCCAGCGCCTCGGCGATGTGCGGGTAGTGGTCGAGCACTGCGGCGTTGATCGAGATGGTTGCCTTCAGCTCGTACCGGTCGAGCAGGTCGAGCATCCGCCACAGGCCGACCCGGTTGCCGTAGTCGCGCCGGGCATAGTTGACGACGTCCGGATGCGGTCGGGCCGGCCAGGGATCGCGTTGCGGGTGGGGCCGGGGGAGGTACTCGTAGTGCTCGACGTTGACGATGAGCCAGAGCGCCACCTTGGCGGCGCCGGGGAACACCAGCGGCGGGCGGTCGATTATTGCCGAATAGTCGTATCGGGTCGGTGCTTCCACCATGATCTCCTCGCCGCCCGGGAACGACATCCGCGCCCCGCGACCGTTCCGGGCCAAACCGGGCGTGTGGCGCAGCGGTCGACCCGCCGGCCAGCGGCGACCCTGCTGCGAATCTACCGACCGTTCGGTCGCTATTCAATCGGCCGACGAGGTCGAACACCACGAGAGACCGGGCAGGTCAGGCGGGTGCGACGACGGGACTCAGCCGGCTGGCTGGGCCCGCCTGGATCGGGCCGCCGGGGCGATCGTGCGTGCCACCCCGGGCTCCGGCTCGTCGGTCGTCGGCGTGCGGTCCAGGCCGCTCAGCACCATGTCCAGGAACGAGTCGGCTACCTGCTCGGCGGTGAGTTCGCCGTCCGGGCTCATCCACAGGTAGGTGTAGTTGAACATGCCCAGCAGGCCCTTGACCATGATCGGGCCGGCCTCCCGGAACTCACCGCCACGGACACCGTCCTCGACCACCCGCCGCCAGTACGACTCGTACTCGTCGCGGGCCGCGTAGATCTCCGCTCGCCGTTCGCCGGTCAGCGCGCCGAAGTCGGTGAAGAAGACGGTCCACTCGGCCCGGTGGTCGCTGATGTTGCGCAGCAGGGACCGTGCCAGCTCCCGCAGCCGGGTGCGGGCCGAGACGTCCCGTTCGGCGATCTCGTTGGCCAGCTTGTTGAGTCGCTGGACCTGGGTCCGGCTGATCTCGAACAGCAGGGACTGCTTGCCGTCGATGTAGTGGTAGAGCGCGCCCCGGCTCAACTCCAGCTCGGCGGAGAGCTCCGCGATGCCGGTCGCGTGGTACCCGTTGCGGGCGAACAACTCGGCCGAGGTGCGCAGGATGCGCTCCCAGGTGGAGTCGATGGTCCCGGCCGGCGCTCCCGCCGCGGCGCCGCCACCCTTACGGGCCGTACGCCCGGTACCCTCCGGCCGTGCGCCCGCCGCCGGACCCGGCTTCTTCCGGGTCTCCTCGGTACGCGTTCCCGCCACTCGTGACACAGCTCGACCTCCGATTCAGCGTCCGACATGCTGTCGGCGGCTGAAGTAATGGTTTTTCCCGTACCTGAGCCGGCTCGATCGTATCGAGCCGGCCCCCTCCCCGACGGTGGTCATCTAACCCGCCGCCGGGCCACGCCGGGTAGTCGGGTACTCAGTTCCGCGACGATCTCGGCCCGGTGTTCATCGATCGAGGGCGGACGGGACCGCACCGACCCCGGGGTGGCCGACAGCCGGGCAGCCACCCCGATCTGCGACACGCCGTCGGGGGTCCGGACCAGCACGCCGCGCCGCTCGGCCAGCGCCATCCCCTCGGCGAAGGACCGCACCCGGGTCACACACACGTCGGCGTCGCCGAGCACCGTGTCGACCTCGGCAGCGGTCCGCGCGGCGAACCACGCTTCGAGGTGCCGGCGGACGTGGTCCACCAGTTCCGGCTCGGCGTGGCCGTTGCCCAGGTCGGGCCGGCCGGTGAGCTGCAGCAGTCGCTCGTAGAACCACGGCTCCAGCGCGCCGACGGCATACCAGGAGCCGTCGGCGCTGCGGTAGCTGTCGTACTGCGGCAGTTGCCCGCTGAGGAAGAACCGCCGGGCCCGTAGGTCGGCGCCCCGGGCGAAGTGCAGGCTGGCGGCATGGCTGAGCAGCGAGAAGGCGCCGTCCAGCATGGCCAGATCGATCTCCTGCCCGACCCCAGTCCGCTCCCGGTGCAGCAGCGCAACCATGATCGCGTACGCCGCCATCAGCCCGCCCCCGGCGAAGTCGGCGAGCAGGTTCAGCGGCGGCACCGGACGCCCGGTCGGGTCGGCCATCGTCTCAAGCATCCCGCTGAGCGCGAGGTAGTTGAGGTCGTGCCCGGCGGCCTGGGCCAGCGGACCGTCCTGCCCGTACCCGGTGATCGAGCAGTACACCAGCCCCGGGTTGCGTTCGCGGCACCGCCGCGCGTCGACCCCGAGCCGCTCGGCCACCCCCGGGCGGAACCCCTCGATCAGCACGTCCGCCCGGTCGACCAACCGGTCCATGATCTCCCGCTCGGCCGGGTCCTTGAGGTCCAGGCTGATGCTGCGCTTGTTGCGGCGCAGGGCCGCGTACCCGCTGACCTCCGGGTCGCGTTCCAGTTCCCAATAGCTGTTGGTCTCCCGGCCCCGGGTGGACCCGCCCGGCGGCTCGACCAGCACCACGTCCGCGCCGAAGTCGGCCAGCAACATCGAGCAGTACGGTCCGGGCGCCTGCCGGGACAGGTCGACGACCCGAATCCCGGCCAACGCCCCCGTACCCGGCGGCGAGCCCGCCCCGGCCTGGTCCGACTGGTCCTCCGTCACGTCACATCCTCCTCTTCCGGCGCGGCCCAGTTACGGCAGCCGCTCGATGATCAGCGCGTTCGCCATGCCGCCCGCCTCGCAGATGGTCTGCAACCCGTAGCGCCCACCGGCCCGTTCGAGGTTGCCTAGGAGCGTGCCGAGGATGCGGGTACCGGACGCGCCGAGCGGGTGGCCGAGGGCGATCGCCCCACCGGCCACGTTCAGCCGGTCCGGATCAGCACCGAGTTCCCGCTGCCAGTACAGCGGCACACAGGCGAACGCCTCGTTCACCTCGTACCGGTCGATGTCGTCGAGGGTGAGGTCGGCCCGGTCCAGCACCCGCCGGGTGGCCGGCACCACGGCGGTCAGCATCAGCCGGGGATCGTCGCCGCGCACCGCGGTGGCCACCACCCGGGCCCGGGGACGCAGGCCCAGCCGGTCGGCGGCGGCCCCGCTGACCACCAGGGCGGCCGAGGCGCCGTCGGTCAGCGGCGACGAGTTGCCGGCGGTGACCTGCCAGGTGGCCTCGGGGAACCGGGCAGCCAACGCCGGGGAGTGGAACGCCGCCCGGAGCCCAGCCAGCGACTCGACGGTGGTGTCCGGACGCAGCGTCTCGTCCGCCAGTCGGCCGGGCCCCGCCTCGGTCCCGGGGCTGACCGGGACGAGTTCCCGGTCGAACCAGCCGGCCGCATTGGCCTGGGCGGCGCGCTGCTGGGAACGGACCGCATACTCGTCGAGGTCTGCTCGGGTGAGCCCGGCGGTGGCCACCACGAGTTCGGCCGAGACGCCCTGTGGCACCAGCCCGTCAGGCCAGCGGCGGGCCACCCCCGCACCGTACGGGTCCCGGTCCAGCCAGTTGGACCACATCGGGGCCCGGCTCATCGACTCGACCCCGCCCACGATCACCACGTCCTGCGCGCCGGACTGCACCGCGTGTGCGGCGAAATGCAACGCCTGCTGGCTCGACCCGCACTGCCGGTCCACGGTGGTCGCTGGCACGCCCACCGGGAAGCCGGCGGCCAGCACGGCCTGTCGGGTGACGTTCATCGCCTGCTCGCCGGCCTGGGTGACGCAGCCGCCGATCACGTCGTCAATCACCGCCGGGTCCAGCCCATTGCGGTCGACCAGCGCGCGGAGCACTGCGGCGAGCAGATCAACCGGGTGGGTGTCGGCGTGCCGGCCACCCGGCCTGCCTCGGCCGGAGGTGGACCGGACGGCGTCGACGATCAGCGCCTCAGGCATGGCCGGTGCCGGCGAACGCGTCGGCCCAGTCGTGCCCGGCGACGAGTTCCCGGGCGGCGACCAGATACTGGATGGTGGGCGGGCCCTCCTCCAGCCAGTTCAGCCGGGCGTCGCGATAGAGCCGTTCGATCGGGGTGCGGCGGGTGTATCCGATGCCGCCGTGCACCAGCAGCGCCCGGTCGGTGACCCGGCCGACCGCCTCCAGCCCGAACAGCTTGCACAGTGAGGCCTCCAGCGGGATCCGCTGGCCGGCGTCCCACTTGCGGGCGGCGTCGAGGAGCATGTGGCGCAGCGCGTACACGTCGGTAGCCATCTCGGCGAGGTAGCGCTGGACGGCCTGCCGGTGGGCGATCGGCTTGCCGAAGGTGACCCGCTGGCGGGCGTGCGCCAGCGACAGGTCCAGGGCGCGCTGGGCGGTGCCGAGCGAGCTGGCCGCGATGAACACCCGGCTGATCTCCAGGGCCCGTTCCAGGTGCTCCTGGCCCTGGCCCTCGGCGCCGATCCGGTTCGCCGCCGGGATGCGTACCCCGTCGAAGACCAACTCGCCGTGCTCGCCGCCCTTGCAGCCCATGGTCTCCGGCAGCGGGGTGATGGTGAATCCGGGCCGGTCCCGCTCCACGACGAACGCCGACACCTCGGTCGCCGAGGTGCGGGCGAAGACGATGAAGTGCGAGGCGATGTCGGAGTTGGTGATCAGCCACTTGCGTCCGGTGAGGACGTACTCGTCGCCGTCGCGGTGAGCGGTCGAACCGAGGTCGGCGCCGGTGCCGTGCTCCGGTTCGGTCAGCGCGAAGGCGATCGAGTGCCGGCCGTCGGCAGCGCCGGGGAGAATCGCCGCCTGCTGCTCGGGGCTGCCGATCTCGGACAGCGCGTGCGCGAACGAGTTGTGCACGTGCACCAGGACCCGGATGCCGCCCTGCACCTTGGCGAACTCGGCGATGACCGGCAGGTACTGCTCGATGGTCAGGCCGAGGCCGCCGTACTCCTCGGGGACGAGCAGCCCGAAGGCACCCATCTCCCGCAGCGTCGGGATCAGGGTCTCCAGCGGCAGCCGCTCCTCGTCCTCGATCTGGGTCTCCAGTGGATCGAGTTCTCGCCAGATCCGCGAGAACAGCCGATCCCTGAACGTGTCGTACTCGGATTGATTCATGCGTCCTCCCGGCTCCACGCCAGCGATGCGAGGCCTCGGGGCCGGTCGTGTTACCCGCGGCGCGGGCCGAGCATAACAGCCGACCGACCGTTCGGTATAGAAGTGTCACGGTGTGGCTTCCGGCACCGCCCGCCGGTGGTCAGGGCGGCCGGGACGGTGCCCCCGGTGACCAGGGCGTCGATCGCCGCCGCGTACGGCGCCGGGTCCAGCCCCTGGGCGCCGACCCACCGGTCGGCGTAGTAGGTGTCCGCGTACCGCTCGCCGCCGTCGCAGATCAGCGTCACGATGCTGCCGGTACGCCCGGTGCGCAGCATGTCGGCCACGATCCGCAGCACGCCCCACATGTTGGTGCCGGTGGACCCGCCGACTCGGCGGCCGATCATGGCCGAGGTCCAGCGCATCGCCGCCACGGTTGCCGCATCCGGCACCCGGATCATCGCGTCCACGACGTTCGGCAGGAACGACTCCTCCACCCGGGGCCGTCCGATCCCCTCGATCCGGGAACCCGGCGCCGTGACCTCCCACCGACCGGTCGACCAGGCGTCGAAGTACGCCGAACCTTCCGGATCCACCACGCACAGCCCGGTGCGATGACGCTTGAACCGGGCGTACCGGCCGATGGTCGCCGCGGTGCCCCCGGTGCCCGCACCGACCACGATCCAGTCCGGCACCGGATACCGTTCCCGCGCGATCTGGCCGTAGATGCTCTCCGCGATGTTGTTGTTGCCGCGCCAGTCGGTGGCCCGTTCGGCATAGGTGAACTGGTCTATGAAGTAGCCGTCGGTCCGTTCGGCGAGGCGGTGCGACACCTCGTAGACGCTGCCCGGGTCGTCGACCAGCCGGCAGGATCCACCGTAGAACTCGATCAGCTCCAGCTTCGCTGGACTGGTCGACGCCGGCACGACGGCGACGAACGGCAGCCCGAGCAGCCGGGCGAAGTACGCCTCGCTGACCGCGGTCGACCCGCTGGACGCCTCGATGACGGTCATCCCCTCGCGGAGATTGCCGTTGGCCAGCGCGTGGCTGAACAGTGACCGGGCCAGCCGGTGCTTCAGTGAGCCGGTGGGGTGCACCGACTCATCCTTAAGATAGACGTCGATGCCCCACTCGACGGGCAGGGGCAGCACGTGCAGGTGGGTGTCGGCGCTGCGGTTGGCGTCCGCCTCGACCAGCCGGACGGCCTCGCTGACCCAGCTCCGATCGATGTTCGCCGGTGCCCAGTCGACCCCGTCGGGCCGGTCGTCGTTTGGCATGTACCCAGTTCCCTTCGCCGGCCCGGATGCGGCCGGTCACCGCCGGGTGGCGGTGACCGGCCCTATCCGGGGTGTCTGCCGACCCGGTGCTGTTACGCCGGTCGGGCCCAGGTGGTCTCGAACATCAGGTTTGGCAGGCCGTTGACGTTGGTGACCTTGTCCGTGGTGACCACAGGGTTGCGGAGCTGGTAGAGCCAGATCACCGGCGCGGCGTCCCAGGCGATCTTCTGCGCGTCGCAGTACGCCTGCTTGCGCTCATTCTGGTCGGTCGCCTCGTTGCCCTTGTTCACCAGTGCGGTGTACTCCGCGTTGTCCCAGTAGGTGGCGTTGAGCCCGTTCGGCGGCAGGTAGTCGTTGCGCATCTGGAGCAGGCTCTGGCTGGCGTCACCGTAGAGGGTGCCCCAACCGAGCAGCGACGCCTCGTTCTTCGCCTTGTCCAGCGGGACGTAGAGCTGGGACAGGTAGGTCGGCCAGTCGGTCGGGTTGGCCAACGAGACGTCCAGCCCGACCGCCCGCAGTTGCCCGACCACGGCCTCGGCGACCTTGTAGTCCTGCACATAGCGACCGTTGGGGGAGACCACCGACAGCTTCATCCCGGCCGCCCCGGCCGCGCTGAGCAGCTTCTTCGCCTCGTCCGGATTGTAGTTGTAGGGCTTCGGCATGGGGCAGGAGCCGAAGACGTTGCCCGGCAGCGGGCCGTTGATCTCCTTGCCGGCGCCGAACAGGACGCTCTTAATGATCGCGGACCGGTCCACCGCGTAGTTCAGCGCCCTACGCACGTCGGGCTTCTTCAGCAGCGGCTGACTCGCGCTCTGTGTGTTGAACACGAGCTGGATCACGTAGCTGGTGTCCGCCCAGATCACCTTGGTGTTGCCCTGCTCCAGGGCGGGCAGGCTGCTGGCTGGCGGCGCGGCCAGCACGTCGGCCCCGCCGGACTTCAGCAGCGCCTCCCGGGCGGACGCCTCCGGCACGATCTTGAAGACCTGCTTAGCGTACGCCGGCTTCTCACCCCAGTAGGTGGCGTTGCGCTCGAAGGTGACGTCCTGGCCCTTGGTGTAGTTGGCCAGCTTGTACGGCCCGGTGCCGACCGGCTCCTTGATCTGCTCGACGGTGTTCGGCGCGACGGTCGCCGATTTGGGGGAGATCATGCCGGAGACCGGAAAGGACAGTGCGGCGGGCAGCGGCCCGAACGGCTTCTTCAGGTTGATCTTCAGGTGGGTGGCATCGACCACCTCGACCCCGGAGATCACGGTGAGCACGTTCGGGGCCGCCTTGAAGGTCTTCGGGCTGATCACCCGGTCGAAGTTGAACTTCGCCGCCGTGGCGTCGAACGGCTCGCCGTCCTGGAACTTGACCCCCTCCCGCAGGGTGAACGTCCAGCTCAGCCCGTCCGGTGCGGTGCTCCATTCGGTGGCCAGGCTCGGCGCGATCGAGCCGTCGGGCTTCATGGCGGTGAAGGTCTCGACGTCCATCTTGAGTAGCTGCATCACATTGGTGGTCACCTGGGCGGCCGGGTCCAGCGTGTCGATGTCGAAGCCGATCGCGGTGGTCAGCACGTTGGCGGAAGCGGTGCTGCCTCCCGAGGAACCAGTCGGGCCGGAGCAACCGGCAATCAATAGGACGGCGAGTGTCGCCGCGACAAGTCTGCGCTTCACGGTGGGCCTCCACTCTCAACGGGTGTCAGGGGGTTTGCGGAGAGCAAGCCTTCCTGGCGGGAATCTACCGGACGGTCGGTCGGTCGAAAAGAGTCTGGCGATGGCAGGTCGCCAGGCGCTATGAGCTGGGATTTCGTCGCCTGGATCGGTGTCGACCGACGCTTCTCGACGTTGTCACCGCCACGCCCGTTCCAACGCGGCGGCTACCCCGAGCAACTCCTCATCGCCCCCGTGGTGCCCGACGAGCTGGATGCCCACGGGCAGGCCGGCCGACGGCGCCGGGAGGGTCACCACCGGGTGACCCGTGACGCTGAACGGCCGGGTGTAGTCGGTCAATTCGGCCCGGGCCACCGGGGCGCCGACCAGCGGTGCCACGATCCGGGTGGCCGGCACCAGCAGCGCGTCCCAACCGCTCAACGCCGCTGCCAGCTCCGTGCGCAGTACGCCCGCCTCGAACAGCGCCCGGACGTACCGCGCCCGGGGCACCGTGCAGGCTTCCCGCAGCAGCTCCCGCACGTCCGCGCCGAGCCGGTCCGGCGCCTCGCTCACCCAGCGCCCGTGACGCGCGGCGGCCTCCGCCATGACGATCGTCGAGCCCGTGGCGACCAGCCGATCCCGGTCGGGCAGCCGGATCCTCGGCAGGCCATCGGTCACCGCCGCCCACACCTCGGCGGTCGGCGGATCGAGGTCCGCGCCCCAGCCGTCCGGTACGACCAGCCGCAGGTTCCGCGCCCGGCGCGCCGGTGGGGCGAGCCGTACCCCGGTCATCAGCTCCAGCGCGCGAACGGCGGTGGCCACGTCGGGGGCCAACGGGCCCAGGGTGTCCTGGGTGTGGCTCACCGGCACGGTGCCGGTCACGTCCACGGTGCCCGTGGTCGGCTTGACCCCGACCACCCCGCACAACGCCGCCGGAATCCGGATCGACCCCGAGGTGTCACTGCCCACCGCCCAGTCGCACATGCCCAAGGCGACCGCGGCGGCCGACCCACCGGACGACCCACCCGCCACCCGGTTCCGGTCGTGCGGGTTGCGCACCACACCGAAATGCGGGTTCTCGCTGGTCGGACCCAACGCCAACTCGTGCAGGTTGGTCTTGCCGATCACCGCGCAACCGGCGTGCCGGATCCGTGCCACCACCGGGGCGTCCCGACCGGCCGGGACCGCCGGCAGCACCACGCTCCCGGCCGTGGTGACCTGACCGGCCACGTCCACCACGTCCTTCACCGCCACCACCGGGCCGGCCGACTCCTCCGCGGTGCGCGAGATGAAGGCACCCACCTCGGCGTACGCCTCGATGCGTTCGGCGGCCTCCCGGGTGTGCACGGCGCCCTACCCGGTGACCCGGTCGACCGGCCCGGTGGTCGGCTCCGCCATCCGCCGGCCGCGCAGCCCGGCGGTGCCGTCGACGTCCACCATGGACCCGTCAGCGGTCAGCAGCACGCCGAACGCCTCCCGTGCCGCGTCCGGGGAATACAACCCGTCCCGCACGTCGGCGAGCACGGCCGACGGGTCCCGCTCTAGCGGGTCGCCGTACCCGGCGCCGCTGGGCACCTCCACGTCAAGGGTCTCCCCGGCGGCGAACCGCAGCCCGGAGAAGCGGCTGGACAGCACCACGGCGTCGGGTCGGCCGGCGTTGCGGACCAGACGGCCGCTGACCCCGTCCGCCCCGCCGAACAGTCCACGCGGCACGTCGCTACGGCTGTCCCCGTTCGCGCCGAGCATGGTCGGCACCAGGAACCGCCAGCGGCGTACGCTACCCACCCCACCCCGCCAGCGGCCCGGTGCCGGCGGATGGTCCCGCAGCTCGTACCGTTCACAGCGCAGCGGGCTGCGCAGCTCGACCTCCTCAACGGGAGCGTTGCGGGTGTTCGCCATCAGGTTGTCCACCGCGTCGATGCCGTCCTTGCCGTACCGCCCGCCGTACGCCCCCTCACCGATCTCCAGATGCACCCAGTAGTTGCCGGTGTGCTCGTCCACCCCGGAGTAGGCCACCCCTTGCACAGAGGCGGAGTTGCCGGCGGTGACCAGCTCCGGCAGTACCTGGGCCAGTGCCAGGTTGACCTGGTCCGGAATCCGGTTGATCAGCGGAAAGCGACCCGAGGTGGCCCGGGGGAAGGTCGGGTTGAAGATCGTCCCGCGCGGGGCGCGGACCGACACCGGCCGGAAGATACCGTCGTTCTGCGGCAGGAACTCGTCGGTCTTCGCCTCGTCCAGGAAAAGCGTGCGGACCGCGTAGTTGGCGGTCGGCAGCACACTGCCTTCGAACGGGCAGTTGCAGGCCGTCGGTGTCTCGTCCGCGCTGCCGGTCAGGTCGATGACGATGTCCGAACCGGAGACCGTGACCGAGGTGCGCAGCGGCACCGGTACGCCATGGTTCAGCCCGTCGTCGTCGTAGAAGCCGTCCGGCGCGTGGTACGTGCCGTCCGGCACTGCCTCAATGACCGCCCGCAGCCGGGATTCCACCAACGACTGCCAGCGCTCGATCGAACTCATCACGGTGTCGATGCCGTACCGGTCGACCAACTCGCCGAACCGAATCACCCCGAGCCGGCAGCAGGCGATCATCGCCTCCACGTCACCGGCGTTGGCCTCGCCGGTGCGCACGTTGCCCATGACGTGCCGCCACAGCTCCTCGTTGCGGAGCCCACGAGACTCGATCTTGACAGCGTCGAGCAGCCGGCCCTCGGCGTAAACGTCGATCGCGTCGATGCTGATCGCCGGGGCGGCGCCACCGACGTCGAGCAGGTGACCGGTGCAGCCGGCGAAGGCGATGTGCTGCCCCTGCCAGAAGATCGGCACCAGCACCCCGTAGTCGGGAGAGTGCGACGAGCCGGAGAACGGATGGTTGTGGACGATCACATCGTCCGGCTCGTACCGGCCCCGCCAGCGCGCGTTGCAACCCCGGATGTACGCCGGCAGGCTGCCGATGTGCATCGGCGTCGAGTCGCTCTCGCAGAACTCCCGGCCGTCCACGTCGAACAGCCCGGCGCCCAGGTCCTCCGACTCCCGGATCACCGAGGAGTACGCCATCCGGTAGAGGATCTGCGCCATCTCCCCGGCAATCGACTTCAGCGCGCCCCCGATCACCCGGAACGTCACCGGGTCCACCTCGACGGTACGCCAAAACCGCTCGGTCAACGGGCCGGGGGAGGTGCCGACCGGCTCGACCGTCCCTGCTGCTCTCATCCCCGCTCCTCTCGGACCAGCACGAGGTTCCCGGCGTCGTCCACCGACCCGGTGAACCGGGGCTCGACCACGGTGGTGGTGTCCGGCTGCTCGACGATGGCCGGGCCGGTGAACCGCATCCCGGGCGCGAGATCGGCCCGCTGGTAGACCGGCGTCTCGAACAGCCGGGGCCGGTCGTCGTACCGGAACCAGCTCTTGATCACCGCGATCGGCCGGGGCGTCGCCCCCGCCGAGGCCGGTGCCACTCGCAGGTGCGGCGGCCGGGGCATCCGGCCCACTCCGATCACCCGGATATTGACGATCTGCACCTCGGTCTGCTCGAACCGGCTGCGATACGTCGCCTCGTGCAGGTCGTGGAACCGGCCCACCGTCTCGGCCACCCAGCTGTCGTCCACCCGGGGGCCGATGGTGCGCACCCGCAGCTCATAGCCCTGGCCGGCGTACCGGCAGTCGGCGAAGAACTCCAGGTCGGTCTCGTCCGGGCCCAGCCCGTCGGCGCGCAGCCGGGCGGCCGCGGTGTCGGCCAGCCCGGCCAGTACGATCCCCAGCCGCCCGAGGTCCAGCGCACTGGAGGACTGCCACACCGAGGCGGCGTACTCGTAGCGCAGGTCCGTGCTGAGCAACCCGAGCGCCGAGGCGATGCCCGGGTGCGGGGGCACGACGACCCGACGTGCCCCGACCTCCGCGCCGACGCTGCACGCGAAGAGCGGCCCCGCTCCGCCCTGAGCGATGAGGTCGAACCGGCGCGGGTCGTGGCCGCGCCGCACGGACAGTTGCAGGATCGCGGCGGCCATGGTGTGGGTCATCACGGTGTGGATGCCCAGCGCTGCCTCCGGCACGGAGAGTCCGAGCGGATCGGCGATCCTGGCTTTGACGGCCGCCCGGGCCGCCTCGACGCGCAACGGCAGCCGACCGCCGAAGAACGTCTCCGGCCGTAGCCAGCCCAGCACTGCCGCCGCGTCCGAGGCGGTCGGCTCGGTGCCGCCCCGGCCGTAGCAGACCGGGCCGGGGGTCGCGCCGGCCGACGCCGGCCCCACCTCCAGCACGCCCTGCCCGGAGACCGCGGCGATGCTCCCGCCGCCGGCGCCGATCGTCTCGATGTCGGCCATTGGCACCATCACCTGGTAGTCACGGATCCGGGTGTCCAGCAGGTGCTTCATCCGCAACTCGCCGTCCGGGGCTACCCCGATGTCCGACGAGGTGCCCCCGACGTCGAGGGTGATTACCGATCGGTGCCCGGTGTCGATACCGGTCTGGATCCCGGCCAGCAGCCCACCGGCCGGCCCGGACATCAGCAGGCTGACTGGTAGTTCAGCGGCGGCCGACGCGGTGACCACCCCACCGGACGAGGTCATCAGCCGCACCCCGGACGCCACTCCGTACGTCGCCAGCGAGTCCTGCAGGTTGCGCAGGTAGCGCGAGGTGCCCGGACCGACGTACACGTTCATCGCGGTGCTGCTGAACCGCTCGTACTCCCGGTGCAGCGGGACCACCTCGTGGCTGGCCGAGACGAACGTCCCGGGCAGCTCTGCGCGCAGGATTTCGGCGGCTCGCCGTTCGTGCTCGGGGTTGAGGAAGCTGAACAGGAAGCAGACCGCCACCCCGCCGACCCCCTCCTCGCGGAACCGCTGGGCCGCTGCCCGGACCGCCTCGGTGTCGAGCGGGACCTCCACCGCGCCGGCCGGCGCGGTGACCCGCTCCGGCACGGTCAGCCGGTCCCGCCGGCGGACCAGCGGGTGCCGTTGCCACGGCACGTCCTGTGAGTGGGAGAAGTTGTACGGCCGCTTCTTGCGCCCGATGTGCATCACGTCCCGGAATCCCTCGGTGGTCAGCATCCCCACCCGGACGCCGGTGCGCTCGATGACCATGTTCGTGGCGACCGTTGTGCCGTGCACCACCAGGCGGATATCGGCCGGGCCGACCCTGGCCAGCTCGCAGAGCTGGCGCAGCCCTTCGACGATGGCTCGGGACGGGTCGTCCGGAGTGCTGGACACCTTGTGCACCCGTTGCGCCCCGGTCACCTCGTCGTGCAGCACCAGGTCGGTGAAGGTACCGCCGACGTCGACGCCCACCCGATACCCGTGCTTAGTCATGGGGGATCCGGGACATGAGCTCCTCGGCCCGCTGCTCCACCTCGTCGGGCTGGAGCACGTCGCAGTCGTAGTTCATCAGCTCCCGCATCGCCTGCGTGGAACCCTCGGTGAAGTGCACCGCGCCGTCGTCGGCGATCCGCTCGATGCCGTCACCCTGCTGTGCCCGGGCCAGTAGCTGCCGGGCCTCGACCTCGCTGATCCCCGATGGCCAGACGAGCTCCACACCGGACCGGCCGAGCCGGGCATCCACCCCACCGATCAGGCCGCCCGGCCCGGTGACGTGGCTGAGTGTCAGGTCGTCGCGGAGCAGCCGGGTGGCGTTCTTCACCGCCGAGGTGGCGGCGAACGCGGGCCGGGTCCGCGGATAGCGCTGCCGCACGTCTGCCCAATACGCGTCGGTGGTCACCGTCTCGGTCACGTCGTCGGGGCCGACCAGGATGCGGTACCACATCGGACGCTCGGCGAACTCCGGATCGTCGGCGGCCAACGCCCAGGCGTGGAAGTGGTTGGCGATCAGCTGGACGTACACGTCCTGCGCCGGCAACCCCAGGTGCTCGGCCGCGACCACCCGCATCACCGTGCAGATGTTCTCCGAGTTGCCCGACCCGCAGGTCGGGGCGAGCCCGGCGGCGGCCAACGCCGGGTTGACCGCGTCCGGGTACGAGATCTGCACCACCGGCGCGGTGGAGCCGGCCTGGGCACGGCCCTGCATCAGCTTCATCGGCAGCAGCATGAACAGCGGTAGCCACGGCCCCATCCGGGCCTCCCGGTTGAGCCGTCGCCAGGTCACGGGATCGAATCGGTGGGGAAAGCTGTACCAGGAGCGCGGAATCGCGGCTTGGAGCAGCACGTCCGGCGCAGCCTGGTCGATCGCCTCGGCAACCGCCTCGACGTTGGTCATGTCGACGGTACGGGTGTGCACGGTCAGGCTCTGCGGGCGCAGCTTCTCCGCCGTCATCGCGGCGTCCATTGCTTCCACCCGCAGCGCCGACTCGTTGATGTCGAAGAGGTGCAGTCGAGTCACCTCCGGTGCCAGGGTTATCGTCCGGGCCACCGTGGCACCCACCAGTCCGCCTGCGCCGAATACGGCTACCGTTCCCATGGCTCTACCTCCGGGTGTCTGCTGCGTGATTCGGGCTGTCGGGGTGCCCCACTGAGCCGTCCCGGTCGCCGCCGGCCGGCAGTGGGGGCAGTGGCAGGCCGGTGGCTGCGGCCGTGCTGACGATCCGGACGGCCAGCCGGGTCGGGTCGATCACCGGGATGCTGCGGCTGTCGTCGTTGACGTCCACTGCCGAGCATCCGTTGATCACGCACTGGGCGCCCTGCGCGGCCAACTCGTCGACGTGTCGGCGCAGCGCCGTGCCCCAGGTCGTGGCGTCCGCCACTGCCTCGGTCGGCAGGGCCAGGATCCGGGTGCCGACGAACAGGTCCCCCGGGTGGTAGTCCCGGATCCGCCGGGTCAGCGCGTCGGCCACCGCCTGGTTCCGGGCCACCGCGCCGAACCGAAGGCCGAGCCCGGTCAGCGTGCTGACCGTGATCTCCAGGATGCCCAGGGCGTGACCGGGTATCCCGGACCGAACGGTCTCCAGCGCGGTGTCCAGGATGCAGTCGGGCATCAGTACGTCGCCGGGTTCGAGGGTGAGCCCCCAGGCGCGGGCCACCACGCACCGGGCGGCCGACCTGATCAGGTCCGGGGTGTCGAAGGACCGGGGTACGTCCGGTTCGTCCGGCTGGTCGAGTACGACCACCGGGCAGTCGGTCGAGCTGAACGAGTCGTAGCGGGCCTGCCGACGGCGGATCTCCGCCGGGCCGACGTGGGCGGGCGTGAGGGCGATGATCTTCATGTCGGACTCCTCATTCCTGACTCCTCGTGCCGGATTCCCGGCCTATCGCTCCGGTCTGCTCGCCGACCGCCGGGGGCTCCTCAGCCGGAGTGCCGAACGCGCCGAACTCGTCGGTCAGGGCTGGCAGCGGGCCCCGGGTGACGGCGGTGTCGCGTACCCACTGCTCCAGTCGCTCGGCGTCGATGCCGAGCGGGCCGAGCAGACGGCGGGCCTTGCCCCGGACGTCGTCCCAGGTCGCGGGGGCGTGCCGGGGATCCCAGCGGGCATTGGACACGGCGGCGACCGCGTCCGGGGCGCCGGTGCGGACCAGCGTGACCCGGGCACCCCGGTCGAGGGGCATCCGAGCCTCCAGCTCCGGGTCCACCTCGACGGTGACCCGTCCGGCCAGTCGGCGGATCGCGGGGTCCCGCCGGACGGCCGGGCTGGTGGCGGCCGGGCCGGTCTCGCCGAGCGTAAGGGCCACCGCGGTCATGAAGGGCAGCGAGAACATCGCCGCCAGCCGGCTGTCGGTGCGTAGGCCGGCCAGGTCTGCGCTGGTCGAGTTGGTGCCCACGATGACCCGTTCGATCCGGTCCAGGTCGACGGGGACCGCGCCGGCCGCCCGCAATTGCAGGGCGGCGTCCAGCACCGCATGGGTGTATCCGCAGGCGGCGTGCTGCTTGACGAAGTCGGTGTGCAGGGCGAGCCGGTCGTCCGGTCCGGCGGTCAGCGCGGCCGTGTCCAGGCGGCCCAGGGCCAGGTGCAGGGCCTCGGCCATCGCGCCGGTCGGGGGCCGGCCCTGACCTGTCGCGGCGACCCGGGCGGCCACCAGACCGGCGTGGTTGGTGAACCCGGCCCACTGGTTGCGGGCGCCGCCGCCGTCGAGGGCCACGGAGAACGGCGCGGCGAGCAGCAGGCCACCGGCGATATCGATCGCCTCGGCGATCATTGGGGCGGTCAGGCCGAGCACCCGGGCGACTCCGGCGGCGGCGCCGGTCGCTGCCCACGAGCCGTGCGGGTGCAGGCCGGGGCGCAGCGTGCAGGCCCGGCCGAAGCGGGAGGCCACCTCGTGCGCGACCAGCAGGGCGGCCCAGGTCTCGGCGGCATCGGCGCGGTGCTCCTCGGCGGCGGCCAGGACCGCGAACATGGTCTGGGCCGGGGCATGCCCCCGGGTGACCCGGCTGGCCGGGTCCAGCTCCAGGGAGACCGCTGCCGCGCCGTTGAGCCAGGCGGCCCGGTCGGCGGGGGAGCGGCCCTGCCCCAGAGCGGTGGCGGTCCCGCCAGCGGACGGCCAGACCGTGCGTAGCGCCCGGTTCTCCTCCGTGCCGGCGCCAGCCAGGGTGACCGCGAGGGTGTCGTAGACCAGCAGGGTGAACCGGTCCCGGGTGTCGTCGGGCTGGCTGGGCCAGTGCAGCTCATGGGACCAGGCGGCGAGTTCCCGGATCGCGCCGGCGAGCGCTGTCGACCGGTCGGGGTCGCCCGGTCCCTGGTTCACTGTCGCCGCCCGGTGGGGCGGGACGGCGCTCCATTGCGGATCACGTCGCCTCCCTGAAGGCTGCCGACTGAACGTTCGGTCTGGCACATGAAACCGCAGGGCGGCAAGCCAGTCAATAGCTCTTTCAGGGCCGGGTTCCCGCTGGTGGCAGCGATTTCGCCAGACCTATTCGGAGCACCTCCGGACCTCTAGACCGAACGTCCGGTCTGTTGTACGGTGGCGGGCACATCGCCGCCGGTGGGCGGCCCGGAGATGGGTGAGGAAGACATGCCGGTCAACGACTCCGCCGCCACCACCGAGGACGAAGCCCGGAAGCTTTACGCCAGTCACGGCGTCGGCGGCCGGGTCGGCTTCGGCGTCCGTCCCGCCGTGATCGTTGTCGACTTCCAGCAGACGTACACCCGGACCTGGCGGTCGGCGAGCCTCGCCCCGGTCCAGGCGACCGCAGTCCTGCTCGCCGCGGCCCGCGAGCAAGGGGTCCCGGTCTTCTACACCTACATGGGGTACGACCCGGAGGCGCCCGACGCCGGCGTCTGGGGGATGAAGGCCCCCACCCTGGTGGAGAACGTCCGAGGCAGTTGGGGCTGCGAGATCGACCCGTTGATCGCCCCGGTGGACGGCGACGTGGTCCTGGAGAAACGGGCACCATCGTCCTTCTTCAACACCGACCTGCAACAGCGGCTCGCCGCGCTGTCGGTGGACACCCTGGTGGTCTGCGGCACCAGCCTGAGCGGCTGCGTCCGAGCCACCGTCGTCGACGGGCTCTCGCACAACTATCGAGTGCTCGTGCCCCGGGACTGCGTGGCGGACGCCTCCGGCCCGTCGATGCGCGCCTCGCTCAACGACATCGACACCAAGTACGGCGACGTGATCTCCCTCGACGAGGCCATCGCCGGGCTCACCGACCGCGTGGTGACGGAGCCGGGCGAATGATGCTTCCCGCCGGCCAGGTCGACCAGCTCCCGTCCTGGGAACGCTCGCTGGCGGACAAGGTGGTCTGGGTGACCGGCGCCGGCCGAGGGCTCGGCCGGGCGATCGCCGCCGCCGTCGGCCGGTCCGGCGCCCGGCTCGCGGTGACCGCCCGCAGCGCCGAGCAGTTGGCGACCCTGGGCGCCGAGCTGTCCGACTACCCCGGCGAGGTGCGCCCCTTCACGGCCGACGTCTCCGACGCGGCGGCGGTCCGCGAGGTCGCCGAACGCATCGCCGAGGAGTGGGGCACGCTCGACGTGCTGGTCAACATGGCCGGCATCAGCCCCACCGTGGTCCGCAGCGAGAACCTCAGCGACGCCGCCTGGCACGACGTGATCGACGTCAACCTCAGCGGCACCTTCTACTGCTGCCGCGAGGCGGGCCGCCTGATGATCGCCAGCGGCGGTGGCAGCATCGTCAACGTCTCCTCCGTGCACGGCTCGGTCGGGGTGCCCCGGATGTGCGCGTACGCGGCCAGCAAGGGCGGGGTCGAGATGCTGACCAAGGCGCTTGCCGTCGAGTGGGCCGACCGGGGGGTACGCGTCAACTGCCTCGCCCCCGGCTACTTCCGTACCGCGATGACCGAGCCATACCTGGCCAGCTCCCAGGGCGCCAAGGTCCGGGCAGCCATCCCCCTCGGGCGGGTCGGCGAGACGGAGGAACTCGTCGGCGCCGCGCTCTTCCTGGCCAGCGACGCGTCCTCGTACGTCACGGGGACGACACTGCTGGTCGACGGGGGATGGACCGCGCAGTGAGCCGACTGACCGAGGGTGTGGCCACCGCCGACCTGGATCTGGTGATCCGGGGCGGGCGGGTGATCACCGCCGCATCCGACGGACCGGCCGACATCGGCGTCCGCGACGGGCGCGTGGTGCAACTCGGCGAGCGGGTCGGCCCGGCCCGCTGCGAGATCGACGCCACCGGTCTGCTGGTGCTGCCCGGCGGGATCGACGCGCACGTGCACTTCACCCCGGTGCAGACCGCCGAACGGCGACTGGCCTGGGCCGACGACTACGCGTCTGGCTCCCGGGCCGCCGCGGCCGGCGGGATCACCACGGTCGGCGACATCGCCTTCACCCGCCCAGGCGAGCGCCTGCTGGCCGGACTGGACCGGATCGGCCGGGCGGCGGCCGAGCAGAGCCTCGTCGACTTCCTGTTGCACCCGGTGCTGCTGGACCCGAGCCCGGAGCGGATCGCCGAGCTGCCCGCCCTGGCAGCGGCCGGCTACCCCAGCCTCAAGATATTCATGCACATGGGTGACTTCGACAGCCGGGCCCGCGACTACCTCTCGGTGCTGACCACCGCCGGTCGCGCCGATTTGCTGACCCTGGTGCACTGCGAGGACGGCTGCATCATCGGCCATCTCACCGACCAGCTCGTGCAGGCCGGTCACACCGACCTGTCGTACTTCCCGGCCACCCGGCCGGTGGCCAGCGAGGTAGCGGCGGTGGAACGGGCGGTCGCCTTCGCCGAGGTGACCGGCGCGCCCATCTACCTCGTGCACCTGTCCAGCGAGCGAGCGCTGCGAGCCGCCACCCACGGCCGGGAGCGGGGGGTGCCGGTCCACGTCGAGACCAGACCAATCTATCTGCTCTTCACCGACGAACGGTTCAGCGGCGACGAACCGGCACTGTACGTCGGGAACCCACCACTGCGCACCGACGCCGACGTCGATGCGCTTTGGCGCGGGCTGGAGCAGGGGACGATCAGCACCTGCTGCACCGACCACGCGCCGTGGACCCGGGAGGCGAAGCTCGACCCCACGCTCAGCGTGGCCCGCACCCGGCCGGGCATGGCGGACCTGGAAACCCTCCTCTGCTCGCTGTACAGCGAGGGCGTGCGTACCGGTCGGCTGTCGTTGTCCCGGTTCGTAGAGGTGACCTCGACGGCGGCCGCCAAGCTGTTCAAGCTGTTCCCGCGCAAGGGCACCATCGCGGTGGGCAGCGACGCGGACCTGGTGGTCTGGGATCCGGAGCGGCGCTGGACAGTGCGCGGCGCCGAGTTGCAGACCCGGGCCCGGATGAGCCTCCTGGAGGGGCGCGAACTCGTCGGACGGCCGGTGGTGACCATCCGACGTGGCGAAATCCTGATGACCGACGGAGTGGTCCGCACGGACGTGGGCCCAGGTCGATTGCAAACCCGGCTGGATCGCTGAGAGGGCGGTACACGGACATGCAGGCGGAGCAGCGAGGATACGAAGTTGTCGTCGTCGGCGGAGGCGTCGTCGGCATGTCCGTCGCCCTGGAACTCGACGCGGCCGGCACGGACGTCCTACTGGTCGATCGGGACCGGTTGGGTGGGGCGTCAACGTCGCGCAACGCCGGCGGGGTCCGGCACCAGTTCTATCAGGACGCGAACATCCTCGCCGCGCTAGAGACCTCGGCCCGGCTGCGCCAACTGGTGGCCGAGGACGGCCCGGTCGACTACCGACAGGTCGGCTACCTGCTGCTGTACACCGACGACGCACAGCGGGACCGGCTCGCCGAGGGCGTGGTCCGGCAGAACGCCCTCGGTGTCGACACCCGCATGATCGCGCCGGACGAGATCGCGGAGATCGCCCCGGACGTTGACCTGGACGGTGTGCTCGGCGCCTGCTTCGGCCCGACCGACGGCTACCTCGACCCGATACTGCTGGCGGCGGCGCTGCGCAACCGGGTGCTGCGAAGCGGCGTACGGGTGCTGGAGGGCACCGCCGTGCACCGGATCGAGAGCGACGGTGACCGGGCCACCGGCGTGGTCACCGCCGTCGGCACCATCCCGGCCGGGACGGTGGTGAACTGCGCGGGCGCCTGGGCACCGACGCTGGCCCGGAGCTACGGCGGTGACCTGCCGATTGTCCCGCGTCGGTCCCAGGTCTTCGTGATGGCGGACGTGCCGCCACTGTCGCCGACCATGCCGCACACCTTCGACTGCGGGTCACGGTTCTACGTCCGCCCCCACCAGCGGGACGTCTGGTCTGGCGCCGCTTTCAAACCCATCCTGGACGAGGCGCCGCCGACCCCGGGAATGGCCGCCGAGTGGGTGGAGGCCGAGGAGTTGGCCCGCCGGGTCGGCCGCCGCGTGCCGGCCCTCGCCGGACGCCCGTTCACCCGGGCCTGGGCCGGGGTGATCGAGGTGACCCCGGACGACAATCCGGTGCTCGGCTGGACGCACCTGGCCAACGTCTACAGCGCGGCCGGCTTCAGCGGGCACGGCATCTGCATCGGGATGGGGCTGGCCCCGAGCATCGGCGCAGAGATCCGGGGCGGGGAACCGGCCATCCCGCTGGACATCTTCCGTCCACAGCGGTTCTCCGACGGCTCGCCAGCCAAACTGGAAGGGCTGTGGTTGCAGGCCCGCCCGAGCCGGTACGAACAGTGGCTGGCCTCGGGCCCGGCCGCGCCCCAGGCGGGGGTGACTCGATGAGCGCCCGCGACGTGACCCCCGAGTGGGACTGGACAGCGCAGGGCCGGGCCCTAGGCGTCGGCGCTGACGGGTCGTTCAACGCCGGCCTGCTGCACCTCGGCGCAGACCCGGCGGTGATCTGGCATCGGGAGGACGGCAGCACCCACCGGTACTCTGGGGCGGCACTGATGCGACGGGCCGGTGAGATCGCCGGGGTGCTCTCGGCCCTGGGGGTCGGCCGGGGCGACCGGGTGGCCGGCCTCATTTCCCGCCGGCCAGCGGTGTTCGCCACCGCGCTCGCGGTGTGGCGACTGGGCGCGGTGTACGTCCCGCTGTTCAGCGGGTTCGGCGGGGACGGGCTGCGGGTCCGGCTCGTTGACAGCGGCCCGAAGGTGGTCGTCACCGACCCGGCCAACCGGGCCAACCTCGCCGCCGTCCAGGACGTCCTGCCCGACCTGCGGACCCTGATGGTCGGTGGTGCCGGCGAGCCGGGCGACGCGCTGCTCGACGACATGATCAACCGGCTGAACGGGGTGCCCGCGCCGGTCGCCACCGGTCTGCACGAGACCTCGACCATCATGTACACCTCCGGGACCACCGGTCGCCCCAAGGGCTGTCTCATCCCGCACCGGGCGGTGCTCAGCCTGCTGCCGTACGTCCGGTACTGCCTCGGCGTCGGCCCCGGTGACGTGCTCTTCTCCGGGGCGGATGCCGGCTGGTCGTTCGGTCTGTTCACCACCGGACTCGCCCCGATGAGCCAGGGGGTGTCTCGGGTGGTGTACGAGGGGCCGTTCAGCGCCGAGGGCTGGTGGTCATGTGTCCGCGCGGTCGACGCCGGGCACGTCGCGGCGGCACCGACCGCGTTCCGGCAGCTCGCCGCCGCCGGGGCGAAGCTGGTCCCGCCTGGGTTCCGGGCCGCGACCAGCGCCGGTGAGCCGCTCGACGCGGCCACCGTCGACTGGTTCGACCGGACCGTCGGGGTGGTCGTGCACGACAGCTACGGCCTGTCCGAACTGGGCATGGTCACCGGCAACCTGCGGCACCCCGGCGCACCCGCGGTCGCCCCAGGCTCGATGGGGGTGGCCCTGCCCGGGTTCGAGGTCGAACTGCTCGACCCGGACGGCAGCCCGGTCCGTGGACCGGGCGAGGGCCGCGTCGCGGTCCGGGACAACGGCTACTTCCTCAGCGCGGGCTACTGGGGCCGGGAAGACGAGTGGGCGGCCCGCTTTGCCGACGGCTGGTTCCTCACCGAGGACCTGGCCCGCCGGGACGAGGAGGGGCGGTACTGGTACGTCGGGCGGGCCGACGACGTCATCGTCTCGGCTGGCTACAACGTCGGGCCGGTGGAGGTGGAGACCGTACTGCTGGAGCATCCGCTGGTCGTCGACGCCGCCTGCGTCGGCGAACCGGACCCGGTAAAGGGGCAAGTGGTCGCCGCACACATCGTGCTCGCCGACGCGGGCACCACGCCCCGGCCTGAGGACCTGCTCCGCGAGCTGCGTACCTGGGTCGGCCAGCGGGTCGGCTGGCACGCCGCCCCCCGCCGGCTGCACCTGCACCCGGCGATCCCCCGTACCGCCACCGGCAAGGTGCAACGCCGGGCGCTCCGCGAAGGGGGCAACCGGTGGTGACCGGCGGCCGGCGGCGCGTCCCGCATTCGTCGCACTGGGGTGCGTTCGCCGCCGAGGTGACCGCCGACCGGCTGGTGGCCGTGCACCCGCACCCGGATGACCCGGAGCCGGCGGAGCTGCTGGCGTCGATCCCCGACGCGCTGGACTCGCCCGCCCGGGTGGCCGCTCCGTCGGTCCGGCGCGGCTGGCTGGAGCACGGGCCCGGGGCTACCTCGGATCGGCGGGGCGCGGACCCGTTCGTCGAAGTCTCCTGGGACGAGGCGCTCGACCTGGTCGCCGCCGAACTGACCCGGGTCCGTGCCGAGCACGGCAACGCCGCGATCTTCGGCGGCTCGTACGGCTGGTCCAGCGCCGGCCGCTTCCACCATGCGAAGACCCAGCTCGGCCGGTTCCTCAACGGCTTCGGCGGTTGCACCGGCCAGGTGCACAACTACAGCTACGCGGCGGCGTCGGCGATCCTGCCGCACGTCGTCGGCACCGCCGGCCCGACCGCCGGTGAGGTCACCTCCTGGGACGTGCTGGAGGAGCACACCGGACTGTGGGTGATGTTCGGTGGTACGCCGGTGAAGAACGCCCAGGTCGAGGCGGGCGGGGTGGTCCGGCATGACGCGGTCGAACGGCTGCGCGCAATCCGCGCCGCCGGGACCGAGTTCGTCCTGGTCAGCCCGCTGCGCGACGACGCGCCGGACTTCCTCGACGCGCGGTGGCTCGCCGTCCGGCCGAACACCGACACCGCTCTGATGCTGGGCCTCGCGCACACCCTGGTCGTTGAGGGCCGGCACGACGAGGAGTTCCTGACCCGGTACTGCACCGGCTGGGACCAGTTCCGCGCTTACCTGCTCGGCGAGACCGACGGCCGAGCCAAGTCGGCCGACTGGGCGGCCCGGATCGCCGACGTGCCGGCGCCGGACATCGTGGCGCTGGCCCGCCGGATGGCGGCCCACCGAACGCTGATCAGTGCCACCTGGTCGCTGCAGCGGGCCGACCACGGCGAACAGCCGTTCTGGATGGCGATTGCGCTCGCCGCCGTGCTCGGGCAGATCGGCTTACCCGGAGGTGGCTTCGGCTTCGCCTACGGCGACGCGGCGAGCATCGGCCACCGCCGGTACCCGTTCCCGGCCCCGGCCCTGCCGACCGGCCCCAACCCGACCGACAGTTGGATCCCGGTCGCCCGGATCGTGGACATGCTGCTCAACCCGGGCGGCGGGTACGACTTCGACGGCGAGCGGCGGCGCTACCCGGACATCCGGCTGGTCTACTGGGCTGGCGGGAATCCATTTCACCACCACCAAGACCTGAACCGGCTGGTCGAGGGGTGGCGGCGGCCGGAGACGGTGATCGTCCACGAGCCGTGGTGGACCCCGACCGCCCGCTACGCCGACATCGTGCTGCCGGCGACGACCACCCTGGAACGCAACGACCTCGGCGCCTCCTCCCGGGACCGGTTCCTGCTGGCCATGCACCAGGTGGTGCCGCCCCGGGGGCAGGCCCGCAACGACCACGACATCTTCGTGGACCTGGCCGGCCGGCTGGGTTTCCGGGAGACGTTCACCGAGGGTCGCGACGAACTGGGCTGGATCCGGCACCTCTACGACCGTACCCGGACGGCGGCGGCCGGCCAGGGGATCACCCTGCCGGACTTCGACACCTTCTGGCGAGACGGCCAGGCCGAGATCCCGGCCAGCGGCGGGCGGGTGCTGCTCGGTGACTTCCGAGCCGACCCGGTCGGCCGGCCGCTGCGTACGCCGTCCGGCCGGATCGAACTCTGGTCGCAGACCATCGCCGACTTCGGATACGACGACTGCCCACCGCACCCGGCCTGGCTGGAGCCGCGCGAGTGGCTTGGCGCGGACCTCGCCACCCGCTATCCGCTGCACCTGGTCTCCAACCAGCCCCGGACCCGGCTGCACGGACAGCTCGACATGGGCCGGGTCAGCCGGGCCAGCAAGATCGAGGGCCGGGAACCGTGCCGGATGCACCCGGCCGACGCGGCCGAGCGCGGCATCGGCGACGGCGACGTGGTCCGGGTGCACAACGACCGGGGTGCCTGCCTGGCCGGCGTCCGGCTGGACCCGGCGGTCCGGCGCGGGGTGCTCCAACTGTCCACCGGGGCCTGGTACGACCCGTTGCGTCCCGGCGTTCTCGGCGCCCTCGACGTGCACGGCAATGCCAACACGCTCACCGCTGACCACGGCACGTCCCGCCTGGGTCAGGGGCCGAGCGCGCACAGCGCACTGGTCGAGGTCGAGCTGTTCACCGGTCCGCTGCCTCCCATCACCGTTTTCGAGCCCCCACCCCTGGTTGGTCGATCCGGTCGACCGGCCAATCATGATCAGGAGGAATCGGCACCATGAGCGATATCGACACCGCCGCGAACGATGTCCAGGGCGACGAGCGGATCCAACCGATCACTGTCCGCACCGAGTACCTGGGCCGGTACCAGTCGGTCAACCACATCCGCGACCTGCCCCCGATCTACCTCGACGAACCCGTCGACCTCGGGGGCAAGAACTCCGGTCCGACCGCCCTGGAGGCCACCCTCGCGGCACTGAACTCCTGCACCGCCATGATCATGTACGTCCTCCGTCGGGAAATGAAGTTCGACCTCCAAGGGGTGACCTTCGAGGCCGACGGCTGGATCGACATTCGGCGGATCGAGATGAAGCGCACCGGGTTGAAGTACTCACAGGTCGTGCCGATCGCCGATCACTACCAAAAGGTGGTGCAGCGGGTCGAACTCGTCACCACCGAGCACGGTGAGCGGCTGGAGCACTTCAAGCACGAAGTACACCGGCTCTGCCCGATGCACACCCTGCTACGGGACGCGGGCGTACCGGTCGAGTCGGTATGGACCATCCGGGAGTGACCGGCGGTCGATCCACCTCCAAACGTGGACGAGAGGCGTGCCGATGCTGAGCTATGTCGCCCGGCGCCTGCTGATCGCGGTGCCGACCCTGTTCGGGGTGGCCACGGTGAGCTTCCTGCTCATGCGGATCATCCCCGGCGATCCGGCCCGGGTGATGGCCGGCCCGCAGGCGACCGCCGAGGACGTTGAACGGCTGCGTCAGCAGTTGGGACTGGGTGGCAGCATCTGGAGCCAGTACGTCGAGTACATCACCCGCCTGATGCAGGGCGACCTGATGGTCTCGGCCCGCACCGGCACCCCGGTGATCGACGAGATCGCCGCCCGGGCGCAGGCCACGGTCACGCTGGCCGTACTGGCGATCGTGGTCGCGGTGGTTGTCGGCTGCACACTCGGCGTGCTCGCCGCACTGCGCCGGGACAGCGTGGTCGACCTGATCCTCTCCGGGGTCTCCGTGTTCGGTGTTTCGATGCCGGTGTATTGGGTCGGGCTGTTGCTGATCATGCTGTTCTCGGTCCAACTCGGCTGGCTGCCCGCCGGTGGTTCCGACTCCTGGGCAAGCGTCGTGCTGCCCACCGTGGCACTGTCGTTCTTCGCTGTCGGCTTCATCTCCCGGCAGACCCGGTCGGCGATGGTGGAGACGATGGAGCTGGACTTCATCCGCAGCGTCCGGGCCAAGGGCATCAGCCGGAGCGCCTTGGTCATCCGGCACGGGCTACGCAACGCCGCCCTGCCGATCATGACGGTGGTCGGGCTCCAGTTCGGTCAGCTCCTCGGCGGGGCGGTGCTCACCGAGACCATCTTCGCCTGGCCCGGCCTGGGGCGTCTGCTCATCGACTCGATCAGCGCCCGGGACTTCGCCACCGTTCAGGGCACCGTCTTCGTCTTCGCGGCGGCCCTCATCCTGGTCAACCTGCTGACCGACATCCTGTACGCCTACGCCGACCCCCGGATCCGCTATGACTGATGCTGTTGTCGACCCCGTATCCATTCCCGTCCCGCGCAGCGCGCGGCCGGACCGGCTGCTCCGCCGGCTGTGGCGGCACCGCAGCAGCCGACTCGGGCTGATCCTGCTCGGCCTGATCCTGGCGCTGGTGGTGCTCGGCCCCTGGCTGACCGGCGGCAGCCCGTCCAGCGACATGGCCTACCAGAACCTGGCCGCCAGTCTCCAACCGCCGAGCGCAGCACACTGGCTGGGCACCGACCAGTTGGGCCGCGATGAGCTGGTCCGGCTGGTCCTCGGAGCCCGGTACACCATCATCATCGGCCTGGGTGCGGTGGCCACCGGAGTCCTGGTCGGCCTGCCGCTCGGTGCGCTCTCCGGGTTCTACCGGGGTTGGGTCGACCTGGTGGTCCAGCGGCTGGTCGACGTGGTGCTGGCCTTCCCGAGCTTCCTGCTGGCCCTCGCGTTGGTCGCGGTGCTCGGGCCCGGCCTGCGTAACCTGATCATCGGGGTGGCGCTCACCTCGTTCCCCCGGTTCGTCCGGCTGATTCGGGCACAGGTGCTCAGCGTCCGGGAACGGCCGTTCGTCGAGGCCGCGCTCGCGCTCGGGGTGAGTCGGGGGCGGATCCTCTGGCGGCATGTGCTACCCAACTCGATGACCCCGGTGATCGTGCAGACACCGCTGGAGCTTGGCAGCGCCGTCCTCACCGCCGCCGGGCTCGGCTTCCTCGGCCTCGGGGTCCGTCAGCCCACCCCGGAGTGGGGCACCATGCTCGGCGAGTCCCGCGACTTCATCTTCAGCAATCCGGCCCTGGTCACCTACCCCGGGCTCTGCATCGTGCTGGTGATCCTCGCGGTGAATCTGCTCGGCGACGGCGCGCGTGACGTGCTCGACCCCCGGTTGCGTTCCCGGATCAAGATCCCGCGTCGGAGGCGGACATGACGGAACCCGTACTGGAGATCCGTGATCTGCGGACGTATTTTCACACCATCCGCGGCGTCTACCGCGCGGTGGACGGCGTGGACCTGACCGTGCGAGCCGGCCGTACGCTCTGCGTGGTCGGCGAGTCCGGCAGCGGCAAGAGCGCGACGGCGCTGTCGGTGATGGGACTGATCGACGCGCCCGGCGAGATCCAGCCCGGCAGCCGGATCCGGTTCGACGGCCAGGAACTGGTCGGGCTCAGCGACCGCGAGCACCGCCGGATTCGGGGCCGAGATCTCAGCATGATCTTCCAGGAGCCGATGACCTCCCTCGACCCGGTCTACCCGGTAGGCCACCAGATCGTCGAGGCGATCCGGGCACACCAGCCGGTCAGCCGGAAGGCGGCCCTCGACCGGGCGGTGGAGCTGATGACACTTGTCGGCATCCCGTCTCCGGACCGTCGGCTGTGGGATTACCCGCACCATCTCTCCGGGGGCATGCGGCAACGCGTGATGATCGCGATCGCGCTGAGCTCGCATCCGAAGCTGCTGGTCGCCGACGAGCCCACCACCGCGCTCGACGTGACCATCCAGGCCCAGATTCTGGAGCTGATGCGTGACCTGCAGAAGAAGATGGGTATGGCGATCATGATGATCACACATGACCTCGGGGTGGTCGCGGAGATGGCCGACGACGTGGCGGTGATGTACGCCGGTCAGATCGTTGAGTCGGGCACCGCTGAGGAGGTTCTGACCAACCCGAGGCATCCCTACACCGAGGCGCTGCTGCACGCCGTACCGGTGCTCGGGATGAGCCGGGACGAGCCGCTGCGGGTGATCCCCGGCGTGGTGCCTAGCCCGCTGGAATGGCCCGCTGGCTGCCGGTTCGCCGCCCGCTGCGGGTACGCTCACGAGCGCTGTGCGGAACCGCCGCCAACGGCCAACGTCGGGCGGCATCAGACCCGCTGCTGGCTCTCGGTTGACCGGTCGCCCGGCACCGGTTCGGCCACCCGCACCGCTGCCGCCGGGGAGGTGAACCGGTGACCGCGTTGCTTTCGGTCCGGGGCCTGAAGACACACTTCCCGGTCCGGGCCGGCGTGCTGCGTCGGACCGTCGGCCAGATCCGGGCCGTGGATGGAGTGGACCTGGACATCATGCCGGGAGAGACCCTGGGTCTGGTCGGTGAGTCCGGCTGCGGCAAGTCCACGCTCGGCCGGTCCATCCTGCGGCTGATCGAGCCGACCGCGGGGCAGGTGATCTTCGATGGGGTCGACGTGGCCACACTGGACGCCCGACGGATGAAGGCCATCCGCCGGGACCTGCAGATCATCTTTCAGGATCCGGTGGGCTCGCTGAACCCGCGCATGCACGTCGGGGACATCGTGGGAGAAGGCCTGCACGCCAACGGGGTACGCAGCCGCGCCGAACGCGACCATCGAATAAAGGAGATCCTGGCAGCGGTCGGTCTGGACACGTCGGCGGCTGGCCGGTATCCGCACGAGTTCTCCGGCGGCCAGCGGCAGCGGATCGGTATCGCCCGGGCGTTGGTGCTGCGGCCGAAGCTGATCGTCGCCGATGAGCCGGTCTCCGCGTTGGACGTCTCCGTCCAGTCGCAGGTGCTCAACCTGTTGGCCGCCCTACGACAGCAGTTCTCCCTCACCTACCTCTTCGTCGCGCACGACCTGGCGGTGGTGGACTACATGTCCGACCGGGTGGCAGTGATGTATCTCGGCCGGGTTGTCGAGGTGGGCACCGCTCGGCAGGTCCGGACCAACCCGCTGCACCCGTACACACGGGCCCTGCTTTCGGCGGTGCCGGGCCGTGAGCGACAGCGCATCGTGCTCTCCGGTGAGGTGCCCAGCCCGCTGACCCCACCGTCGGGCTGCCGATTCCGGACCCGGTGCCCGATGGCACAGGAGATCTGCGCCCGGGTCGAGCCAGCCCTCGACGCCCATCCGTCGGGCGCCCGCGTGGCCTGCCACCTCAGCCACTGACCTGGCGGACCGGCTACTCCGCCACGACGGCACATCGTGCCGGCTATCAGTAGAGCTTGCCGAGGATGGCGTCGATCACTTTCTTGGAGGCCTGGTGTGCGGTCGGGCCGAGGGCGTCGGCGCAGCCCTCGACCAACACCTCGAGAACGAACAGCTGCATCATCTTCGAGTACAGGTTGCCGATCACCGTGCCCTCGTCGGCGACCTGAAGCACCACAGTGGATAGCTGCGCCACCGGCGAGCGCGGCGCGCTGGTTACCGCAACGATCGGTACCCGTTGCGACCGGGCCAGCCGCAGGCAGGCGGCCACATCCTTGGTGCTGCCGGTACGACTGAACGCGAGCACCACGTCATCCGGCGTGAGCAGCGCGGTGGCGACCGTGGTCACGTGCGGATCGGTGTGCGACTCGGTGGCGATCCCGATGCTCATCAGGTGGTGGGCCGCGTCCAGCGCGGTCACCCCGGACGCGCCCTGGCCCACGCAGAGCACCCGGCGAGCGTTGCTGAGCAGGTCGATGGCGCGGCTGAGCGCGGACGAGTCGAGCAGGTTCGCGGTCTCCTCGATCATCCCGGTGGCACGTAGGACGGCCGTTCGCATCCACTCCGGCCGGCGGTCGAACGCGGTGCCGGCGGCGGAAACCGCGTTCGGCGCCAACTCCTGCGCGATGCGGATCCGAAGCTCCTGGTAGCCGCGCAGCTTGAGCCGCCGGCAGAAGCGGCTGATGGTGGCCTCGCTCACCGTAGCCCGGTCGGCCAGCTCGGTGATGGTCATGTTCAGTACGTCGGTCGGCGCGTCCAGAATCGCGTCGGCGATTTTCCGTTCGGCGGTGGACATGCCGGCCAGCCGCCCGCGCAGGAAAGCCAGCGAGGGGGCGGGCGGCGCCGCGGCGGCTGGCACGGGTGGGGTCGCATCGGCGGGCGCGGGCGGAGGCATAGACCAACCGTACCATGAAAATCTCCTTCATCAGCGATCGAGGTGATGACAGATTTGCCTCTTGACAACCACGGCCGGGCCCCGGAAGCTGATCCCCAAGCCTGTTTCCGCAGGCCACCCCTATGAGGAGGGCCCATGTCCGTGCGCCCAGATGTGCTCACGGCCCGGCTCCGGCCGCCCCGGTGGCGGGCGGCCGGGCGGCTCCGCGCGTGGCTGTCGGGGCCGCTGGCGGCCGCAGTCGCCGCGGTCGGGATCCTGGCCGCGCCGCCCAGTGCGCACGCGGCCGAGGTCGTCTTCGCGGACGGCTTCGAGGCGGGCAACGCCTGGAGCTTCTGGACCAACGGCAGCGCTGGTGGCGCCGAGGTGGTGGGCACCCCGGTGCACACCGGTACCGGTGCGCTGCGGCTGACCGCCGGTGCCAACCCGGGCCAGCCGGAGATCGGCATCGTGGCCATCCGCGGCGGGTTGTCCCTTGTTGAGGATCAGTCCGTCCTGTCGTTCTGGTACCACGCCAGCGGCACTGCCGCTTACAAGGGCCTGTCCGTAGAGGCGCATACCGCGACCAAGGTGCACTACACCCTGCTGCCCGACACCGTCGTCACCGACCAGTGGCGCCAAGCCAGTGTCCGGCTCACCGACATGTCGCCGGATCTGGCCGGCGCAACGGTCGGCACGCTGGTGGTCAAAGCCATCACCGACCCGGCCGCCGGCACTGCGGCATTCACGCTGGATGACGTGGCTGTCACCAACGGGGTGCCGGTGGTGGCCCAGCCGCCCCGGCTGGTCACGGTGTCGCCACCGGCCGGCGCCAGCTCCGTCCCGCTGGACCGGATCCCAGTCGTCACGTTCGACCAGCGACTGGAGCCAGCCAGCGTCAACGCGTCCACTGTGGAAGTGACCGACGGGCGCGGCAAACGAATCGATGGCGCGGTCCGGTACCTGAGCGGCCAGCGGGCGATCGCGTTCGTCCCGAACCGGCCGTTGCTCCCGCGGACCGAGTACACGCTGCGGGCCGCCGGTGTGGCCACAGCGGACGGCCCGGCGCTGGAGGCACCGGTGGTGGCCACGTTCCGCACCGGGGCCGGCCAATCCGGCAGCGAGGTGGCGTTCGCCGACGACTTCACCGCCGCCACCGATTGGCGGGTCTGGACCAACGCCGCCAGCGGCGCCAGCCAGCAGCACGTCAGCGCGCCGGCGCTGGCACCGGGCGGTGCGATCCGGGCAACCGCGAGCGACCCGTCCGCCGGGTACGTCCTGGCGCAGATCCACGACCTGGCGCTACGCGACGAGAACAGCCGCATCTCGTTCCGGTACCACATCACCGGCACCGCCGCCCCGGCGTCACTCGCGGTGATGCTGGGCACCCGGGACGGGCGGGCCAAGGAGGTGGCTGTGGCCGCCGGAAGAGTTGTGGTCGGTTCCTGGACCTCGGTCAGTGTCCCCGTCGCTGCGGTCTCCCGCGCCTTCGTCGGGCAACCGCTGTCCACGATGGAGCTGAAGCTGGTGACGGCCGGGCCGGGTGAGGTGGCGTTCACCGTCGACCAGGTACGAGTCAACAGCGACCCCGCGGGCTATGCGGAAATCCCGGCCGCCGAGGCCCCGGACCAGCCACGGCTGTCCCGGGTGCCCGCCGCCGACCTGCGCCGGATAGCCGACCTGGCCGACCACATCGTGAGCACCCAGAACCCGGACGGCAGCATCCCGGTCGGGCCGGAGGGCGACCAGGTACTGCGCTACGTCCCGTACTTCAGCAGCTTCGCGGCGCTGGGACTGGTACGCGCGTACGAGCTGACTCAGCGCCCGACCTACCTCGCCGCCGCGCAGAAGTACGCCGACTGGTACCGGGCGCACCTGCGGCCCGACGGCAGCATCCACGACTACCACGGGCAGTGGCCGGATCTTGTGGACACCGGCACCGCAGACTCGGTGGACTCTTACGCGTCCACGTTCCTGTTGCTGCTCTGGCACCTCAGCGAGGCCCAGCCGGCCGGCGTGCCCCGGCAGTCGTACCTGCGGACGTGGTACCCGGTCGCGGAACAGGTGTACGGATCGCTGGACTCGGTCTACAAGGCGAACGGGCTGTCCGACGCGAAGGCCAGCTACCCGCTGCAATACATCCAGGACAACAGCGAGACCTGGTTCGGGCTGCAGGCCATGGCCCGGCTCGCCGGTGCCGCCGGCGACCAGGTGACCGGACGGCTCGCGACCGCGCTCGCCGCCCGTACCCAGTACGCGGTCCGGCAGGCGTTCGTGCGCGATTCCCTGGGCGACTACGGCACCTACGTGACCGCACCCACGTACGACGTACAGCCGTCCGGGCCGCTGGAGACGTGGTACCCGGACGCGCTGTCCAACGTACTCATGCTGGGCGTCCTCGGCGGCGGCCCCGGCCAGCCGGCGGGCGGCGACGGTGAACTGCTGCGCCGATTGGTACAGGCGTTCGACGTGGAGCAGGCCGGCGTTCGACCCACGTCCACCCTGGACACCCCTATGTACCTGTGGTGGGCGATGGCCGCCGTCGCCACCGGCCAGCCGAAATTGGCCCGCCACTTCGTCGACGAGTACACCGAGGTCGAAGGTCCGGCCAACCCGGCCACGCTCGGCTTCGGGTCGGCCCACCTGATCCGGGTGCTCAGCTTCCCGTACGACGGGTCGCTGTGGCTGTGACGCCCGTCCGCACCGATCCCACGACACCCCTGGAGTTGACCCGATGAGGAGACTTGCCGGCGCCACGCTGGCGCTGTGCCTGGCCGTCGCTGCGGCCGGATGCGGCACCGGTACCGGCGCCACGAACGACGCGAAGAACTCGACCACCCTGGTGTTCTGGCACTACTTCACCGACCGGGCCGACCTGTTCGACAAGTTTGCCGCCGACTACCGGAAGCAGACCGGCGTCACGGTGAAGATGACGCTGGTACCGGGCGATACGCTGGGCGAGAAGTTCCAGGCCGCGGCCCAGGCGAACACACTGCCCGACATCTCCGCCGCATGGACCGGCATCGGCGAGAAGACCGCGCCGTACGCCAAGTCGAACCGGATGATGAACCTGCGCGACGCGATGGACAGCGGGTGGAACAAGACCTTCCAGCCGTCGATGCTGGCCGCCGCGTCGTTCCCGGAGGACAACACGTTCGGCGTCGAGCCGGGCCCATACCTGGTCCCGCTGGACAGCAACAACATGCAGTTCCTCTACAACAAGAAGCTGTTCGCGCAGGCCGGGATAGACGGGCCGCCGACCACATTCGCGGAGTTCCTGGACGACAGCCGGAAGCTGTCCGCGGCAGGCATCGCGCCGTTCGTCGCCGGGCTCGGCGCCTGGCCGCTGGGCGCACTGGCACAGGTGTACCAATGGAACATCATCGGCGAGGAGAAGCTCAACGCCACGTTCTCCGGCAAGCTACCGTACACGTCCTCGGAGTGGCGGGAGTTCCTGCGGCTGTTCGTCACCCTTGGCAAGTCCGGCGCGCTGGCGAAGGGCACCCTGACCAACGACGCGCCCGCCGCGGAGAGCCTGTTCGTCAACGGCCAAGCCGCGATGATCTTCGACGGTTCCTGGGCGTTGGGCGTGTTCAAGCAGCAGAACCCGAACTTCGTCGACTACGGCGTATTCGTGCCGCCGTCGGCCGGCCCGCATCCGGTCCGGATCCCCGGCGGGGTGGGCGCGATGGCGTTCGTCGTCGGCAGCTCACCTCAGTCCGCCGAAGCGGTCAAGTTCCTGCGCTGGCTCACCGAGACCAGCCAGCAGACCGCGTACGCGAGCAGCAGTCTGAACCTGCCGGCTAACGTGGAGGCGGCGGGCGGGCAGAAGCTGGATCCCAACCTGGCCGCGTTCGCCAGCCGAATGGACGCGCTCATCCCGACCCTCGGCGCCAACATGCCGGCCCCGGTGGACACCACCATGCAGAAGGGCCTGCAACGGATCCTCGCCGGCGAGGACACCCCTGAACACGTCGCCGAGCTCATGCAGAAGGCCGCAACGACCGGGCGGGCGCAGTGACCGCACAGCTCCACCGGCTGCCCGCCGCCACCACGGCGGCGGGCAGCAGTCCCGCCCGGCGCTGGCGGCGCACCCGGGACTGGGCCGTCGCGTACGCGTTCGTCGCGCCGCTCGTCGTGCTCTTCCTCGTCTTCAGCCTGTACCCGTTCCTGCGCACCCTCCAGCTCAGCTTCACCGACTGGGACGGCCTGAGCGCGTCGTTCGGTTACGTCGGACTGGACAACTACGTCCAGTCGCTGCGCGACCGAGTGTGGTGGTCCTCGCTGTGGCACGGGCTGTTGTTCGCGGTCGTGGCGCTCACCCTGATGCAGGGCCTCAGCCTGCTGCTGGCGCTCGGGGTAAACCGCCGCCGACGCAGCGCCGCCTTCTACCGCACCGCGTTCTACCTCCCGCCGGTGCTGTCCGGCATCGTGGTCGCGCTGGTCTGGCGCTGGATCTACCAGCCGTACGGCGGGCCGCTCGCCGAGCTGTTCACTGCACTCGGCATCGAGTCCCTGGCCCGACCGTGGCTGGCCGAGAGCGGCACCGCGCTGTGGGCGGTCTCAATCGCGTCCGTCTGGCAGGGTGTGGGCAACGCGTTCCTGCTGTTCCTAGCGGCGTTGCAGAGCATCCCGGAGGAACTGAACGAGGCCGCCGCAGTCGACGGCGCCAACCCGTGGCAGCGCTTCCGCGCGGTGACGCTGCCCTGGCTCACCCCGACCATCGGCATGGTGAGCGTCCTCACGCTGCTCGGCGCGATGCAGATATTCAACCTGGTGCTGGCGATGACCGGCGGTGGCCCCGGATACGCCACCGAGGTGCCGGTTCTGCACATCTACCGGGCCGCGTTCGAGTTCAGCCAGTTCGGCTACGCCACCGCGCTGTCGGTCGTGCTCGGCATCATCCTCCTCGCCGTCTCCGCCCTCGCCATGCGCGTCTCCCGCCGGGACCGTACCCGATGACGCGGGCGGCCATGAGCGCACGGACGGTCATGCAGCCCGCGTCCGACGGCCGCCGGGCCACCCGGAGTGCATCTATCCATATCGGACTGATGATGTGGGCCGCAGCGTCGCTGCTGCCGGTGGTCTACATGCTGTCCGCGTCGATGCAGAGCACCCAGGAGATCTATGCCGGGGTCCGCCTGCTGCCCGCGTCATGGCACTGGGAGAACTACACCCAGGCCTGGCGGCAAGCGTCGTTCGGCACGTACCTCGGCAACAGCGTGCTCTACACCGCCACCGCCACCATCGGCGTGCTGCTGGTCAGCTCGTGCGCCGCATACGCGTTCTCCCGGCTGCGCTTCCCGGGACGGAACCTCATCTACTCCACCCTGCTGGTATTCCTGTTCATCCCGGTGCCGGGCGCGTTCATCCCGCTCTACGTGGTGCTGGTCCGGCTCGGACTGGTCGACACCCGGCTGGGCTACATCCTACCGCTGGTGAACTCGTGCCTGCCGGTGGCGGTGTTCATCCTGCGCCGGTTCTTCGACGAGCTGCCCCGCGAAATCGAGGAGGCGGCCCAGGTGGACGGCGCCGGCCGGCTGAGCGTGTACTGGCGGATCGCGCTCCCACTGGCCCGGCCGGCCATCGCCACCGTGGCCATCCTGACGATCCTGAGCTGCTGGAACGAGTTCGTGCTGGCGCTGGTGGTGTTCTCCGACGCGGGCAAGATGCCGCTGCAGGTCGGGCTGCAGACGTTCCAAGGCACCTACTTCGCCAACTACGGCCTGATGATGGCCGCCCTGTCCATCACCACCGTTCCGGTAGTCCTGGCCTACCTCGCCTTCCAGCGCTTCATCATCCGCGGCATCATGGCCGGGGCGGTGAAAGGGTGACGGCATATGTGCTGGGTATCGATGGTGGACAGTCATCGACCCGGTGCGTCCTCGGCACGCTGGACGGACGGCTGCTGGCCTCCGGCACCGGCCCGCCGCTCAGCCACGTGGCCGAACCGGGCGGCCGGGACCGGGTATGCGAGGCGGTCGCCGTGGCGGCGGGCCGAGCCCTGGACGCGGTGCGACCGCGGCCGCACCGCGTCGCCGCCGCGTACCTGAGCCTCACCGCAGGCATCACCGAGGCGGGACCGGCGCTGCGCGCCCTTGTCGACGTCGACCGGCTGCACGCCGACACCGACGCGATGGGTGCTCTGGCGAGCGGGACGCTTGGCCGGCCCGGCATCGTCGTCGCGGCTGGCACCGGCGTCGTGGCGCTCGCGCTCGGACCCGACGGGCAGCAGGTCACCGCGGGTGGCTGGGGGCACCGACTCGGCGACGAGGGCGGCGGGTACTGGCTGGGGCTGCACGGGATCCGCGCGGCCATTCGGGGCGCGGACGGGCGTGGACCCGCCACCTCGCTGACCGCGCGGATTGTCGCCGACCTCGGCCTGCCGCACCTGCGCGAACTGTTCAACGCGGCCGCGGACGGGACCCTCGACGTACCCCGGATCGCCGGGCTGGCCCGGATCGTGGCGGCCGAGGCGGCGGCCGGCGACCCGGCCGCCCGGGAACTCATCGCCGCCGCCGCGACCGAACTGGCGTCGCTGGCGGAAGTGGTGGCCAGCCGAGCCGGCTTCCTGCCCACCCCGCGGACCGTGGTCGGCACCGGTGGCGTGCTGACCCCGACTGGTCCGGTGTGGACAGCGTTCGTCGCCGAACTGGGCCGGCGGCTGCCCGACGCGATCGCGGTCCGGCCCAGCGTCCCGCCGGTCGTCGGCGCGTACCTGCTCGCGCTCGACATGGCCGGCCACCCGGCCACCGCTGGCGTCCTCGCCACCGTCCGATCCACCATGACCACACGGGAGAATCTGTGATCAGCCAAGCCACGTCCCTGCTCGAACAACTGCGCGACGGCGTCGTCGTGTCCTGCCAGGCCGGGCCGGGCAGCCCGCTCAACAGTCCGGCCATCATCGCCGCGCTGGCCGGGTCGGCCGCGCGCGGCGGAGCCCGCGGCTTCCGCGTCGACGGCCCGGCCAACATAACCGCGGTACGGGCGGCCAACCCGCTGCCGATCATCGGCATCCACAAGCGGGAACAGCCTGGCAGCCCGGTCTACATCACGCCGACCCTGGCCGACGCCGAAGCCGTGGTGGCGGCCGGCGCGGACATCGTGGCCCTGGACGGGACCGCCCGCCCGCGCCCGGCGGGCGAGACGCTGGAGCGCATCATCGCAGGCGTACACCGGCTGGGTCGGCCGGTGATGGCGGACATCGCCACCGCTGCCGAGGGCCGGGCCGCCATCGACGCCGGTGCCGACGTGGTAGCCACCACGCTGGCCGGCTACACCGAACAGTCGTCGGCGGCCGACGGTCCCGCGTTCGCTCTCGTCGAGGAGCTGACCGCAGCCGGCGTTCCGACCATTGTCGAGGGCCGCATCTGGACGGTGGAGGAGGTGCAGCGCTGCTTCGCCGCCGGCGCCTACGCCGTCGTCATCGGCTCGGCCATCACCGTGCCGGAGTTCATCACCCGCCGCTTCGTCCAGGCCGCCGCCGAGGTGAGGTCCTGATGACCGACGCCATCGCACGTTCCTTCGACGCGTTCATCGGCAAGCTGCGGGACGCGGCCGCGACCCAGGCCGGTGCGCTGGCCGCCGCTGCGGACGCGTGTGCCGACTCGCTGGCCGCCGGCGGCGTCATCCACGTCTTCGACACCGGGCATCTCGTCGCCCACGAGATGGTCTGCCGTACCGGCGGCCTGGTCGCATTCACCCCGCTGCGCTACGGCGGGACGCTAGACAACACCAACTTGCGCCGCGGACCCCGACCGGCCGCCGGCGAGGAGGCCGAACGTACGCTGCTGCGCTGGGTATTCGCCGGCGACAGCCTGCGCCGGGGCGACGTGCTCGTGATCAGTTCGGTATCGGGTACCTCACCCCGGGTGATCGAACTGGCGCTGGCCGCGCGGGCGGCGGGCCTGTTCGTCATCGCGCTGACCGCGCCGGCCCACGCCAAGCGACTGGATCCGGAACACTCCAGCGGGCAACGGCTGCATGACGTGGCCGACGTGGTACTGGACAATCAAGCCGGCTACGGCGACTCGATGCTCGACCTGGACGGGCTCGACGTGCGGGCCAACCCGGCCTCCGGAGTGCTCGGCGCGGCGCTGATGTGGGCGCTCAACGCCGGCACCATCGAGCGGCTTCTCGCCCGCGGGGTGGTCCCGACCGTCTACCAGAGCGTGCACCTGCCCGGCGGGTGGGAGCGGCTGCGCGAGGCCGAAGCACGGTACACCGAGACGGGGGTCTGATGCCGGACGGTTACCTGCGCTACCTGGCGGCGGTGGAACGCTTCCTGCGCGAGGCCGGCGACGCGGACCGGCAGGAAGCGGTCGCCGCAGCCGCGGCCGCCATCGCCGGCGCCATCGCCGCCGGGCGCCGCGTACGCGTGTTCGGATCGAGCCATGCCGGGCTGCTGGCCCAGGATCTGGTCTACCGGGCCGGTGGGTTGGCCCCGCTGGACGCCGTGCTCCCGGCCGAGCTGATGCTCAACGTCCGCCCGATCACCCGCACCTCGGACCTGGAACGGCAGCCTGGCCTGGGCTGCCAAATCTTCGAAAGGATCGCGCTCGACCCGGGGGACGTACTGATCCTGATCTCGGTGTCCGGTCGCAACCCGGCCACCGTTGAGGCGGCCGAAGTAGCCCAGGAACGCGGCGCGACCGTGGTGGCGCTGACGTCGCTGGCGTACTCGCGCGAGGTGTCCGCGCGGGGCACCCGGCGGCTGTTCGAAACCGCCGACATCGTCATCGACCTGCCCGGTGTGATCGGCGACGCCTGCGTGCCGGTCGGCGGTACCGGGGTCGTGGCCGGGCCGACGTCGTCGGCGGTCGGCACGGCGATGCTGCACGGCCTCTGCGTCGAGGTGGCCGAACTCCTTGCCGCACGCGGGATCGCGCCGCCGGTTTACCGCTCAGCCAACCTGGACGCCGGCGACGCGGCCAACCGCCACCTGTTCCGCGAGTACGCCGGCCGCGTCGATTATCTGGGCTGACCTGCGGGACCAGCAAGGGCCCCGCCCGCGAGTGGCGGGCGGAACGTGCGCGGTTTACGTGCCGTGATGCTCAGGTTGCGCTTGGCTGTTTTGCCGACGTCGTGGCGGGGTGCTGGTCTGCTCATCGCCCACCCTGATCCGTCCTGCCGCATACCGACGCTCGCTGAGTACGTACCGCGGATCATGGCTGCGGCCAGCCCGGGCATCCGCCGCACCTACGGCCCCTACTGGAACCGGATGGCCGGCGCGCTCGGCCATCTACGGCTGGACGAGGTGACCGCCAGCGACATCGAAGCCCTCAGAGCAGGATGAGGGCTGCCTGCGGGCATGTCCCACCGCCGAGGCGGAAGGCCCGACGGCGGTAAGGCTGGCCGCCGCCGGGTCTTTCGATAGCCGGCAAGTCTCAGTTTCTGGCGTTCTCGGCTCTGGGTGGTCGTTGCCGGGGTAGCCGGAAGCCCGCAGTGATCAGCCAGGCGAGGCCGGTGAAGCGGGCGATCGGGAGGAGGATGGCTGCGTTGTCGATGAGCAGGCTCAGGGTGGCGATTTCGGCGACGGCGGCGATGATCAGGCCAGACCAGGCAAGCCAGCGTGGCAGTAGCCGGGCGAGGAGGCCGGGCACGGCCACGCCGGCGATCAGCAGACCCAGCGGCACCACGTGGCCGACACCGCCGGTGGCGAAGGTGAGGTATTGCAGACCGCGCACGAGGGCCGGATCGTCGAGCACCTCGGGTTGGGAGGTGACCCAGCCGAGCAGGCCGCAGAGGGCGAGGAATGCGGCGGAGAGAGTCCCGCCGATGAGCGCGATGGTCGCGCCGGGTGCCCGGACGCCGAGTTGGTGCAGGCGCGCGGAGACGGTCGCGCTGTAGATGGCCAGCGGGATGGCGGCGGCGAACTGCAGCGCCGCGCCGACCTGCACTGCGCGCTGATGATCGCGGAAATACGCCAGGATGTCGGCTGCGGGGCCGAACGGCGACGGGTAGGGCTTGCTGCCGGCGAGCAGGGTGCCGAGGACGAGGCTGGCGATGAACAGGCCCGCGAACACGACGGCGAGGACGCCGAGCGGTGGCCCGGTCTGGTGGCGGCGGCGCTGGGTTGCGTTTGTGGTGGTCATGCGATCACCCGCCCGCCGGTCAGGTCGAGGGTGACACCGGTGATCCAGGACGACGCGTCGGATGCCAGGAACAGCACCGCCTCAGCGACGTCGTCGGGCTCGCCGATGCGTCCCAGCGGGAATTGCCGGGCCAGTTCGTCGAGCTGCTGAGTGCTCATTGCTTGCTCCATACGGTCGTTGCGGACAGCGGACGGGGCCAGGCAGTTGACCCGGACGGCATGCTGACCGACCTCGTTGGCCAGGTGTCGGGTGAACATGACGACACCGGCCTTCGCGGCCGCGTACGCGGCGTTGGCCTGGCTTGGTTGGCGTCCAGCGCTGGAGGCCATGGTGATGATCGCGCCGCGTCGTTGGCGCACCATGCCGGGCAGCACCTCGTGCACGGCGAGAAACGTCGAGGTCAGTTCCGACTCCACCGTCGCGCGCCACTGCTGGGCGTCGAGGGCGACGGTAGGTACGGGTCGGCCCTGCCCGCCGGCGATGGTGGCGAGGATGTCGACCGGACCGAAGGCGGCCTCCACCCTCTCACGGACGCGGCGCACGGTGGTGGCGTCGGTGACGTCACCGGGCACGGCGATGGCCTGGCCGCCGTCGGAGGCGATGCCGGCCACGACGCCGGCGAGCGCCGCCTCGTCCCGGCCGTTGACGGCGACCCGCACGCCGTTGGCGGCCAAGGCGCGGCAGGTCGCCGCGCCGATGCCGCGTGAACCGCCGGTGACGAGCGCAACCCTGCCGGTTAGATCGGGATAACGGATGGCTGGCATTCCAGATCTCCCTTCTCGCAGGTGAACAGTTCACCAGACTGAACCGTTCACTTGTGTGTAACATATCGGGGTGACCTCACGACGGCAAGCCGGCCCCAGCGGAGCGACGTTCCTGCTGGCTCAGCTCGGCGCACACGCAGCCGAGCGCTTCGCCCAGCGGGTAAAGGAACTCGGGTTGACCCCGGCAGACGTCGGACTGCTGCGCATGATCGCCAGCCAGCCCGGGCGAAGCCAGCGCTCGCTCGCGACGGACCTCGGCGTCGTACCGAGCCGGGTCGTCGCGCTCGTCGACAGCCTCGAGCGCAAAGGGCTTGTCGAGCGGCGGTCCGGCGAGACCGACCGCCGCCACCACGCGCTGCACCTCACCACCGATGGCCAGCAGGTGCTGATGCGGATGCGATCCATCGCCACCGCCCACGAAGACGACCTCTGCGCCGCCCTCAGCACCGACGAGCGGTCCCAACTCGCCAACCTACTGCAGCGAATCGCCAACCAGCAGGGACTCGTCCCGCACGTGCACCCCGGATACCGAAACCTGAGCACCCCACGGTGACAAGCAGCGCGACGTCTACACCGGCCGCAAGTCAGCCGTCACCGCCGCAGCTCAGGGGCTGCGCCAGCGCGCCGCTACCGGTGAGCGAAAGTCGGTGCTGGCCAAGAAACTACCAACAGCGGCACGGCGGTGTACGTCTGCCTGCCCGAGACTTCCCAGGCTGAAGCCGCCGCCGGCCGACGGCCCTGACCGAGGCCCGGCCCACACAGTTCAGGCCATATCCATTGGTTTGTCGGCCCGTACTACCGGTACCCCTGACGCCCCGCGTTGGAACTCAAGTCGTCGAGATCGCTGCCGCGCCGCAGTCGGAACCGCCCTGCCTGGCCCTGCCGAGCGCGATCCACAGCTCGTCGACCGCCCGTTCCCACATCCGAACACGACTACTGCAGGTGGTTGCGGCATCACCGCAGCGTGATGACCGGCTCCCACCGACCTGGCTGCCAGCGGCACCGGGTCGGCCGTGCCAAACGCGACGGTCGGCCGGCATCACCCCAACACCGCACGAGCGATCACCGTCGGCAGCGACAACCAGGCGCCAAATCCGTCCTGGCGTTGGTGCAGGCGTAGCAGCGCACGCTACAGGCTGATCCGGACCGCATGCCCGTGGGTCCAGCGGGGGAGCGGCGTGGGAGCAGCCGGGTCACTGAACAGCAGCCAACTGCGCAAGCCGCGCCAACTGAGGGACCGGTGCAGATGCGCCCGCAACCCTGGACGCCGGGCAGGACACCGCCATCGGCGACTACATCCGCTGGTTCGTCAGATCCAGCCGCCCGCCCGGCGGATGTAGGTGACCACGGGCGGATGTTCTGCGGTTACCCGGTCCGTCAGCTTTGGCGTCGCGGGCCGGCGCCGCTCGGCGGCAGACACCGCAGCTGTCACCTGCCGGCCACCGTGCGGGGGAGTTCGTTCGACTGGGTGGGCGAGACCGCACGAACCCGAGGATCGAGCAATCGGCTGAGGCAACTGTCTGGGGCGTCGTCGTTCGACATGAACCTTGGCTATGCGCAGGGCACGCCCTCAACCGTCCTGCTCAGGACGAATCCGGGAGTGGATTCGGGTACGGTCTCGGGTCACGGGACCACTTGACGAACGCCTAACCCGTATTGTGGAATCGAATTCCATAATGTGACAAGGGTGAGGAGCGCCAAGCCATGGTCCGGACGCGGATCGCCGCCGTGGACTGCTTCGTCCTGAAGCTTCAGCACGCCGAGCCGTACCTTGGTTCGGCCAACGGTGTTACCGAGTCGGCCGCGCCACCGTCGGGATACGCGGTTCGGCACCCGTGGCGCAGCATCTACTCACCACGGTTCGAGACCCTGCTGGTCAGGCTGACCACCACCTCGGGGGTCACTGGCTGGGGAGAGGCCCTCGCGCCGGTCGCGCCGGAGGTCCCCGCCGAGGTGGTACGCCGCCTGCTCGCGCCGGTGCTCATCGGCGCCGACCCGTCCCGGGTGCGGCCGCTGAGCGCCGCGTTGCGTGACCTGATGCGCGAGCGGGGGCACCTCGGCGGGCACCAGGGCGATGCCCTGGCCGCCGTCGACATCGCACTATGGGACCTCGCAGGCCGCCTGGCCGGTCTGCCGGTGCACGAACTCTTAGGTGGGGCGTTCCGCGAGCACGTTCCGACGTACGTCTCCGGCCTGCCGTCCCGCGACGACGGCGAGCGCGGCGTGCTCGCCGCGGAGTGGGCGGCGAAGGGCGTCGAGCGGATCAAGCTGCACCTCGGGCACGGCGTCGACAAGGATCTGGCGACTGTCGACGCGGTGCGGGCAGCCGCCCCGAGCGTCGCGCTGGCCGTGGACGCGCACTGGAGGTACGACCTGTCTGCCGCGACCAGGCTGGGCCGGGGCCTGGCGGCTCGCGGCGTCCTCTTCCTCGAGGCGCCGTTGGCGCCGGAGGACCTGGCCGGTCACGCTGACCTGGCCAGGCGGATCGACCTGCCGGTGGCGGTCGGCGAGGCACTGCGCCACCGGTACGAGTTCCTGCCCTGGATACGGGAACGTGCGGTCGGCCTGGTTCAACCGGACGTGGCGCGTACCGGCATCAGCGAGGCGATGGCGGTGGCCGAGCTCGCCGCGGCGTACCACCTCCCGATCGCGCCGCACCACTCCGTCGGTCTCGGCGTGGCCCTCGCCGCCGGGCTACAGGTCAGCGCGGCCGCCGAGCTGTTCACCGTCTTCGAGTACCAACCCACGGCGACCGAGGTCGGACAACGCATCCTGGCCGCACCGCTGCCCGGCGGCCCGGACGGCTTCGCCGTGCCGAACGGTCCCGGTCTCGGGATCGAAGTGGACGACCACACCGTCAGCGCCCTTTCGGAGGAGAGTTGAGCACACCTGAGTCCCAGCTCCGCGTACGCGGGCTGGTCCCGATCCTCGCCACCCCGTTCGATGCCACCGGCGCACTGGACGTACCCGGCCTGCGTCGGCTCGTGGAGTTCCAGCTCGCCGCCGGCGCGGACGGCGTGGCCGTCTTCGGCCTGGCCAGCGAGGGATTCGCCCTCACGGCCGCGGAACGGGCCACCATCCTGGCCGAGACCCGTGCGGTGGCCGGGCCAGAAGTTCCGCTGGTAGCCGGAGTCAACGCCACCAGCACCTCGACCTCGATCGAGCAGGCGCTCGCCGCGCGCGACGGCGGCGCCGATGCGTTGATGGTCTTGCCGCCCTATCTGGTCAAGCCGGCCGGCGGGCAGGTGGTGGACTTCTACGGCACGGTGGCCGAACGCAGCGGTCTGCACGTCATGGTGCAGGACGCGCCCGCGAGCACCGGTGTGAGCATGCCGGTCCCGTTGATCGTCGAGCTGAGCAAGCTCACCGGCGTCGAGTCGGTGAAGGTGGAAAGCCAGCCCACCGCGCCGAAGGTGGGTGATGTGGTGACCGCGACCGACGGCGAGTTCGACGTGCTGGGCGGCCAGAACGCGTTCTTCGTGCTCGAGGAGTACGCGCGCGGCGCGGTCGGCACCATGCCGGCGTGCGAGTTCACCGACCTGCTCGCGCCGATCCTGGCGGACTGGCGGGCCGGGCACCATCGGTCCGCACACGAGGCGTTCACCCGTCTGCTGCCGTTGGTGCGCTTTGGGCTGCAGCAGGGCCTGGCCTGGGCCGTGCACAAGGAGGTTCTGGTCCGTCGGGGCATTATCGACTGCGCGTTCGTGCGGGACCCGGCCGCCGCGCTGGATGCCGGCAGCCGGGCCGCGCTGGACTCGATCCTCAGTCTGACCCCGCTGCCGTCCTGGCGAACGTGAGAGGCTGACGGTCATGACGAAGATCGTCGGCGTGGACGTCTTCCCGCTCGCGCTGCCCAGCCCGGACCAGGCACCGCGCGCATACACCACCAGGCCACCCTGGCCGAGCATCTACGGCAACCATCGGGAGACGCTCGTCGTGCGGCTCACCGCGGATGACGGCACGGCCGGCTGGGGCGAGGCCTTGGCGCCGGTGGCCCCGGAGGTTCCGGCCGAGATCGTCCGCCGGCTGTTGGCCCCGGTGCTGCTCGGCGCCGACCCACGTCGGGTCCGTCCGCTGCGCCACCAACTCGGCGAGCTGATGCGCGAGCGGGGGCACCTGGGCGGCCACCAGGCCGACGCGATCGCGGCGGTGGACATCGCACTGTGGGATCTCGCCGGCAAGCTCGCCGGTCTGCCGGTCGTCGACCTGCTCGGTGGCGCCTTCCACCGCGAGGTGCCCACCTACCTCTCCGGGCTGCCCGGCGGAGCCGACGGCGAACGGGTCGCTCAGGCCCGAGACTGGGTTGGGCGCGGCGTGCGGCAGGTCAAGGTGGGGCTCGGGTATGGGGTGGGCGTCGACCTGGCCACCGTGTCGGCCTTGCGCGAGGTGCATCCGGACCTGCGGATCGCGGTGGATGTGCACGGTGTCTACGGGTTTGCCGACGCGGTGCAGTTGGGCCGCGGCCTGGCCGAACGCGACGCCTGGTTCCTGGAGATGCCGATGGCCTTCGAGGATGTGGCCGGGCACGCGGATCTGGCTGGGCGGGTGGACCTGCCGGTGGCCCTGGGGGAGAGCCTGCGGCACCGCTGGGAGTTCCAGCCGTTCGTCGCGGCCCGGGCGGTGGGCCTGCTGCAACCGGACATCGGCCGGACCGGTGTCACCGAGGGGCTGGCCATCGCACAGTACGCCGAGACACACCATCTGGGGGTCGCGCCGCACCACTCGGCCGGGCTCGGGCTGGCGCTCGCCGCCGGGCTGCACGTCGCGGCGGCCTGCGCCAACCTGGTCGCCTTCGAGTGGCATCCCACCCTGTTCGACACGGTGAACCACATTCTCACCGTGCCGATCGAGGTGACACCGACCGCCATCCCGCTGCCCGTGGGGCCGGGGCTCGGGGTGTCGGTGGACGTCGACGCGGTGGACCGCTACTGCACCTGGCGGCAACGATGAGGCGGGTGTTGCTGATCGGTGCCTCGACGCCGATCGGTCGGGCGACCGCCGTCCGGTTCGCGGCGGCCGGCGACCGGGTCGTCGGCTACGGCCTGGAACCGGCCGGCGAGCCGAGCCTCGTGGCCGACCTGACCGGGGACTGCGGCACCGCCGAGGGTGCCCGCGCGGCGGTTGACACGGCCAGACAGCGGCTGGGCGGACTGGACGTACTGGTCGCGGCGGCTGGGGCGATGCCGATCGCGGCGGCCCATGACACCACCGACGAGCAGTGGCGGGCGGCGCTGGCCGGCTGCCTGGACACTTTGTTCTTTCCGTTGCGCACGGCGTTGCCGCTGCTGCCGTCCGGGGGAGCGGTGGTCGCGCTCTCCTCGGTGAACGCCTTCCTGGCGGCGCCGTGGGTGGCCGCGTACGCGGCGGCCAAGGGCGCGGTGGAGGCGCTGGTGCGCCAGGTCTCGCTGGACTACGCCGCGCGCGGGGTACGGGTCAACGCGGTGGCGCCCGGCCTGGTCGGCGGGGAGACGTTGCCGGACGCGGCCGCGGGTTACCCGATCGGACGTACGCTGCGTCCGGCGGAGGTCGCCGAGGCGGTCTACTTTCTCGCCTCCGACGCGGCCAGCGGGATCACCGGGGTCGTGCTGCCGGTCGACGGGGGTCTGTCGGTCGCCTCCCCGTCGGCGTTCGCTCGCGCCGACCTGCGACGCCGTTTGGCTGGTCTGCGGCCGCCGGTCGACGAGGGGGCGGTCGATGCCGGCTCGCCGGGGCAGCTGGGGGAGGTCATCGCCGGGTGAGCGGTCCGCAGGTGGAGATCGGTGGCCGGTTCGGCCGGCTCTACCGGCTGCTCGACTGGCCGGTCCGGCTGGCCGGGTTGAACCTGCTCTGGCTGGCCGGCGTGCTTGCCGGCGGGGTGGTCGCCGGCATCGCGCCGTCCACTGTCGCGCTGTTCGCGGTGCTGCGTGACTACCTGCTCGGCCGCCCGCCGCGACCGTGGCACGACTTCTGGCGGTGCTGGCGGGCGGAGTTCGCCCGGTCCCAGGTACGGTTGGGGCTGCCGCTGTTGACCCTGTGGGTGTTCCTGTTCTATCTGCTGGCGGCTCGCGGTACACCGGTCGTCGCCGCGGTGGCCGTACTGGGCGTGGCCTATCTCGTGGTGCTGGGCTATCTGCCGGCGGTGCTCGCGCACTTCGAGTTGCCGGCCGTGGCCGCCTGGCGGGTCGCCGTGCTGGCGGCCTGGCGGGCTCCCCTCTGGACCGTCGGCCTCGCGGTGGGGGTGGTCGTGCCGGTCGCGGTGATGGTGTTCGTGGTGCCGGCGGCCATCCCGTTCTTCCTGCCCAGCGTGCCAGCGGTGGTTGTCATGCGGGTGGCGCTGCGGGTCTTCGGGTCGCTGACCGGTCCGGTCCGGTGACCGGTCGGGACCGGTCACCGGCGGTCAGACCGTCGCGGACAGCGGGGTTGCGGAGGCGTGGTAGCCGAGCCCGGTGGAGATCTGGTCGGCGTGCTCGATGACCTTGAGGGCCAGTTCGTCCTGGCGGTGGGGCAGGTCCAGCGCGGACAGCGGGCCGGATACGGACAGGGCCGCCACCACCCGCCCGGAGCGGTCGCGCACCGGCGCGGCGAGGCAGGCCCGCCCGAAGGCGAGTTCCTCCAGTTCGGTGGTGTAGCCGCGGCTGCGGCCGTCGGCGAGGGCGGCGAGCAACCCGTCGAGGTCGGCGATGGTCTTCGGGGTGTACACCGGGTACCGGGCGCCGAGCAGCGACTCGATCTCGTCTGCGGTCAGGTCGGACAGCAGGGCCTTGCCCATCGCGGTGGCGTGCAGTGGGCCGCTCCGCCCGACCAGGGTGAAGGAGCGGGGAGCGAGTCGCCCCTCGAAGTTGCACAGGTAGAACAACTCGGCGCCGTGCCGTTCGGCGACGTTGGCGCCGAGGCCGAGTTCACTGGCCAGGTCCTGGGCGATCTGCCGGGACTGGCGGTGGATCGGTGACTGGTTGAGGGCGATGCCCGCCAGGCCCACCACCGTCGGGCCGATCCGGTAGAGGCCGCTGCGGGCGTCATGGGTGACGTAGCCCAGCGCCTCCAGCGTGCCGACCAGGCGCGAGACCGTCGACTGGCCCAGCCCGGTGAGCTGGACCAACTCGGAGACCCGCCGCTCGGGGTGCTCCTCGGTGAAGGCGCGTAGCAGCGACAGCGCGCGTTCGACGCTCTGTGTGCCGCCGCCGACCTCGCGAACGGTGGTGGACCGTGGCATCGTTGTCATCCTTCGAAACGTAGGAGAGTAATCCAGATTACGGATCATACATCGAGCGTCGGCCCGGGGGCCCGCGGCGCGCACGTGACGGCTGCCGCCGGTGGGGGCCGCCGGCGGCAGCCCCCACCGGTGGTTCAGCACCCGGGCGGTGCGGTGGCCGCCACGACCGGTTCGAACCGCACGGCGTCGGCCCGGTGGTGGCCGACCTGCTGTGCGGAGAGGCGTACCGCCGCGGTGGCCGGGTCGAGTTGCCAGACGCCGAGCATCCGCCACTGTCCGGCGTCCGCTGTCTGGTCGACGATCAGCTTGTCCATGCCTGCGCCGTGCGTGACCAGGTACGTGGCCGCCGTCGTTGTGGTCGAGTTGGTCGGATACCAGACGCTGACCCGGTACCGCCCGGCCGCCAGGGTCGGCCGCCAGGTCGCCTCGGCACCGGAGCCGCCGTTGGCGAAGCGCGTGGTGCTGTTGGCGTAACCCTTGAGCGTGCTCCCGGCCCAGCCGCCCTGCTCGCTGTAGCCGGCCTGGCCGTCGTCAATGATCACCTCCCGAGCCGGGTCGGGAGTCCCCACGGGCACCGCGATCCGGTCACTCGACCCGACCGCGTGCAGCGCCACCTCGTGCAGGGCGCCGGCCGCAGCGTTCGGCGGCGCCGCCACCGTGAACGTCACGCTCTGCGTGGCGCCCGGGGCGAGGTTGACGGGCACGCTCGCCGGCGTGGCAGTCCAACCCGCCGGCAGACCGAGCGCGGCGCAGCCGGTCGCGCCCACCACGGTCTGCGCGGTGAGGGTCGCGGTGACGGTGGTACTCCCGCCCGGTTCGGGCACCGGCGCCGCCGACAGCCCGCTGATCCGCGGCCGCACGGTGGCCGGGTCGACCGGCCGGAACCGGACGGCGTTGACCCGGTGGATGGCCGGGTCGTCGACGACCAGCCGGACGAACCCGTCCTGTCCCGCCGCGAAGGGGTACGTGCCGAGCACTCGCCAGGTGCGCGCGTCCTGCTGCTGGTTAACCCGTACGGTCGACTCGCCGTCGCGGTGCTTCACTAGGTAGTCGGCCTCTGTGGTGGTGGCCGTGTTGGACGGATACCAGACCGCCACCTCGTACCACCCGGCCGTTAGGTTCGGTCGCCAGGTCGCGGTGGCGCCGAGCTTCCCCTCGGCGCTGTAGCGCGACTGGCTGCCGTTGAGCCCTGCCAGGGTGCTGGGCAACCACTCGCCCGTCTCGGTGTACCGCGGCCGGAAGTCGTGGATGTCGACGACGATGTCTTCGCTGGCGATCCGTACCGTCGCCGTGGTCGGCGTGGCGCCGTCCGGGGCTGCGGTGAAGCGGTACGTCTGGTCGCGCGCCGCCCCGGCCGGCGAGGTGAGGGTGAAGGTGTACGCCCGCTCGGCACGGCCGGCCACCTCGTACGGCACGCTGGACGGCGTGATCGTCCAACCAGCCGGCGGCGTCACGCTCAGCGTGCCCCGCGCGGTGGCCGGGCCGGTATTGAGCACGCTCGCGGTGACCGTGGCCGCGTCACCCGGGGCGGCGAGTTCTGCCGGCGACGCGACGAGCGCGCTCAGCTTCGTTGGTGGGCGCACGATGAGCCGCCTTGCGGAGAGCGCCGCGTCGCCGCCGCTCCAGCGCATCGTCCCGCCGAGCGACACGGTGCCGGCGGCGTCGGCCCCGACGGTCACCTCGTACCGCCAGGTCGCGGTGCCGCCGGCCGGCACGCCCGACGGCGCCCTCCCCACCGGCCGGGCCGACCAGCCATCGGGCAGGCCCAGTACGACGGTCGGATCGGCGACGGCAGCCGAGCCGTCGTTGCGCACGGTCACGGTGAGACCCACCGTGTCGCCGGATGTGGTGTCCGGTGAGTCGGGCGCCACCACGCCGCACACCGGCCGGCCGGCTGGGCAGCGGCCGGTGACCGTCATCGGCAGGCGCAGCGTGGCGTCGCCGGTCTGCGCGGCGTCGGTGCTGATCCGGTAGGTGAACGGCGTGTCGAGGTCCTCGACCGGGATCGTCCACTCGTTCGGGTAGATCCGGTCGGACTGTTCGTGCCAGGTCTCGCCGCCGTCGGTCGACCAGTGCAGGGTCGCCGGCGCCTCGGTGGCCGCCTGGATGTAGGCGTCGTACCCGGTGCGGTCCGGGCGGGTCAGCAGCATGCCGCGGGCGACGCCGATCGGGCTGGCGTCGTCGAGGTGGTGGCTGTCCGGCCCGGCGTCGGCCAGCTGGCCGCCAACCTGGTGCCCGACGCCCGGTACCTGCACGTCGCGGACGACCAGCGCGGTGATTCCCTTGCCCGAGACGGTCACCGGGAGCGCTGCCCCCCGCATCGTTCTGACCTCGCGGGATCCGTTGTCCCGGATCACCTCGACCCGGTACGCCCGGTCCGGCCGCACCCCGCTGACCTGCGGGTCGAATCGCACCACGCTGTTCGACGGGCCGTCGGCCTCGCTGGTCAGGCTTACGTACAGGCTGTTGTTGCCGTGCCCGGTCACCCAGTTCAGCTGCGGGTCGGCGACCTTGACGATGCCCTTGGGTAGGTATGGCCAGACGCCGTTCTCGCCGTAGAACGCACCGGGCTGGTGCCCGTAGACGTGGTACTTGAAATAGACGTAGTTGGTCTCGAAGGCGGCCGGGAAGCTGATCCGCCCGCCCGACCGGTAGTTCTGCTCGGACAGCAGGTAGTCCATCGCCAGCCCGAGCTGGGCCGGGATGTGGTGGTAGTAGATGGAGGTCAGTCCGGCAGGGCCGGTCAGTGGGAAGTCCGGGCGCATCTGCCAGGCGGTGGACTCGCGGTAGTAGTAGCCGGGATAGTTGGTGAACCTGCCGACCACCATGTTGTGTGCGATGTCGGCGAGCAGCTTGTCGCCGGTGTGCCCGGCCAGCCGCAGCAGGAACGGCGCCCAGATCGGGTTCATCACCAGACCGCCGCCCGTCTTCGTCCGGCCCGCCGGCACCTTGTAGGTGCTCAACTGCTCGAAGGTCATGCCGTTGGTGGAGACCATCCAGGCCGGTACGGTCTGGGCCGGTACGTCCTTGAGCGGGTAGTCGTAGGTCACCCCGCCGTTCCAGCGGTCCACCTGCGCGTCGATCCAGCCCGTGGCGTTGACGGTGATGTCGTTGTCGGGCACGGGGCGCACCATGGTCTGGGTGACGAACCGTTTTGCCTCGGTGTAGGCGGCGTTCAGGTAGCGCGCCTCGCCGGTCTCCTCGTACAGCTCGAGCAACTCCAACCAGCCCTTGGAGTGGTTGAACTGGAATTCGTTCTCGCCGGTGTTGGTGGTGTACGGAGGGTCGATCTGGGCGGTGATGTATCGGTCCGCCTCGGCCTTCGCCTCCGCCAGGTATGCCGGGTTGCCGGTTAGTCGCCAGGCGGCCAGGGGGGTGCTGACCGGGGTGCGGTTGTCCTTGCGCGGGCGTTCCTCGATCGCCTTGAGGGCCAATTCGTGCAGGCCGGCGACCTGGCCCCGGGTCTGCTGGTAGAGCGGCACCAGGGTGGAGGCGTCACCGGAGACGCTGCCGATGCGCCAGGAGTCGGTGTTGCCGTACACCGGGTTCTCCTTGATCGGGGTCCAGCCGATCCCGTTGCGCGACACCTGGTACTCCAGCAGTGGGCGGGCGCGCTTGTCATACAGGTCGCGGTTGCCGGTCAGGTAGTAGGCACCGAGCAGCACGCCGCTGGTGGCCGTCCGTACCGCCCGGTCGTTCTCGGTGTCCACGAAGCTCTTCGCGCGGTCCCACCAGCCCGACAAGGACTTCTGGTAGGTCTCGCTGTCGTCGGCCGTCGAGTCCTGCATCGTCAGGTCGACCAGGTTGTGCACCGTCTCGGTGAGGGAGGTGTCGTAGACGTTGTGCCGGTAGTCCGTGTAGTCGTACTCGTCGCGGGTGAGGGCCGTGTACGCCTCGTACATGGTGCCGGGGCGGGCGTAGACGCCGAAGGTGAACGCATGCCGCTGCCCGGCTGCAAGCGGCGACTTCCGGCCGACCTGTGGTGCGAAGACCACCGGCTGCACGTTGCCGGCCTCGTTGCGCAGGCTCATCCCGAACGGCTGGCCGTCCGGGCCGACCTCGCGCTGGTGCTCGAACGGGATCACCTCGGCCGGGGCGTACACGCCGGCCGTGACCTGCCGCCCGGCGACGGTGCGTTCCAGCAGGCAGGCGGGTGTCATCAGTTCCCAGGCGCCGAGCGACTCGGCGCCGTAGACGACCCGGGCGTGCTGGCGGCTGCCGCACAGCACCTCGTCGACGTCGTCGAACGCGGTGATGTCCAGCGCCTGGTAGCCGACGACGAAGTCGTCGGCGCGGCGGGCGGTCAGCGTCCACGACGCCTCAGGGTTGTCGCCGGCGACCGACCAGCGCACGGTCAGCTCGTACCCTCCCGCCGCGGCGGTGCTCAACTCCACGGTGCGCTCGTTGACGCGGCGCAGGCCGGTGAAGCCGACCCAGCCCGGGTTCATCGAGCTGTAGTAGTCGCTCGGGGTGCCGCCGGTGCCGCTGAGCACCAGCCACTGCTCGTCGAACCGCCGCTCGTGGTCGGTGACCGGTAACCAGCCCCCGGGCGTACGGACGGCGATGTCACGCAGGTAGGTCTGGCCGCCGGTCCAGGTGGCACGGTGGAAGGTCATCCGGTGGTGGGTGCCTTCGATGGTCGCGACCTGCTCGATCCGGAGGTCGGGCTTGTCGAGTGTGCGCAGCGGCGCGGCGAACGGGGCCTGGTCGCTCGCGACCCGGGGCGGTGCCGCCGTGGCGGGGGCAGGCAGCAGGGCGACCGCGAGGATCAAGACGAGGGTGAGTTTGAGGTGATGTTGCCACGAAGTGGTGGGCTTCACATCCATATTGCAGATAGTTAATGTGAAGTCGGACGATGTCAAGAGAATCCATGGGAGGCATACGCATGTTCGTCGATTGGCCGCTCGATCGGCTGCGGACTTATCGGCCCGACCGGGATGAACCGGCCGACTTCCGTGAGTTCTGGCGCCGAACGGTCGCGGAGGCCCGTGCTCAGGCGTTCCCGGCGCGGTTCGAGCCGTACGACAGCGGATTGGTCACGGTGGACGTGTCCGACGTGACGTTCGCCGGCTTCGGGGGCCATCCGGTCCGCGGCTGGTTTCTGACTCCGCGCGGCATCGGGGACGCGCTGCCCTGCGTCGTCGAGTTCATCGGGTACGGCGGCGGCCGCAGCCTCCCGCACCACTGGCTGTCCTGGAGCGCGGCCGGCTATGCCCACCTGGTCATGGACACGCGGGGCCAGGGCAGCAACGGATCGTTGGCGGGCGACACGTCGGATCCCGCGCCGGCCGGGGGACCGGCCACCGCCGGGTTCTTGACCCGCGGCATCACCGACCGGGACACGTACTTCTACCGGCGCGTCTTCACCGACGCGGTTCGGGCCGTCGAGACGGTCCGCGCGCATCCCCGTGTCGACCCGGATCGGGTGGTGGTGTGCGGCGGCAGCCAGGGTGGCGGTATCGCCCTGGCGGCGGCGGGTCTGGTCGACGGGTTGGCGGCCGTCGTCGCCGACGTGCCCTTCCTTTGCCACTACCGCCGGGCCACCGAGATCACCGGCGCGGCGCCGTACGCGGAACTGACCACCTACTGCGCCACCCATCGCAGCCAGGTGGAGGACGTCTTCGCGACGCTGCGCTACTTCGACGGGGTCAACTTCGCCGCCCATGCCACGGCGCCGGCCCTGTTCTCCGTGGGGCTCATGGACGCGACCTGCCCGCCCTCGACGGTGTTCGCGGCATACAACCACTACGCCGGGTCCAAGGACATCCGGGTATGGCCGTACAACGGGCACGAGGGCGGCGGGGACGTCCAGAAGGCCGACCAGATCCGGTTCGTGGCCAAGGCGCTGGCCGGTTGACGAGGGGGTCCGGGCCCCGCGCCGAGGCCCGTGCGGCGTGCCGCCGTGCGTACGCTACCCACATTGCGGATGGCCATTGCACAAGATGGTCGCCGGAGCTACAGTCCTCGACAACTCATTGACATTCTCGAAACCTGACCTTCTTCTTCGTCGGCCGACCGGTTGCCGGCCGCAGACCGAACTAGGAGCAGAGCATGAACAACGTGGACTTGTCCCGTCGGTCGCTACTGCGATTGGTGGGTGCGGGAGCGGCGGCGACCGCGGTGGGCGGCCTGTCCTCCGCCTGCAACCTCATCGGCGGCAGCGAGAAATCCAGCGGCGACAAGGCGACGATCAAGGTCGCCCTCACCCCGGACCCCTCCGGCGCCTCGCAGTTCTACCGGCAACAGTTCGACCTGTTCGAGCAGAAGAACCCGGGCATCAAGATCGAGATCATCGAAAACCCGTCCTTGCAGCAGCTCAACGCCGTCGAGCTGATGTTCCAGCAGGGCAACCCGCCGGACGTGTTCCGCGCACAGGACAACGGCTTCGACCGGATGTTCGAGCGCGGGTGGACGGCGTCGCTGGACCAGTACGTCACCGACGAGTTCACCTCCCGCTTCCCGGCCGGCTCGCTCGACCCGGCCACCTCCGGCCTGCACCGCGACGGCAAGCTCTACACCCTGCCCCTGGTGTGGGGGAAATGGTCGTCGGTCCGGATGCTGCTGGTCAACAACGCGATCCTGAAGCAGCACGGGATAGCCGCCGTGCCGAAGACGTGGGAGGAGCTGGAGCAGTCCGCCACAAAGATCACGCAGGCCGGCGGCGGCAAGGTTTTCGGGTTCGCCGCTATGTGGAACCAGGGCGACGTGATCAAGATGTTCCAGCCCACCGCCGGGGCGTGGTCGATCGCCGAGTTGGGGGTGGACCTGCGCACCGGCAAGGCGGCCGTGACCGATCCATCGCTCGGCCGGGCAGTTGAACTGCTGCGGCGGCTGCACGCGGGCAAGGTGATGATGCCCGGCTGGGAGACCTGGACGGACACCGCCCGCATCTACACGGCGTTCGCCAAGGAGCAACTCGCCATGTACCCGGCGTCTCCGTTCCAGGTCAACGAGGTCCGCAAGCTGAACGCGAAGATCGACATGTCGATCGTGCCGATCCCGGTGCCGGCCAGTGGTCGGACCGGATACTCCGGTCAGCGGAGCAACTTCAGCCCACTGTGGTCCATGTCCGCCCAGTCGAAACACCCCGACCAGGCGTGGAAGGTGATGGACTTCCTAGCGTCGAAGGATTTCCACCTCGCCTACTACGAGAAGTTCGGCACGCTCACCGCCCTGGAGAGCGCCTGGCAGGACAAGGCCGCCGCCAACCCGGACCAGAAGGCGATCATCGACGTGGCCGCCGAGGCCCTCCGCCGCGGGCCCAACCCGATCCTGGCCAGCGCCGGCGGCAAGGAGCTGTGGAACGCCATCACCGGCAAGCAGGACCTCAAGTGGGCAGACACCGCACAGCAGTCGATCCTGCGCAACCAGCCCTTCGCCGGGCCGGCCACGCAGCTCAACGCCAAGCTTGACGCGTTCATCGACGAGCAGATCAAGGCGCTGTCCGGGAAGGGGATCACGGCCTCCCGCGCCGATCTCACCTTCCCGACCTGGAACCCACTCGAGCCGTACACCCCGGGCCAGAAGTGACCAGCACGCCTACCCTCGTCCCGGGCGGCGCGGCCGAGCCGGCCGCGCCACCCCGGCGCGTCGCGGCCGCTCGGCGGCGACGGCCCGGCCGGCTGCGCCGATACGCCTGGCACTACGTATTCCTCGCCCCGATGCTGCTGCTGTTCGTGGCGTTCACGCTGTGGCCGATGGTCGCCAGCTGGTGGTACTCGTTCTTCGACTGGGACGGCGTGGGGCCGGCGACAGATTGGGTCGGCTTCAGCAACTTCGCCGAGGTGCTGCAGAGCCGGCCGTTCTGGCACGCGTTCGGCAACTCGTTCCTGTTCTCCCTCGTCGCGATCTGCGTCGAGATGCCGCTGGCCCTGCTCGCCGCGATCCTGCTCAACAGCAGGCGGCTGTGCGGGCGCAACCTCTACCGGCTCCTGCTCTTCCTGCCCGTGGTCACCACCACCGCCGTGATCGGCATTGTCTTCGCGATCATGCTCGACCCCGCCGGCGGTTTCGTCAACGACCTGCTGACCTCCGTCGGGCTCGTCGACTCGCCGATCACCTTCCTCTCCGAGTCCTACGCCCTGCCCACGGTGATGGCCGTCGACGTGTGGAAGGGTTTCGGAATCACGCTGGTCTACTGGCTGGCCGCGCTGCAGACGGTTCCCGATGACCTGTACGAGGCGGCGAAGATCGACGGGGCGAACGGGCGGCAGACGCTGCGGCACGTCACGCTGCCGGTCATCGCCCCGATCGGCGTGGTGATCCTGCTGCTCACCTTCCAGAAGAGCATGAACCCCTTCGACCTGGTGCAAGCGATGACCGAGGGCGGACCCAACCACGCCACCGACGTGGTCGCCACCTACATCTACCGGTACGCCTTCGATCCCTACCTCAATGCGCCACGGTACGGCTTCGCCTGCGCGGCCGGGGTGGTCTTCGGGGTCATCACCCTGGTGATGACGGCGCTGCAGGGGCCGCTGCTGCGCCGGCAATACCTGAAGGGGAGCCGCTGATGCGCCGCCTGAACCCATGGCACCTGCTGCTGGTCCCGCTCTGTCTAGTGTGGATCTACCCGTTCGTCTGGATGGTCTCCACGGCGTTCAAGTCCGAGCGGGAGGTCTTCCTCGGCGGGCTGTCCGTGCTGCCCGACGAGTGGACGTTCGACAACTTCGTCCGGGCCTGGGACACCGCCCACTTCGGGGCGTACCTGTCCAACACCGTGGTCTTCTCGGTCACCACGGTGATCATCGTCCTACTGGTCTCCGCGACAGCCGGGTACGCGCTCGGCCGGGGCAACCTGCCCGGCAAGAAGGTCATCGTCGGGCTGCTCATCACCACGATGTTCATCCCGCACGGCTACACGATCATTCCGATCTTCAAACTGGTCGACGGCCTGGGGCTCAACACCGGTCTACTCGGTGCGGTGCTGGCCACCGCGGGCCCGGCGCACGTCGTGCCGATCCTGCTGTTCATGGGATACTTCGCCGGCATGCCGCAGGAACTGGAAGACGCGGCCCGCATCGACGGCGCAAGCTACCCTCGCATCTTCTTCCGGATCATGCTGCCCCTGGCCAAGCCGGTCGTCGGCACCGTCGCGCTGTTCAACTTCATGGCCGCGTGGAACGCATTCTTCATCCCCCTGGTGTTCACCCTCGGCCGGCCGGAACTGCGCACGCTCGGCGTGGGCATGTACAGCTTCTTCGGCCAGGAGGCCACCGACTGGGGTGGGCTGGCGGCGGCCGCGACGATCAGCCTGCTGCCGATCATCGCCATCTTCCTGTTCCTGCAGCGCACCTTTGTCGAGGGAATCGCCGGTGCGGTCAAGTCCTGAAACGTTCGCCGCCCGACCGGTCTCCACCGGCCGCTACGAACTCGGCGAGGGGCCCCGGCTGGACCCACGTACCGGCGAACTGCTGTGGGTGAACATCCGGGCCGGCCAGCTGCTGCGCGGGCGGCTCGCCGGCCACCGGATCGAGGTGCTGGCCGCGTACAGCATCGGGGCGGCCGCCGGGTCTGTGGCACCGGTCGCGGCGTCCGGCGGCGGCTGGGTGGTGGCAGCCGGGCGGGGCTTCCGGCACGTCTCGACCGCCGGCGCGGTGCGGCCCCTGGCCGACGAGGTCGCGGCGCCCGGCACAGTGATGAACGACGGCATCGCCGACCCGTACGGCCGGTTCCTGGCCGGCAGCCAGGTCACCGGCGACGCCCCGCCGTGGACCGGGGGACTCTACCGGCTGGAGCCGGACGGCTCGGTGGCAACCGTGCTCACCGGGGTTGGCTGCGCCAACGGGCTCGGGTTCGACCCGACGGGCGAGACCATGTACCACGTCGACAGCCGTCGCCAACGGCTTACCGCCTACCGGTACGACCCCGCAGCCGGCACAGCCACCGAGGAACGTGTCCTCGCCGAGTTCACCGACGCCACGCCCGACGGGTTGTGCGTCGACGCCGAGGGCTGCCTGTGGATCGCAATGTGGGACGGCTGGAGCGTGCACCGCTTCGCCCCGGACGGCACGCCGCTCGCGCGGGTGGACCTGCCGGTGCCGCGGCCCACCGCCACCTGCCTGATCGAGGGCGTTCTCGTCATCACCTCGGCCTGGATCGGGCTGGACCATGCGGCCCGTCGGGCGGCGCCGGACAGCGGCCGGATCTTCGCCGCCGAGGTCGGCGTCAGCGCGGCCCCGGCGCACACCTGGGACGGAGACCATGAAGATCACTAACGTGGAACCGCTGTTCGTGCCCGACGGCGCCAACGTCATGCTCCTCGTGCTGGTCAGCACCGACTCCGGCGAGTACGGCGTCGGCGAGGTCGGCATGCGGGCTCACTGGCGCACCGTGCGCGGCGCGGTCGACGACCTCGCCGAACTGCTCGTCGGCGCGGACCCGAGCCGGATCGAGCACCTGTGGCAGGTGCTGTTCCGCTCAGGATTCTTCCCCACGACCGGCGTCCTGTGTTCCGTGCTGGCCGCCATCGACGTGGCGCTCTGGGACCTCCGCGGCAAGACCCTCGGCGTCCCGCTGTACCAGCTGCTCGGTGGCGCCTCCCGCGACCACGTCGAGTGCTACGTGCACGTGACGAGCCGCGATCCCGAGGCGATGGTGGCGGAGTGCGAGCGGCACGTCGAGGCCGGGTGGCGATACCTGCGCGTCCCGGCGAACAGCCCGGGAGCCGACGGCGAGTACGACCAGCGAGCCGCGCTGCGCCACACCGTCGCGGTAATGCAGCGGCTGCGGTCCGCGCTCGGTCACGACGTGGAGTTGCTGCTCGACGTGCACACCCGCTTCGACCCCGCCGAGGCGGTGACCCTGTGCCGGGAGCTGGAGCCGCTGCGCCCATACTTCGTCGAGGATCCGCTGCGCAGCGAGCACCTCGACGGCTACCGGATGCTGCGCCAGCGGACGACCGTCCCGCTGGCGGCAGGGGAGCAACTGGGCACGAAGTGGGAGTTCCGGCCGCTGATCGAGGGCGAACTCATCGACCACGCCCGGGTGGACGTGGCCAACACCGGCTTGACCGAGGCCCGCAAGATCGCGGCCATGGCTGAGGTCCACCACATCAACCTGGCCACCCACAGCCCGCTCGGCCCGGTCACCGCCGCGGCATCGGCGCACCTGAACCTCGCCCTGCCCAACGTCTCCGTGCAGGAGCAGCCCCGGCCGGCGTTCCCACCGTCGGAGGTGTTCACCGCCCTACCTCGGCTGGCGGCCGGGCGGATCACCCCGGCCGAGCGACCCGGACTCGGCGTCGAGCTCGACCTCGCCGCCGCACGGCGGGCGCTGCCACGCGGCCCGGCGCCGTTGCCGCAACTGCAGCGGCCCGACGGCTCCTTCACGAATTGGTGACCCGGATGCGCGTCCTGATCACCGGGGCATCCGGCGGGGTAAGCCGGCTGCTGGTGCCACAACTCGCCGAGCACCACCGGCTCCGACTGACCGATGTCCGTCCGGCCCCTTATCCCATCGATGGGGCCGAGACCGCGGGGGCGGAGGTGCTGCTCGGTGACCTCGCCGATCCCGCGGTGGCGGCGCGGCTGTGCGACGACGTCGACGCGATCGTGCACCTGGCCGGCAACCCCCGACCAGGCGACGGCTGGGATCTGTTGCGCGGACCCAACGTCGATGCGGTGACGACGATTTTCGATGCCGCCAGCCAGGCCGGGGTGGCCCGGATCGTGCTCGCCAGCTCCGTACACGCGATGGGCGGCCACTACTGGCGCGCCGACGAGCCTGGTGGCCCTCCGGTACAAGACGACCGGGCGCCGCACCCGTGCTGCCGCTACGGCGCGACGAAGGTGTTCGCCGAGGCCGCCGCACGGGTCTACGCCGACGCGTACCCGCTGTCCGTGGTCTGCCTGCGGCTGGGGGGCTGCCTGCCGGCACCCCCGCACCGCGGCTGGCTGGACACCTGGCTCGGCGTGACCGACCTCGGCCAGGCGGTGCGACGCGCGCTGCAGGCCGACATCCGTTTCGGGACGTACACCATCACGTCGGCGAACCCGCGCCAGGTGTTCGACCTCAGCGCGGCTCGGAACGACCTGGGCTATGCGCCCACGGAGACTTCGGTCGCCTGCGCCGACGGCTTGCCGGACGGCCCGTCGACGATGTGTCGGCCCCAGATGCGAGATCGCCGATGACGGGCACAGCCGGCGCGGTGCGACCGGTGGGCGTGGTCTGTGTCGGCGAGTCGATGGCCCTGCTGACCCCCGATCTACCCCGCCCACTGCGCGGGCGGCGCCATGCGGGCTGGACGTGGCCGGAGCGGAGTCGAACGTCGCGATGAATCTGGCCGGATTGGGACTGCGGGTGGCCTGGTGCAGCCGGGTCGGCGCGGATCCGCTGGGAGAACTGGTCACCACACGGATCGGTGCCGCCGGAGTGGACGTGAGTCTGGTCGAGGTGGACCCGACGGCCTCGACTGGTGTCTTCTTCAAGGACCTCGGCCCGCACGGCACGAACGTGCACTACTACCGACGCGGCTCGGCTGCTGCGGCGATGGACCGGATGCCGCTCAGCGGGCCCTCTTCGTCGCCCGCTTGCGGGGTGGCGCCAACAAGTCGGCGATCGTCGTGATCGCGGACGGCACGAGGCGGTAGTACGCCCAGACGCCGCGCTTCTCGCGCTTGAGCAGGCCGGCCTCGGTGAGGATCCGAAGGTGATGACTCACGGTCGGCTGGGAGAGCTTCAACGGCGCCGTGAGGTCACTCACAGACGCCTCGCCCTCCGGAGCGGACTGGATCAAACTGAGCAGCCGCAGTCGGGCAGGATCGGCGAATGCCTTCAGCACTCCCGCGAGGCGCTCCGCATCGGCGCGCTTAATCGGCTCGCCAGCAAGTGGCGAGATAGCAGGCATAGCGGTTTTTGTGGTTCCCACGCCTTCCATTGTTCCAGCAACGCCATCGATAAACCGGTCGAACGGGACCAGTACTCCGATGGCGGTCGCGAGGCCGGCTGCGAGGGAAGCAGGGGCTGGGTCGGTTCACGCCGCCATGCTGGCCTGCGGTACCGATAGCCCGTCGCCGTCCAGCACTGGCTCGTTGCGAAGATGTGACTGGCGCGATCATGAACCGTACAGGCGACGGCCCATCAAGGCGACGGCGCGGCGGCACCGGTTTCGCAAGGGTCACATCGAGCCGCGACCACGGGGCTGCACCTGCCGGTGGGCGATCTGCTCTCGGCTCTGCTGACCGAGCCGATCGGCGCCGGACACGGGCAGCGGGACTCGGCCTCGCCCGCCGAGCGCATCCTCCGAGAGGCGATTGTGCAGGGGAGCCGGTTGGCGTCAGGCGGGCCGTGCCGGTGCCTCGTGTCCACGGTGGTTCGGCCTCGTCCGTCGTCCGTGTGGTCCAGGTTCCTTTTCCCCCATGCGGGTGATCCGGTCCCCTCCCGAGGGGATGCGTGGGGCTCGGCATGGCTGCGATCTTGAAACAGCAACGCTAGGCATTGCCCGCTGGCACACGGGGGTGCGCATGGCCATCCGCAACGATCAGCGTTTGGACAAGGAGATTTCCCTATGACCGCTCGCACCGTCCTGAGGAAGCTGCATGGCCGGACGGCGGTGGGCGTGCCCCGCTGGGCCATGCTGGCCGCATACGCTGCCGCCCTGACCACGCTGCCGTCCACCATCTGGCGGATCACGGCCTTCGTCTTCGAGGCTCCGCTCGTGAAGCGCATGGACGCCCCGCCGCTCGGCCACGGTCCGGTCCTGTTCGAGGGGGTCTGGTACATCCTCACGCTCAGCCTGGTCAGCGAGGTGTTGGCATTCCTCGCCCTCGGGTTGGTGTGTGAGTGGGGCGAGGTGTGGCCGAGGTGGATCCCGGGCCTGCGCGGTCGCCGGGTACCGACCCTCGCCGCCGTCATCCCCGCCAGCCTCGGTGCGATCGCCCTGCTGATCTTCCCGTACGCGCTGGCCATGATGGCCTCTGGCCGGATGGTCAACGGCAGCCCGGACACGCCGATCACCGAGGGCTGGCAGAGCGTCGCGTTCTGGATCGCCTACCTGCCGCTGGCCGCCTGGGGACCGCTGCTCGGCATCTTGACCGTTCACTACCACCAGCGCCGCCGAGCTGCCCAGTCCGCCGCTGGGTCTCGAGAGGCCAAGATCGCCCTGGCCGGATGACATGCCCATCCGAAGAAGGCTCACAGCGTGCTCGATCCTCTATCCGAATCACAATGCCCATGATTCGTGGCAGCGGGCTGACGTCGTCCGTACATCGGCGGGTGCTGCTGGCCGCCTGGGCCTGGTGGTCGGGCCTGGACGGCGTGTCCGGGCCCGATCCACCAGGGCATCAAGCCTTAACTCATCCTCCTCCGACCGTGACTGTCGCAATCATGCCGAACCACTGCCCGCTGCTGTAGCCGGCGTGGAGCCTGCAGATGACCGTCCAGGTCCCTTCCCGATCGAAGGTGTACGAGACCGGCGGACCTCCCGGCGGTACGGGCCCGTTGGTGACCTGGAAGATGTCGCCGCCGTTCGGGTCCGGATTGCCGCCGGGCGGCACGAGCCAGACGTCGTGCGGGAACCGCGCATCCGCCTCGTTGAAGTGCCAGGTGATGGTGCCGCCGCGGGCAATCTTGCAGTTGTCGGGACTCCACTGCGTGCCCGTGGCGTTGATGTCGCACGTCGTGGGGAGCGTCCCGCCGCTGTCACGCACCGTGAAGGTGGTGCTCTGCGGGTTGGAGGCGTTCCCGAGGCGATCGGTGGCTCGGTAGTCGACTGTGTACTTCCCCGCGTCCTTGAACGGTACCGGCGCGTTGTAGGCGGTCCACGCGCCGCCGTTGACGCGATACTCGACCTTGTCCACGCCGGCACAGCCGACATCGTTGGCGGTGAGGCTCAGCGTGGCCGAGTCGATATAGGTGTTCTGCTGGTCGGGATCGGCCTGGCCCTGAATCTGGTGCGAGACCGTCGGTGCATCGGTTTCCTTACACTGGTCGGCCTCGGGCGTGAACTCGATCTTGATCAGCTGCATCTTCATTTCGGGGTTGATCTGGTTGCGGCAACAGCCGAACGTCCAGCGCCCCATGTAGAGTGCGCCGTCGGGCCCGAACCTGGTCGGGATCACGAAGCTGTTGTTCGGCGTGCCGAAGTGGTTGACGGGCAGCCAGTCGTTGACCCGGAGCATCTGGTTGTTGTCCTGCCGCAGGCGGACCTCCTTCCAGAACCCGTTGTCGGTGCCACGGTTAGTGATCAGCCAGGAGCCGTCGTAGTAGGCCGGGAAGGCGCCGGGACCGCGGCTGTCTTTGTATCGGTAGACCGGGCCGGTGACCGGCTGCATCCCCCCTGCGCCCAGGTCGCCGAAGTCCTTCGGATCCTGGCTTCCGGGGTTGCCGGGGTACTTGCGCCAGACCGTCGCTGGTTTCGCGGGACCTGGGATCGCATCGAGGCCTTGGAATGTGGGTTGCGAATTGGTACCGCCCGGCGGCGCCCAGTTCAGGTCGGACGGGAGCTTGTCGAGCGAGCAGTCGTACTGCTGACCGGTCGAGGAGTTGGCCTCGTAGTTCCAGCGCCAGGTGGTGTTGATCTTCGAGTTGTCACCGATGCAGAACGGCCAGCCGTAGAAACCGGGCCCGTCGACCTTGTTCCACTCGCAGACGCCGGCCGGGGCGCGGTCGGGCTGGTCCACCGAGTTGTCGTGGCAGAACTCGCCGACGACGACCGAACCCGGGTTGGCGGGGTCGGTGTGCACCGTGAACGGCTGCCGGAAGCCCATGCCGTAGATCTCCGGTCGGGTGTTCGGGGTTCCCGGCGCGAACATGTTGCCCTTCGGGACCGTATAGGTCTTGCCCAGGCCGGGATCGGGTGCGCGCCCTGGGGTCTGCGGCGGGCCCTCGCGCGGTTTGATGCGCAGGATCTTGCCGCGCAGGTCGGCGGTGTTGGCCGCCGTCTTGCGCGCGTCCCAGCGCTCCGAGGCGCGATGGTCCATCGGCGTGTAGCGGTTGTGGCCGGGCGCGTTCGGGGAAACGTCGTCGCCGACGCCGACGTAGAGGTTGCCTTCGGAGTCGAACACCAGGCTCGCGCCGCCGACATGGCCGGGGCCGTTGTCGGTGGGGCCACCCGGGAAGCCCGAGGGTTTGCCGGAGATCTTCGCCTTGGGCACGCGCAAGATCTGCCGCTCCATGTATGGATGTGCCGGGTTTAGGTGCTTCGGCCCGCCTGGTGCCGGCTCGAAGGCGGTGCCGGTCTTGTTCAGCGTGAAGCGGCTGACCAGGTTGTAGCCGACCGTCTGCTGGTTGCCCGTGGTCGGCCAGTCGCCGGGGTTGCGCGGGGAATAGTAGACGTAGATGTCGTTCTTGTCCGGCTTCGACAGGTCGAAGCCCGGCTGCAGGCTCATTCCCAGCACGCCGTCCTCAGAGTTGCCGTGGTCGGCGCGGGTCGGGATCGTCGCGACCGTGGTCGAGTTGTTCGGTGGGCCCTTCGGGTCGTGCATCTTCACGTAGCCCTCGGACTCGTACCCCTGCTTGGGGCCGATCTCGGTCCAGTAGACCTTGCCGTCCGGCGCCACGTCGAGAGCCATCGGGCCGTTCACATTGTCGACCAGGGTCGTGCGGGTGAAGTTCGACCACACGGTGCCGGAGCAGTCGGTCTTCTTCCCCTCGCCGGCGACCCAGCGCACCCCTCCGACGATCTGCTTGATCAGCGGGTTGTCGCCGCCGTTCTCGGTGTAACGCACGCCGAAGTGGCCCTGCGAGGTCAGCCAGGTCCGCCCATCGTTGTAGGGCCGCGGGGTGCCGGTGCCGTCCTTGACGTTGCCGCCGTCGTAGAGCTTGCACCACGTCGTGGGGTGGTCCTGGCCCATTGAGTAGGTGCCGGTGTTGTAGGTGCGCTCGTCGAAGGTCGCGAGCACGTGGTGGTCGCCCCGGACGTTGCGGGCGAAGTTGTAATGCTCGTCGGCGATCTTGTAGGTGTCGGGCAGGTCTTTGGTGGAGAGGTGGTTGTGGTCGGCAACCTGGACGGTTGCGGCGTTGCCGGTCGCCGACCCGCTCGAGTGGCCGCGCATCGTCGTGCCGACGACGCTGTCCGGCCCGCCGTCCCACCAGTCCCACGCGGACACGCCGGCGCCGGCGTCAGTCATGTTGTGCACGGCCGCGATCCCGCCGCTGTGCTGGGTGAAGCGGATCAACGCGTCGCGCTGGGCATGGTCGAGGAGCGGTCCGGGCCGCCCGCCGCCGGCCCACGACCACGACGCGTTCAGGAACAGGATCGCGTCGTATCGGGCCAGGTTCCCGTCCGTGAAGATCCGCGGGTTCTTGTCCGGGTTGTCGCAGTTGTTCGGGCCGCCGCCGTTGTTGTCGCAGTTCTCCCAGTCGACGTCGTAGCCTGCGGCCGTGAGAGCGGCCTGCACCACTGGGCGCCCGTTGTTGATTCCATCGGTGTGCCGGTACCCGGTCGTGCCGGTGTAGATGAGGATCCTCTTGCCCTCCTCCTGGGCAGGAGCCGCAGGGAGGGCGCTGCTAGCTTGCCTGGTGCTTGTCGATGGGCCAGCAGCCGTCGGGTGGATGCCACTAGGAGCCTGTCGGGTGCTCTTCGCTTGGACAGCGGTCGCCGGGGCGAGCATCTGAGCCCCAAGAGCGACCGCGATCAGGGCGATTCCAGGACGCTTCAGACTCCGCGCAGGGGGCGCGGCGTTCCACATGCCACTCACTTCCTCTCCCAATGCGGCGGCTACCAGCCCCGCGGTCGGAGCGACGTGGTGCGACCGCCTGAAGGTTAAGACGTAGCATGTTCCCCTTTTGGTAGATCGTCAAGAACTTCCGCTTGTGGGCTGCAAAAGCTTGCTCGCTACAAACGTTGCTTTTGTTGATCAGAGACGTTAGTTGTCTTGAACGAGACGGTTCGCTCCACTAGCGTCCCTGCTATGGGTGGGCAGAGGGTTAACAGGCGGCTTCTCAGCGTCGCTGCGGCCACCGTTGCGATCGCCGTCGGAGCACTGCCTCTGGCGGGATGTAGCGACGATTCCGAGGGGGCGACGGGGCCGGAGCGCGACCTGACAGCGCTTCAATGCCCGATGGTGGAGACGGGACAGAACAGCGGCGTCAGCCAGTACCGGCCCGCGAAGAATGCCTTCGATACGGCAGAGCTGCTCGGGATGCAGCTCGCTGAGGCCCGTGGGAAGGCGGCCCGCCACGGCTGCGAGATCGTCGTTGCGCGCGAGGACGACAAGAGCCAGCCCGTGCCGATAGAGGTCGACCCGACGAGGATCTATGTCTACATCGCGCATGGCGCCGTCAGCCACATAGAGGGGGTCGGTGGCGGACTCTAGGGCGGCGACCCGATGCGCACTCTCACCGGGGCTTCCGCAGTCGCCACCGGTCGGCGGTCACGGTGGGTCGTAATCGCGGTGTGGCTTGCGCTCGCGATGCTCGTGGTGCCGCTACACGCCAAGCTCAGCGAACGGGCCGCCGACGAGAGCCAGACATTCCTCGTCCGGGGGGCCGAGTCGGCGGAGGCCAAGCGGATCATCAACGAGCAGTTCCGGCGCGGCGGCGAGACAGCGGCGGTAATCGCCTACTTCCGCGAGGGTGGGATCACAGCGGACGACGGGCAGCGCGCCGACGCCGACGCCCGCGCGCTGTGCCGGTCCGGCGCCATCCCGAAGTTGACGATGGTCGCCACCCCGTACCAGCGCGCATGCGGCAAGACCGATCCGCTCGACATGAGCCCGGGCGGCTCGCTACTCACCTCACCCGACAACAGCGTCATCTTGAGCACAGTCCTGATGACCGACGGCTCGACGCCCGCCAGCGAGCAGGCCGTCGCGGCAATCCGCGAGGTCGTCCCGCCGGCCGCCGGCGACGAGAGCGGATTGCGGGCCTTCGTCACCGGCCGCGCCGGCTTTGAGGCCGACCGAAGTGCTGCGCTCAAAGGAATCAACGGGACCCTCTTGGCGGTCACCGTCGTCATCCTGCTGCTCCTGCTGCTCGCGACCTACCGCTCGCCGCTGATTGCTCTGGTACCGCTGGCCGTCGTCGCCGTCGCCTATCTTCTCGCCGCCGGCCTTGCCTACGCTCTCGTCGCCGCCGGCCTCACCGAGGTTAGCGGCCAGACGACCGCGATCCTGATCGTGCTGATGTTCGGTGCCGGCACCGACTACTGTCTGCTGATCGTGGCGCGGTTTCGCGACGAACTGCGACGGGCGCGGGACGTTGAGGAGGCGATGGTCGCCGCCGCCCAGCGCACCGGCCCGGCGATTCTCTCCGCCGGAGCGATCGTCGTCGGCGCGATGCTGGTCCTCGCCCTCGCCGACTTCAACGCCACGCGCGAGATGGGCCCGATCCTCGCCCTCGGCGTCGCGATCATGGTCGGTGCCGGTCTGACGCTCCTGCCCGCGCTGCTCACCGCCCTCGGACGACGGGCATTCTGGCCCGCGATTCCCCGCCACGAGCCCGAGGCCGCACCCGCAGTCACGTTTTGGGGGCGCGTCGCGAGCCTTGTTCACGCACGCCCCGCAGTGATCGCCGCGGCGGTCACCGCTCTCCTCGCCGCGGGCGCGCTGGCCACCATCGGCGGGCGTCCGGCGCTCGACTTCGCCGCGTCCTTCCGCGAGGCGCCGGACTCGGTCCGCGGTCAACAGGTGATCCGCAACCACTTCATACCCGGCCGGGCGGCGCCGCTTCGCATCGTCGTAGCCGACGAGGCAAGCGGGAAGGTCCAGAGCGCTCTCACCGAAGGCACACACTCACCCATCGCCGACATGCACGCGGTGGCCAGGTCGGTCGGGGCGGACAGCGGCTTCCTGGGTGCGGCGGCGCAAGGCCAGCGAAGGCCCGCGACAAACCTGGTCATCTTCGACGCAGACCTGCGGATGGATCCGTTCTCAGAGCGGGCCACCGACGCCGTCCCAGTGCTGCGCGAGATCGCTGACCGCGCGGCCGACGGTCGGACCGTCCTGATCGGCGGGACCGTGGCCGAGAACTACGATGCCCGCCAGGCACTCAGGCGTGACACCAGGCTGATCGTCCCGGTCGGCCTTGCCCTGATCCTCCTTGTCCTCACTCTGCTCCTGCGCGCGGTGGTGATGCCGCTCTACGTGATCGCGACCGTGATCCTCTCCTTCGGCTTCGCCCTCGGCGTCAGTTCCCTTATCTTCACCCACATCCTCGGCCAGCCGGCCTCAGACCCAAACCTGCCGTTGTACACGTTCATCTTCATCGTCGCCCTGGGCGTCGACTACAACGTGTTTCTCCTCAGCCGGATCAGCGAACAGCGTCGGCAGCACGAGACCCGCCGCGCGGTGACGGAGGCCCTTGAGCGAACCGGCGGCGTGATCACCTCCGCTGGCCTCGTGCTGGCCGCCACCTTCGCGACCTTGATGGCGGTTCCGATGGAGGCGCTGTTTCAGATCGGCTTCGTGATCACCCTGGGCCTGCTCGCCGACACGTTCCTCGTCCGGGCCCTGCTCGTCCCCGCTCTCGCGGTGCTGCTCGGCGAGCGAAACTGGTGGCCATCCAAGCAGACCGCTACCCCGGGCTGACGTCGCCGGCCGCTGTTTCCCGGTCTTCATCTCGCTCCACGCGTTCCCCAATGCGGTCGCGACGGGGACGTTCAGGTGGTCCTCACGCGTGGGTGTCAGGAGTTGCGCGGGGTTACGAGGCCGGATTCGTAGGCGAGGACTACGAGCTGTGCGCGGTCGCGGGCGTGGAGCTTGGTCATGGCTCGGTTGATGTGGGTTTTCGCGGTCGTCGGGCTGATCACCATGAGATCGGCGATCTGGTCGTTGGACAGGCCCTGCGCGACCAGCGCTACGGCCTCGCGTTCGCGGTTGGTCAGTTCTTTCAGCCCCGTGTTGGTGCTGGTGTGGAGCGGCTGGGTGACGTACCGGTTGATCAGCTTGCGGGTGATCGACGGTGCGAGCAGGGCGTCGCCGCGGGCGGCGACGCGTACGGCGTGGAGGAAGTCTTCCGGCACGATGTCTTTGACGAGGAATCCGGCGGCGCCGGCGCGCAGCGCGTTGAAGACGTACTCGTCCAAGCCGTAGTTGGTCAAAATGACGACGTGCACCCGGGCCAGGGTTGGGTCCGCAGCGATGCGCCGGGTCGCCTCGATGCCGTCGATGACGGGCATCTGGACGTCGATGAGCGCGATGTCGGGCAGGTGTTCCTTTGCCAGCGCCAGGCCCTCGCTGCCGTCGGCGGCCTCGGCCACCACCTCGATGTCGTCCTCGACGTCGAGGAGCGCGCGGAATCCGCTGCGGATAAGCGGCTGGTCGTCGACCAACAGGACACGGATCATGACGTTTGGTCCACGGGAAGTTCGGCTTGGACGGTGAAGCCACCGCCGCTGCGCGGTTCCGCGCGGAGGTGACCTCCGAGGGCACTGACTCGTTCGCGCATCCCGAGCAGCCCGACGCCGGGCACCGGCGCGGTGTCCGGCGTGGCCCTGCCGTCGTCATCGACACGGATCGCGAGGGCGTCGGGCCGGTAGTCGATCCGAACCGACGCCGTAGCGGCGGCGGCGTGACGGGCGATGTTCGTGAGCGACTCCTGAACGATCCGGTAGGCGGTCCGGTCCACCGCGGCCGGCACATCGTTTCGGTTTCCCTCGATCGTCAGCGTCGCGTCCAGACCGGTCGCCCGGGCTCGTTGCACCAGGTCCGGCAGATCGTCGAGCCCATGCGGCGGGTTTTTGTCGTCGTCGCGCAGCGCCTCCAGGGTCGCTCGCAACTCCCGGGCCGCCTCACGACCGGCCTCCCGGATCGCCAGCAGGGCCTCCGGCACCTGTTCACCCCGCTTGCGGGCCAGATGGACGGCGACTTCGGCCTGCACCTTGATGACGGAGATCTGGTGGGTGAGCGAATCATGCAGCTCCCGTGCGATGTGCAGCCGCTCCTCGTTGGCGCGGCGCCGAGCGGTCTCCTCGCGGGTGCGCTCGGCCCCATCCGCCCGGCGCTCGGCCTGTCGCACTGCTTCACCCGCCGCACCGGCGGCGATCAGCCAGGCCAGCTCGAGGACACCGCGGGCCTGCGCGAACGCCTCGCCCGTGTCATGCAGGCCCGAGGCCATGGCTGCGAGGAGGAGAGCGAGCAGCATGATCACGCTCGCCGCCACCGTGACGGTGCGGTGTCCGGCCCGCACGGCGGCGTACACCGCGAACAGGAACGCGACGGCAGGCACGTCAAAACCAACCGCCTGGTAACCCACCGCGAACAGCCCGGTGACGGCCAGGACGGGAACCGGAGCGCGGCGGCGTGCGGCCAGCGCCAGACCGCCGGCCGCCAACAGCGCGTAGCCGAGCCGGTCGAGGTTGGTGGCGGAGTGCTGCCCGGATAGCCCGGTGACTACCAGGATCGCCGCCACGCTGACGGCGATCGTCCAGTCTCTGACACCGATCCGTCGCCTGCTCATGCGCGCACCCTAACCGCAAGTCCGCCCGGGCGACTCGTGCGCGCGGATGATCGGGCGCCTACCGCAAACGCGGTAGCTTACCGGCTTTCTACGGCATCCGCGGCAGCCGGATGCACCGCTTGCGGCAGCGTAAAGTGCCCGCGCCAGCAGGACGACAGGCGGTGGGTCCGGCGGACAGGATCAGACGACAACCAGTCCTAAGAGGAAAAGGAGCAGCGCATGTCCGTCCGTCACCTGCTCGCCGCAGCCGCAGCCGCCCTGCTCGGAGTTTTCGTGCTTGCCACACCAGCGGCCGCGCACGTCTTGGCCCAGCCCACCACTGTTTACGGCTGGACCCCCGAACGAATCTGGGGCAGCGCGGCCGCGCTACTGGCGCTGGCTGGCGTGGTCATCGGCGGGCTGGCTCTGGCCCGCCCCGCCAGTCGAATCGGCAACGGAGGTAAGGGCGCCATCGTGGCGCTGGTGGCGGGGCTGGTCGCCGTGGTCAACGGCGGGCTGGTGGTGATCACCGCCGACGGTGGTCTCGGCACCGGTAACGGGATCGCCGGTGGCTACTTGGCCCTCATGGTTGGGCTGATCGCCACGGTCCTCGGCTGGCTGGCCCTGGCCCGCTCCCGCCGCACCGTCTGACCGCAGCGAACACGAGCGCTCGCTTGGGTCCACCTGAAGACCGCCCCACCAAGTTCCAGCGTGCCGTACGCGCCCGTCCCAGCCTCATGCTCGGGTAGCTGCCCTCAGCCGCGGACCTGCCGGCGATCACCCATTCAGCACGCATTCAGTCACGCAGCACTACACGGTACTTGGTAGCAGCTTCCTTCACTGCAGCCCAACTCAGGAAGGCGAACGATGCGACACACCATCTCGATCTGGCGAACACTCGCTGCTGGTCTCGCCGGAGGCATCGCGTTCGTGCTAGGCACGTTCGTCACATTCCGCCTGCTCGGCGGTTCACGCCCAGGCGCGGAAGGGTTGTTGTTCGACCCCGACACCCAGCATCCCAAGGTCATCACCGTGTGGAAGGAACTGGAGCCACTTCCACGGGTTCTGGAGAATCCGCTGGTCATCCTCGGCGGGATGCTCGCGTTCGGGATTGGCTACGCCGTCGTCTACCGGTCCATCGCTCCTGCTTGGACGACGGGCCTGCACAGCAGGGCATGGCGGCTCGGCCTCATCGTGTGGCTGGGCACCGTGTTCGCCGAGTTCATGGGCCCATTCAACGTGCTGCACCAGCCCCTGAACCTCAGCGTCCTGGCCTGGGCGATGTGGGCAGTATGCGCCTTCGCCGAGGCGTACGTGCTGGTATTCGTATTGGATCGGGGCCTGTCCAAGGGCCGTGAACAAGGCGAACGCGGCTCTGCGCATCGCTCCACCGCGGCCGAACCCCATGCCTGACGCCAACCGGTGGAGACGCTTGCCCACCCGGGACCGGTGTCGGCGCTGCGCTCCTGGGTTCAGATGTACCGGCCGATCGGCTTTCACGCCGTACTGGGCTTCCTGGAGAAACCGGCCAGCCGTTTCCAAGGTAAGGAGGGGCTATGACACGTCCAGACAGGGTGCTCGTCACTGGTGGCACCGGCGTGCTGGGTCGCGAGCTGGTACATCGGCTACAGGATCGGACCGAGGTGCGGGTGTTGAGCCGTCGCCCATCTCAGGGACCTGGGTTCGTCCAGGGTGATCTCGAGACCGGCGATGGCCTGGCCGCAGCGGTCGAGGATGTGGATGTGATCGCCCACTGCGCGAGTGCGGCCGACTACCGGCGACCGCAACGGGACGTGACCCAGCTCCGGCAGCTGCTCAATGCGACAAGTGGAGCACGGCCGCACCTGGTGTACGTCTCGATCGTCGGAGTGGACCGGGTTCGGTTCGGGTTCTTCCAGGCCAAGCTAGATAACGAGCGGCTCGTCGAAGACTCCGGGCTGCCATGGACGATCCTGCGGGCCACCGAGTTCCATGATCTGATGCTGATGTACTTGACGCGACTTTCCAAAGGTCCGGCCGCCGTGGTGCCGCGGAAGTCACTGTTGCAGCCAGTCGACGTGGGCGATGTCGCCGATCGAATGGCCGAACTCGTCATGGGGCCTGCGGCAGGCCGCGTCCGCGAACTCGGCGGGCCGAAGGTCGAGTCGATGGCGGCCCTGATGCGCGCCTATCTCGCCGCTGCACAGCGCCGCCGCCCAGTCATCAAGATCCCCCTCTGGGGCAGGCTGGGCGCGGGGTTCGGCGTGGGTGGCCACCTGCTCACCAATGGTGACCGCGGCACGGTCACCTTCGCCGACTACCTACACGCGCGTAGTGACGCTGACGGCCTCCTCGACCATCCCAACCCCTGAATGCGGTGTGCCCGAGCAGCGCCGTGACCGTCGTGATTCAGGTCCGTGGCCGCGACAGCGCCCCGGATTGTCCGCGGGCCGGAAGTAGTCGTCAACAACCCGAGTTACACCGTTCGTTTGACGGCCCCCTCGACGGGCCAGGTGCAGTGGGTTGGCGCGGGAGTTGTATGCCTTGTCGTGTGTGGGGTTAGCACCCTCACGAGTTCGAATCTCGTACCTCCGCCACCCTGCGAAGAGCCGGTCCCACTGGGACCGGCCCTTCGTCGCACGCGCCCGTCAGTTCACGTTCGACCAGTATGCGACGTCGTGGTAACTCGGGACGCTACCGTCCTTGTCCAACCAGATGGCGAACCTGAACACGTTGCCCTCACGAAGGTCGTACGGGCTGCCGAACGATGCCCGGGCCTCGATGCAGTTGCCATTGCCGCCGACACTCAGGTTGTACTTGTGAAGGTTGTTCTGGGTCCAGTCGGAGACCGTCATATAGACCTTCCACCCGTCGGCCTCGATGTCGCAGAGTTGCACGACGTCGCCGTCGGCGCGGAAGCGAACGATCCCGCCCGGGTCGGCGTCATCGGTGTACATCCAGTGGTCCCAGGTGGCGGCGGAGGCCGGGGCCGCGAACGTCAGGGACGCGGCGGCGGCGAGCGCCGCTGCGGCCAGACCGGACAGGATGCGTCGAGATTTCATGAGGTCCCTTCCCGGTGATCGACAGGTTGATCCACGGCACGCCCGCTCCGGGCGGACCTTCGGCGAGCCGCGGTGGTGATGCGGCAGACGCTATGACGTGGCCTCCTGCCGGTGCCACCGTGCACGATGCTCGAATTCCTCTGCCAACTGTGCACGGTGCCCACTCGCGGCACCGAAAGGGGGCGTGGACAAGGTCGACCGGGTCGAGCTGTATCCGGGCCTTGGCTTTGACGAGCCATGGGATGGGTCCTACGACACCTGACAATGCGCTAAATTCCCGGCCGCCGCGAAGGGCATCGGACGCGGATCCGGCGCAGCCGACAGCGAAACGCATGCGAAAGGTCGAGAGACACCGACGATCGCAAGCCAGGCCAGAGTGCCGATGGGTCCAATTTCGGTGGATCTGCCGTCGCCTCGCGGCATAGGGGTTCATGCCTCTCGGCCTCACCTGAGTCCGTGTCCGATCCGTGCCCGATGCAGCGGTCACTACCAGCCAACAGCGGGACATTGGATGGCAGCAGCATGACCGCGAGGCATTGCCCCGGTCCGCCGCCGTGGCTGGTCAGCACCTCGACCAAACCGTCGGTCAGAGCGACGCAACGCACGTTCCAAACCTGACGGTCTGTGGCTACTGGTCGTCGTCTTCGTCGTCCCGCATCAGGCGGTCGAGGTCCTCCGGGCGCATCCGCTTGATTTGGGTCTCCAGTTTGCGGCTGTACTGGCGATCGTTCGGATCCATCCCATTGCGAGACCGAGAGCTGCGGCCATACTCCTTGAGGAAGCCACCCAGCTCCCGACGCATGCGTTCCCGCCGGCCCGACATGGACGCCACTCTAGGATCCGAAGGGCGAGTCACGCCTTCCCATAACCGAAGCCGACAGCAACGGCGACAGCAACGGCCCGAGATGAGGACAGTCGGCGGCGACCGAGCCTGGATCGTAGCCCGAGGTCACGGACGCGGACGGACGCCTAGACGAAGCGCGCAGTTCTTACAAGCGAGGGGTCGATCGACGGACGATTCGCTCGTCTTCGCCATCGAGAACCCGCCCCTACAGATTGACCAACCGGTACGGCTACGGCTTACCTTTAGTTGGTGAACTGGCGGCCCGCCGGGGGCGACGTTGTGGCCCGTGTGCGTTATGCCTGGATGGTCGGCTTCCCCTCCTCGTTGCCGGGCCCGCGGCGGCCGCTTGGCGGTCGCCGCGGGCGACATCTTTCCTGTGGTGTCAGGCGATTTTGCGATGGTAGGCCCGCATGGCGAAGGCGTAGGCGACGACGAGGATGCCGGCGCACCAGCCGAGGGCGATCCAGATGTCGTTGCCGACCGGCTGCTGCTCGAACATCGCCCTGATGGTGTTGACGATGGAGGTGACCGGTTGGTGTTCGGCGAAGGCTTTCACCGGCCCGGGCATGGTGTCGGTGGGGACGAACGCCGAGCTGATGAACGGTAGGAAGACAAGAGGGTAGGAGAAGGCGGACGCTCCGTCTGGCGAGGACGCCGCCAGGCCGGCGATCATCGCGACCCACGTTAGCGCGAGGGTGAACAGCGCTAGGATCCCGACGACGGCAAGCCAGGCCAGCACACCGGCCGAGGTGCGAAAGCCCATGATGAGCCCGACCCCGATGATGACCACGACGGAGATGGCATTGGACACCATCGAGGTCAGCACGTGTCCCCAAAGGACGGACGACCGTGTAATCGGCATCGAGTGGAACCGTTCGAATATGCCGCTCTGCATGTCGTTGAACAGCCGGAAGCCGGTGTAGGAGATGCCGCTGGCGATGGCGATGAGCAGGATGCCGGGCATCAGGTAATTGGTGTAGTTGTCGGTACCGGCCTGGATGGCGCCGCCGAACACGTAGCGGAACAACAGCATGAACGCGATCGGCATGATCGTGACGGTGATGATGGTGTCCATGCTGCGGGTAACGTGGCGGATGGACCGTCCGAGCATGACGCTGGTGTTGCTGACGACATGCGAGCTCATCGCTGCATCTTCTTGGTGCCGACGATCGACAGGAAGATCTCCTCCAGGGTGGGCTGGCGTTCCACGAGTTCCGCCTTCGCGGGCGGCAACAGCTGGCGCAGGTCCGCCAGGGTGCCCGACACGATGATCGTGCCTTGGTGCAGGATCGCGATCCGGTCGGCCAGCTTCTCCGCTTCTTCCAGGTACTGGGTGGTCAGAAGGACCGTCGTGCCCTTGCCGGCAAGGCTCTTGATCTCCTTCCACACTTCGATGCGGGCTTCCGGGTCGAGGCCGGTGGTCGGCTCGTCGAGGAAGATGACCGGCGGGTCGCCGATGAGGCTCATGGCGATATCCAGGCGCCGGCGCATGCCGCCCGAGTAGGTCGCCACCCGGCGCGCGCCCGAGTCAGAGAGGCCGAATCGTTCGAGCAGGCCGTCGGCGACCTGGCCGGGGTTCTTCACCTGTCGCAACTTGGCGACCATGATCAGGTTTTCGCGGCCGGTGAGGATCTGGTCGACTGCGGCGAACTGTCCGGTCAGGCTGATCGACTCCCGGATCTTTTCGGGCTGGGAAACGGCGTCGAATCCGTTGACGCTTGCGCTGCCGCCATCGGGTTTGAGTAGCGTGGACAGTATGCGCACGACGGTGGTCTTGCCGGCGCCGTTGGAGCCGAGCAGTGCGAAGATGCTGCCACTGGCCACGGCGAAGTCCACGCCCTTGAGGACCTCGAGCTTGCCGTAGGACTTGTGCAATCCCATAACCTGGATCGCGAGGGGCGGGGTTTGCATATGGTGACGTCTCCTTATTCGACGGTCACGTTGGCCGGTTCGACGCCGAAGCCCTTGAGCGCGGCGAAGGTGAGCTTGTCCATGCGCGCCCCGTCAAAGTTCACGGTGCGTAGGGCCTTGTAGTACCTCTTGCTCCAGCCGCCGCGGAAAGAGCAGTCGCGCAGGATCGCCCCGCGCATCGACAGGCCCTCAAGCCCTGCCCGGTCGAACTTCACACCGGTGAAGGCCGCCCCGTCGAAGTTGAGGCCGCGCAGATCGGACGCGGAGAAGTCCACGCCGGTGAACGTGCAGCGTTCGAAGACGGTCTTCCGCAGGTCGGTCTTGCGGAACGCGACGTCGGTAAGCGCGGCGTCGGCGAACCGGACGCCGTTGAGCCCGGACATGCTGAAGTCGGTACGGACCAGCTTTGCGCGGCGGAAGCTGGCATCCGACAGGTCGGACGTCGTGAAGTTCGCGTCGGTCAGGTTGGCGCCGTCGAAGTTGACGTCTCTCATGTCGCTGCTCTTGAACTTGCTGCCGGTGAGGTCGGCGTTGGAGAAGTCGGAGCCGCGCAGCGCGCTCGCTCCGAACCTTCCCTGTCGCGCCGCGACGCCGGCGAAGTCGCTGCCCTCCAGGGCGCTCGCGTCGAATCGCGTAACCACCTGCCGCTCGAGAACCCGCGAGAGATTCGACACCTCCCGCACCGTCTCCTCGATGTCGCCGATGCTGTCGACGGTCAGCTCGAACGCCGCCGCCTCATCTTTGCCCTCGGCGAGCAGCTCGCGATATCGCTCCTGCAGATCGGCGAGCAGGTCCGTCTTCAGTTCGCCAACACTCTTGGTGCCCTCGTAAGGGGCGAAGACGCCGTCCACGTACTCGTTGAGTCTGTCGTTCATTGGTGTTCGTCCCCTTTACAGCAGCGTGTCCAGTACGCGCTTGGCGTAGTCCCAGGTGGTCTTGTTGTGCGCGTAGGTCGCGCGGCCCTTGTCGGTGATCCGGAAGTATTTGCGCCGTCCGCCCTGAGACTCGTCGCCCCAGTACCAGGTGATGTCGCCCTCGGCCTCCAAGCGCCGGACGCTGGAGTACATAGTGGCTTCCTTGAGCTCGTACTCGCCCTGCGAGCGTTCAGCGATCAGCTTGACGATCTCGTAGCCGTAGCGGTCGGACTCCGTCAGCAGCCGCAAGATCATCGTGTCGGTGTTCCCGCGTAGCAGATCGGATGTGATCTTGTTGGTGCTCATACCTCACCTCCCGGGTTACACCGTAGGTCGCGGTACTGTGGCTGTCAAGGTAGTTGGTGGATCGCGGTATGTCGGCGACTGAGGCACTGCCTCGACGCCAGCTCCGCCGCAACCGCCGTGGAAAAACACCGATGAACCAGCCGCTTGGCCATGACGACATCGCGTTGCTGATCGAACAAGCCGCCGAAACCGGTGACCTCGGCCTGCTGCGACACCTAGCCGATGCGGGCAGCAAAGATGCTCTTGACCATCTGGTCGAGTCAGCGGCAGAGCAGGCTGACGAGCACGATCCCGCGCGTACGGCGGGGCGGCGCTGACACGGATGCACTCTGCTTCATGCACCCGTTAGAAACGGAGGGCCGCTGCAGTGGCGTATGCACTTTTGGATACGCCCGCGATACACGCAATCCCCGGCGTCGTCGCCCGGCACCTCGGCCACGACCACCGGGCGGACGAGCCAGTGCTGGCGTTGACGCCCGAGCAGCACATCGTGTCCGTGCCGTACTTCCCGCCCGGCGGCTTCTCCCGCTGCAGTCGACGTGCTGGAGTCGGTCGCCAAGCGGGTGGCGCGACCTCGATCGCGGTCGTCCGGTCCTGGCTGCAGCAGCACTCGCCGAGCATTATGCTGATCCCGGGCACCTCGTCGGTTGCCCACGTGGGCGGGAACATCGCCGGCGCGGCCGTGCCGCCCGACGCCCCCTCGCCGAACGATCTGAGCAGTGAACGCCCACGCAAAGGTGTCGTAGCCGGCCGGTTTGCTCGTCTCCACCCAGTTCCGGGATGAGGGCCTACCTACCATGAAGTGCCAGGTCAAAGGCCTGATCGCCGGGAACGGCCGCCGGGCCTCTCCATCATCCGGTCTCAGCGGATCTCCCGAGATCGTGAACGACTGGAGTTCGACATGAGCGACACGCTCGACTGGAACGCGAAGATCATCGCGGAGTTCCGAGCAAACGAGGGCAGGGTTGGCGGGAACTTCGAGGGCGCTCCGCTGGTCCTGTTGCATCACCGCGGCCGCAAAAGCGGGCGGGAGCACGTCAACCCGACCATGTACCTCCCGCACGACACCGAGCCGGGCATCATCTACGTCTTCGCAACCAAGGGTGGAGCACCCACCAACCCGGACTGGTACCACAACTTGGCCGCCGCCGGTGTCGGGAGTGTCGAACGCGGAACCGAGACATACAAGGTGACCGTCCGCGAACTGACCGGCGCTGAACGCGACCGCATCTACGCCGAGCAAGCGCGGCGCTACCCTGGCTTTGCCGAGTATGCACGCCAAACTGCTGGAGTCCGCACCATTCCTGTGCTCGAACTTAGGCGGGCGTAGCCCACACCCGTAGGACCGGCCAGCGAGATCCCGGCCTCCGCATCCGGCTGCCCGTGCCGCCGCCACAGAGCTCGACAGTGACGGCAGACGGCCATGAGAGCCAGGACAACGGCCGGACGGCAGCCGGGCTGGTGGCGTTTACGACCGCGCGGAGCGGCCTGTTGTAAAGTTCGTGCCGCAAGAGGCGTTGATGGGGACGAGTACCACCGGACGCAGCTCGGAGCGACTCGGGGGCGGTGTGAGCCCGGGAGCGTGCACGGCGGGAAGATCACCCCGGAGCCGTCGGAAGAAAGGCCCGCGGGCCGAGTAGAACTGACCTTGCATCCGAATGAGCGGGTCGTGCGTTTCACGCGACCAAGGAGGGTGGTACCGCGGGGCCCGGCCTCGTCCCTCCGTTGGACAGCACGCCCGACGGAGGACCGACCGGATGTACAGAACCGTGCCCGCGCAGGTCGATTTGGCCACCCTTGACCATGAGGTGCTGCATTTCTGGCACAGCAACAGCATCTTCAAGCGCAGCCTCGAGCAGACCGAGGGGCGGCCCGACTGGATCTTCTACGAAGGCCCACCGACCGCCAACGGGCTGCCGGGAACCCACCACATCGAGGCGCGGGTGTTCAAGGACATCTTCCCGCGCTACAAGACCATGAAGGGCTTCCACGTCCCCCGCAAAGCGGGCTGGGACTGCCACGGCCTGCCGGTCGAGCTCGCGGTGGAAAAGGAACTCGGCTTCACCGGCAAGCAGGACATCGAGGCCTACGGCATCGCCGAGTTCAACGCCAAATGCCGGGAATCAGTGACCCGACACACGGACGCCTTCGCCGAGCTGACCGAGCGCATGGGCTACTGGGTCGACATGGACGACGCGTACCGCACCATGGACCCACACTACGTGGAATCCGTCTGGTGGTCGCTCAAGCAGATCTTCGACCAGGGCCTGCTGGTGGAGGACTTCCGGGTGGCACCGTGGTGCCCACGCGACCAGACCGCGCTGAGCGACCACGAGCTGGCGCAGGGCTACGAGAACGACACGGATCCCTCAGTGTTCGTGCGATTCCCGCTGACCTCGGGACCCCTCGCCGGGCAGGCGTCACTACTGGTGTGGACGACGACCCCGTGGACCCTGGTGTCCAATACGGCCGTGGCGGTACACCCGGACGTCACCTACGTGGTGGCGACCGACGGCACCGAGCGGCTCGTCGTCGCCGAGCCGCTGCTGGAGCAGGTCCTCGACGGCTGGACCCGCACCGGCGACAGCTTCACCGGCAAGGAGCTGGAGCGCTGGACCTACCGGCGGCCGTTTGACCTGGTCGACGTGCCGGACGCGCACCTCGTCATACTCGCGACCTACGTCACGACCGACAGCGGCACCGGCCTGGTCCACCAGGCACCCGCGTTCGGCGCCGACGACCTCGCCAGCTGCCGGACCTACGGGCTGCCGATGGTTAACCCGGTGCGCCCCGACGGCACGTTCGAGACGCAGATCCCGTTGGTCGGCGGGATGTTCTTCAAGGACGCCGACGCGTCGCTGGTCACCGACCTGCAGAACCGCGGCCTGCTGTTCCGCGAGCAGCAGTACGAGCACAGCTACCCGCACTGCTGGCGCTGCCACACGCCGCTCATCTACTACGCCCAGCCGTCCTGGTACGTGCGCACCACGGCGATCCGCGACCAGCTGCTGCGCGAGAACGAGCGCACCAACTGGCACCCCGCGACCATCAAGCACGGCCGCTACGGTGACTGGCTGACCAACAACGTCGACTGGGCCCTGTCACGGTCCCGCTACTGGGGCACCCCGCTGCCGATCTGGCGCTGCCCGCAGCGACACCTGACCTGTGTCGGCTCGCTCGCCGAACTCAGCGAGCTGACCGGGCGGGAACTGTCGAACCTCGACCCGCACCGCCCATTCGTCGACGACGTCACCCTCACCTGCCACTGCGGCGCGACGGCGACGCGCGTGCCGGAGGTCATCGACGCCTGGTACGACTCGGGCGCAATGCCCTTCGCCCAGTTCGGCTACCCACACCGCAACCAGCAACTGTTCGAGCGCAGCTACCCGGCCCAGTTCATCTGCGAGGCGATCGACCAGACCCGCGGCTGGTTCTACACCCTCATGGCCGTCGGCACGCTGGTCTTCGACCGGTCCTCGTACGAGAACGTCGTCTGTCTCGGGCACATCCTCGCCGAAGACGGCCGCAAGATGTCCAAGCACCTGGGCAACATCCTCGAGCCCATCCCGCTGATGGAGCAGCACGGCGCCGACGCCGTGCGCTGGTACATGGCCGCCGCAGGCTCGCCCTGGTCATCCCGCCGGGTGGGTCACACGACCCTGCAGGAAGTGGTCCGCAAGACGCTGCTGACCTACTGGAACACGGTCGCCTTCCAGGCGCTCTACGGCCGCACCGCGAACTGGGTGCCGTCCGCTGAGGACCCGGCGCCGGCGGACCGGCCGGTGCTCGACCGGTGGCTGCTCTCTGAGCTCAACGTCCTGGTGCGTCAGGTCGACGAGGCGATGGCCGCGTTCGACACCCAGGAGGCAGGCAAGCTGCTCGCCGCGTTCGTCGAAGACCTGTCGAACTGGTACGTCCGGCGCAGCCGCCGCCGCTTCTGGCGCGGCGACCCGGCCGCCCTGGCCACCCTGCACGAGGCGCTACGAACGGTGACCCTGCTGCTCGCGCCGCTCATCCCGTTCATCACCGAGCGGGTCTGGCAGGACATCGTGGTGGCGGTGGACCCGACGGCCGCCCCGTCGGTGCACCTGGCGGCGTATCCGGAGGTGGACGAATGCTTGATCGATCCCCGACTGGGTGAGCAGATGACGGTGGCCCGACGCCTGGTGGAACTGGGTCGCACGGCACGCGCCGAGTCCGGGGTCAAGACCCGCCAACCGCTGGCCCGCTCGCTCGCCTCGGCACAGGGCTTCGCCGACCTGGATCCGCAGCTCATCGCAGAGATTGCCGCAGAGCTCAACGTCGCCGTGGTCCTGCCGCTCGGTGCCTCAGAGGCGTCGCTGGTCGACACTACCGCTAAGGCGAACTTCCGGACCCTCGGCAAGCGGTTCGGCAAGGCGGTGCAGGACGTGGCCAAGGCCATCGCCGCGGCCGACGCCGCCGTTATCAAGCGGGGCCTCGCGGCCGGCGAGGCCACCGTGATCGTCGGTGGCGAGCCGCTGACCCTCGGCCCCGACGACGTGATCATCACCGAGACGCCGCGCCAAGGCTGGGCGGTCGCCTCGGAGGCCGGCGCCACGCTCGCGCTCGACCTGCAGCTGACCCCGGAGCTGCGCCGCGCCGGGCTCGCCCGCGAGGCGATCCGCCTGATCCAGGAGGCCCGCAAGACCAGCGGGCTGGAAGTCTCCGACCGGATCGAGCTGCGCTACGCAGCGGCCCAGAACGACGTCGCCGCGGCGCTCGACGAGCACCGCGACATGGTCGCCGACGAGGTGCTCGCGGTGCGGTTCGGCCCCGGCGAGCCGGACTGGGCAGCCACGCCGCACCAGGACGCCGACCTCGGCCTGAGGTTCTGGCTGCGCCGCGCCTGATCCGATTCGCCGTTACGGCGGCCGGTCTACTCGCGACCGGCCGCCCGCCACGGCGGCGGAGCCGGGTAGTCTGCGGCGTTTGAAGAGCCAGCCGCCCTTGGCGGAGGCGACCCGAACGGCGCCGACCACGCCCTGCCCTCCACTTCGTCCGCATGCCCGGCATTCACTCGGACGTGTGAAGAGATGGACAGTCGCCACGGACCCGCGTCGGCTCATGCGACGCCTATCGTCTGCCGCTCGGGTTCGATAACCGCAACGACCCGCCGTTCGTCTCGCGGGTACGGCTGGCCGGTGTACTTGGTGGCCAGTTGGTCGACGATCGTCCAGGCGGCGTCGTCTTCGAGCCACTCGATGACGCGGCCGCGGATGATGACCGGCTGGAACGGGTTGTCGGTGGGCGTCAGGGAGAGCGCGACCCGCGGGTCGCGGCGTAGGTTGCGGGCTTTGCGGGTGCTCGGGCCGGTGAGGATCGCGATGTGGTCGCCGTGCGTGCCGATCCAGACAGGGACGCAGTGGGGGGCGCCGTCGGGCAGGACGCTGGCGAGGTGTGCGATCGGGGTGCCGTCGAGCACGCGGCGCACGTCGGGGTTGAGCATCGTGGTCATCTCCTGGCGTGGGTTCTGGGTGGGCTTGTGGCGGTGGTTGTCGGCGCGCGACGCGACGTTGCCGGTGACGAGGGTCATCGCTCGACCTTGTAGTGGAGGTGGGTGACGCCGGGCGCCGGAACGGCGTCGACGAGGCGGAGTCGCACATGCCCGGGCAGCGCCTGGAAGAAGGGCCGGCCGCCGCCGAGTAGGACTGGCACCTGGTGGAGGACCATCTCGTCGACGAGCCCCGCTATCAACGCCTCGGTTACGACGCCGCCGCCCATGAGGCCGACGTCCTTGTCGCCGGCGGCCTCGCGCGCCGCGGCGACCGCGTCCTCGATGCCGGTGGTGACGAGGGTCTGCCGCTCGCTGATCTCCGGTGCGGGCCGGTGGCTGAGGACGAACAGCCGGGCCGTCGGGTGGGGGCTGCCCCCTCCGAAATGGTCGGAGTCCTCATAGGTGTTGCGGCCCGCCACGACCGCGCCCACGCGCCCGGCGAGGGCGTCGAAGACCCGTGTGCTGGGCTCGCTCAGCCTGAAGCCGTCGAACACCTGGCTGGGTGTGTCGCCGTCGAAGTACCAGTCGAAGAGCATCGTCCCGTCGCCGAGCCCACGCCCGGCGCCGGGCCCGCGGCCGGTGATGTAACCGTCGACCGACACCGCGTGGGCGCTGATGACCTTGCTCATCTCCGTGATCCTCCCTGGGGTTCCTTCAAGAGACGCTGTGACCATAGCAACCTCAGTTCCCTAAGGGAACCCCAATTGGTAGGCTGGTTCCATGCAACGCACGGACTTCAGCAAAATGGCGTGCTCGATCGCACGCACGCTCGACGTCATCGGGGAGCCCTGGTCACCGCTGGTCCTGCGCGACGTATGGGTCGGGCTCAACCGGTTCGAGCAGCTCCAGGCCGACCTCGGAATCTCACGCAAAGTCCTGACCGAGCGACTGAACCACCTCGTCGACCAGGGCGTGCTCGAACGCCGCCCCTACGACCGGCGACCGCGCTACGAGTACATCCTGACGGAGAAGGGCACCGAGTTGGTCGACCTGCTCATGGTCATGACCCGTTGGGGAGACAAATGGCTCGCCGGCGAGACCGGCCCGCCAGTGCTCTACCGCCACCACGCGTGCGGCGAAGTCAGCGGTGTCGACCTGCGCTGCACCCACTGCGGCGAGCCGATGCACGCAAACGACATCGACCCGCTGCCAGGCCCCGGCGCAGCCGTCTGACCCTGACGACCTGAAAGCCCCTGGCCGGGCCTTGGCCGCCCAACGGCATCCGCGACCGCCGTCGGACGCGCTCCCAAGCCCAACGCGGCGAGCGCCAGACCGCCGACCACCACACGCAGTCCAGGTCCTCGCCCATGTCCAGGCCAGCGGCCCGTTCGATCGCCCAGATACTCCCGTCACAGGCGACTGAGGCGGTGGTCGAGTGCAGTGTGACGGCGGCCGGCGCTGACGGTGCGGACGGCTGCGGCGAGGGCCCGGCGGGAGCCGACGAGGACAACGAGTTGTTTGGCGCGGGTGACGGCGGTGTAGAGCAGGTTGCGTTGGAGCATCATCCAGGCGCTGGTGGTGAGGGGGATGACGACGGCGGGGTATTCCGAGCCTTGGGAGCGGTGGATGGTCATGGCGTAGGCGTGGGCGAGTTCGTCGAGTTCGTCGAAGTCGTAGTCAATGATCTCGTCCTCGTCGGTACGCACCGTGAGGGTCTGCTCCTCCGTGGAGAGCGCGGTGACGATTCCGAGGGTGCCGTTAAAGACGCCCGCTTGGCCCTTGTCGTAGTTGTTGCGGATCTGGGTGACCTTGTCACCGGCCCGGAACACCCGCCCACCCGCGCGCCGCTCCGGCTGCCCCTCCCGGTGCGGGGTGAGGTGCTGTTGCAGCAGCGTGTTGAGCGCGCCGGCACCAGCCGGACCGCGGTGCATGGGAGTGAGAACCTGCACGTCCCGGCGCGGGTCAAGGCCGAACTTGGCCGGTATGCGAGTGCAGGCGACGTCGACGGTGAGGGCGGCGGTGGCGTCGGTGTCGTCGCAGGCGAACAGGAAGAAGTCCGGCAGGCCCTGAACCACGGGTGGGCGGCCGGCGTTGATGCGGTGGGCATTGGTCACGACACCGGACTGGGCGGCCTGGCGGAAGATCTGCGTCAGCCGCACCCGCGGAATAGTGGGGGCGGCGAGCAGGTCGCGCAGGACCTCGCCAGCACCGACGGAGGGGAGCTGGTCGACGTCGCCGACGAGCAGCAGATGGGCGCCGGGTGGGACGGCTTTGACGAGTTTGTTGGCCAGGATCAGGTCGAGCATGGAGGCCTCGTCGACGACGAGCAGGTCGACGTCGAGGGGATTGTCCCGGTCGTAGGAGGGGTCGCCGCCGGGGCGTAACTGGAGCAGCCGGTGCACGGTGGCGGCGGGATGCCCGGTGAGCTCGGACAGGCGTTTTGCGGCCCGGCCGGTCGGGGCGACAAGGGTGACCTTGGCTCTCTTGGCGGCGGCGAGTTCGACGATCGAGCGGACGGTGAAACTCTTGCCGCAGCCCGGCCCGCCGGTCAGCACCGCCACCTTCGCAGTCAGGGCGAGACGGACCGCCTGCTCCTGCTCGGCAGCGAGGTCGTTGCCGGTGCGTGCCTTCAGCCATGTGAGAGCCTTGCCCCAGTCGACGTTCGTGAAGTGAGGCAGCCGGTCGGCCGGGGTGGTGAGCAGATGGTGTAGGGAACTGGCGAGGGATTGCTCGGCGCGGTGGAACGGCACCAGGTACACCGCCTGCACCGCCTCCCCGTCCCCGGCGGGGAGCGTCTCGCGGACGACTCCTTCGTCGGCGACAAGGTCGTCGAGGCAGCGGGTGACGAGGTCGGCGGGCACGTCGAGGATCTTCGTCGCGTCGGCGACCAACTCGGGAGCAGGTAGGTAGCAGTGGCCTGAGTCGGTGGCCTCGGACAGCGTGTATTGCAGGCCGGCCATGACCCGCTGGGGGCTGTCGTGGGGGATGCCGACGGCCTGGGCGATGGTGTCGGCGGTCTTGAAGCCGATGCCCCACACGTCCGCAGCCAGCCGGTACGGCTCCTTGGTGACCACGTCGGTGGAGGCATCGCCGTACTGCTTGTAGATCCGCACGGCGAGGGAGGTGGAGACGCCCACACCTTGCAGGAAGACCATCACCTCCTTGATGGCCTTCTGCTCCTCCCACGCGGCGGTGATCTTCGCCGTGCGTTTCGGCCCCAGCCCCGGCACCTCCACCAGGCGGGCGGGCTCCTCCTCGATGACCCGCAGGGTGTCCAGGCCGAAATGGGCGACGATCCGCTCGGCGAACACCGGGCCGATACCCTTCACGAGGCCCGAGCCGAGATAGCGCTGGATGCCCTGAATCGTGGCAGGCAGCACCGTGGAGTAGGAGTCGACCTCGAACTGCCGACCGTACTTCGGGTGCGACGACCACCGCCCCTGCAGCCGCAGCGTCTCACCCGGCTGCGCGCCGAGCAGCGCCCCGACCACGGTCAGCAGATCGCTGCCACGGTTGGTGGCCACGCGGGCAACGGTGTACCCGGTCTCCTCGTTGACATATGTCAACCGCTCCAGCACCGCGTCCAGTACGGCAAGCGGCGGACGGGCTGGCACGGTCATGGCTGACATCGTGCCGCTTGCCGCCGTCGCATCGGCACCCGCCCTGCCCGCTTGCCTCGGGACCGCGCGGGGCCGCAGCGTTGAATCGTCTGGCGCGCCGACGCGACTACCGGTCGATCTTCACGAAGGGTCGGCGCCTTTTCACAAAGATGTCTGTCAATGGACATCATCCTTCGAGAAGCTGCGGTGTAAAGCGCCGCTCGCAAGTTAGGTCTGACTACTTCCGCCAGGCGGGGGCCATCCGCTCGGACATCTCCCGCCAGAACGTCCGCAGGTCCTGCCGGTTGACCGCCTGCCAGTCCGCCCGCCCGGACGGCCGGAGCGCGCGCCCGACGAGGTCGATCTGGTGGGCGCAGAAAGCCTCGTCCATCTGGTACGGCAGTTCGTCGCCCTTTGGTGGCAGCGGGCACAGTCGGAAGGGGCAGTCGTCGATGCAGGTCGCCCCGGGTAGTACGTCGTGGGCCTGGCGGCGGCTGAGGTTGACCCGCATGGCGGTGCGGTCGATGGTGAGGCACGGGGGTAGCTCGGCCCGGCTGGCCCGCGTGAGCCGGCGGGCCCGCTGGTCGTTGTCCCGTCCCCGGTCGGCGAGATTGAGCAGCAGCATCACGTCGGCCAGCAGCCGTTGGGCCCGCGGTTCCAGGACGGCCCAGCCGTGCCAGGGCGGCAGCCAGGAGGCCTGGTGCCGGCGAATGCCCGGCTGGGGGCTGTCCGACCCGATCCGCCCGACGATCTCCCGCTCGTCCAGCCAGCAGTGCCGTTCCGGATGGCGGTCGATGAGCGCCTCGACGCACAGGTCCGCGACCTCGAGGACGAGGGGGTGGGCTGTACCGCTGCCGGGCTGCGGGGCGCGGAGCCCGCCGCCGGCGATGGAGGTCCAGAAGCCCACCAGGCCGCGCGGGTCTGAACCGTGACCCCGTTCGCGCAACGCCTCGCCGGGATCACGGGGGAGGGCGAGCAGGGTGAGCGCCTGGATGAGCACCAGGTGGGAGTACCAGAACCGGGAGTGCCGCAACGCCTTCTCGGCTTCCTCGATCAGCACATTGCGGTGCGCCGGATACGTGCGCCAGTTGGCCGCCATCCGGAACCCCTGTGCCAGGGTGATCTCATAGACGCGGGCCCCTTCGCGGAAGTCGGTGGCCAGGCGGTCGACCCAGCGGTGCAGGGTACCCCGGGCCACGCCCTGCCAGTCCGGTTCGCCGGGAGGGTGTGCGGCGTCGGTGAAGAGGAATAGGGACGGGGCGAGCCAGGTCCGCAGCTCCTCGAGGCGCTCCCGGCCCTGGGTATCGGCCGCCTGAGGCGGCTGGTCGAGCAGGCCGCGCAGGGAGCGGACGGCGGCGTTGCCGCCGCTGGCGATCTGACGGGCCGCGGTCAGCCGGGGCAGGTACGACGTCTCGTGCTCCATCATCTGGAACAGCCGCCGGTACTGCGGTGTGGGCGACTGTCCCCGGAATCCGGTGGGCTCCGGGGGCCGGTCCCGCAATTGCCGCGCGGCGTCGCCGTACCGATGCACCAGTGCGATCTTGGCGTCCTCGAGCGGGCGGTCGGTGACCGAGCCGTCCCCCTGATAGTTCGGCCAGGCGCCGAGGATCGCCTCGGCCAGTTTCCGGTGCGCCGCGTGTCCGCTGGCGGCGTCCATCTCCAGCGCGGCCGCGAACAGCTCCAGTGCTCGGGTGCGGTTGCGTGTCCCGGTCGCTGCGGCACAGAGACGGTGGACGAGAGCGATGGACCGGACCCGGGTGGTGCTCGTGTCGCGGGCGCTCGGCGGCGCTCCCACCGTTTGACGAAGGGCGTCCCGGAGCCGGAGGATTCCGTGCGGCACCGGTGGCCTCCGCCGCCCGTCCAGCCGTTCGAACGCGCCCCCGCTGTGGGTGTAGAGGGTGAGGGCGGCGAGCAGCTCCCGCCCAGGGCCGTGGTTCTCGGTGAAGGCGTGCTTCAGAAAGTCGTCGTCGCGCAGGGCCGCGGCGAGGTAGCGCGAGCCGAGGTACGCCTGGACCATCCCGTTCTGGAAACGCACCCCGTCCTGCCGCTTCACCACGATGTTCAGCTCCTCTCCGGTGGTCTCGGCGAGCCCGAGGTCCTGCGGGTTGTCGGCGCTGAGCTTGTGCAGCCGGGCCCGGAGCTCGGCCAGGATCCACTGCCGGCCAGCGTCCTTCGCGCCGTCGGCGCTCATGATCTCGGTGGTACGCACCGACAGCCGGTTGTCGCGCAACCCAATGCAGGCGAGCGCGGAGAGCACTTCGATCGCGTCTGTCCGTTCGGTCTGCGGCATCCCGTAGTCCTCGAACAGATCCCCGGCGACGATGGCAGCCCACCATTCCTCCAGCAGACACCAGCGCAGCGCGGATCTGCCCTGGCCCGCTGGCCCAACCCGGTCCAGGCGGTCCACCTCATGGAGCTGGCTGATTACCCGCAGGTAAAACGGTGAGTCCGCGACGTCGGCGTCCTTGACCAGCTCAGTGATCCGATCCCACTGCTGGCCAGCGTCCGAGCGGTGGCTGCGGGCCTGCACGTACTCCAACGCGGCACCGTTGGAAAGCGGCTCGAGTTGCAGCAGCAGCGCGTCCAACCCGCGCAGCGGATCGTCCGGCCGTGAGGCGACCACCAGAGGGAGCCGTTCGCGGACCGCGCCCCGCACCGCCTCGCGGAGCACGCTGTCCCGGTCGGCGGGCTGGTCGGAGTCGGCGAGCACCTCTTCCAGGCCGTCGGCCAGCACCACGATGCGGTTCTCCAGCCACAGCCGGCGCCACACCTTGTCGGCCTCGCCGGCGGCGCGTAACTGGCTGTCGATGGTCCTTTGGAACTGTTCGAGGGCGAGCTGGTGGAAGTTCAGCTTCGCCGGGTCCGTGACGGTGCGCAAATCGATCCCGACCGGCACGACGTCGCTGGCCATCAGCATCTCCGCGAGACGTACCAGGGTCGCGGTCTTGCCAGTGCCGATGCCGCCGACCAGCAGCAGCGGCCGTCGGCGGTGCTCGTCGCGGAGCCGCTGGACCATCATTTCGCACAGTTCGTCCCGGCCCACCACGTAGCTCGCACTGCTGTCGCGTTCGGCGGTGGGAAGCACCATCCGAAGGTTGCGCATGGCGTTGCGGTCGTACCAGCGCCGGACCGGGACGTACCGCCAGAACAAAAAGACTGCGAGGCCCAACGCCAGAATAAGTGGTCCCCTGACAAAGCCCTCCACCTGTCCGCAGTAGTACGACCTCGGCGGATCCCCCGCACACCACTGCGACACCGGCAGAAAATCGGGCTCGATGTTGAGGACCGTCAGAACCAGCGAGAAGACGGTCCACACCACGAGCACCCCGCCGGTGGCGACGATCCCCCACCGCAGCCCGCGGTGGTGCCGCCAGCTCATCCGGTGGTCGGGCCGCTCGTCGGTCCGCCGGCGGCGATTCCGCTCGGCTTGCCGTTCCCGTCGGGTACGCCACCGGCGCCGGCGCTGGCGCATCCACAACTGGGCCGCCCAGACCGGACCACGTCTCGGCCCACGCATGGACACCCCCATGATCCACACGGTTGGCTACCGGCCAGAGGCGATCATCGCCTTCCAGGCCCACCCTAGTGCTCGCACCCGCGGGCCAGCGCCGCGTTCCGGCAAATCCCGCGGCCGTCCGTCGACGACACGGTCGGCGCACTGGCCGCGCGGCCAGGCCCCTTGCTCTGACCCGGGCACGGCGAAGCCTGCGGCTCGGCTGAAAGGGCGGTACGGCCGTGATCCAATCCGGGGAGCGCGTGACCCCATGACATCAGAGACTCTGCTAACGGTGAACTCGAATGCAGTAACCATGGACGGAATCGTGATGTGTAGGGCGACGGTTCGATTCGGTTGGCGGCTTCACAGGAAGGCCCGGGTCACGGGCTTGATCGCCGATCGTGACCCGGGCCTTCCTCATACCGTCGAACGCCAGCCGATCTCAGGGCCCGGCGCTCGCCACCCCGCTCTCGTTGACGGTGAACTTTCCGTTAGAGGCGCCATTGAAGGTTCCACTCTTGATCCACTCGATCAGCGCCGCCTTGATGGTGGAATGGGGACCAGCCCAGGGGGCACCGGGTGCGCCGCCGTAGGGGGTGCCCGAGGTGGGGGTGCAGCGGTGTCCGGAGCAGCCCTCCCACACAAAGGTGTGGCTTCCGCACGCAACCTTCACCAGCACCTTGTTCGTCACCGGGAGGTTGTTGTAAATGGTGTCCGCGTTCGCCACCGGCGTCACCTCGTCTTCAAGACCGTGGATGACGAGCGTGGGTGTGGTCAGCTGTCTTACGACTTCGGTGTTCCAGCCGTAGCTGGAAAAGACGGGACTGCGGCCGAGGCCGGTCGGGTGCCCGGGGATGGTCCCTCCCCACTGGGCGCCGACAGGATCCTCCTCGCGGATCTGCGCCGCGACCTGCTCCCGACTGCCCTGGACCACACGGCCTGTGCACGCCGCCTCGCGATCGGGCGGCAGGTTCCCGGGTCCGCCACCGGTGAAGACGTGCAGCGGGAAGGTGGCGAAGCCCGTCGGCGGCGGTGTCTCCTCGGTCGGGAAACCGAACAGCGACGCCGCGAACACGACGCGGTTAACCTTGGCGATGTACTGGTCGCTGTGGGGAAGGAGCGGGTTCGGGTTGGCCGCATACAGTGTCCGGCCGACGTGCTGCCCGCCAGCCGAGTAGCCCACAAGGGTTACCTTGCCGTCCGACGGCTGCGCCCGCGCGATGGCGTCGTCGATGACCTGACGGATGTCGCGAACGAAGGTGTCGACACGGGCGAACCGGACGTTGCTCGAATGGGCCCGCCGCTGCCCGCCAAGCGGATTGGTGAACAACGTCGGATCCTGCGCCGCCCCCTGCTGATCGAGGGGGAAGACCGGGACATGCGTGCGATCGCATCCCGCCGGGTACGAGCAGGTGCCGTCGGTGTTGTAGGCGGGCAGGCTTGCGTTTCCCGGGTCGTCCAGGCCGTGGGCGAAGCGCGTCGAGCGGCCGTAGCCGAGCAGGTTGGGGGCGAAGGTGTCGATTCCTGCCCGGGCGAGCGCCTTCTGAATGCTGAGCTCGCCGCCTTCGGGGGCGGGCTGTCGAAGGTCGAACACGGCCGGGCCGTACACGGTACGGCCGTGGATCAGCACCGCGGCCCGGTTGGGCACCGAGTGGCACTTCCCGTGGGCGTAGATGGGCTGGACACGATGCACCTGCAGCTCAGCCGAGAGCCCGTCGAACTGCGGGTCGGGCATCAGCCCGGCGGGGACGGTGAAGGGCAGAAAGTGATCGCTGACCTGCACGCCGGTCGGCACCTTGTCACAGGCCGCGGCCGCAGCCGCGCCGCTGACAGCGGCCGTCGATGAGGGCTTTGCTGCGGAGAGCGGCTGAGAGAATGCGGCAGTCAGCGCAGTTACTGCGACAATCGTGAATGCCGCTCCTCTGAGTCTTCGCTTTGCTTTGGACATGGGGTCTCCTTAATGGGAGTGCTACGCGCACTTCGCGTAGTCGTGACACGTGGCCACACCCGCCTAATTCCGAGGGGCGGGGCGTGGGCGTGGCGAGCAGGATGAACAAGGCCGCGACGGCGACCAGGATGCGGGATCTCACCTCGGAACGTTCCTGGGACGCGGAGTATGCGTTGGATAAGGAACGGTGCCGCTTCCGCAATCGGGTCACGATGCGCGCCGAGCGGCATCTGGTGTCACTGCCCTCCGCTGGTTGTGGATCCCACGGAAGGATGTGTCGACAGGAACTGCGCGAGCGTGTTGACAGGTCGTTTGTCAACGATCGTGTCTCTACTTCTCGGGGTCCTTTACCCGGGCCGCCTAGTTCTGTCGACTCTGAATGCGTCACTGATGGTGCTCGCATGGCGATGACAAGTCAACGCCTGAACTTTTCACCAACTGGCTGACGGGGTGGCAGCGGCCAAGTGCTACATCCGTGGCGAAAATGAGGAGGCCCTGATCTTTATGGCCTTCTCTCGTTTTCTGATCCTCCTGGACCAAAAATGCCGAAATAGCCCACCAAAGCTCCATGATGATGCGAGCCTGCCAGCTCAATCGGAGATCTTGTCACGCTATCGTCACGGTGTCCATATTGAAGGCTCCATCTGCCCAACGTTGGGCAAGAGGACCAGGCGGTGGACCAGCGCCGGGGAAGCGACTCGCAATTGCCGCAGATCCCATGCATTCGTTGTGCCTGATCTTCGGCCGGGGCCCCGATCCCGCTGCCCGACGATGGCGAGGCACGGACGCATATGCGTGGCGCTCACGGTGTCGCCGGACCGGGGCTGGAGGGGTGAGCCCGGCCTGGCAGCGACAGCCCGGGCGTTCTCCGGGCTGTCGCTGTTTCGTCAGTCACGCACGTTCGGCAAGAAGAAGCGTCGCGGCAAGGGCGGCAAGGTCGGCCCACCGGTGCATGACGATCTCGTGCGCCGGGACTTCACCGCCCAGCGGGCGAACGAGCTGTGGTTAGCCGACATCACCGAGCGCCACACCGCCGAGGGCAAGCTGCGCCATCCGCACCTTCGACGAGTTCCTCACCGCGTCGCCCCTGGGTAGGAGCGTGCGGTCTAGTAATAGTTGTCGATCGGCTGGCGCGCCTCGTCGAACAGGGCCGGCCCCTCGTACTGCACCGGGGGTAGCGGCGGAGTGGCTGGCTTGACCTCCTCGAACTGTTCCGCGGACAGGGCGTACACCACCCGGCCGAGGCCGGACCGGGCGATCGCGGTCGCGCACATCGGGCAGGGCTGGCAGCTGGTGAACATAGTGGTGGCGGCCGCCACGTCGGGGGCGAGTTCCCGAGCGGCCCAGCGGGCCAGCTTCAGTTCCGGGTGGGCGGTGATGTCCGAGTCGGAGACCACGGTGTTGTGGTCCTCGATCAGGACGGTACCGTCCGCATCGACCAGCAACGAGCCGAACGGCCGTTCGCCGGACGCCCCGGCCCTGCTGGCGAGTTCAATGGCTCGGCGGAGAAACTTCTCGTCATCGGGGGTCATCGGTCCTCCTGGGATTTGTGGTACACGGCCACGGCCGCAAGGGTCTGCCAGGCGCGTTCGGGCTGGCGGATCTCGGTCAAGTCGCCGTTGAACGGGTCGAGTACCACCGTCTCCGCGCCGAGCAGACGGAGTTGGTCGATGTCGGCGATGATCTGGTCGATGGTGCCGACACCGGCGAGCCGGTCCGGGGCGGTGACCACTTCTCGGGTCTCCAGGAGTTTGATGCGCGGCGTCAACGCGGGCACCGGGCGGCCGAGTTCATCGGCGGTGGCCTTCAGCCGCCCGGCTGCGTCCGCCAGCCATCCGGGCGTAACCCGCAGCGGGTGCCAGGCGTCACCGAGCCGTACCGCGCGACGGATGCCGGCGTCGCTGTTGCCGCCGACCCAGATCGGGATCGGGCCCGTATCGTAGTCGTCGGTGTTCCGCCAGGCTTCGTACATGGCGTGCAGGTACTCGTCGGTCAGCGCGCCGCGCCGCCGGAACGGCACGCCGAGCGCCTCGAACTCCTGCCGGGCCCAGCCGACGCCGACGCCGAGGACGAGCCGGCCGCCGCTGAGCCGGTTGAGGTTCGCCGCCATCCGTGCGGTGAGCAGCGGGTGCCGGTACGGGACGATGAGCACGGTCGTGCCCAGCCGGACCCGGCGGGTCACCCCGGCCAGCCAGGACAGCGTGGTGAACGGCTCGTAGAACGGCGCGGGATACTTCTCGGCCACGTCTGGGGTCACCGCGATGTGGTCGGAGACCATCAGCAGGTCGAAGCCGAGATCCTCGACCGTCTGCGCCCACTGTCGCAGCATGCCGGGGTCGGTACCCGGGGCGAAGTTCGGTACGTTCACGCCGATTTGCACGTTACCCAGGCTAGCCAGCTTGGATCCGGCGTGGAATACCTTGTTCCCTGCCTTTGCTGGCTTTCGCCGTGGATCCGCCGGTAGATTGGCGTAATGGCCGAGAATCTTGACGCCGTCGATTGGTCCATCCTGACCGAGTTGCAGGGCGACGGCCGCCTGCCGATCACCGAGCTCAGCCGCCGGGTCAAGCTGAGCGCCTCGGCCACCAGCGAGCGGGTCAGGCGACTGGAGACGATCGGTGTGATCACCGGCTACCGCGCCGAGGTCGACCTACCCAAGGCGGGCTTCGCCGTACTCGCGGTGGTGCGGCTGAAGTATCCCGGCAGCCAGCACGCACCGCTGCACCGGCTGCTCGAGCGACGACCGGAGATCCTGGAGTGCCTACGCACCACAGGAGAGGACTGCTACCTGCTGAAGGTGGCCGCGACGTCGATGGCACACCTCGAACAGGTCGTCAACGAACTCGCCGCGTTCGGCAGCACCACCACCAACGTGGTCTACAGCGCCACCCTGCCCTATCGCGGCCCGCGCCAGACACCGCCCCACTCGTGACCAGGCGCACGAATGCCCCGCAGCGCGGGAACTACCGTAAAGGCGCCGCCGGCTACGGGCGCCCGCGGCGCCGCCGCACTGGCGCCGCCGCCGGGTCACACGTCGGCGGCGGAAGTCCCGTTACCTGTCCCGCAGCACGGAATCCAGACCCGGATCCGCGCGCCGGAGGGGCTGACCGCCAATAAGGCACCGCCGCATCGGGAATGGCGAGGTCAACGCGGTCGGGCTCGGCAACCACGCCGATGCCGAACGCCGCCGGTTCGAGCAGTCGTGACAACCGGCACTCTGCTCGGCCGGCAGCGGTGTGCTACTGAACGTCGACCCTGGCCGGAGCTTCCGGCGCGATCGTGTCGAGCCCGGTGTAACCGTGCGACAGGCAACGCGCCGACAGCAGCATGAGACCTGCGTCGGGTCGTCAAAGGGCGCACTGCCCGGCAGCAAGAGAGCCAGCTCGCTGCGGATCTCCGAGGATCGAGGCGCCTGCCGGTGGGAGGCAGCCGCCGCGCGGCGGGGCCGGGCCGGGCCACCCGGTTGTCGGACGTCGCAGGTCACCCGTCGGGTCCGTACGGCCCGAGCCGGTGACCTGCGACGTACCGGGCGGCCCGGCGAAGGGGTCAGCCCCAGATGGCGGTGGCCCACTCCGGGTGGTCGATGAAGGGGTTGCGGTTGCCCTGCCAGCGGTCGTAGATGACCTGGTTGCGGCGCTTCTCGAAGGCGTCCGGCGGGTCGAGCTGGTGCCAGGCGAGCAGCACCGACAGTCGGCCCAGGTACGGGGTGGTGCCGTTGGCGACGGAGTTGTTCATCTCCAGGTTCGGCCAGCCGTCGTCGCCCTCGTACCGGATCGCCATGTACATGATCATGCGGGCGACGTCGCCCTTGACCGCGTTGCGCGGCTCGAACGAGTCCGCGTCGGTGTAGCAGCCGGGGCACTGGGCGACGGCGCTGCCGCCGTTGTCGAAGTCCTTGTTGCCGCGCGTCGAGTTGACCGTGACGTCCTCGGGGCGCAGGTGGTGCACGTCCGTGCCCGGGCCGGTGGCGGTGCCGAAGTCGCCGTGCGACTTGGCCCAGACGTGCTCGCGGTTCCAGTCGTCGGCGGCGCCGCCGTTGGTGGCCTTGCTCTGCGAGCGGCCGCTGTAGAGCAGGATCACGTTGTTGGGGTTTGCCGGGTCCTGGTCGGTGTCCTTCAGCGCCTCCCATACCTGGTCGTAGGTGAGCTTCGTCTGCACCTTGGTGATCGAGTGCAGGGCGCCGCGCAGGGACGTACCCGTCTTGCCGATCGCGCTCGCGTAGTAGGTCGAGTCATACGGCCCGCCGGTCGGGGTGGGTGAGGCGGTCGGCGTCGGGCTGGGGGTGGTGCTGCCGAGGGTCATCGCGGTCGGGTCCTTCAGCCCGCCGTGGCTGAAGTACGCGGTCAGGGTGCCGGTCGCGGTGACCAGCTTGCCCCGCAGGCCCGGGTTGGTGAGCAGCCCGAAGGCGCTCCGGTATGGCGCGGTGACCTGGACGTAGAGCATCCTGCCCGTACTGGTCTCGCCGGCGGTGTCGGCGATGGCGATCGCGGTGTCGGCGGTGTAGCCGGAGGTGATCACCGTGTTCGTCGCCGTCGGTTGACCGATGACGTAACCGGTGACGGTGGCGGTGCGGCCGTCCTGGGCAGCCAGCGCCTGGGCGACGGTGAGCGCGGTCGCGGCCGACGCGGAGGTGCTTGCCACTGCGACGCCGGTCGCCAAAGCCACGGCGAGCGCGAACGCCGTGACCAACCGCCCGGATCGCGAGCGGGTGATGCTCTGTGAATTCATGGTCACCGATGTTAGCGGCGGCGGCGTGAACGCCGGGAGGGCGGTGGGAAGAATCTTTCGCCGACGTCAGCCGGACGGGCGAGGGGCCGGGATCAGCGATCCCGGCCCGTCCGGGTCGTCGACACCGGCTCGGGAATCGCAGGCGGACGCGCTGCCGCATGCGTTCGACCGGTTCGGGCGGGCCGACGCCGCACGGGGCCGCCGTACCGGAGGCAGTGGCCTCGGCCTCGCCATCGCCCGGCAGATCGTCGCCGATCACCAGGGCATCATTACGGTCGCGAGTGAGGTCGGCGCCGGGACGACATTCACTATCATGCTTCCCCGCGCCGACTAGCGCCGTACCTGACGGGAATGCCATGCCGCGGAGTGCGGCCGGGGGACCGGCGGGAGAGCGGTTCCGCGCAGGGCGCAAGGCGTACGCCGCGAAGCGGACCCGCTAAAACGCCGGGCGCCGCCCGTTGTGGGGAATCGGGCTGCGCCTCGCACCGGGTCGAGTCCCGGATAGATGCCTGGACGGAAGGCCCGGGGTCGTTGCCCTCGGCGATTCACTGCCTGGGGCGGCCCGGTGCAGAAGTCCTTCGGACCCCGGCCTTCCGCACGGCGAAGAGTATCGGCGCCCACTGACACTCGTGCCAGCGGACACGGCATGCTCCGGGTAGGCGGACAGTTTGCTCCGGGCTGGCGGACATGAGATTTCCGTGCCTGCGGTCACGTGCTCTTCCGGA
>NZ_JBIDCT010000020.1:0-161219 GCF_043204735.1 Micromonospora sp. NPDC047740
AACCACCAACATCACACCGGACCGGCCCCCACCAGCCCGGCGATGCCCCCTGCACAAGACCCGCCCTGGTCAGGCTCATTTTCCGGTCAGACGCTCGCCGTGCCGCATTTGTCAGGGCTACGCCTATCTCCACTCACCCGCTGGCGCGGCCGTGCTTTTCCTGGGATGGGCGCTGGGCGTTGTGGTGTACGAGATCGGTCAGTCGCGTCAGATGCCGCTGAACGCGCGATTCGTGCTGGGCGGGTCGATCGTCGCGTGGATGCTGTGCGGGTTGGGTCTGCACCGCTTCGCTCTCGGTCGCATGCCCCGGCGCCGGTTCATCGTTGGCCTGGTGGGAATCGCGCTGGCCATCGTGGTGACGCTGGTGGTCACCGAACCTGGCCTGCTGCTCGGGCTCACCTCGGCGATTCTCGTCGGGTACGCGATCGTGGTCAGCCCGCAGATCGTCAAGGCCACTAAAGGCTATCGATGAGCTTTCCTGCGGTATCGGTGGCCGCCCGTCCGAACGAGTGCCGGCTCAGCCCTGTTCGACCCATTGCGCCCAAGGGGGCTAGTCGCAACGCCGGTCAGTTAGGCGGTGAGGGCTTCGGTCACCAGACCAGGCATCGCCGGCGGCCGGCTGTCCGACTCCGGCTGATGAGGGCACGGCGGCTTCACCTGATGGGCGACACGATCAGCAGCCGACCGGGCCAGCGCGCCGTCCGTGACCAGATGCGCCGAACTGACGACGCTTCCGGCGTTCACGTCGCTTCCGCTTCCGGGCGGTGTGCGGACGGCTAGGATTTCACGGGAGCGACCGGCGACCCGGAGGCGGTGCAGAGCGTGCGCCGGCGGGCCGCGACTTCATCCCTGCGGCGTGAGGTTACCGCTGTCCGAGGGTTCCGACGATTGCTGCAGCCCATCGGAAGGAGCATCATGAGCGAGCCGACGACCAATGCGCTGCCGATCGTGCTGATCCACGGGCTGTGGATGACCGCCCGAAGCTGGGACCGCTGGGTGGAGCACTACCGGGCGAAGGGCCATGAGGTCTTCGTGCCGACGTACCCGGGATTCGAGATCGAGGTAGAGGCGTTGCGGGAAAGACCCGAGGTCATCGCCGAGGCCTCCGTTCCCGCAACGCTCGACCATCTCAGCGAGGTGGTCGAGAGCCTGGACCGTCCGCCGATCATCATGGGCCACTCCTTCGGGGGGACCTTCACCCAACTCTTAGTGAACCGCGGGTTGGGCGCCGCCGCGGTGGTGATCGACTCGGCGCCACCCGAGGGCGTGCGGGTGAACCCGCCTGCCCAGACCAAGTCCCTGTTCCCAATCCTCAAGAATCCGGCCAACCGGCACCGCGCGGTGGGCTTCACCAAGGAGCAGTTCCACTATGCCTTCGCCAACACGGTCAGCCGGGAGGAATCCGACGCCGCGTACGACCGCCTCCACATCCCGGCGCCCGGCAGCTGGGTCTGGACCTATGGCCTGACAGCCAACTGGAGGCCGGGCCACCAGGAGACCTGGGTCGACTACGACCTGGACGACCGGGCTCCGCTGTTGTTCATCATTGGCGGCAAAGACCACCTGATGCCGCCCTCGGTGATCCGCTCGAACGCGAAGAAATACCGCAACTCCGAGGCGACGACTGAGACCTACGAGTTTCCGGACCGCTCACACTTCACCGGCGTCGAGCCTGGCTGGGAGCAGGTGGCCGACTACGCGCTCGAGTGGGCGACGAGCCACGCGCGAACGTGACAGAGCTGACCAACCGCAGACAGCGGCAAGTTGTGGTCCGTCCGGCAAGCGCCGTACCCGCACCTGGGCGGGGATGCCAACTATTGCCGGTGCCTCACGCTCAGGCTTGGCGGCGATTCCTTCGTGGCCTCACGGTGCGTGACTTGGACCTTGCCCGCTTCGCCCAGAGCCCCAACGCCGCCCCCGCAAGACCCTCGGCTTCATGACACCATCCGAGAAGCTCGCCGAGCTCCTTGCGCACCCCTTGAACCCACGGGTCAAGCATCAGCCGGGACGGGACAGAGCGCTTCCTGTGATTGTGATCCGACAACTGATCCGCGACACTCGTCCGCCACCTGAGGTGCGATAGATCCAGCGACCTAATAGGGCCTCGCATGTGCCTGACCGTGGTCCGCTTACCAGCCCCGTGGTTAGTCGATTCTAGGCGGGGTACGCACTCGGGCAGGCGTGTGTAGACCCTGAGCGTTCTTGTCGACCCCTGGAGGGGAAGAACGGTGTCACACGAGTACCGCAAGAGCCCCGAGGCAGTTTCTCGGCTGTCGCCGGAGCAATACCGAGTCACTCAGGAAGCGGGGACGGAGCCAGCCTTCGACAACGCCTACTGGGACAACGAGGAGCCGGGGATCTACGTCGATGTCGTGTCGGGTGAACCGCTGTTCGCTTCCGTCAATAAGTACGACAGCGGCACCGGCTGGCCGACCTTCACCAGGCCGATCGAATCGGAGAACGTGGTCGAGGTCCGAGAGTCGAGCCACGCCATGTTCGGCACCGAGGTCCGGTCGGCGCACGGGGACAGCCACGTGGGCCACGTGTTCGACGACGGTCCCCCAGAAACGGGCGGACTTCGTTACTGCATGAACTCGGCGGCGCTCCGGTTCATCCCACGCGACGACCTCGAGCGTGAAGGCTACGGCGAGTACCGCAGAATTTTCGAGCACCCGGACGGGGAGCGACGATGACCGAGACGACTGCGAAGGCGCTCCTGGCCGGCGGCTGCTTCTGGGGCATGGAAGACCTCATCCGGAAACACCCGGGCGTAGTCGACACCAGGGTCGGATACACCGGCGGAGACGTGCCGAACGCGACGTATCGGAACCATGGATCTCACGCCGAGGCGGTCGAGGTCGTCTTCGACCCCGCGAAACTGGCCTACCGAGAGCTTCTCGAGTTCTTCTTCCAGGCCCACGACCCGACAACGAAGAATCGCCAGGGCAACGACGTGGGAACCAGCTACCGGTCGGCCATCTTCTATTGCGACGAGCAGCAGCGAAAGGTCGCCGAAGAGACGATCGCCGACGTCGACGCCTCCGGCCTGTGGCCGGGCAAGGTGGTCACCGAGGTCACCCCCGCTGGCCCCTTCTGGGAGGCCGAGCCGGAACACCAGGACTACCTGGAGCGAAATCCCGGGGGTTACACGTGCCACTACGTCCGGCCGAACTGGAAGCTTCCCCCTCGCAACGAGAACGCGAGTTAGCGCGCGGGTAGGTGTAGACGCCCCTGCCGGGAAGCTGCCGACGGGTGGATCTACCAGGCAGAACAGGTTGGTCACCGGGGAGCGAGACCTAGATCATTCCGTACCTGTTCCGGATCTTTTGACACGGCCTGACTGCCCGCTTACAAGCTCTGTGCAGCACGTCCGCGCTGATCCCGGCGGTCGAGAGGCCGAGGTAGGGTGCATCGCTGCGCGTCGGTTGACGCGGCTCGTGGAGTCCTTCCCGTGTTCGCCCGATCCGGGCCCATGGTTTACGCGCTGCCGCCTAAAATCGGGTAAAGCCGACATCACGGGCGCGAGCTGCTGTACCTCTCTCGCAGCTCTTCGGCGGTTCTGCGGTACCGGCCGGCCCGGCCGGCATGCCCGACGGGGACGAATCGGAAAGGACAGCGGCATGAGCTACATCACCGCCAAGGACGGCACCGAGATCTATTACAAGGACTGGGGTGCGGGCCCCGTTGTCACTTTCTCCCATGGCTGGCCGCTGAACGCGGACGCGTGGGACGGCCAGATGCTCTTCCTCATGCAGAACGGTTTCCGGGTCGTCGCGCACGACCGCCGTGGTCACGGCCGGTCAAGCCAGGCCTCCGGCGGAAACGACATGAACGGCTACGCAGACGACCTCGCGGCGGTCATCGAGGCGCTCGACCTCACCGACGTCACACTGATCGGGCACTCGACCGGCGGTGGTGAGGTCGCGCGCTACATCGGCCGCCACGGGACGAGACGGGTCGCCAAAGCCGTCCTTATCTCCGCCGTGCCGCCGATCATGGTGCAGACGCCGGACAACCCCGAGGGCCTACCCATCGCCGTCTTCGACGAGATGCGCGCCAACCTGATGAAGGACCGATCGCAGTTCTACCAGGACCTGGCGCAGATGTTCTACGGCGCCAACCGGCAGGGGGCGAAGGTCTCGAAGGGGATCCTCGACCAGTTCTGGCTGTGGAGCATGCAGGCCGGCCTGTTGAACGCTTACGAGAGCATCAAGGCCTTCTCCGAGACCGACTTCCGCGACGATCTCGCCAAGTTCGACATCCCCACCCTGGTGCTGCACGGCGAGGACGACCAGATAGTCCCGGTCAAAGACTCGGCGAGGAAGACCGCCCAGCTCATCGCGAACGCCAAGGACATCTACTACCCGGGCGCGCCGCACGGCATCACGTCCACCCTCCAGGACCAGGTCAACAGTGATCTGCTCGCGTTCCTGAGGAGTTGACCGAGGCGACATAGCCGTTGGGTTCCCGAGCTGGCCAGACCAGGCCCCGCCCCCTCGACGCCTCGCTTACAAGGAAGATGCCCCTGGCATCGACGGACATGGTCATGAGTCAGCTATGAGTCAGCGAACGCGTCGCGGATGCGTTGATCTCGTCCGTCCGACCGGTGGGTGTAGAGGTTGAGCGTGGTCGACGGCTTTCGTGGCCCATCACGGCCTGGACGTCTGTCGGCAATGAGGACGAGGGCGTGAGGGACAAGCCGCGGTGACTCAGGCAGGTGGTTTGGTCGCAGCGTCACTCGCCTGTACTGGCCTGGATGCCGGCCGATGTGTCCGCAGAGGCGATGACGTCCATGCCAGATCACGAAGTGCTGCGGCTCCTGGTCGAGATGCCACCGCAGTGGGCGGCGCCGCTCGCCGCCAAGCTACCCCTCGAGCGTCAGCAGAGCATTGTGACCATGATGCCTCTTGATCCAGCCGCATCGTTGCTGACCGCAATGACGACGGAGCAGGCGGCATCCGTGCTGGGCTTTCTGATCGTCCGGGCAACCGCCTTCGCGGTGGCAGTTCTGGCCTACCTCCCACCCCTCAGCGCGGCGGCCGCGTTGCCGTGTTTGTAGTTGCCGGTGATGCGCGCCATCAACGCCTGAGGATCTTCGCTGTTGACGTCGACCAGGAACCGGGCCGCGGCGGCGCCGCGAAGCACAGTGGCAGGGCGGCCGTGATGTTGCAGTTCCACGTCGCGGTTCTTGCGGAGGCGATAGGTGAATTCCTCAGGTGCACCGTACCGACGTCGGGAACCGATCCGTCAGCCGCTGGCCGCCTCCTTCGATCTGATGCCGGTCGACGTCTCCGGCTCTGGACGCTTCCCACGGTTACTCATTCCAGGATTCCATGAACGAAGCGGTCCGGGCGCACCGCGGTGACGGTGCCGGGGGTGTCGTTGAGAAGCCCGTCGAGGTCGCTGATCGGCAGGCAGCCGGGTGCCGGGTCCGGGTGTTGCAGGGCGAGGACGACCGCGTCGTGGGGAATGGTGTCGGTTACGGTGCGGGGGTCGCATCGGTGTCCGATGTACGCCCACCGGTAGCCGATGAGCTCATCGAGCCGGACGGGTGCGCCGCCCGCGACGCTGACGCGCGGGTTGGGCAGGACGTGACCAGCCTGTGGCAGCGGTCCGGCGAGGCTGCGCGGCAGCCGTCGCGGTGGCACGGGCCGGCTACCCAGGCGCGCGCGCAGCCCGGGCACGGCCGCCGCCGTGCGGACCAGCCCACGGATCAGTCGTGACGCCGCGCGGTTGCGGGTCTGCACCAGGCGGCCGATGCCTAATGCCATCGCGGTGGTACGCCTGACGTCTGCCCGGCGTTCGCGCTCGTAGCCGTCGAGCAGGTCGGCACCGCTGGCACCGCCGACGACATCGGCGAGGCGCCAGGCCAGGGCACCAACGTCACGGATTCCCATGCTGAGACCGAGGCCGGCGAATGGTGGGATGGCGTGGGCGGCGTCACCGGCGAGCAGGATCCGTCCGGCGCGCCACCGGTCGGCCATCCTGGCATGGAAGGTGAACACGGCCGCCCGTTGGATCTCCAGTGCTGCGGGATCCACCCAGGCAGCGACCAGGGACCGCACCACCTCAGGCATGGTCATGGTGTCCGGGTCCTCGCCAGGCAGCACCATCCACTCCCACCGCCACCGGCCACGCTGAGACATCGCCACGGCGGGTCGCGCGGGGTCAAGCACGAAGGCAAAGGTCGCGGCACCGTCCGTCGCACCGCCCACGCCGCGATTGCCGCTGGCGTCCGGACGCGTCGCGGCATCGACGACCAGCCAGGGCTGCGCGAACGTTTTACCAGGAAAACCGATGCCGGCAGCGACGCGGACAGCGCTGGCGGCACCGTCGCAGCCGACCAGCCACCGCGCTGTCAGACGCCGACCATCATCGAGCACCGCGGTGACGCGCTCGCCGTCCGGTTCCACGGTACGCACGCTGCGCCCCGCCACTACCTCGACGCAGCCCGTGCCGGCAATGACCGTACGCAGATCCTCCTCCAGCACCGGCTGGTCGATGCGGGCGACCTGCGGCTGGCCGAAAGCCCGAGCCGTCTGATCGATCATGATCAGTGGCTGACGATCCGGGCCGACGGCACCGTTGCGAGCCAGCGGCGTCGCCCATTTCTCCAGCGGCGGCATGCCAGGCAGTGCGGTCAGGAGCCGGATCGCCTCGACGTCGAGCACGGCGGCCCGTGGCTTCGGATACGGCCGCTCGTTGGGCTCGACCACCACCGTCGGCACTCCCCGTGCACCGAGCATCGCCGCCAGGACACCACCGACCGGCCCCAGGCCCGCCACGACGACGTGTACGTCCGGATCATCCCTCGTTTCCATGCATACCCCCGTCGTCATCCGGTGCCCGCAGGCGCGTTTCCTGAACGTGCCGCCGACAAACAGCCGGCACAGCCGATGCCCTCTACGGGGCCCTGTGGGCGCCTCGCGGCGTTCGTTGAGCCACGCAGTCGACGCCGAAGACAACTCCCGATCAGCGTCGACCGGTCCACACCTCACGCTCGGCATGGTCGGGGTCGTTGACGACGGTGATCGCCTCGTCGATCAGCGCGGTGGACCGGTTGGGCAGGTTGTATCGGGGCCAGCACGGGTTGCCGTCGGCAACGAAGCTGACCCAGGTGCTGTGGGCAGTGTCGGCGACGATCTGTGGTGGTTGGGGGCCGATGAGGGCGTGGATGGATTCATCGTCGAGGAGGTCGAACACGTACGGGATCTCCACCCCGTGGGCGGCGCCGAGGCGGCCGGAGAAGCTCGGCGACCCGTGGTCGAAGCGGTACATCCAGGTGTCGGACGTGCCGAACTCGAGGCGTGCCTCGGCGACCCGGATCGCCGGAATGCGAATGAAACAGTCGGTGGTCACCGCGGCGAGCAGGTCCCCGTTTTTCGCTTTCGGACGGGCTGCCCGGTAGAGCTCGACCGTCCCCTCGGGTGCGCCGAGGGCGCCCACGAGTGCGGAGAGGGTGGCCTCGTCGGCCTTGTCGATCCTGTCGATGAAGCCGTTGGGGACGAGGCCGATCCGGGTGTCGTCCCGGTTCCACCCGGCCAGGAGCCGCACGCCGCTGCTGGCACCGTTTCTCAACGCGTCGAGCGGGTGGTCGGAGAGGGTGTGGCCGTCAACGACTGGGGCGAAGGGGAGGCTTCCCCACTCGGCCGGATCCGAGGCGGTCGGGTCTTCCTCGACGAGGGCGGACGCCGCCCGCGCGAGCCGTCCGGCGGGTACCTTGCTGAAGGCTTCGCGGGTCGGGGCAACTCTGAGCGACTTAGCCAGCCTCGAGGTGACGCCTGCGGCGGCCTGGGCCGTAAGTGTCTGGGCGGCCGCCCCGCTTTGGATGATTGCGTGGCGGAACAGGCCTTGGGCGCGGGGCATGGCCATGAGGGTGGTGATGCTCATGGCGCCGGCGGACTGGCCGGCGACGGTCACCTTCCGCGGGTCGCCGCCGAAGGCGGCGATGTTGTCCTGGACCCACTCGAGTGCGGCGATCTGGTCCAGCAGCCCCAGGTTGGCGGTGCCGTCATCGAGGTAGAGAAAGCCCTCCGCGCCGAGCCGGTAGTTGATGGTGACGCACACGACCCCACTGTCGGCGAAGGAGGTCCCGCGGTACGGGGTGGCGGATCCGGACCCCTTCGTGAACGTGCCGCCGTGAATCCAGACCAGTACTGGCAAGCCGGATCCGCGGGGATCTGGGGTCCACACGTTGAGGTTGAGGCATTCCTTGCCGGGGATCACTACTTCCGGGAACAGCGGTGGGCTCTTCGGACGGGGGTAGTATTTCGGGCAGGTCGGCCCGTACTTGGTTGCGTTGCGCAGGCCGTTCCATGGCACGGGCGGCCTTGGAGGCCGCATGCGGTACGCCCCGGAGGGCGGGGCGGCGTACGGGATCCCGAGGAACGCTGCCACGTTCCGGTCCGTGCGACCCCGCAGCCAACCACTCGCCACCCGAACCTTCAGCGCGCTGTCCACGGTCACCGAATCGACCAGCCCGGCAGCGGACGCGGCCGGCGTGGGGGCCAGCAGGCCACCGCCGGCGACGGTGCCGAATCCGGCTGCCAACGACGAGAGCAGGAAGGTACGACGCTGCATCGGTGTCATTCCTGGTCACTCCTGGTCAGTCCGATCGGTCCACCAGTGGCAGGCAGGATCCGGGCCAGTACCCGGACCTTCGAATGTGACAGTGGTCGCGTCATGACTTCTCCTGTCGCTTGGAGCTCCGCGGCCTCCGCAATTGGGCCTTGCCGGAGACGATGTCGAGCATCACAAGCTCGAGGCGAGGGTGTCTTGGACAAATGTTCCGCTTTGTGGTCAGCATCTACACTGGCCATGTGCTGTCGGCCGGGACACCACCGGACTGGGCGAGCGTGGACATCGCGGTTCCACGCCCGTCACCTCGGCTGCCGGGGATCAACATGGCCGGGTTCTGCGCACGTGCCCCCGCATCCGCGGACATCGCGATGGTCGCGCACCCATCCGTCACCCTGCTTGTCGACCTGAGCGAGGGAGAAGGGCTGCTCGTCGACACTCATGGCCAGCGCGTGCGCGGCAGTGTCGTCGTCGGGCTCCTCCCCGGCGACCTTCGGGCATCTGGTCGAGGGGGCGGCGAGTGCCTCCAGATCCGGCTGGAGCCGGTCACGGCGGCTGTGGTGCTCGGCTCATCGGCCGAGCTCAGCGGGACGGTGGTATCCCTCGAGGATGTCTGGGGCCGGGACGCCGGACGAGCCGAGGACAGGCTGCGCGCTGCCGCGTCGTGGGACGACCGGTTCGCGATCGTGGCGGAGTTCCTCGGACGACGGCTGGGCGCCCGCCCATCGGTCGATCCGGAGGTCGCCTACATCTGGCGGCAGACGCTCACCAGCCGGGGGCGGGTGCGGGTCGACGGCCTCGCGGACGAGGTCGGCTGGAGCCGCAAGCGCCTGTGGTCCCGTTTCCGGTCCCAGCTCGGCATCACACCCAAACGCGCCGCCCGACTGGTGCGGTTCGACCATGCCGCCCGCCTTCTCGCGGCGGGTCACCCCCCCGCCTGCGTTGCCACCGAGAGCGGCTACGTCGACCAGTCCCACCTCCACCGCGAGGTCAAGGCGTTCGCCGGGCTCACGCCCACAGCCGTGGCCGTCGCGCCGTGGCTCGCGATTGACCACGTCGCGTGGCCAGCCTTATCACCAACCCGAGCCCTGTGACGGGTGGCGAAACCATCCCCGACCTTGGTTGAACGGCTTGCCCCGCAGGGTGGGGGCAGTCCGATGTCGTCCGCGAACTCTTACCTGGGGCGCAGATCCGGACCTCCGCGAAGACCACGGCAGCGGGCTGTCGCCCCTCGAATGGGCCGTTCGAAGCGGCCATGCCGAGACGGAAGCGTTGCTCAATACCGCATCAACCAGGTGAGTAACGAGGACGCTGCGAGCCCATGCGACTGCAGCGCTTTGGCCCCAAGTGCGTTGGCTGCTGGGATGGTAGCCCTACCGACGCCCGATCGGCCATGAGCGGGATGTCGTTGGTGAGCAACCGATCGTCCGTGGGCTGCTGGGTCGCGCTTAGATTTTGTGCTACGGCCGGTTTGGTCCGGGCTTGAACAGCCGATCGATGTGATCGATGAGGATACGCAGTGCGGCTGCACCGTCTCGTTGCCCGCCGAGCACGCTTGAGCCGAGGCCGTTGGTGAGGGCGAGGAGTCCGGCGGCGGTCGTCTCCGGGTCCAGGATGGTGTCGATCTGGTCGGCCTGCTGCGCGGCGGTCAGTTGCCCGGCGAGCAGTCGTTCGACCTTGTCCGGGTAGGCGGCGCCGTGCCGGGTGGCGAGGTCGGGGTCGGTGAAGACCAAGGTGTAGTAGCCGGTGTAGGCCCTCGTCAGGTCGAGGCTCTCGGCGTCGGTGGGCAGGATCGCGGTGAGCGTGCCGTAGACGACGTTGCGGGGGGTCACTGGTCCCAGGGCGCGGATGTGGCGCTCTACCCGGGTGGCCAACCGTTCGCCGAGATAGGCCAAGGCGGTGAGTAGCAGCTCTTCCTTGGTGTGGAAGTAGTACTGCACCAGGCGGAGGGAGACGCCGGCTTCGGCGGCCACCTCACGCATGCTGGCGGACTGCAGGCCGCGGGCGCTGGCGATGCGCAACAGCGCCTCCCCGATCTGCGTGTCAGACCGTGCGTCTACGTACCGCTGGGACCGTCACGGTCGGTCCCTGAGCTGCGGGAATGTGGTCCGGACTTTGCCAAGCATGGTCCACGCAGGTCAAGGCCACTTCCCGGGTTCGGGAGGTGGCCTTTCTGCTTGCGTACGGCAGCGAAGTACAGCAGCGGTTAGTGGGCGGGTGACGACCAGGCGAGGGGGTGTCTGCCTGTGCTGTTACTTTGCCGGCCGTGAATGATCAGTTGACGTGGATCGACCGGATCATCGACGTGACCGGATGGCGCCACGAGCCTGAGGTCGGTGCCGGCTGGGGGCAGGTGGAGGCGGAGCTCGGCGTCGCGCTGCCAGGCGACTTCAAGGAGTTGTGCCGGCGGTTCGTGCCGGGCCTATTTATGGTGCACCTTGACTTACTGCGACCGACAACCGACCACGACTCGACGTCGCTGCTCGGGTGGTGGGACTCCATGCGGCGTTCGGTGAGTGAGCATGACGACTCCGCAGCGGGCCTGTACGCCCCGTACGAGCTGTACGAGCCCGACACGGGGTCTGGGCTGATCGAGTGGGGTCACGACTCGGCCGGAGGCGGGTACTACTGGCTTGCGGACCGCTCCGTGGAGCCTGAGCGGTGGCCTGTGCTGGCCCGGCACGACCCTCCAAACCCGTGGCACCGGTTCGACATGTCGGCGACGGAGTTCGTCTACCGGATGCTCGCGGACCCGGAGTTGGAGTCATTCTCGATGGTCACGCCGACGTGGCGGCCGTTCTACCTCCCGTACTGGCAGCCTTTTCCCACTACTGCCGAGGAGTGGGACGCTCTCGCCGACCCGAACCGCGAGAACTGAACCAGTCCCTGTCTTTGCCCGTCCAGGTCAGATGCCGGGAGTCGCCGAGGCGCTGTCGACCCACCCGGTCGCAGGCTTGGTTCGGGCTGGCTACAGAGCGATTCGATTGTCGACCGATCGCTGAACCGGACTGGTGTACTCGCTGAGGCTGAAGCGGCGATGCCCATCGGTGGGATGCACGGTGACGGCGATAGTGCTCTCGTCTTCGAATCGCAGCGCGAAGGCGGGATCGAGGTCACACAGGAATGCAAAGGCATCGCGGTCCTCGTCGCTGTCGCTGACGGGGCGACCGTAGGCCTCCCAGCCGGCGCCAGCGGCGGCAATCACGACGGCCACCTCGACGCTGCCGAGCAGGGTGGATGAGTTCGTCCACCAGTCCAGCCAGCAGCGGCCCTCGAAGCGGTCCATGCCGTCATCTTTCCAGGACGAGGCCCGGCCGGCTGTCGGCCGGCTGTCGGCTGCCGGCGATGTCGGGTCTCAGGACATCCGTGATGGCATGAAGGAGCGGGGCCTCGCTCCTCGTGGCTCTCGAGCGGGATGCTCGGGGTGCTCACGTCTCACGACGAAGGAGGCCCCTCATGCAGGCAGAGTACGACGGCAGGCAGATCGTGCAGCCGGGATGGCGGGGCTCGCCGTGGTCGAGGTGTCGACATCGGCAGGTGTTCCGCCATGCTGGGCCATCTCGGGGCCCTGGCCTACGAATTGCCTGTGGCCGCGCGGTCAATCCGGTCTGGCGTTGTCGTCGTCCTGGTCGTAGCCTCGACCGATGCCCGCTTGGTCGAGGATTCCGCGAGAGTCGGGCTTGTCGTACTCTCGACCAATGCCCGCTCGGTCGAGGCTTCCGCGAAAGGCGAAGCTGTGGTTCTGGGCGATCTATACAACACTCGGCGCAGTGATGTCGATCGGAATGGGCTACTCAATGTGGGGCGATCTCAACGGCGGGAAAGCGACTGCAACGGTGGCTACCGTCTATTCGCAAACTGCCTATACCGTCAAGTACGTAACCGAAGATGGCATGCATTGCCTGACGCCGCATAAATGGGACCCTCGTCCCGAACCCGTCAAGCCTTCAGACACCTTCGAGGTCTGGTATTCGAAGATCTTGCCTTGTGACAACGTGCGACGTGCGGACGCAGACCCCTCGTGGTTCGCTGATTTCCTGACCTTGGCGGTTTTCATGACCGCAGGCCTCACCGCATTTGTTCTGGTCAAACGCCAACCGAAAACCTGAGCTGTCGCTCTGCGTGTCCAATAAACGCGACTCTCAAAAGCGTCACCGTGACCGTGAGCCGCAAGCCAGGCGGTAACGAGCGTCGGCGGGGCCGACCGGCGCCGAACTCGGGAAGCTCAACGACGGTCCGGCCGCAGGTCATGGACCGACGTTGTCGCCTGGGGTCATTCCATCAAGGAGTCGCCAACCAATCCATTTGACCCCAACGGCCAGGCAAAGCCGGCACGAGCGGGATCCTCGGGGCGCCTTCGAGTTCGAACACGTCTACCGGCAGCTGGCCGTTGGCCTCGGCGAACGTGGCGGCCTGCCGGGTGCGGCCCTTGATCACATTGGATGGCAGATGCTGCCCGCCGGGGATCGAGGCCCGCACCTGATCCCACTCGGCTGGGGTGCGCTTGCGCGGATCGGCCGGCCACGTCGCCAGGACCCCGCCGGTGACCTCGGCGCGCCACTTCACCGAACGAAGAGCACGCCCCGCCTGCTCCTGCGCCATCCGCACGACCCGATCATTGACCGTCACACCCCCAGGCGGGGCGACCGTCCACCCGAGGCGCCGCAGTGCGGTCCACGCGTGCGACGGCAATCGCCGCCCACCCGCATCCACCCCGGATGCCAGCACCTGCACATCCACGCTGTTCCAGTGCTCGCCGATCAGCGCGGCCACCATGCCCGCCACCAGATCGGCACACCAACCGACCCGCCGCGCCAACACCGCCCGAGACAGGACCTCACCGGTTGCCTCGTCCACGCCGGTGCGCAGCACAGCGCGGGCACACGCGGTGCGGGCCGCCTCACCCTCGGCCAGCCGCAGCTTCCCGCTCACCGACTCAACGCCTCAACACCGATCCACAAAAACCGGCTCTCACCGCCGACCCACACCACCAGAACCCTCCCCGAGCCAACCCAAACGTGATACGCCACGGGGTGAACACCGACACGCTTCCCGGCCCTGGAAAGCCGAGAACGTTCCACACAGGCCAATCTATGATCACTGATCATCGATAATCAAATCGGTTAGCCTGCGACGGCCAGGAGCGTCACCAGCCCGACAACGGTTGGCGCCGTCGGCCTTGTGCCGAGTGGTAGGACTGCTCAGACCAACTCGCCGCGTTTCCTGCTCAGGTAGGCGCGCTCGGCGCTGTTTTGGGTGGCGGCGATCGCGGCGTCGTACGCCTGTTTTGCCTCGGCGCTGCGGCCGAGTCTGCGGAGCAGGTCGGCGCGGGTGGCGTGCCATGCGTGGTAGCCGGTGAGGGGTAGCCGGTCGACCAGGGCGAGGGCGACGTTCGGGCCGTCCAGCTCGGCGACCGCGACTGCGCGGTTGAGTGCGACGATCGGTGAGGGGTCGAGCTGGGTCAGCTGGTCGTACAGCGCGAGGACCTGTGACCAGTCAGTGTCCGGTGCCGTGGGGGCGTCGGTGTGGACGGCGTTGATCGCGGCGAGTATCTGGTAGCGGCCGGGTCGGTTGATCGTGAGGCACTCGCGGACCAGGTCGTGGCCCTCGTTGATCAGGGCGCGGTTCCAGCCGGTGCGGTCCTGCTCATCGAGCGGGACCAGCTGCCCATTGCGCACGCGGGCCTCACGTCGGGCCTCGGTGAGCACCAGCAGCGCGAGTAGACCGGCCACCTCCGGCTCGTCGGGGAGCAGTTGGCGGAGGATCCGTGTCAGTCGGATGGCCTCGCTGGTGAGTTCGGCGCGAATCGGGTCGCCATCGCTGGTGGCGAGGTAGCCCTCGTTGAAGACGAGGAACAGCACTGCCAGTACGCCGCCGAGCCGCTCGGGGAGGTCGGCGGCCTCGGGCACCCGGTAGGGCACCTTCGCCGACGAGATCTTCTTCTTCGCCCGGGTGATCCGCTGCGCCATCGTGGTTTCGGGCACGAGAAACGCCTGCGCGATCTCGGCCACGGTCAGTCCACCGAGCAGTCGGAGCGTCAGCGCGATCCGCGCTTCCGGTGCCAGCGCTGGGTGGCAGCAGGTGAAGAGCAGCCGCAACCGGTCGTCCTCGACTGGGCCGGTGGGCTCGTGGGGTGTGTCGTCGTGGTACATGGTGGCCGCCTGATGCTTGGCGTCGCGTTGTTTCTCCCGGCGGATCCGGTCGATCGCGCGGTTGCCCGCGACGGTGGTGAGCCAGCCGCCGGGGTTGGGAGGTACGCCGGATTCCGGCCAATTCTCCAGCGCGGCTACGAGCGCCTCGCCCGCCGCTTCCTCCGCGATGTCGATGTCACCGAAGCGGCGGACGAGTGAGGCGATCAGGCGGCCGTACTCCTCGCGGAAGACCCGCTCGACGGCCGCCGTTGCGGGCTGCATCGATAGTCGCCGGTCGCGCTGGCTCAGGCGAGGCCGTCGAACGGACGGACCTCGATCTTGGCCCGGCACGCCTTGGACCCCTCGGCCGCGAGCTTGAGCGCCACGTCGAGGTCGGGTGCGTCAATGACCCAGAAGCCCCCGAGGGCCTCCTTGGTTTCGAGGTAGGGGCCGTCGGTGATCACCGGCGTGTCGCCCTGGCCGTCCACGACGGTCGCCGTCAGCGCCGGCGCAAGCCCACCGGCGAAGACCCAGTAGCCTTCGGCGTGCAGCTTGTCATTGAAAGCGCCGGTCGCGGCGAACGCCTCCTCCATCTCCTCCTTGGAGCCGTAGTTGCCGAACTCGTCCATCTCGGCGGGGCCGTGCACGGCCAGCAGGTAGTGCGTCATCCCACTTCTCCTCAGTTCCGGCGGTCCCGATGACTGCCTTCCACCTCACCACGAACGGCGTCCCGCCGATACGACAACCCGCCCCGGAAAACCTTCCCATCGTGTTCTTCGTCGGCCAACCGAACGTCCCGCGCCAAGCACAGGACGTTCGTGTGCTCAGCCGCGCCTTCATCCAGGGCGTACCCGACGGGACTGGCTGCGCCGGCGTCACGGCCGGGTCCGGCGCCGGCCCGTCCCGGCGCTGCGTCACCGCGCAGCCATCCGTAGAACTTTTTTTCTCGCGACCTGTCGAATCCGGGCCCGCCCGTTCGTGGAGGGGGTGTGAGCGGGTCGCACCGGGCGACCTGCCGAGGAAACGGAGCCCGACATGTCCACCACCACCCAGGTCCCCACCCGCATGACCCCCAGCACGCCGGCCCCGACTGCCGAGCGACAGCCGGTATGGAAGCACGGCGTCGCCGCAGCCGTCGTCGCCTCGGTCACCACGACCGTCCTCGCGGCAGTCGCGTCGGCCGCCGGGATCTCGTTCGCCGACAGCACCGGCGCGAGCATCCCGATCGCCGGGTTCGCGCAGCTGACGCTGCTCTTCTCGCTCGCCGGCGTCGGCATCGCCGCCGTCATGGCACGCAAGGCACGCCGGCCGCGGCGCACGTTCGTGCGGACAACGGTCGCCCTGATCGCGCTGTCCTTCGTCCCGGACCTCACGTTCGGATTCGACGCCGGCTCCGCAGCAACCCTGATCACGCTGCACATCGTCGCCGCCGCGATCGTGGTGCCGACCCTGGCGGGGCGGCTCGCCCCCACACGCTGACCTGGCTCGAACCGTGCCACTGCCCTTTCGCCGGGCGGGCGTCATCAGTCCCATCCCGCTCCGCCGTCGACGGCCGGGTGACGAGTTCACGGTGCCACCGCAGCAGGGGGGCCGGGGTGACGAGGAGGCCGACCAGCGCGGGCGGGGCAGCCGCGACAGCGCCGCCAGGATCACCCGGTCGGCCGGTTGCAGATCGGGGCGGGTTACCTGTCGGCGCAGGACCGCCACCTGATGGCGGAGCACGAGGATCTTCACATCCTTCAACCCGCCATCGGAGGCGATCTGGGACAACATCTGCAGGATCAGGCGAAGCAGCAGGTACAGCAACGACGCGCTCATGCCGACGAACATGCCGGCTGCCGGGCTCGAGCTTGCACACAGGACTGCACTTCAGACGGCCGAATCGAATATTCGAGCCGCAGAGGTCGGCGCGCCAAGACCTCCGTGACCACGAGGATGCCTGTTGATGACACGGAGAGTCGTTAATGATAAGCGAACAGTGTCTGGCGATCGAAGGCCATGGTCAGCTCACTGCCTGCGGAGCCAGACGCATGAGGTCGGGGAGGCGAAGTCGAGGTCTTCGAGGTCGGGTCCCTTGGACCATGCCGGCAAGCGTGTAGCGAGTACCTGGCCTTGGCGATTCGCCGCAGCTGCACCACGCCGATCTCGTCCAGGCCCGCCACGCCGTGGTGTCCGAGGCCACCGATCCGAACACCTCCTGCTGATGGCGCAGCACGTCGATATCCGCGATCACGTCCCCGCCGTCAGCGATCATCACGGCGAGGTCCACCAGCACGCGACCCCGATCATGCACCGGCCACCAGCCGGCCCGGGCCAGCCCCGCCGACAACGCCCCGGTCAACCCGGCCCGATCAGCCAGCAACCGCAACAGCGTCGCACCGGCGTGCGACACCACACCCGAACCACCTGCGGGTGACCCGCAGATCCCTCGACCACTCCGTAAGCTGCACCTCGGAAGTGCCTCCCCCGAAGAGAACCTGTAGATGTCGCAATCACAGGTTTCCCTTGCAGGGCAGGCACTTCCGCTTATCTACAGGACGACGAACACCACATCCCGGCGATCACCATGAATCACCCGGGCTAGCGGGTTAGCCAGCCGCCGTCGACGGCGAGTACGTGCCCGCAGACATAGTCGGAGGCCGGCGCGGCGAGGAACACGGCCGCGCCGACCAGGTCCTCGGGTGTGCCCCAGCGGCTGGCCGGGATGCGGGCCCGGATCTGCGGTTCCCGGTCGGCGTCGGCGCGCAGCGCGGCCGTGTTGTCGGTGGCGATGTAGCCGGGCGCGAGCGCGTTGACCTGCACGCCGTACGGCGCCCACTCGTTGGCGAGGGCCTTGGTCATACCGACCACGGCATGCTTGCTCGCGGTGTAGCCGGCGACGTTCAGGCCACCCTGGAACGACAGCATCGAGGCGATCGTGATGATCTTGCCGGAGCGGCGGGCCAGCATCCGCGCCCCGACGGCGCGCGTGACGATGAACGCCGCGTCGAGGTTGACGGTGAGCACCGCCCTCCAGTCAGCTTCCTGAGCATCCACCGCCGGGCCGCGCCGGATGATGCCGGCGTTGTTGACCAGGATGTCGATGGGTGCCGCGTCGGCAAGAGCGTGCGCCTCTTCGGCGAGGCCATCCAGATCAGACAGGTCCCGGACCCACCGGCGTGTCCGGCGGCCGGCGGCACGTACCGCCGCTTCGACATCCTCAAGGTCGCCACGGTGCCCGTGCAGGATCACGTCGGCGCCGGCTTCGGCGAGCCCGACCGCGATCGCCCGGCCGATGCCGGTGCGTGCTCCGGTCACCAGTGCGGTGCGACCGGACAGATCGAACAGGGTCCCGGCCGTCATTGCAGCGTGTCGATCGGTGCCGGCACGACATCGGTGTAGGCGGTGTTCTCGCCACCCATCGCCCACACGAACGCGTAGCTGGCAGTACCGAACCCACAGTGGATGGACCAGGGTGGCGAGATGACGGCCTGCCGGTCAGCGACGACGAGGTTGCGGGTCTGTGTCGGTTCCCCCATCAGGTGTACGACGCGGTGCTCGGGGTCGAGGCCGAAGTACAGGTACACCTCGGTTCGCCGCTCATGCGTGTGCGCGGGCATCGTGTTCCACATGCTGCCGTCAGCGAGCTCGGTGACGCCCAGGACGAGCTGGCAACTGCGGATGCCCTCATCGTGGATGAACTTGTAGATGGTGCGCTCGTTGGACGTCCGCTGCTCGCCCAGGGAAACCGGGGTTGCGTCGGCGAGGTTGGCCAGGGTGGTCGGGTGGCTCGCGTGCGCCGGAGTGGAAACCAGATAGAAGGCCGCGTCGCCGTTGCCGGCGAAGGTGACCTCACGGGCACCGCGGCCGACGTAGAGCACGGCCTTCGGCACGAGTTCGAACTCGGTGCCGTCCACGTTGACGACGCCCGGAGCTGTGCCGACGTTGACCACACCGGCCTCGCGTCGTTGCAGGAAGTAGTCGGCCTTCAACGTCTCCGGAGCGTCGAGCCGGACGGGTGAGCCGGGGCCGGGCGATACGCCACCGATCACGAGGCGGTCGTGGTGGCTGTACACGGTCTCCACTCGGTCGGCCGGGAACAGGTCCTCCACCAGGTAGTGGGCGCGCAGCGCCTCGGTGTCGAACCCCGGCACCTGCTCCGGGCTGGTGGCGTGTCGGGTACGCATGTTTCCTCTCAGGTGGGTTGGTCGGTGAGCGCGTCGGCGTAGGCCCGCAGCGCGAGTCCTTGCCCCCACGGCTGGATTCGGTCGGTGCGGATCACCGAGTAGCCGAACGGGATGAGCTGCAGCACGGTGCCAGCACTGGTGCGAGCGAGGGTGCCGTCCGGCTCGACGTACGTGTGGACGCCGGCGAGGGCCTGCCACGCCGCCCGTCTCGTCGTGTCCGGTGCGATGCCGAGTGCGGCGGCGCGGAACATCGCGGCGGCGATCCCGGCCGCGGCCGAGGTCTCCAGGATGCCGCGGTTCTCTTCCTGACCGTCGACGAGGACGTCCCAGACCCCGTGTGCCGGCTGCAGGTCGGCGAGTGCGAGCAGCTGGCCGGCCAGCACCGGAGTGAGTTCGTCGGCGAGGTCGGCGATCCGGGGCTGGTCCAGCTGCCTGGCCGCCTCGAGGAACTCCACGGTGGCCAGCGCGGTCCACGCGTTGGCGCGACCCCAGAAGCACCAGATCGTCTCGCCGTGGTGCGAGCCGTGGGCGTACAGGCCGGTGTCCGGATGCCGCAGGACTGCGGCGTGGGCGAGCAGCTGCTCGCCGGCCTCCGCGACGAGCTCCGGTCGGCCGGCGGCCAGCCCGTAGCGGATGAGGAACATCCCGGCCATGAACACGGTGTCCGCCCACACTCCGCCGGGCCAGTGTTCGATGGCGCCGTTGCCGGCCCGGGTCAGCCCTGCTCCGTCCCGCACCCATGCGAGGAGCTGCTCGCAACCGGCACGATAACGGGGATCGCCGGTGGCCGCCCACAGGTCCGCGCACGCCGCGCCGGGCGCCACGTCGTTGACGTGTCCGATGTTGACACCACGGGCCAAGTGCTCGTCCACAAAAGAGACGACGGACGGGGGTGGCGGCTCCCCGCAGGCTGCGGCGAATCGCAGGGCGCCGTGCAGGACCACGCCCTCGCCCCAGGACCAGCGGGACAGCCCCATCGCAGCGGTCCGCTCGGCGATCCGGCGGCCGGTCGCGGCGAGTGCCGGCGGCGTCAGCTCGGCGACCTCGGCGGGCGGGCGAGGTGGCTCCGCGAGTGCCGCCTGGCTCGAATCAATACCGCTCATGGCAGTGGCCTCCCGCGGCGCAGGTCGATGCGGTGCTCGGTGCCGTCGATGGCGATGACCATCTCCTCCTCGCCGTGATGCAGTAGGCAGGCAGGGTTGTCGATCTGCGGCCACGCCTCGGGCTGGTCGTCGGCGTCAAGGTCGGCTGGCCGGCCGGCCACGGTGAACGGGCCGGTCCAGGCAAGGTCGAGTGCCGGTCCCCGGGGTGGGGTGAACCGCACCCGGCCGGTGTCGAATTGGGGCGTGGCAAGGGATGCCAGAAACTGCTGGAAACTGCCGTCGGTCGCCCGGCGCCCGACGACGCAGACCCAGGCGGTGCCGTCACCGGCCGGCAGCAGCTCTTGCCAGGCGTCCGGACCCGACTCCACCGGTGCGGCGCCGCCGTCGGTGGCGAGCGCGACGTAGCCGTCGCCGAGCCGCCCGGCGATCCACACGCCGTGGCGCGCCCATTCGTCGAGATGGGCGATCGGGAACCAGGCGTGTGTACGGCTTGTCGGGTCACCGTCCGGGAAGGAGTACAGCGCGAGGACCGTGTCGCGGAACTGCCGGACCCGGGGCAGGATCCGGTTGCCGGCCCAGGCGTTGGGCCGGGACGACGGTGAGGACGAGGCATTAGGTGGGTGCGTGACGAAGATCTGCGTCTCCGGGCCGAGCGTGGCGCCCCAGATGTGTTCCTGCAGGCCCGGCAGCCCGACCCGGTAGTCCTGGACGCTGGCGAGCATCACGTCGGGTGTGCGGTAGATGAGGGCATCGGAGCCGTACGGCCGTTCGAGCAGGTCATGGGCGAACCGGTACGTGCCGCGGTACGACTGCCGTCCCAGCCAGTCGTCGGCGCGGTGCCGGGCAACCGCCCGGATCGCGTCCGGCAACGCGTACCGCCGCGCGGTGGCCAGGACCGTGACGGGAAGGACGGCGTCGTTGAGCGCGCCGACACCGAAGCACAGCCACGTGATCGGTGCGGTCTCTTCAAGACGCGATGAGCGCAGCGTCTGCACGTACGACCGGCCGTGCGCGGCACCGTGGATGCCGCGCCAGGTGTTGGCGGCAAGGCTGAACAGCACGCGGTCGGCGAGGCCGGCCGCCAGCTCGGCGAGCTCGCGGTCGGCGCTGAACTCCGCGAGTGAGACGAGCGCGAGCGTGTCGATTGCCAGATAGGCGTTCGAGTCGAACTCGCTGAAGCCACCGGCGAGGCGGCGTTCGATCCACTCCCGGGCCAGCGTGCGCCCGTGCTCGGCGTGCTTTGCCCCGCTCCAGCCGGTGTTGGTGAACGTGTCGTCGGGAAACGCTTCACCGGCCAGGGTTTCCGCGGTGTGCCACACCAGTTGGTGGTTCTCCGTGAAGTAGCACATCGCGTCCAGACCGGGCTGGTCGATCCAGTACTTGAAGCCGAGCAGCGCCTGGCGGACCCGATCTCGCAGACCCGCCGCCCATCCCTCGCTCGGTACCCGATGCCACAGGTGCATCAGTCCGACGGCTTCAAAGTCGGCGCAGTCGGCCCGGTTGGTGAGCATGCCGAGCGCGACCTCGAGCGCCTTGTCGGACACCTGGGCACCGGTCACCGTGAACGCGGCCAGGGGGTTGCCGGCATCGGCGGCGTGCTGGAGGACCTCTCGGCGCCAGTCGGCCGGATCGCCGACCGGCTCACCACGGTACCGCGACGGCAGCACTGCGACCGGGAACGTCCGCTGCACGGGTGCCCGTTCGTCGTCGATGCCGATTCGCAGCGACATCGCGGCCGCGGCGAGCATGGAGGCGGAGCCGACCTCGTCGCCGGGCGCCGGTTCAGGCAGCGGCACCACCGCTCGGCCGCCGTCGAGCCGGACCCTGGTCGACTTCTCCGGCGCGGTGCTCCACGAGATGCGCAGCTGAGCGCCGTCGGGGCCGGTCAGCGGCACGGACCGTTCGGTGCTGCCCCAGCGGGTCACGCCGACGGCGTCGAGGATCTGCTCGGCAGCCGCGCTCACGTATTCGTCGGCATCGGCGCTCGGGATCACCACCCGGACCGGAAGTCCACCGACGCGCAACCGAAGCACCTGCCGGCACTCCCGGAAGGCTACCTGCCAGGAGGCGACGACAAGGGTCGATGTGCCCGACGGCAGCCAGATCCGGATGTCACGTTCGACCGGTTCCATGTAGGAGACGGTGCCGGATTCGTCGATCAGCAGGCCGTCGTGGAACAGCATCGTGGGCCCGGTGCTGGCCAGTCGTAGCGTGCGCCACTCGGCCTGGTCCACCTCGACAACGGTGGCTGCCAGTGCGAGCCGGTATTCCGGGGTGAAGCAGAAGGCGCTCCAGTCGACCATGCCGTCCGGGGCGGTGTGTACCCGTTGCCACGTTCCCTGGTGGGCGATTCCAGTCGGTCCGACGTAGCTGACCTGGCCGCCCTCGGTGACCGGTTCCAGCGGCGCGTCCCGGCGCAGCGGGCGCGCACGGTACAGCTGCTGCTTCAGGGTGGTGACGTCCGGTCCGTTGGTGAGCACCCAACGGCCATCCTTTCCCCACGGTGAGCCGGCGGCGTCGAGGTGGCGGTCCAGGTCGTCGGCGGGCTCGCGCCACGCCGGTCCGACCAGCCAGTCGCGAATCGTGCCGCGCTCGTCCAGGCGGTGCACGCTGCGGTTGGTTGTCATGGTGTCCTTACTTGAGGCCGGTGCTGGCGATGCCGCGCGTGATGTGGCGCTGCAGTACGAGGAAGATGATGATGACCGGCAGCATGCTGACTACTGACATCGCGAGGATGTAGTTGAACGGCACGACCAGTTGGCTGTCGAACTGCGCGAGGGCCACCGGCAGCGTGTACTTGTCCTGGTCCTGGCTGATGATGAGCGGCCAGAGGAAGTCGTTCCACCGCCAGATCACTGAGAAGATCGCGAGCACGGCGATCGGAGCGCCGCAGAGCGGCACGACGACTCGCAGGAAGATCCAGAACTCGCCGGCGCCGTCGATCCGGGCCGCCTCGATGAGTTCGTCGGGGATGCTGAGCATGTACTGCCGCAGCAGGAAGACCCCAGTCGGTGTGGCCGCCGGCGGGATGATCAGGCCCCACAGCGAGTTGACGAGGTGCAGGTCGGCCGCCACCTGGTAGACCGGGATGAGGATGATCTGCAGCGGGATCATGATGGTGCCGAGCGTCACCAGGAACAGGATGTTGCGGCCGCGGAAGTTGTACTTCGCCAGCCCGTAGGCGGCCATGGTGTTGATGACCAACGTCAGCACGGTCGCGCTGACAGTGACCAGTACGCTGTTTTTCAGATACGTCGTGAAGTTGAAGGTGGCGAGGGCCTCGGTGTAATTGGTCGGCGCGAACGAGTCCGGCAGCAGCGTCGGTGGGTGCTGCGCCAGCTCGGTCTGCGTCTTGAACGACGAGAGCATCGCCCACACGACCGGGGCGAGCACGAGGATCGACAGCGCCACGAGCAGCGCGTACATCAGCACCTGGCGGGTTGCCGGCGGCCGGCGGCCGTCGATGGAGGTCCATTGGGCCTTGTCCCGAGCCGCTGCACGGGTGGCGGTATCGGTCGCGGAATCGGTGGCGGTCATGAGGCTGCCTTCCGCTGGTTGTAGAGGAAGTTGAGCAGGGTGACGCCGAAGATGGTGCAGAACAGCACCACCGATCCCGCGGCGGCCAGACCGTAGCGGATGGGTGACTGGAACGCGTTCTGGTAGACGTACTGGACCATGAGCGTCGTGGCGCCGACCGGCCCGCCGCCGGTGAGTGTCCAGAGGAAGTCGAACGCCTGGAAGCCGGCGATCGTGCTGAGCACGACGACGACCATGGTGGTGGGTCGCAGGAGGGGCAGCGTCACCCGGCGCAGCCGCTGCCATGAGGACGCGCCGTCGATCATCGCGGCCTCGTGATATGCGGGGTCGATGCCTTGCAGCCCGGCCAACATGATCATGGTGTAGAAGCCGACGTGGGTCCACAGCCCGACGAAGATGACCACGCCCATCGCGAGGTTGCCGTTCACCAGCCAGCCGACCTCGCTGAGTCCCAGCCCGCGCAGGACGGTGTTGGCCAGCCCGTTGCCCCGTTCGAAGATCCAGCCCCAGACCAGTCCGACGACCACCGGGGACAGCAGCACCGGCAGGAAGAACACCGCCCGGAACACGCCCCGCCCGCGCAGGGGCTTGTCCAGCAGCATGGCCAGGGCGATGGACGCGATGGTGCACAGCAGCACGAAAAACACCGCGAAGGTGGCCGTAGCACGTGCGGCGGCCCAGAATTCGGCGTCGTTAACCAGTTCGGCGTAGTTCTGGGTGCCGACGTACCGGAACGTGCGGCCGTTTGTGCTGTCGTACAGGCTGATATTGAAGTTGTTGAGCGCTGGGTAGATGATGAAGACGGTGAAGATCGCCATGTTGGGCAGCACAAAGAGGTACGGTGCCCACCGCTGGTTCCACGGCTTGACCGGGCGCCTGCTCATGTCGCGCCTCGCTTTCCGGGGTCCGGGGCACCGCGACCGCTGCCGGTCGCGGTGCCGTTCGGGACGTCAGTTCCGGTCACTTCTGGGCCGCCTGCAGGGCCTTGTCGGCCGCGGCGTGGATCGCGTCGGCCGCCGCGTCCGGTGTCTCCTGGCCGGCGAGCACCTTCGCCAGCTCGGTGACGGTGGCCTTGGCCGTCGCGCTGAACGCCGGGTTGTACGTGCTCGCGTAGGTGTCCGGCGGGGTCTGCTTGACGTCGGCGAGGAACACGTTCATGTCGGCGCTGCGGGTCGGGTAATCGATGCCCGATTCGATGAGGTCCTTGCGGGTGGGCAGGAACGCCGCCTGCTGGCACATCTTGCGCTGCGACTCGGCCGAATTCATCCAGGCGATGAACTGCGCCGCCAACTGCTGGTGCTTGCTCTTGTTGAACGACACCATGAACTTGCCGCCCGGGAAGCCGCCGCACCGGGCCTGGCACGGGTTGGGTGCGGCCTGCCAGGTGAACTTCGCGGACTTGTCGAACGCGCTCACCTGCCAGTTGCCGCTGATGTACACCGGCACCTGCTGGGCCAGGAAGATCTCGTTGGCGGCCTTGTACTTCGAGCCGGCCTGCAGCCATAGGTCCTTCGGCATCGCACCGGACGCGTTGAGGTCGGCGAACTGCTTGATCGCCGCAGTCGCGCTGGCCTTGTCCAACGCAACCTTGTTGTCCTGGGTGAAGAACGTTGTGCCGAACTGGCTGAGCATGGTGGAGAACCGGTGACCGGAGACGTCCATCGCGATGGCGTACTCGGTCTTCTTGGCCGCCTGCACCTGCTTGGCGGCGGCGATCATCTCGGTCCAGGTCCACGGCTTCTTCGGGTCCGGTAGCGCGACACCGGCCGCCTTGAACAGGTCGACGTTGATGAGCGGACCGTTCATCGTCAGGTCGCTCGGCACCGCGAGCAACTCGCCGTTCGTGCCGGACACGTAGGACTTCGCCCCGTCGATGAACTTGCCGTCGAGGGCATCCTTCTGAAACTTGTTGAGGTCGAGCAGGTCCGATCGGAACGGTTCGATGTCGTTGAGCCGCGCCACATCGGGCACGTTGTCGCCGGAGAGTCTGGCCTGCAGTTGCTGTTCGAGGTTGGCAAACGGCACGATCTGCAAGTTGACCTGCGCACCGGTCTGCTTCTCGAACTCGCTGATCAGGTTCCTCGTGGCCTGCTCGTCGGGACCGTCGGTGAAGTACACGTAGGTGAGTTTCTTGTCTTCGGCCTGGTTGGCGGTGCCATTGCCGGAGTCACTGCCAGGTGCGCAAGCGGTGAGCGATGCGGCAACGATCATGGCGGCCGCCGCGAAGATCGCAGCGTGACGTTGCATCTGGGGTCTACCTCCTGAATGGGACGGTGTCTGGTGCTGCGTGGAACCCGAGCCGCCGGGAGACCGACAGCGCCACTTCCGTCACTCGCACCGGGATGACGTCGCGTTTTTCGGCAATCCGGTCGCGCGGCCCAGCGACGCTGATCGCGCAGACCGGCCGTCCGTGATCGTCGCGGATCGCGGCACCGAAACACATGACGTCTGGTTCGTTCTCTCCGTTGTCCACCGCGTAGCCGCGCACACGCGCCTCGTCGAGTTCGGCACGCAGGCGGGCCCGGTCGGTGATGGTGGTGGGGGTCAGTGAAACGAGCGAGAGTTGGTCGACGACCGCGTCGGCCTCGTCGATCGGCAGAGCGGCCAGATACGCTTTTCCCAGTGACGTGGCGTGTAGTGGCCGGCGCACACCGAGCAGGCGGCGCACGGCGATCAGGTTGTCGGTGACGTCCTCGTGCGCGATGTACACCATCTGTGTGCCGTCGCGCACGGCCATGAGGGCGGCCTCGGACAGCTCCGACGACAGGTCGCGCAGGTACGCCTGAGCGGCGACGAACGGATCGAAACTCGCCAGTGCGGCCATGCCGAGCTTCACCACCTGCTCACCCAGCTGGATCCGGTCGGCTGACCCATCCCAGTCCAGGTAACCGCGCTGGCGAAGCAGCCCGAGAATCCGGTACGTGGCGCTGCGCGACAGTCCCAGTTCCTCGATGATCTCGTTGGCGGCCACCGGGCCGCCGGCGGAGAGCATCTCCAGGATGGCCAAGCCGCGCTCCAACGTGCCGGCGCGCCTGTCCAGGTCCGGGTCGACTCCCGATGGTTGATTGTTTGATGTCACGTACGCCGCCTCTAGGCCCGATGAGCGAGACAATGTATCGATGGGTGGGAGGACCGTAGCTACGGGCGTAACGAGCTGTCAATAGTTCGGCAATGTCGAACTACCGGTACGCTACCGCTGTGGGCGAGACGATTCAGTCAGTGGAGCGTGCCGCAGCGATCCTGCGGCTGCTCGCGTCGGGCGGGCGCCAGCTGGGCGTCGTGGAGTTGGCCCGCGCGATGGATCTACCGAAGGGCACGCTGCACGGCATCTTGCGCACCCTCGTGCACGTGGGCTTCGTCGAACAGGACGATGCCACCGGCAAATACCGGCTCGGTGGCACGCTCCTGCACCTTGGCACCAGCTACTTGGACGTCAACGAGCTTCGTTCCCGCTCGACGAACTGGGCGGACGCCTTGGCGGGCCGAAGCGGCGAAAGCGTCTGGATCGGCACGATGCATGAGGGCGAGGTGCTGGTCATCCATCACGTGTTCAGGCCGGACGATTCCCTGCAAACGCTGCAGATCGGGACGCTGCTGCCCATCCATGCCACGGCGGTCGGCAAGGTACTTCTCGCCTTCGACCCGTACCGGGAGATCGCCACGCCGCTGTCCGTCTTCACCAAGGCGACGATCGTCGACGCCGGCGTCCTGGACGCCGAGCTCGAACAGATCCGCAGCCGTGGTTGGGCCGCGGAGTTCGAGGAGTTCGAGGAGGGGGAGGTCGGCATCGCGGCTCCGATCAAGGACCAACGCGGCGTGGTCGTCGGTGCCATCGGCATCCGCGGTGCGATCGAGCGGCTGACCAGCGGTGGTGAGCTCCGGATGACCTCGTTGTCCTACGTGCGGGACGCCGCGCGGGCGATCTCGCGCGACTTCGCCCGCTGACGGATCGCGCTCCTGCACCTTGTGGCGTCAGGCGACAACGGCTTACTATCCGGAAGCTGTTCGGCAATGCCGAACACCGATGACGGTGAGGACGCGCGTGTCAGCTGAGAAGTTCATCGCGGCGATCGATCAGGGAACGACCTCGAGCCGGTGCATCGTGTTCGACCACCGGGGAAACATCATCTCCGTCGCGCAGCGCGAACACCGGCAGATCTATCCCCGGCCAGGCTGGGTCGAGCACAACGCGGAGGAAATCTGGCAGGCGGTCCGCAGCGTGATGGCCGACGCCATCAGCGGGGCCGGCCTGCGGCCAGGCGAGATCGTCGCGCTAGGCATCACCAATCAGCGGGAAACGACCGTGCTGTGGGACCGCCGGACAGGGCGCCCGGTGGCACCGGCAATCGTCTGGCAGGACACCCGCACCGACACGTTGTTGCGCGAGCTGGTTGACCATGCCGAACTATTCCGGGAGCGCGCCGGCCTCCCGCTGGCCACGTACTTCTCCGGTCCGAAGATCCGTTGGCTGCTCGACGAGATACCCGGCCTGCGTGAGCGGGCCGAGCGCGGCGACGTGCTGTTCGGCACCATGGACAGCTGGCTGATCTGGAACCTCACGGGACGGCACGTCACCGATGTCACCAACGCCAGCCGCACCATGCTGATGAACCTGCACAGCCTGCAATGGGACGACGAACTGCTGCGAGTGACCGGAGTCCCGCGCGCGATGCTGCCGGAGATCCGCCCGTCGGCCGAGGTCTACGGGCACACCGCCGACGGCGTGCCGGTGGCCTCCGCACTCGGGGATCAGCAGGCGGCGCTGTTCGGTCAGACCTGCTTCGAGCCGGGCGAAGCCAAAAGCACCTATGGCTCGGGCAGCTTCCTGCTGATGAACACCGGAAACGAACCAGTGTGGTCGAAGCACGGCCTGCTCACCACTGTCGGCTACCAGATCGGCGATCAGCCCGCGACATATGCCCTTGAGGGTGCAATCGCGGTGACCGGGTCGCTGGTGCAATGGCTACGAGACAACTTCGGCTTGATCTCCACAGCTTCCGAGGTCGAAACCCTGGCCCGCACTGTCAGTGACAACGGTGGCTGCTATTTCGTTCCCGCGTTCTCAGGACTGTTCGCCCCCCATTGGCGCAGCGACGCGCGCGGAGTCATCGCCGGGCTGACCGCATTCGTCACGAAAGGACACCTCGCCCGGGCGGTGCTGGAGGCGACAGCGTTCCAGACCTACGACGTCGTCGAAGCGATGAACGCCGACTCCGGCGTCGCGATCACGACCCTACGGGCCGACGGCGGGATGACCACCAACAACCTGCTCATGCAGAACCTCGCCGACATCCTATCGGTGCCCGTCGTACGTCCGGTGGTCGCCGAAACGACGTGCCTGGGTGCCGCATACGCCGCCGGCCTTGCGGTGGACTACTGGCCCGACATCGACAGCCTGCGTGCCAACTGGCACAAAGCCGGCCAGTGGCTGCCGGCCATTGACGAAGGGGTACGCCGCCGCGAACTGCACAACTGGCGCAAGGCCGTGCGGCGGACCCTTGAATGGATCGAAGCCTAGCCCCCGCCTGAGCCCGAACACCGACCCGCCGCGCCGTCGGCCAACAGCTCCGCAGGAGAATTACGATGCCCATCGCCACGACCGCCGGACGGATACAGACTCGCGCCGAACTATCCCAGAGCACCTACGACCTGCTCGTCATCGGAGGGGGCATTCTCGGCACAGCCGTCACCTGGATGGCGGCGCAGTCCGGGATACGGGTAGCGATGGTCGACGCAGGTGACTTCGCCGGTGCAACCTCGAGCGCCTCGAGCAAGCTGGTCCACGGCGGCCTGCGCTACCTGCAGACCGGCAACCTCAAACTGGTCGCCGAGAACCACCGCGAACGCCGCGTCCTCGCCTCGGACATCGCCCCCCACCTCGTCAAACCGCTGAGCTTCGTGGTGCCCATCTACCGTGGCGGCCCACACGGTGCGGCGAAGCTCGGCGCCGGCGTATTCCTGTACTCGGCCTTGTCGGCGTTCGGCGACGGCCTCGGTCGTGTCATCACACCTCGGCAGGCCGCCGACCGGGTGCCGGCATTGCGCACCACCGGCCTCAAAGCAGCGGCTGTCTACGGCGACCACCAGATGAACGACAGCCGGGTTGCCATCATGACCGTGCGAGCAGCGGTCGCTTCCGGCGCCGACGTCCTCAACCACGCCGAGGTCGTCGGTCTACGCACCACCTCGGGCCGCGTCACCGGTGCCGACGTGCGCGACCGCGTCGACGGCGTCGAATTCGGGATCAACGCCCGGCTCGTACTCAACGCGACTGGCCCATGGGTCGACCACCTGCGCCGGATGGAGAACCCATCTGTCGCCCCAAGCGTCCGGCTGTCCAAGGGCGCGCACCTGGTCCTTCGCCGGGTCGACCCGTGGCAGGCGGCGCTTACGGTACCAATCGACAAATATCGCGTCTCGTTCGCGATCCCATGGGAGGACCACCTCCTGCTGGGCACCACCGACGAGCCATACGACAACGACCCGGCTACCGTCGCGGTCACCGACGCGGACATCAGCCAGATCCTCGACGAAGCGGGCCACGCGGTCGCCGACTACCAACTCCGGCGCGACGACATCACCTATGCCTTCGCCGGTCTGCGAGTATTGCCCGGGGGGCCGGGCGCCGTCGCCGAAGCCAAACGGGAAACCGTACTGACCCGCGGTCGCGGTGGCATGCTGTCGGTCGCCGGCGGCAAATGGACCACGTACCGCCACATCGGCAAGGCCGTCTTCGATACGCTCACCAAGCTACCCGGCCACCCGCTCGGGAACACCATCGCCCGAGGACCACGGACAGTCCCGCTGCCCGGTGTCGCCAACGCCGATGCCGTCGCTCACCGCCTCCAGGTCGAGCGTGAACAGAGCGCCACCCTCGCCCCTGATATCGCCAGACATCTCGCCTCGCACTATGGATCAATCGCGTTCGACCTCACTCAACTGATCCGCGACGACCCGACACTCGCCGAACGTGTCCACCCCGACGGTCCCGACATCTGGGCGCAGGTGGCCTACGCCCGCGACCGCGAGTGGGCCGTCACCGTCGACGACGTCGTACGCCGACGTACGACACTCACCGTCCGGGGCCTGGACAGCCCGCTGATCCGTGAGCAGATAGAACGCGCCCTGTCATAGACCCAACAACCGCATGACAAGCTCGCCGTGCGTTACCGGACCACCGTGCTCATCACCGCGATCAACGAATGCCTCAGAAGGGTTGTCTCAGCTGGGGGGAGTGTGGATATCTAACGGTGTTTCCGGCCTGACCCATCGGGCGTTGTGCCTGGTGAGGAGGGTGCCGTGATGACTGCGACACTGAACGATGTGACCGGACGGAAGAAGCGGCCTGAGCCGTCGGCGGAGGCGAAGGCCGCCGCGGAGCTGGTCCGGGCGGCCAAGGAGCAGGGCTTGTCGCTGACCGGGCCGGACGGGCTGCTCAAGCAGCTGACCAAGACGGTCCTGGAGACCGCGTTGAACGAGGAGATGACCGAGCACCTCGGCTATGAGAAGCACGATCCGGCCGGTGCCGGTTCGGGTAACATCCGCAACGGCAGCCGGTCGAAGACGGTGCTGACGCTGGCTACCGGTGCTCGTGCAGCCATACCGAGGAACCGGTGGGCGGGCTCGGCGCCCAGGGCCGAGTACCTGGCGTTCCATTGGCCCACGGCATCCTGGTCGCCACGCCCGATACTCCCTCCGACGACCTGATCTCGAGCTTCCTCGCCGCCTCCGACCTGCTGGGCACCGGCTGGTTCGGCGCCCTCCCGGCTGAGGCCGGTCCGGGCAAGACCCGTCGCCGTGGTCGGTGACGGCGCGGTCGGGTTGCTCGCCGTGCTGGCCGCCGACCAGCTCGGCGCGGAACGCATCATCGCCTTGAGCTGCCACGAGCCCCGTCAGAAACTGGCGGCCCAGTACGGCGCGATCCACATCGTCACCGAGCGGGGCGATGAGGGCGTCGCGCGCATCAAGGAGCTCACCGACGGTCTCGCGGCGCACTCGGTCATCGAGGCGGTCGGCACCCAGGAATCAATGATGCAGTCCATCCGCTCCACCCGTCCCGGCGGCCACGTCGGCTACGTCGGAGTTTCGCCCACGGCGTGCAGCTCCCCGGTGAGGAGCTGTCCTTCTCCCACGTGCACGTGCACGACGGTCCGGCACCGGTGCGCCGTTTCCTGCCTGAGCTGATCTGGAACCGAACCCGGTAGCGACCCTGGGGCGGGTCCGGTCAGGTGGGCTAACGCTGGACGCGGGTGCCGGTCCCTCGGATGAGCGCCTCCACCTCCCTGCGGCTGGCCATCGAGGTGTCGCCCGGTGTGGTCATGGCCAGTGCGCCGTGGGCCGCGCCGTACTCCATGGCAGAGGTCAGGTCACCGAGCTCCAGCAGGCCGTAGATCAGACCGGAGGCGAAGCTGTCGCCGCCGCCCACCCGGTCCATGATTTCCAGCCCGGGGCGGTGGGTCGCCTCGACGAAGCCGGTGTCGGCGGACCAGGCGATGGCCCCCCAGTCGTTGACGGTCGCGGTGCGCACGGTTCGCAGGGTGGTGGCGACGACCCGGAATTTGTCGTACTCCTTGGTGACGTCTTCGATCATCCGCTGGAAGTTGGCCACCTTCAGCTCGGACAGGCTCTCGTCGGTGTCGGGCACCGCAAAGCCCAGGCTGGCGGTGAAGTCCTCCTCGTTGCCGATCATCACGTCGACGTGCCGAGCGAGCCGCCGATTGACTTCCTGGGCGCGGGTCTGCCCGCCGATCGCCTTCCAGAGGCTGGGCCGGTAGTTCAGGTCGTACGAAATGATCGTCCCGTGCCGGCGCGCGGCGATCATCGCCGCCTCGATGGTGTCCGGGGTGGACTCCGACAGCGCGGCGTAGATGCCGCCGGTGTGCAGCCACCGCACCCCGATCTCGCCGAACAGGTGGTCCCAGTCGACGTCGTCCGGTCGCAGTTGGCCGGCGGCGGTGTGACCGCGGTCGGACGTGCCGACGGCCCCGCGTAGGCCGAAGCCGCGCTCGGTGAAGTTGAGCCCGTTACGCACGGAACGCCCGACGCCGTCGTAGGGCATCCAGCTGATGAACGAGGTGTCCACTCCGCCCTGCAGGATCAGGTCCTCGATCAGCCGGCCCACCTCGTTGTCGGCGAGCGCGGTGACGATGGCGGTACGCAGCCCGAAGCAGCGGCGCAGCCCGCGGGCGACGTTGTACTCGCCGCCACCTTCCCAGGCGCGGAAGGTGCGGGCGGTGCGGACCCGCGCCTCGCCCGGGTCGAGACGGAGCATGACCTCACCGAGGGAGACCAGGTCGTAGCGGCACTGCTCAGCGGGGCGTAGATCGAACGGCGGCATGGCCCCTCGTCAGCATTCCCCGGCGGCGGACACGGCCGCGGCGGTCAGGTTGGTGACCTCGTCCCACCTGCCGGCGGAGATCAGGTCGGGGGCGACCATCCAGGTGCCGCCGACCGCGAGGACGGCGGGCTGGGTGAGGTAGTCGCGCAGGTTTGCGGGATTCACGCCGCCGGTCGGAATGAAGCGCACCGAGTGGAAGGGGGCGGCCAGGGCTTTGATCATCGCGACTCCGCCGAGCTGTTCCGCCGGGAAGAACTTCACCGTGTCGAGGCCCGCGTCGAGCGCCATCTGTATCTCGGTCGCCGACGCGACGCCCGGGAAGACGGGGATGCCCAGCGCCTGGCAGTGGTGGACGACGGCAGGACTGAATCCGGGGCTGACGACGAACCGGGCCCCGGCTTCGACGGCCCGGTCCACCTGGGCCCTGGTCAGCACGGTGCCGGCGCCGACCAGGAGGTCGGGGTTGCCGGACATGGCGCCGATGGCGTCGGCGGCCGCGTCGGTGCGGAACGTCACCTCGACACTCCGGGCTCCTCCGGCGATCAGCGCGGCCCCCAGGGGGGCGGCGGCCTGGGCGTCGTGGAGGACGACGACCGGAAGGATCCGGCCGGTGGCGATGGTCCCCACGATGGCGGACCCCGCATGCTGTTCATACTTGTGAACGTCGGTCACATACATGACCCTAGCGGTGCCTCGCGCCATGTCAACCCCGCTACAGTGACGGCGTGATGTCAGGGGAGAGGTTTCAGCCGGTCAAGTCGGCCGACCGCACGCTAGAGGTGCTGGAAGCCCTGGCGGCTTCGGCGCAGCGGCGGTCGCTGGTCGACCTCGCGCGGTCGCTGGACATCCCCAAGAGCAGCCTGCACGGCATCCTGCGCACGATGATGCAGCGCGGCTGGGTCGAGGCCGACGAAACCGGAACCCGGTTCGGACTGGGTGTGCGCGCGCTCCAGGTCGGTGCCGCCTACCTGGAGACCGACGACACGGTCAGCCTGCTGGCCGGCGTGCTCGACGACCTGTCCCAGCAGTTCGGCGAGACCGTCCACCTCGGCCGCCTCGACGGCCCGCATGTCGTCTACATGGCCAAACGGGAATCAGTGCATCCGTTGCGGCTCTACAGCGCGATCGGCCGACGGTTGCCGGCGCACGCCACCGCGCTGGGCAAGGCGCTGCTCGCCGAGCGCACCGACGAGGCCGTCCGCGGGTTGCTGAGCTGGCCGCTGGCGGCCCTGACCCCGCACACGATCACCGACCCCGACGCCCTGCACGCCGACCTGGCGGTCACCCGTGAGCGTGGCTACGCGATCGACAACCAGGAGAACACCGAAGGACTGACGTGCTTCGCGGTGACGGCGCCCCTGCACAGCCCGGCCGTCGACGCCGTGAGCCTGTCCGTACCGATCGCGCGGCTCGACGCCGGACTCGAGGAACGGATCGTCGCAGCGCTAAGCCGCTCGGTCAGCCAACTGCGCGCGGCACGCGGCCTGCTCTCCGGCCACCGGAGCTCGCCCGCTAACTTGATGTAGCGGACCCGGGTCGAGCTGTCGCGCGCAGCCGCGGAATTTGTGACAGGACGCGTGGGGGCGTTGTGTCACTGCCGTGGGTGAGCACTCCCGATGCCTGGATCTGTTGAGTTGGCCGAATCGGCTCGAGCAACCTGAGGGCGTGGTCACTACACTCCGCTACGGTGTTCGCAGTGCACGTAGCTTGTCCGACCCCTTGTGAGCGGGCACTGTCGAGGGCCCAGGCCCGACGGTCTGAGCCGAGCTTGTCGGTGTGCTGGCGGGCCCAGGCCAGCGAAACGGCTGGTATTACTGGGGCATGCAGGAAGAGACCGCACGCTCCGCGATCGACACGTTCATCTCCGCGTTCAACGCCTCGGACGACAGCTATGTGACTGCCCTGCTCTCCCAGGCCCTGACCTCAGACGTGGTCTTCTGGGGGCCGTTGGGCCGCAGCGAAGGAATCGCGGCGGTCGAGCGGTTCGTGCTGGACATCCGACGCCACCCGGCGGGGACCGGCACGATGGTGCGCTGCTCAGCGGTGGACATGCCTGACGAATGGGCCCGGTACCAGTGGGTCTTCACTACGCCGGATGGAGGCCCCCGCCTGGCGGGAACGGACGTCGTCCATCTGCGGCGGAGCCTCATCGACCAGTTCATCGTCTTCGCGGGGGAGATCGAACCGTCCGCCTCCTGAGTCATCCCTCTGTCGCTGTCCTTCTCCGGAACTTGCCCCCTTCGGCGCTCGGGGGCCGCGGTTCGCGGTTGGTCAGGCTGCGGTGTTGAGGGGGCGTCCGCCCCAGCGAATGCCCTTTTCGCTGCGGGTGCGGGCGCGTTCCTTGCGTTGGGCGGCGAGTACGTCGGGGTGGCGGACGTTGGTAGTGCGCCAGCGCACGCAGCGGTGCAGTGCGTGGGTTTGCGCGGGGTGGCTGCGGTGGTGGGAGTTGGCCAGAGCCGCAGCGGGCCGAAGTGGGCCTCGATCGGATTGGCCCAGGAAGCGTAGGTCGGGGTGAAGCACAGCCCGACCTTGTCCTTCTTCGCCCAGCGGCGGATGCCCGCGCCGGTGTGGGCGGAGAGGTTGTCCAGGATGATGCAGATCGGGGCGCCGTCGGGTCGGGCGGCGCGGATCGACTTGAGCGCGGCCAGGGTTGGCGGTGCCCTTGCGACGTCGGTTGACGCCCCACAGGCGGTCGTCGCCCACGGAGTAGCAGCCGTGGAAGTAGGTGACGCCATGGGTGCGGCGGTAGGTCGCCGGCAGCCGGTTTGGCGTGCCCTGCTTCGCCCAGCAGGAGCCTCCGGTGGGCCGGATCCCCAGAGGCCCGAACTCGTCGAAGGCGAAGACCCGGTCCGGGAAGCGTTCCAGCACCTGCTCAATCCGGTCGAGCTTGGCGTCGCGATCAGGGTCGGGTGACTCCTTCCAGGTCTTGGTGCGCTGGAAGGTGATGCCGCGGCGCCGGAGCAGGCACCGTAAGGCTTACCGATTTGATATCGATGATCAGTGATCATAGATTGGTCTGTGTGTTCGGCGGTCACCATGACGGCCGCCTCGCAACCGCCCCGCCGACACCTCGTGAGCAGCTCATCGGCACGGTCATCCCCGCCCCGCTTCCTCGTCCGCCACCTGCTCCGATGCCGCAGCTGCCCGCAGCCCTCCCAGCTGCGCGGAAACTCACGATGGTAGTCACGAGGAGGCTCCGCAGACCCAAAACGCCGGCTGGATGGCCGTTCGAGGTGGCGGAAGGGCCTGCCTGACGGCTCGGCGTCGCGGGAGCCTATCGGGCTGCGGCCTCCAGTAGCTCAAGCGCCAACTGCTGCAACTGCGGCCCGGCCTTCTCCGGGCTGCCGGTGTCGAACGGCGGGTCTGGGTCGTACTCCACCGCGAGTTGCAACGCCTGCGCGACCCGGTCGCCGGCCAGCTTCGCCGCCAGGTGCAGGGCCATGTCGATGCCTGCGGACACCCCGGCCGCGGTGATGATTTTTCCGGACTCCACGAACCGGCCTGGGGTGTAGATCGCACCGAAGGTGGACTCCAGGTAGGAGCGTGATGCCCAGTACGTCGTTGCTGGCACCCCCTGCAGCAAGCCGGCCGCGCCGAGGATCAAGGCGCCCGTGCACACCGATGTCGTCCAGGTCGTTTGCTCGTGCAGGCGTCGCACCCAGTCCACCGTCTCGGTGTCCTGCATCGCCGCGATGACGCCCCGGTTGCCCGCGCCGGGAACCACCAGCACATCCGCGTGCCGCACCTGGTGCAGCGCCCGGTCGGCGACCAGCCCCAGCACGCCGGTGTCCGTACGCACGGGACCGACTCGTTTCGCCACCGTCACCACCGATGCCTCCGGTGCCCGGCACAACACCTCGTACGGGCCGACGGCGTCCAGTGCCGTAAAGCCGTCGTAGAGCAGGATCGCGATGCGCGGGCCTCGGCCGCCCGTCGTGGCTCCGCCGGGTGCTGCACCGGCCGACGCCGCCAGGCCTGTCGCGGCCAGCCCCGTGCCTACTCCGCCAGCAACGGCTGCTCGCAGGATCGCGCGTCGTCCATCATCCACCCTCATGCCCCTCGGCTCCTCTCTAGATGGCCGTCCATGGGTAGTCGAGCCAGCACGCGGTCCGGTTCCCGGACAACCGGCCTTGTCACCGCCGGTTTGTGTGTTGGACATGCACTGTGCCGGGCGGACCGGCGGCGGCCGTCATCGGAGCGAGGGTGTGGCCTCGGATGACGACAACCCTGGCACTGACCACGCTGGTCGACGGCGGGCCCGGCTTCTGGAGCCGGAACTTCCCCTGCGAGGTCTGCCTGGGTCAGGCAGGGCCCCTCAGCCTTGGATCGTTATTGCAAAAGTTTGGCAACTACGTAATGCTGGCAGCAGTGGGCGGGTGTCCCGGCTCGCGATGATCCGCACCTCGCCGGGGCGCCCGCCCCTGCGCTGTCGCCCGATGGGAAGGAGCCTGCTGGTGGGCGTCTACACGCTGCCCGACATGCCGTACGACTACGGTGCGCTGGAGCCGGCGATGTCCGGCGAGATCCTGGAGCTGCACCACAGCAAGCACCACGCCGCGTACGTGAAGGGCAGCAACGACGCCCTCGACCGGCTGGCCGAGGCGCGAGAGAAGGGTGACTTCGCGGCGCTGGTCGGGTTGGAGAAGACCTTCGCGTTCAACCTGTCCGGGCACGTGCTGCACTCGATCTTCTGGAACAACCTGTCCCCGGACGGCGGCGACCGCCCGGACGGGGAACTGGCCGCCGCGATCGACGAGCACTTCGGCTCGTTCGAGGGCTTCGCCGGGCACCTGTCCGCCGCGACGAAGGGCGTGCAGGGCTCCGGCTGGGGCGTGCTGGCCTGGGAGCCGCTCGGCCGGCGGCTGATCGTGGAGCAGGTGTACGACCACCACGGCAACGTCGGGCAGGCCGCCACCCCGCTGCTGGTCTTCGACGCCTGGGAGCACGCCTACTACCTGCAGTACCGCAACGTGCGACCGGACTACGTGGATCGGCTGTGGGACCTGGTGAACTGGGCTGACGTCACCGCCCGCTTCGACGCTGCCCGCGCGGCTTCGCCGAAGCCGTGACCGGCGTGCCGGGCCTGTCCCGGTCACTCTGTTCCATCGGCTCGGCACGAGCGGCCGTGGCCTCCGCAACCACAGGAGCAATCATGGGTAAGCCTCTGTCCACCCGAGTGGCGGCGCTGACCGCCGCCGTCCTGGTCGCAGCCGGCTGCTCGTCGCCGGCGACGCCGACGGACGCCGCGCGCGGTGCCGGAACGCTGGTCGTGGCGACCTCGGGTGAGCCGGACACCCTGAACCCCGTGCTGAACTACGGCGTCGACGGCGGTTCGTTGATCTTCGACGGTCTGGTGTCCCGCGACGCCCGCAACCAACTGGTGCCGGCGCTGGCCCGGGAGCTGCCTACCGTCTCCGCCGACGGGAAGACGGTCACGGCGAAGCTGCGCGACCCTGTGCTGTTCCACGACGGCAGCCCGCTGACCGCCCAGGATGTCGTCTTCACCTACCAGGCGGTGCTGGACCCGAAGGTCGACTCCACGCTGCGCTCGGATCTGGACATGCTCGCCTCGGTCGCCGCGCCGGACCCGTCGACCGTGGTGTTCACCCTCAAGTACGCCTACGCGCCGTTCCTGCAGCGGTTGGCGCTGGGCATCGTGCCAGCAAAGGCCTTCGCCGGTCAAGACGTCAACACCGCCGAGTTCAACCGTAAGCCGGTCGGGACCGGCCCGTACCGGGTGACGTCGTGGACGCCGGGAGACCGGCTCGTGCTCGCGGCCAACGAAAAGTATTGGGGCGGCAAGCCGGGCAACTCCGGGGTCGTGGTGGCGTTCGTCGCCGACGACAACGTGCGTGCGCAGCGGATGCGGGCGGGGGAGTTCGACGCGACGGAGCTGGCGCCGAAACTGGCCGCCGGGTTCGACAAGCAGGGCGGGTACCGGGTGCAGCGGGTGCCCACCGCCGACTACCGGGGCGTGATGCTGCCGATGGGGAACCCGGTCACCGGCGACGTGGCGGTGCGGCGGGCGCTCAACGCGGCGGTGGATCGCCAGGCGATGGTGACCGGCGTGCTCGGCGGGGCGGGGAAGCCGGCGTTCGGGCCGGTGCCGCCGTCGTCGGAGTTCGCCGAACCGTCCATCGCCGGCAAAGCCTCCGCCGACCTGGCCGCAGCGACCGCCGCCCTCGACGCCGCTGGCTGGAAGCCAGGCCCGGACGGCGTCCGGGTCAAGGGCGGCCGGCAGGCCGCGTTCACTCTCATGTATCCCGCCACCGACAGCCTGCGCAAGGAGTTGGCGCTCGCGGTCACCGCCGACGCGAAGAAGGTCGGCATCAAGGTGACGCCCGAAGGGCTGACCTGGGACGCAATGACCCCGCGGATGAAGACCGATGCCCTGGTCATGGGATACGGCACCCCGTACGACCCGGACTTCGTCTCCTACAAGCTGTTCCGGTCCGAGTTCGCCGGCCAGGGCTTCTTCAACCCCGGCTCCTACAAGTCCCCCATCACGGACGCGGCGCTGCAGGCCGGCCGTGACGACGCCGACCCCGCCGCCCGCACGGCCGCCTACGCCACGTTCCAGAAGCAGCTCGCCGCCGACGTGCCGTGGGTGTTCCTCACCTATCTGCAGCACACCTACGTCGTGAAGGACACTGTGGCCGGGGTGACACCACGCGTCGAACCGCACGAGCACGACGTCGCCAACAGCCTCTGGTGGAACGTCCACATGTGGACGAAGAAGCCGTGACCGCGGCTACCCGGGCCGGCGGGCCGGCGGCCCAGTCGAAAGCTCCGGCCCGCCAGCGGAGGTTGGCGGGTGCCGGCGCGGTGGTCGGCCGCCGGCTGCTGGTCGCCGTACCCGTGCTCGCGGCCACCAGCGTGGGGATGTTCGCCCTCGGCGCGGCCTCCCCGATCGACCCCGCCCAGCAGTACGCGGGCGCGGCGGCGTTCACGACCAGCGAGGAGAACCTGGCGCAGATCCGCGCGAACTGGGGAGTCGACGACCCGCTGCCGGTGCAGTACACGCGGTGGGTCGGCAACCTGCTCCGCGGTGACCTGGGCTGGTCGACCAGCCGGCACGAGCCGGTCACCTCGGTGCTGGCCGCCCGCGCCGGCTGGACCCTGCTGCTCGTCGGCGCCGCCCTCGCGTCGGTGCTGGTGACGAGCCTGCTGTTGGGCACCCTCGCCGCATACCGGCGTGGTGGCTGGTTCGACCGGGGCCTGCGCGCCACCGCGTACGCGGTGCAATCGATGCCCGTGTTCTGGATCGGTCTGGCCGCGATCGCCGTGTTCGCCCTCAGCCTGGGCTGGCTGCCCGCCGGTGGGCTCACCGACGTCACCGCCACCGGCACGGACCCCGCCGACGTTGCGCGGCACCTGATCCTGCCGGTGGCCGTCCTGGCGATCTCCCAGGCGCCATGGTTCGTACTGTTCATCCGCGACGCGGTCACCGACAGCCTCCGCGACGATCACGTCCTCGCCGCCCGCGCCCGGGGCCTGCCCGGCCGTACCGTCCTGTTCGGGCACGCGCTGCGTACCGCGCTGCTGCCGTTCCTCACCCTGGTCGGCACCCACCTGCCCGAACTCGTCGGCGGCGCGGTGCTGGTGGAGACCGTGTTCTCCCTGCCCGGCCTCGGCGCGGTCACCGTGCAGGCCGCCCTGGGCGCCGACTTCCCGCTGCTCGCCGCGACCACGCTGGTCACCACCGTCGTGGTGCTGGCCGCGAACCTCGCCACCGACCTCGCCTACACCGCAGCCGACCCACGGGTACGCCTCGATGACTGATCTTGCCCTGCCCGCCCGCCTTCGGGGGCTGAAACCGCGTGCCGGACGGGCCGGCGTCACCGTCGCCACGGCTCTGCTCGTCGGCGCGGTCGCCGCCTGCCTGCTCGCCCCGGTCCTGTGGCCGCTCGACGAGAGCGCCGTGGACCTGGCCCGTACCCGACTCGCGCCCTCCTGGCAGCACCTGGCCGGCACCGACGACCTGGGCCGCGACGTGGCGCTGCGCAGCCTCTACGGGCTGCGCGTCTCCCTGCTCGTCGGCGCGGTCGCCGCGCTCGTGGCCACCGTCATCGGCGGCCTCGTCGGCGCCGTCGCCGGCATCGTCGGCGGGCTGGTCGACCGGGTGCTGATGCGGGTGGTCGACACCATCGCCGCGCTGCCGCACCTGCTGCTCGGCATCTTCATCGTGGCGATGCTGCGCCCCAGCCTCAGCGCGGTGATCCTGTCCATCGGGCTGACCCACTGGCTGTCCACCGCCCGCATCGTCCGATCCGAGCTGCTCAGCCTGCGCACCCGCCCGTTCATCGACGCCGCCGTCTCCGGCGGGGCCAGCCGCGCCCGGGTACTCACCCGGCACCTGCTGCCGCACGTCCTACCCCGGCTGGCCCTGGCGACCACGCTGATGGTGCCGCACGCCGTCTGGCACGAGACCGCCCTGTCCTTCCTCGGCCTCGGCCTGCCCCCGCACCTCGCGTCGATCGGCAACATGATCAACGACGGGCAGCGGTCCCTGCTCACCGGCGCCAGGTGGGCCAGCATTGTCCCCGGCCTCGTCCTCGTGGCCGTCACCCTCGCGCTGGCCACCCTCACCGGCCGATGGCGCGACCGCCTCGACCCTCGCGTCCGAGCGGAGCTGAACCTGTGACCACCAGCGCCCCGGCCATCCCCGACATCACCGACACCGGCCAGCGGTCGGCTCTGCTGGAGGTCGACGGGCTGACCGTCCGTTTCCGGCTCCGTGACGCCGTGGTCCACGCCGTCACCGAGCTGCGCCTGCAGGTGCACCCTGGGGAACTCCTCGCGGTCGTCGGCGAGTCCGGGTGCGGCAAGTCCGTGCTCGCCCACGCCTTGCTCGGACTGCTTCCCGGCAACGCCACCGTCACCGGCCACGCCCTCCTGCACCCACCCACCGGCGAGCCGATCGACCTGATCGGCTGCGGTGAACGGCAGCTATCCCGGGCGGTGCGGGGACGCCAGATCGGGCTGGTGCCGCAGAGTCCTGCCACCGCCCTCACTCCGGTCCGCACCGGGCGGCGGCTGCTGGCGGAAACCCTGCGCGCCCACGGCCACCCCCGACGCGACGCCGCACCAGCCGCCGACCGCCTCGCCGCCGACGTGGGCCTCGATCCGGTCGACCTCGACCGCTACCCGCACGAACTGTCCGGCGGAATGGCACAACGCCTGGCCACCGCGCTCGCCCTCGCCCCGGACCCGCCGCTGCTGCTGGCCGACGAACCCACCACCGGCCTGGACCGGCCGCTGGTCGACCACACCCTTGACCTGTTACGCCGCCGCTGCGACACCGGCGCGGCTGTCGTGCTCATCACCCACGACCTCACCGCCGCCCGCCGAGTCGCCGACACCATCGCTGTCATGTACGCCAGCCGCATCGTCGAACACCGCCGCACCGACGCCCTGTTCACCGCACCGGCCCACCCCTACACCGCCGGCCTGCTCGACGCCCTGCCCGAGCGGGCCTTCCGACCCGTGCCCGGCCACCCGCCGATGCTTACCCACCTCCCGGCTGGCTGCGCCTTCGCCCCACGCTGCGACCGCGCCAGCGACGTGTGCCACGATCCGCCCGGTTCAACCGGAGACGGCACCGGCCGGGTCGCCTGCCACCACCCCCTGGCCGCCGGAGTGCGGGCATGACCGGCCTCGCCGCGCACCAGATCACCGTCAGCTACGGCCGGCAGCGCGTCCTCGACCGCGTCGACCTGCACATCGCTCCCGGGGAGACAGTCGGACTCCGTGGCCCGTCCGGCAGCGGCAAGTCCACCCTCGCCCGGGTCCTCGCCCTCCTGCACGCCTCCGACACCGGGCACGTCACCCTCGACGGTCAGCCCGTCGTCGGTGTCCGGCACCGGCTGCCCGCCGCCCTGCGGGCCCGGGTCGCGATCCTGTTCCAGAGCCCCCGCGCCGCCACCGACCCCCGGCTCAACCTCGCCGACCTCATCGCCGAACCACTGCGCGCCACCGGCACCCCCAAGCACGAGGCGTCCACGCGCGCGGCGAAGCTGGCCGACCTCGTCGGCCTCACCCCGGACCTGCTCACCCGGCGTCCGCACGCCGTCAGCGACGGCCAACTGCAACGCGCCTGCCTGGCCCGCGCCCTCGTCCACCAGCCCGCCTACCTCATCTGCGACGAGGCCACCGCCATGCTCGACGCCTCCACCCAGGCCCACCTCGCCGCCGTCATCACCGACTACCAACGCCAGCACGCCGCAGGGGTCCTGCTCATCACCCACGACCCGGCCCTGCTGGCCCGCTGGGCCACCCGGACCGTCGACCTGCCCGTCAACCACTAGACCCGGCTCCGGCGCCATCCAACTACGACCCGCCAGGTCAGCTGGAGCGACGTTCCCGGCTGTCGGTGATGTCGGCGTCGGCCATGGCGGTGATGAGGTCGTCACGGGCGCGGGCGACCCGGGACCGGATCGTGCCGACCGGGCAGTCGCAGACCTGTGCGGCTTCGGCGTACGAGAGGCCGAGCACTTGCGTGGCGACGAATGCCTCCCGCCGCTCGGGTGAGAGGTGGTCCAGGATCCGCCACAGGATGACCTTGTCCTCGACCGGGAAGCCACGGGCGGCTCGCGAGTGCGTGGCGGCGTGCGAGTCCTCCAGTTGGGCCGGCTGGGGTCGGGCGGCTGCGGCGCGGTGGTGGTCGACGACGACCCGCCGGGCGATCACGAACAGCCAGGTGCGGGCGGACGAGGCGGCGGTGAACCTCGGTAGGCTGCGCAGCGCCCGCAGGTAGGTCTCCTGGGTCAGGTCGTCGGCCTCGTTAGGCCCGGCGAGGTGGGCGATGAGCCGCCATACCTGCTGCTGGGTGGCGCGGATGAACGCAGCCGCCGCGGCCTGGTCGCCTTCGCCGGCGGCAAGGGCCAAGCGGGTCGTCCGTGTGTTGTCGTCCACGTCCGGTCCTCCACGCTGCGGATGTTTCGGGGCTGCCGCCCCGCAGTGGGGGTAGCTCGGTGTCCTGGCGGAGGAAGTTTCGTTGCCTCTGCTTGTATGTTGAGTCGGAGCGGGCAGAACTTTTGCTATCTGCATAAAAAGTTGCCGATGCCTTGATTAAAGCCTCCCCGTCGCGAGGATGCTCTGATGCGTCGTCTCCCTCGGGCTCTTGGACGTGCGGCCTCGGGCCTGCTCGCGTTTGTCCTCGTTTTTGCGGTCGCCGTCCTCGGGTTCGCCTCGCCCGCGGCAGCTCACGGCACCTTGGCGATGTCCACCCCAGCGGAGGGTGCCACGGTGAACGAGCCGTTGGCGGCGGTGAAGCTCTATTTCACGGAGAGGGTCGCCGACAACGCTTACTTCGCGATCACCGCGCCGGGTGGCGGTCGGGTCGACAACGGCTGGAACCATGGATCGCCCGAGCCCCTGGACAAGCCGGTACGGGAGTACTTCCTGGTCGCGGGGAAGTTCGAGCCGCGCGAGTACTCGACGGGGTTCCCGGCGGTGGTGACGCTGGCGCATCTGCCGGCGGTGGGGCAGTACTCGGTGAGCTATCTGTCGGTGGCCTCGGACGGTGAGCCGGTGCGGGGCACGATGAGCTTCCGCTACACGGGGCGGGTGACGGCAGCGGCGCCGGGATGGCGCCCGCCGACCAATCAGCCGGATCCGTCGCTGGTGGCGGCTGCCGACCAGCACGCCTCGTCCGGGCACGGGTCGGGGTCTTCGTCGGCTGCGCCGGCCGCGCTGCCCGTGCCGTCGGCCCCGCCGGCCGCGCCATCGCTGTCGGCGTCCCCGCCCGCGGTGGCCGCTCCTTCGACGGCCCAGGATGACGAGGGCGGCCTCGGTTGGGTGGCGTGGACCGGCTGGGCGGTGGCAGTTGCGGCGGCCGTGGCCGGATTCGTGAGCTGGCGCCGCCGCCCGGCTCCCGTAGGCAGGGCCTCCGGCCGGGACCGCAGCTCGGGCGCGGCCGCTCGCCGGCGGAGCGCCGGCCCCCGCTCCAAGGGCAGCTCGGGCGCGGTCGGTCGCGCCGGCGCCAACGGCACGGCCGCCGCGTCGGGCTCCGGCGGCAAGGGACGACGGGCCGCCGCCCCGGCGACGCGGAAGAACGGGGCGGTTCGCTTCGCCGTGACCGCGCCGCCGGCGGCCGGACAGGAGGCGACATCGGCGAGTGCCGTCGCCACGGCGCGGCCCGTGACCGCAGGCCGGGTGGGGGCTTCCGACATGGCCGACCCAGCCCTGACGCTCGGGCCTTGGTTCAGTAACACGCGTTCCGCATTGCTCGTCGCCGGGTTGGTGGTGGCGTTGCTGGCCGGGTTCGGGATCGGGCGGATCGGTACGGGCGACGCGCGAACCCCCACCGGCGCGCCGACGCTCAGGACAACCGCAGGCGGGCCGCCTGCCGTGCAGCCGGCACTGGTGGCGGGGGACGGGCATCAGCATGCGCCGGGTACCGGGGCGCACTCGCATCCGGGTGACGGCAGCGCGGGCCAGACGCCGGCGACCGGGACGACGGTCAGCGCGGGCGGCTACACGCTGCAGCCGATGCGGCGGTCCCAGCCGGCCGGGGTGAGCGTGGACTACCGGTTCCGGATCGTCGGAGCTGACCGGCGGGCGGCGACGCGCTTCACGGTCGTACACGACAAGCCGTTGCACTTGATCGTGGTGGGTCGCGACCTGAGCGGATACCAGCACCTGCACCCCACCATGGCGCCCGACGGCACCTGGAGCGTCCCGTTGAAGCTGGCCCGGACCGGCGGCTACCGCATCTACGCCGACTTCTCCCTGACCGGGACCGACGGCAGCCCCTTGCCGCTGGTCCTGGGCGTCGACCACGACGTGCCGGGCGCGTACACCCCGGCCGCGTTGCCGCCGGCGCAGCCGCAGGCCACGGCCGGGCCGTTCACGGTGTCGATGGACGGCACCCCCACAGTGGGGGTGGCAGCGCCGATGGTCTTCCGGGTCAGCCGCACCGGCACCCCTGGGCCGGTCCAGCTGCAGCGCAATCTGGGCGCGTACGGGCACCTGGTGGTGGTCCGCGAGGGCGATCTGGGCTACCTGCATGTCCACCCCGAGCAGGAACTGGTCGACGGGGCGGTCAAGGTTTGGCTGACGGCACCGAGCATGGGCCGGTATCGGGCGTTCTTCGACTTCCAGGTCGACGGGAAGGTGCACACCGCGCAGTACACGATCAACCTGGCCTGAGCGGACTGATGCCTGCGGCGGCATGCGGTGGGCCGGTGCCACTGACCTGCGAGCAGCCGGTGCCGGTTGTCACCCGGCGTCGGTCAGCAGTGCGCGTTGCGCGAGGAATCCTCAACCGACGTCAATATATTTCGGCGTTCCGGGAACCAGCGAGGACCGGCGGACGACTCTATGACTGATCCAACCGGTGCGTGACCCCCCTCGGCAGCGCCGGTAAGGCCGGTGCCGTCGCACCCTGAACGAGGAGTTCTGCCGTGACCGTGGACAGCGACACCACGATCGACCAGACTTCCGATACTGCGGCGCGGCCTGCGCGGCGGGGGGTGTGGTCGCTGCTGCGCCCCCTGGTCCTGCGTCTTCACTTCTACGCGGGTGTCCTCGTTGCCCCCTTCCTGCTGGTAGCAGCGGTCAGCGGTGGGCTCTACGCGCTGAGCCCGCAGGTGGAGCGGGTGGTCTACGCCGACCTGCTCGAAGCGCCGTCGGTTGCCTCGTCGGCGCGGGTGCCGCTGGCCGAGCAGGTCGCCGCCGCGACGAAGGTGAGCACGGTGCGGGGCCTGGTCGCGGTCCGGCCGGCCCCCGAGGGCGGCACCACACGGGTGCTGTTCGACGACGGCACCATGGCGGAGTCCTACCGGCATGCGGTCTTCGTCGACCCCACGACCGGCGCCGTGTTGGGTCAGGAAAAGGTGTACGGCACCAGCGGCTCCCTGCCGGTGCGCTCCTGGATCGACCAGTTGCACCGGTCGTTGCACCTGGGAGAGGTGGGCCGGCTCTACAGCGAGCTCGCCGCGTCCTGGCTGTGGGTGGTGGCGCTGGGCGGGCTCACGCTGTGGGTGGCCCGGGCCCGTGCTCGCCGGTCGGCACGCGCCCTTCTGGTTCCAGAGTCGGGCGCACGGGGCCGGGTCCGGACCCGTTCCTGGCACGGCGCGCTGGGGGTGTGGCTGGTGCTCGGCTTGCTGGCCTTGTCGGCCACCGGCCTGACCTGGTCGCGCCTTGCCGGGGAGAACGTCACCGAGCTGCGGTCTCGCCTGGGCTGGTCCACCCCGGCCCTGGTCACCACGACGGCTTCGGCCCCGGCTGCCGGCGCCACGGGCGGCCACGCCGACCACGGTGCCTCAACCGGCGGGACGCATGGGGTGGACGCCGGCGACATCGACAAGGTGCTCGCCGCCGCGCGGGCGGCCGACATCACCTCCGACCAGGTCGAGATCGGGTTACCCGCCGGGGCGGGGGCCACTTGGACCGTCACGGAGGTCCACCGCGCCTTCCCGACCGCTGTGGACGCCGCAGCCGTCGACCCCGCCACCCTGGCCGTCACCGACAGCGTGCGCTTTGCCGACTACCCGTTCATGGCCAAGCTCGCACGCTGGGGCGTCGACATCCACATGGGTGTCCTGTTCGGACTGCCGAACCAGATTGCCCTCGCCGGCCTCGCCATGGGGCTGGTCGTAATGGTGGTGCTCGGCTACCGGATGTGGTGGCAGCGGCGCCCCACCACCGCCGCACGGTGGCGTCCCGGCCCGGCCATTCGGCGTGGTGGCCTGCGGGCGCTGCCGTGGCCCGGGCTGGTGGCCGTGGCCTTGGTTGCCGTCATCTTCGGGGTCTTCCTGCCCCTGCTGGGAATCAGCCTGCTGGCATTCCTGCTCGTCGACCTCGTCCTGGCCGCCTACTTGCGGCGTGCCATCCGGGCCAGGTGACCCGCCGGCAGGCGGAGGACCGATCTCGCGGTGCAAGGCCAGCATCGGCGCCGCCACGCGTAGCCGAACAACCCGCGTGGGACGTCCGCGACTGGACGTCGCACATGGCTCCGCCCGGTTACGGCCGCTGTCCTCGGTCCTGGTCCTGGCCGGCCTGCCGGGCGGCGGCGAGAAAGGCGTTGTAGTGGGTCAGCTCGTCCTCTTCGCCGGTGGCCTCGGCGCGGTCGGCGGCGCGGTCGAGGCGGGCCTGTTCCCGCTGGTCGGCGCGGATCCACTGGCGCACGAGGAGGATCATGACGGCGGCGGCGGGGATCTCGCCGAACGCCCAGGCGATGCCCGCGCCCAGCTTCTGGTCCACCAGTAGGGAAGAGGCCCAGGCGGGGTGGACGGAGATGTACCAGTCCGGGGCGATGACGGTGGTGGTCTGCATGAGCACCAGGCCGAAGAAGCCGTGCGCCATCATCGCGGCCAGGTGGATGAGCACGAGGATGGGGTGGGGGATCCGTCGCCGGCCGGGGTCGACGCCGATGAGCACCCAGAACAGCAGGTAGCCGGAGGCCACGAAGTGGACCAGCATGGCGAGGTGGCCGAGGTGGGAGCGCATCAGCGCGCCGAGCAGGTCGCTGAAATAGAGCCCGAAGAGGCTGCCGGTGTAGATGCCGAGCGCGACCAGCGGGTGGGTGAGCAGTTTGGTGGGCCGGCTGTGCAGGGCGAGCATTAGCCACTCCCGGGCGCCGCGGACCTGCGGGTCGGCCGGGCGGCGCAGGGCGCGCAGCGCGAGGGTGACCGGGGCGCCGCCGACGAGCAGGATCGGCACCAGCATGGACAGCACCATGTGTTGCGCCATGTGGGCGCTGAACAGCACGTACGCGTAGCGCGCCACACCGAGGCCGGTGAACGCGGCGAGGACCAGCAGGCCGGCGAGCCAGCTAGCCGTGCGAGCGATTGGCCAGCGGTGTCCGGCCCGGCGCAACCGCCGTACCCCGGCGAGGTAGGCGGCGGCCGCACCGGCGGTGACGGTGAGGAAGAACAGGTCCGGCAGGGGCTGGCCGAGCAGGTTGCCCGGGGTGGGGGCCGCGGGCATCGAGAAACCGAGCAGTTCGGTCAGCGGCTCGGCGTCGGCGGGGTTGGTCGCCACCGGGGTGGGGCTGCGCGACAGCGCCACAGCCAGCCCCAGGGTGGCGGCGAACACGATCAGTTCCCCGGCGGCCAGCCGCCGGAACGCGCCCGGCTTGCCTGCGTGCAGGGCCGGCAGGGTCCGGGACCGGTGCGCCGCGCCGGCGACACCGAGGATCACCAGCGCGACGAGCTTGCCGGCCACCAGCCATCCGTACCTCGACTGCCACAGCTGGTCGACCGTGCCGAGGCGTACGGCGGCGTTGGCGAGTCCGCTGATTGCGACGGCGGTGAAGCAGCCCAGGGCGAGGCGGCTGTATCGGCCGGCGGTGTCGGCGAGGTGCCGGCTGCGGCGGACGGCCAGCAGCGCGGCGAGGCCGCCGATCCATAGCGCGGCGGCCAGGACGTGCAGGACGAGACTGCTGACAGCGATCTGGTGATTGCCCGCTCCGGCGGCGTGCCCGGTGAATGCTGGTGGTGTCACCGCGATCAGTGCGAGCACCGCCGCCGCGGCGGCGAGCCCACGCGACACGCCCACCCGGGCGAGTATCGCTACGGTCAGGGCCAGCCCGGCCTGCAGCAGCAGAGCCCGCCCCTGCGAGATCGAGGACGCGAAGCTGACCACCACGGCGGTACTGAGCCGCTGCGGTGGGAGGCCGAGCAGGTCCGAGACCGTCAGTACGATCAGCGTCAGGGCGGCGGCCGCCCACCCGAGGGACAGGGCGCCGGCGCGACGTAGCAGCAGCCAGCCGTGCGGGGACACGCTCGGCCCGTTCCCGGGCAGCAGGAACGCCGCTGTGACCAGCATCCCGACGGTCAGCGTGGCGAGCGCGTCACTGAGCAGCCGGACCAGGGGCAACGCCCAGGTCGTGAGCGGTCCGGGGTCCGGCAGGCCGGGGATCGCGACCGCGAGCGCGCCGCCAGCTCGCAGGGCAATCAGGAGTGCCGCTCCCGCCGAGACCGCGGCCGCGATCGGAACCACGACCGAGCTCTTCCGGCCGGTGGAGGGGATCCCTGTTCCTGGCGTCTCGGGGCCCTGTCCGGCCGGCGTCCGAATGGCGCGAGAGCCGTCCGGGACATGGTGTGGGTGAGCCTGGCGCGAACGGGTTTCTGGCATGTCAATGCCCCTGGCAGGTTGAGGGCGGGCGGGAGGCGTACACCCTGCCCGCGCGGTCTTGGTCAGAAGGTGGCGCGGCGTCGACGCCGCAGCACCACGACCCCGGCGACGACGACCGCGACGGCGATTCCGCCGGCCACCAGCAGGATCGGGCCGGAGCCGTCGGAGCGGCGGGACGAGGCCGCCGGGCTGGCCGATGCGGGGGAGGCGGCGGCAGCGGAGGCGGCCACGCCCGGGGCGGCGCTGGCGGTCGGGGCGGCGGTGCTGGCGGCGGGGACGGCCACCGTGAAGGAGTACGAGCCCTGCACGGGGTGCCCGTCAGCGGAGACGACGCGGTAGGCGACGGTGTAGGTGCTGTTGGCCAACGGCTGGCTGATCGTCACCCTGCCCGTGGCTCCGGTAACGGCAGGTTCGCTGGTGGGGACCTTCCGCTGGCTGGCATCGCTGAGCACGATGGTGGTGAAGGCCGGGTCCAGCTTCTGCAGGAACTTCAGGGTGATCTCCGTCGGCGGGGCGGAGAGACGAGCGTCCTGGGCGGGACTGGCCGCTTGTAGCGAGTTGTGGGCGGCGGCGGGTGAGGCTGGCGCCAGCAGCACCGCAAGGGCGGCCAGCACGGCGGCGACGAGGCCGCCGGAGCTTAGGCGGCCGATTCGAGTGGGCATGACTGGTGTTTCTTTCCCTTGGTTGATGGTGGTCAGCCGAGTAGTTGCTGGCCGATCCAGCCGCCCTCGGGGCAGCCGGGTGGGATGGCGAAGACAGCGGAGCCGGTCGGGGTGGTCCACTCGTTGAGCAGGTCCCGTTCGGCCAAGCGTTGCTGAATCGGCAGGAACTGGCGGGTGATGTCCGCCTGGTACGAGGCGAAGATCAGCCCGCTGTCGGCATGGCCGTCAGGAGTGGGGACGCCGTCGTAGTTGTAGGGGCGGCGCAGGATCTTCAGCCGGTCGTCGGTGACGTGCGCGCGGGTGAGGTGCGAGAAGTCGGGGATGACGGTGAGCCCGTCGGGGCCGGTGGCGGCGAAGTCGGGCTCGTCGTGCTCGGCGGTGCCAGTGAGCGGGGCACCGGTGCCCAGGCGCCGGCCGACGGCGAGTTCCCGGTCGGCGCGGCCGAGCAGGTCCCAGGTCTCCAGGTTCATGCTGATCCGGCGGACGACCAGGGTGGTACTGTCCCGCGCCCAGGCCGGCCCGTCGGGCACCCACACGGCGGCCTCCAGCGGCCCGCCCGGCTTGGGGTTGGCGGTGCCGTCCAGTTGGCCGAACAGGTTCCGTTGGGTACGGCCGGGTTCGGTGCCGGCGGCGCGGCGGAAGCCCTGCTGCACCCAACGGACGGTGGCGAACGGGCGGCTGTCCTTGACCAGCACCCGCTGGGCGTGGGCGACGGTGACCGGATCGTCGGCGCAGATCTGCAGCAGCAGGTCCCCACCGGACCAGCGGGCCTGCAGGCGATCGATCCGGAACGGCGGCAGTTCTGCCACCGACGGCGGTCGCCGGTCGTCGAGCCGGGCGGCGGTGTAGAGGCCGGGGCCGAAGCCGAACGTGACGGTCAGCCGCGCCGGCAGCAGGCCGAGTTCGGGTTCGGTGTCGGCCAGCGCCGGGCGGCCCTGGGTGAGCCGGGCGGCGTCGTCGGACAGCAGGCGCAGCATCCGACCCAGCACGGCCCGGTCGGTGCCGGGCTTGAGGGTGAATGCGACGAACGCCGCGTACGACTGCGGGTCGGTGGCGACGCCGGCCTGCCGCGCGCCGTGGAACGGCTCGACCGCGGTGCCGACGGCGGCGACCGGCACCGCGTCGGCGGGCCGACCTTCCGGCTTGTCGGCGCGGACGAGGGTTACGGCGGCGGCGCTGGCGAGCGCACCTGCGGTCAGGGCGCCGCCGGTGAGCAGGCCACGCCTGCTCACCGGGCGGACAGCGGGGCGCTCGGTCATGCCGCTGGCTGGCCGTGGTCGGGGGCGTAGCTCTCCTGGGCGCCGGTGAACGGCTTGGCCACCGCCGTGAACGTCTGGGTCTTCCCATCGGCGAACGTGAGCGTGAAGGTCAGCTCGTCGCCGGCCTTCACCGGCTGCTTCAGGTCCATCAGCATCAGGTGCTCGCCACCGGGCTGCAGCACGGTTCTGCTGTGTGCCTTCACCACAATGCCGCCCTGCTTGGGCTGCATGACCATCTTTCCGTCCTTCATGGTCATCTCGTGCAGCTCCATGGGCGACACGTCGGTCGCCGCAGCGGTGATGGTCACGTCGGTGTCGCCGTCATTGACGAGGGTGCCGAACGCGGCGGTCATGCCCTTGTCGGCGGCCTTCACCCACGGGTCCTGGATGCCGAGCACCCCAGGCGTGGAGCTCGCCGACACCGACGCCGACGGGCCCGGCTGCGCCGACGAAGACGAATCCGACGAGCCGCAGCCGGCGACGCCGACCGCGAGGGAGGCCGCGGCGGCGGCGAGCAGGATGGCTGGGCGTCGGCGCGGGCCGGCGACAGTGGTGCGGGGCATGGATGGTCCCTTCGCTGTTTGATCTGTCGGCTGGTTGGTCGACCGCGACAAATAGAAAGTTCCAGGACAAAAGTGATTGATGTCACCAGCCATGTGCGGCGGGGCCGGTTCAGGCCGCCCGGCGGCCCTGGGCCCGCGCGGAACCGGGGTATGGCGGGACCAGCCGGAGTTGCGCTGGGGCGGGTGGGGGCGCCTCGTCGACGTTCAGGCGCCAGCCCGGGCGGTCGCCCCGCCCCCGCGCCTTCGGCCCTTCGGGCTGCAGGCGCGGCCGAGACAACGCCACCACGATCGCGTACCCGGCGAGGAGGAAGCCGTGGCTGACCAGGCGGGTGGTGTCGACCCGCCCGGCCAGCAGGTCGTTGACCGACAGAAGCACCAGCGTCCCCACGAACGCGCTCAACATCGGCACCAGCCCGGTCGGCCGCGTACGCCGCGCCGCCACGAACAGGAACCCGGCCCCGACCGCCACATTCCACGCCGCCGACTCGTGCCACAGATGCCCCGACCCGAGCACACCCGTGTGGTCGTGACCGCCGGCCGGTCCCCGCCCGACCTGTGCTAGCCCGAGCACCAGTTGCAGTGCGCCGAGGAGGCCCAACAGGCCACGCAGGGTGAGCACGACCCGCTTCCGGAGACCGCGGTGGGAGGGCGCGGGCAGCGCGGCGAGGATCGTGTCGACCAGGTCCGGCCCAGGGACGGTGACAGTCAGCCGGGACCGCCGCGTCACCGCCGCGGCCTGGTCCAGCCAGGCGCGGCAGCCGGCGCACTCGTCAAGGTGCGCCTCAGCCCCGGCCTGCTCGGCGGTGGTCGCCTCACCGTCCAGCTGTGCCGACAGGACCTCACGCCACTGCTCACACCCCATGTATCGGTAGTCGCCGCCGCAGCCCGATTGGTTCCCGCATGCTGTGCGTCCCGGATCACGCCGCAGCAGGTCCGGCCCGGTTCAGCCGTATGTAAGGCGGGAACCCCGGCCGTTCACGGCCGGGAGGAGCGCTGTCACGGGCCGGGACGTTTCTGGTTTTCGATGTACTCCTTGACCACCGCCAGCGGTGCACCGCCGCACGACCCGGCGAAGTACGACGGCGACCACAGATGCTCGCCCCACAGGTACCTGCGCAGGTGTCCGGCGAACTCGCGGCGCAGGTGTCGAGACGAGACACCCTTGAGACTGTTGACCAACCGTGACAGGGCGACGCTCGGCGGGTAGTGGACGAGTAGATGCACGTGGTCGTCCTCGCCGTTGAACTCCCGCAGCTCGGCACCGAAGTCGCGGCACACCTCGGCCATGACCTGCCCGCAGCGGGTGAGGATCGGATCGGTGAGCGCCCCGCGCCGGTACTTGGTGGTGAAGACCAAGTGCGCGTGCAGGTTGTAGACAACGCTGCGTCCCCGGCGTACATCCGGGTGTGGAGTCCATCGTGGTGACATAGACCAAATGGTATGATGGTGGCGTGAAGTTGGTCGTGCAGGTGAAGCTCCTGCCGACGTCGCAACAGGCGTCGGCCCTGGAGGCAACCTTGCGCGCCTGCAACGCTGCGGCGTCCGACGTCGCGGCGATGGCACGAGACGTCAACTGCTACCGCAACTACGACCTGCGGCGGCACGCCTACCACGGCATCAAGGACGACTACCGGCTCGGTGCGCAGGCAGCTCAGCACGTCATCAAAAAGGTCGCTGATGCCTACAAGACGCTCAGCGCCAACCTCAAGGCCGGCCGCTACGGCAAACCTGGCTCGAAGCGCCGCCACAAGGTCGAGGTGAACCCGATCGCGTTCCGCTGGGACGCCGCGCAGCCGTACGACGCGCGGATGCTGTCGTGGCAGCACGACGCCCGCGCCGTGTCCATCTGGACGGTGGATGGGCGGCTCAAGACGGTGGCGTTCACCGGGTCCGCCGACCGGTTGAAGGCTGTCGCCACCCGTCCGGTCGGGGAGTCCGACCTGGTCCACCGGGACGGTATGTGGTTCCTGTACGTCACGGTCGAGGCGGACGAGCCGCAGGTGTACCAGCCGGACGGATTCCTCGGCGTCGACATGGGCATCGCCAACATCGCCTACGACTCCGACGACACCCGATACGCCGGGACGAAGCTGAACGGCTACCGGCGCCGCCAGCAGCGACTGCGCCAGCGGCTGCAGGCCAAGGGCACCAAGTCCGCGAAGCGGCTGCTGGCCCGCCGCCGCCGCAAGGAAGCGCGGCACGCCGCGAACGTCAACCACACCATCGCCAAAAGCATCGTGACCGAGGCTGCACGCACCGGTCGCGGGATCGCCGTCGAAAAGCTGACGGGCATCCGCGACCGGGTACGGCTGCGCAAGCCCCAACGGGTCACGCTGCACTCGTGGGCGTTCCAGCAACTCGGCGCATGCCTCACTTACAAAGCTCGCCGGGCGGGTGTACCGCTGGTCCAGGTCGACCCGCGGTACACCTCCCAGACCTGCGCAGAATGCGGTCAGCGGGACAAACGGAACCGACCCGACCAGGAAACCTTCCACTGTCGGTCGTGCGGGGTCGTTGCCCACGCCGACCACAATGCGGCCCTCAACATTGCTGCACGCGGTGTCGAGGACTGGGGCGCAGTCAATCGCCCGCACGCGGCCTAACCTCGCAACCAGCGAGGGCGAGTGACCCGCAAGCCCGCCCATTCATGGGCGGGTAGTTGACCCCGCAGCGTCGCCCGGTGTCCGCCGCCGCCTGAGCGGCTGGGTGTTCATCGCGGCGACGAGGTCCTCGCGAGCCCGGGCCACCCGGGAGCGGATCGTGCCGACCGGACAACCGCACACCTCCGCCGCCTCGGCATACGACAGGCCCAGGACCTGCGTGGCCACGAACGCCTCCCGCCGGTCCGCAGGCAACGCCGCGATCAGGCGCTCCAACACCACCTGCCGATCAAAACCACTGCGCGAGGCATCGGGGATGTCGTAGAAGTCCGACATCGGCACCGTACGGAGCCGAGCCGACGCCGCACGGACGTGGTCAACAGCGACCCGCCGCGCGATACCGAGCAACCAGGTCAGCGCGGACGAGCGCGCCGCGAACGACGGCAGCGACCGCATCGCCCGCAGATACGTCTCCTGCGCCAGATCATCGGCCTCCGCTGGAGAGATCAGCGCGGCAAGGAAGCGACGCACAGGGTGCTGAGTCGCGCCGATGAACCGGGCCGCCGCGTCCCGGTCACCACGGCCCGCGGCGAGCGCCCACGCGGTGATGTCCGCGTCGTCAGTCACCCTGATACCTCCGTGTCCGGATCCACGAACGCGGCCGCCCGCCTGCCAGAACGACGACCTGTAGTAGTCCCGTGCCAGAGTACGGCACCGGCGGGTACGGGCGACCCGCCGCTGGAATCCGGCTAACGGCGGTGAGTTCTACGACCTTGCGGTCGACTGCGGGGGCACCTTCCGAAGACGGACGGAAGCCAACCGTCCTCCGTCGGGGATCTGCGGGAACTTGAGCGCCCTCGGATACGACCAACAGAGGCGGTGGCCGTGGGGTCGCCTCGTGCGGGTCGCTGGTCGGCTGGCGCGGATATGTGGATCAAGGAGTCTGTTGATGCGTGCACGATCGGTGGGCAGGCTGATGGCCGCAGCCGTGGCCGGAGCGCTTGCCGCCGCAACCATAGGAGTCGGCGTGGCGTCTGCGCACGTCACCGTCAATCCCCGCGAGGCGACCCAGGGCGGCTACGCCAAACTCGCTTTCCGGGTGCCGAACGAGCGGGACAACGCCAGCACGACCAAGCTGGAAGTCGCCTTGCCGACCGATTCGCCGGTGGCGTCGGTGTCGGTCCGGCCGATGGCCGGATGGACGGTGCAGGTCGACAAGACCACGCTCGCGAAGCCGATCGAGATGCACGGCAGCCAGGTGACCGAGGCGCCGTCGAAGATCACGTGGACTGCCCAGGGCGAGGCGAACGCGATCAAGCCGGGCCAGTTCCAGGAGTTCGAGATCTCCGCCGGTCCGCTGCCCGAAACCGACACGATGATCTTCAAGGCCCTGCAGACCTACTCCAACGGCGAGATCGTGCGCTGGATCGAGGAACCCAGCACCGACGGCTCCGAGGTCGAACACCCGGCCCCCGTCCTCAAGCTCGCCAAGGCCCCGGCCAAGGATGCAGCCGCCACGCCTGCGGCCGGCTCGAACAACATCGCCACCGTCCGCACCAGCGACACCACCAACACCGACGACGGCCGCACCACGTTGGCCCTCACGGCCGGCATCGCCGGACTGATCGCCGGCCTCGCTGGACTGGCCTTCGGGCTGTTGGCCTGGCGGCGTCGACCCGCCACCCCCTCTGCGGCGGACTGACCCCGTCTTGGTGGCCTCGGCTGCCGACCAACGGCGGCCGATGTCGGCTTGAGAAGCATCGAGGCCCAAAGATGCGGGATGCAACGAATGCGTGGCCCCCGCGCAAAACAAACGGATGCCACGTGCGGGCATCCAAGGCGACAGGGGCGGGACAAACCCACCCCCTCCAGCCCTCCGGGTTCCCGTCCCTGTCGCCGACCAACGAAGGCCCTGAACCGAACCGCAGACCTGGCCAGCAGCGGGAACGCGCCCGTGATACGCCGATGAGGCTGGGCCAGGTCCGGCTGGCCGCGCTGCTCGGCGCGGCTCTGAGAGCACTCCCGGCTGGCCCGCAGTGCTCCGCGGCGGTCCGTTGCCGTACGCGCTCGCCGCTCCCGATGCGCCAACGCGCCGCGCGCTGCGCCGCCAGCCTCACCACGCTCTCGGCCCATACCTGCTCGCCGCTGCCCTCCTCTCGACGGTGAGGTCTGACGGACTTCGGGCGGGGAGCGGGCAGTCGCCGCAGTTGCTGCAGGAACACGTAGGTTACGTGTGGACGAGTTCAGAGCGGTCAACGAAGGGACCGGCTACACCGTGGCGTGAGTCAGGCGAGGCGAGGATGCCTATTGGTCAATGTCATGGAAGGCTTGCCGACGTGATTCAACAATCCCTCGACCGCTGTCCCTGCTGCGCATACCGGACTGGGTGTACGACCTGCCCGGTCTGCTTCTGGACCGATGACGGACAGCGGGATGCGGACGCCGGCACGGTGGCCGGCGGCCCCAACGGTGATATCAGCCTGAGCGACGCCCAGCTCAACTTCGCCATCTACGGGGCCAGCCACCCACGGTACGTGGACGTGGTACGGCCGCCCCGCAGCGATGAGCTGCCATAGCTTCTCCCGCGCCTCGTCTAGGTCACCGTCGGCGAGTTCCTTCTCGACCTCACGCAGCCGCTTGCCCAGCTCGTCGCCGGCGTCTCGGGATATCTGCCGCTCCCGCACAAGCCAGTCGATCGTGGCCTGCATGCCGGCGATCAGCTCAGCCGGACGTGCGGGGCGGCCCGCAGATGGCCTGGGCGACGGCGACCGAGATGGCAACGCGGACGGGGAGGCGGGAGCTTCCTTTGTCACCGCAACATCGACAGCCTGTCCGGGGGCACTCGCTGGGCGCGGCGATCGTCGGTGCCGACGTCGTCCGCCGCTTCGATCCGCACCGGCCGCCGGAGCCGGTGGAGATCGCCTTCAGCCCCGTATCCGTGCGCTTACCGTCGGACTCACCGGCTCGCCGTCCACCAGTATCGTCACCCGATCCTGGTAGAACGCGGTCAGCCCGGCGATGTTGGCCACGCCGGGCAGTGGGTCGGGGTAGTACCACCCGATGTCGCGCCCGTCGCGCCCGGGTAGGTCGCCCAGCGACCAGTATGAGGCGACCCCCTTGTAGGGGCAGCGGGTGTGATGGTCGGAGGGTAGCAGCAGATCCTGGACCAGGTCGTCGGCCGGGATGTAGTAGCGGGTGGGCAGGCCGGTCTCGAACAGCAGCACCGGACGGTGGGTGTCGGCGAGCACGACGCCGTCATGTTCGACCACCACATGCCGTGAACTCGGCAGCGAGTCGACGCGAGAGAACGGATCACGTGGGTGCACGAAGATCTGCTCGTCTTCCTCGTACCACCGCTCGATGCCCTGGCCGAACCACTCCCGCCAGGCGAGGCACACTGTCTCGGCAAAGATGTCGCCAGGGTAGGTCCACGCGGCGTTGGGCAGGGTCAGCCCGGCGACGGCCAGATCGTAAAAGCTGCTGCCGGCCCGGCTGCCCGGCTCCGGCGGCCGCGCGGCGGGCCGCAGCGTTCCACCGGTCACGTCGGTCAGCGCGAAGGCGTAGAACGGCACGGGCAGCCCGGGCTCCCAGACCAGCAGCGGTCGCCGGCTGTCCACGACGGTGACCTCGCCGATGCTGCCGCGGACCCACCGCTCGCTGCGGTGGTAGGTGAGCCGGTCGTTCGGCGGGGCGAAACGCGGTGCGGGCCTGAGCATGGCCACCCCCTCGACAACACGCGGCTTTCCACGTGTTCCACAGTCAAAGCTTGTGTTTTCGACTCTCTACTGCTGTCCTGAAATCCTACATACGACTGCCGCCCAGCGGCACCCAGCGAGGGGAGCGATCCGGTATGGGCGATGAGCCGAAGCAGCGACCGCGGATGACCGCGGAGATCGAAGGTGACTTCGCCGTCTTCATCACCGGCATGCGGATCAATCGATACTGGAAGATCCACCAGTGGTACCCGAACTTCCGCGACATGCGCAAGATCCTGATGGCGCTCTTCAGCGACCCTGAGTACGGCGCGTTGTGCGCCCACCACGCCTGGACTCGCCGCGGGCCGATCCTGATCGGATACTTCCGCAGCGTCGAGCAGTTGGAACGATTCGCCAACGACCCGCAGCAGCCGCATGCCGAGGTCTGGGCACGATACTTCAAGCGGATGAAGAACAACGGCGACGTCGGAGTCTGGCACGAGACCTTCGTGGTCAGGTCCGGCGAGTACGAGGCTGTATACGACTACATGCCGTCGCCCACCGGTTTGGCGATGGGCACGTCTCACGTGCCGGTCGAGCGCCGCGGCGACCTCGCCGTGCAGCGCCGCGCCACCGGTGCCCGGCTCGCGAAACAGAAGGCGGCCGCCCAGACGGCTGTGGAGGAAAAGGCTGCCGCGGGCCGCGTGGACACGGAGTGAGATCGTCGTGCGGCTGGCGCGCGGCGTTCCGGATCGGCCCGCCGCACCGCGACCTCATCCCGCCTGGGTACCACCCTCGTTACCTTTTTGATCGTCCTCAGCCGGGCACCCCGCTGTCGCCCGGCCCGGTATGACTTGACTGCCCCTGTCGTACGAATGATCAGGGGGGTGTTGTCGCCGGGTCGGGTGGCGCCGGCGGACCGCTGACAGGGATCCGGTCGGCACCGGCGCCGGCGCAAACTCACCTCGATCGCGGTCAAGAACGCGCCCCCGTATGGGCGCGACGCTGGTCGCGGCGATCCTGGCCGCCTCGACGAGCAGACCGTTACCGTCCCCCGCAGGCAGGCAGGCAGGCAGGCAGGCAGGCAGGCAGGCAGGCAGGCAGGCAGGCAGGCAGGCAGGCAGGCCGAGCCGATCGTGCCCCGCCTCGCCGACAGCCTCCGCCAGGTGCCCGGAGGCCTGTCGGGTCCGCAGCCACGGCTGGCGGCGGACCCGACTCGGGCACTGGGCAGGCGACTCAACCCTGCTGCTGGACGCGGCGGGGAAGCAGGAAGCTGGCGGCGATGGCCAGCGTGAACACCAGGATCTGGAAGCCAAGCGCCCGTTCGGTGGTCTGCTGGTAGGCGGTTCGGTTGGCCAGGAACTGCAGCTTGTCGTGCAGGTCAGCGACGCCCGGGTCAGCGGCCCCGGACTGGGCCGACACGGCGCGGCACGGGTCCAGATCGGCAATCGGGTTGGCGACCTCGATCCGCCCGCTGAAGCAGGCCCGGGCGTTGCCGGCGGCGGCGTCGACGTTCGCCACCGGCAGACCTCGGGCGGTCAGCTCCTCCTTGACCGTGGCGCGGAGGTCGTCGCCGACGGCGGGGGACTGGGCACCCAGGACGAGGAAGAAGACCATGCTGCTCAGGGCGATGCCGATGGCCGCACCCATCTGCTGCACGGTGTTGAACACCCCGGAGGCGGCGCCTGCGCTGTCCAACGGCACGTCGTTGAGGGTGTAGGTGAGCAGCGGGGCGAAGGTCATGCCCATGCCCGCGCCGCCGAGGATGAGCCCGGGGGCCAGCGCCCACGGGGAGGCGGTGTCGAAGCGGTGGATCACGGTGATCAGGATGACCATCGCCGCGATCAGCATGACCAGGCCGAGTTGAAGGCCGAGCCGTCCGAGCTTCGGGGTGATGCGGCGCGCGGAGATGGCGGTGAACAGGGGGACGGCGAAGCCCCACAGCACGCCGATCAGGCCGGCCTTGATCACCGAGAAGCCCTGCCCGAACTGCAGGTAGAGGGTGTTGACCAGGAAGAACGGCATGACGCCGCTCATAAACAACAGGGAGACGGCGAGGCCGCCGCGGAAGGAGCGGTGGGAGAACAGTGACATCGGAATGAGCGGCGACACTGTTCGGCGTCGCTGCACCGCCACCAGCGCGGCGAAGGCGAGCACCGAGGCGGCCAGGCTGACGAAGGTCCACGCCGGCCAGCCCTGCTCCGGACCCTGGATGAGCGGGAACACCAGCAACAGCATGCCGAGACCCACCAGGACGGCGCCCTTGACGTCCAGCCGCTGGGCGGACTCCCCTCGGGACTCGGGCACCAGCTTCGCGGTGATCAGCAGACAAGCCACGGCGATGGGGAGGTTCACCAGAAAGATCGTGCGCCAGGTGAGACCACCGACGTTGGAGGCGGTGAGCAGGGCGCCCACGACGGGACCGCCCACCGTGCCGACGGCGAAGACAACGCTCAGTGCGGAGAACGCGCGTCCCCGATCATTGGGCGGGTACATGACCTGGAGGATCGACAGCACCTGCGGGACCATGAGCGCACCCATGCCGCCCTGCACGAAACGGGCCACGATCATCTGTTCGGGAGCTGCCGCGATCCCCGCGACGAGCGAGGCGGCGGCGAACCCGGTCATGCCGATGATGAAGATGCGTTTGCGGCCGTAGATGTCGCCGAGACGGCCACCGGTCACCAGCATGGTGGCGAAGGCGAGGGTGTAACCGCCCACCATCCACTGCATGTTGGCGCTGGAGGCGCCAATGTCCTCCTGGATGGTCGGTAGGGCTACGTTGACGATCACGATGTCGAGCAGGTCGAGCAGCAGGCCGACCAGAACGGCGAAGAGCGCGATGGTCCGCGCTCGACCGGCAATCGGACGTGGCTCCGCAGGGGTCTCTGCAGGGCTGGGGGATGGTCGCGTCCTCGGTCGTGTCATTCGCCGTACCTTCCATGATCGCTTCTCGGATCGTTGACCGGCCGGGGCGACCAGCGCGGACACCTCTGCCGCCTCGGCTGCTGGGAAACAGGCTATCTACGCTGTGTAGCAGTGTCCATCAAAGACGCCTCTAGTGTCCTACGAGGTTTCGATGGGATTCTTGAGAGACACGCACGACCGGTGGGAAGCCTCGACGTGAGGAGCGCGCGATGGGAATGACTCAACCGGCCACCCATCTCTTGCCCGAGCCGGCGCTGTGGATCGGCGGGGAGCGGGTGGTGGAGTCGTCTGGCGGGCGGGCGGAACACGTCTACGCCGCGACGGGGCGGCCGACGACGGAGGTGGTGCTCGCCGGCCCGGCCGAAGTCGACCAGGCCGTGGCGCTGGCCCGAGAGAGCCTGCCGCAGTGGCGGGACAGCTCGGCCGAGGTCCGGCGCGACGCGCTGCTGCGGCTGGCCGACCTGCTGCTCGTCCACGCCGAGTCCCTCGCCGCGCTGCAGAGCCTGGAGATCGGCCTGCCGACGCAGCTGGCGCGGCGGCTGCCGGCGCTGGCGGCTGACCACCTGCGGTACTACGCCGGGTGGTGCGACAAGGTCGGCGGCGAGGTGGTGCCCACCTGGCCCGGGCGCAGCCTCGACTACACCCTCGACGAGCCGTACGGCGTGGTGGCCGGCATCATCCCGTGGAACGGTTCGCTGATGTCGATGGCGCAACTGCTCGGCCCGGCGCTGGCGGCCGGCAACGCCGTCGTGGTCAAGCCGTCGGAGTTGGCGCCCTTCGTCGGCGTGCGGTTCGCCGAGATCGCGGTGGAGGCGGGTGTGCCGCAGGGTGTGGTGGTGGTCGTGCCCGGCGGGCCGCCGGCCGGGGCGGCCCTGGCGGGACACCCTGGCGTCGACAAGGTGCACTTCACCGGCAGTGCGGCGACCGGCCGGCAGGTGCTCGCCGAGGCGGCTCGGAACCTGACGCCGGTGGCGTTGGAGCTGGGCGGCAAGTCCCCGCACGTCATCTTCGAAGACGCCGACGTCCGGTCGGCGGCGCGGTACGCGATGAGCGGCGTGGTGGCCTTGTCGGGGCAGGGCTGCGCCAACGGCACCCGGCTGCTGGTGCATTCCGCCGTCCGCAAGCAGGTCCTCCAGACGCTGACCTCACGGTTGCGTCGCGTCCGGGTGGGCGATCCGGCCGACGAGACGACCGTGATGGGTCCCGTGGTGTCCCGGCAGGCGTGCGACCGCATCCTCGGCGTGGTCGACCGGGCCCGCGAGGCCGGCGCGCAGCTGCTGACGGGCGGCGGGCGCTGCGGTGGGGACCTCGCTGACGGCTTCTTCGTGGAGCCCACCGTCTTCGCCGACGTCGACTGCGACGCCGAACTCGCCCAGGAGGAGGTCTTCGGGCCGGTGCTGGCGGTGTCGAGCTTCGACACCGAGGAGGAGGCGGTGCGGCTGGCCAACGCCACCCGATACGGCCTGGGCGCCTATCTGCACACCAACGACCTGCGCCGCGCCCACCGGGTCAGCCGGGCCGTCGCGGCCGGCAGCGTATGGGTGAACGGGGCGCCGGGCCTGATGCCGTCGGCCCCGTTCGGCGGGGTGAAACAGAGCGGTTCCGCGCGCATCGGCGGCCTCGCCGGTCTGCGCGAGTTCCTCCGGCCGAAGAACGTGTGGATACCAGTCTGAACGCAGCCACAGGTAGGGTGATCTTGGTAACACGAGAAGTGTCTTTCGGGGCCTGGTCTGCGTGGTGGTGACACACAACGTGGTCTTTCGATAACCATCAGCGTTGATGGGCGTGTGTGGCGTCACCAGCCGTTATGATGACCTCACCCTGACCTGACGGGTGACCTTCTGATCACGTCCGGAACGACTAAGTGAACGTGCGGAAACGTATGACAGTGTCTTAGTGTCTTGCGGGCGCCGGATGCTGAGTAGGGAGAGGGCGGAAACATGGCTCAGTACATCGTCACGATCACACCGGTGCTTGGTGAGCAAGGCGCGGGAGAGGAGTCCTCCCGCACCACCATGCGCGTATTCGCCGAGGACGGCCAGGTCTACATCAAGGAGTTGACCGTCCGCGTCGCCGAGGACGTCAAGCTCGCTGCCGCCGACCTGCTCCAGGTCGACCTCGACCTGCTGATGCAGGCGTTTGCCGCCAAGCGTCCCGCGGCCGCCGCCGCGCCGGCCGAGAGCCTGGACACCGCCAGGCCCTACCGTATCGCCGCGCCGAGCCGGGCCACCAAGCCAGACCGCGCCTACCGGCGTATGCCGGACCCGAGCGAACTCAAGGACATCTACCTCAAGAACCGCACCGTCACCGGGGTCGCCAAACACTACGACGTGCCCACCCACACCGCGCAGGGGTGGATCACCCGCCTGCGACGCAAGGGTGTCATCCCCAGCGTCAAGTGACGACGCGGCCCACGAGTCACAGCGGGCCGCCGTCACCCCCCTCACCCACCAGGTGTGCGCCGAAGGCGACGTACGAGTTGCGGCTGGCCACGAAGTGCTGGCGGGCAGTGTTGACATCCCGCAGCCGCCGGGACAGGGGAGAAGAGTCGTACACCGCTGTCCCGCCAGCCAACTCGAAGGCCGCGTCGGTCGCCCTGACCGCCAGAGCGGTCGCCTGCGCGGCAGCCGCACGCACCTGCGCTCGCCGCAGCGCCGCGTCCGGGCCCGCGTACCCACCCCACTCATCGCGGCCCTGGTCGTAGAGCAGCGCCCGACCCGCCTGCACCACCATCCGCGCCTCGCCCAGCCGCTCCTGGAAGGCGGCTGAGGCCGCCAGCCGCTTCGCGCTCAGCGCCGGCCGCTTGCCGCCCGCCGCCAGCTCGACGACGTCCCGCAGGGCCGCCTCGGCGACGCCCAGCGCCGCCGCCGCGATGATGAGGCTGGACTGCGCGATGCTCATCGCCGCCCGCTCCGCTGTCGCCGACCCGGGCACCAGCTCCACGGCCCGCTCCGTCGGGCAGAAGCCGCCGGAGACGGCGAGGTCGTGGCTACCCGTGCCGCGTAGGCCGAGGGTGTGCCAGGTATCGACCACCGTGACGTCTGCGGCGGGCAGCAGCATGATCCGGGTGGCGGGCCGGTCCCCGTCCAACGCCACCGCGCGCCCCCGCACCAGGACACAGTTGAGGTACACCCAGGCGGCGCGCTCGCAGCCGGTGACGAACGGCCACTGACCGGAGATCCGCCACCCGCCGTCGACCTCGGTGGCCCGGCCCTTCGGGGCCACCGCGCCGGCGGCGTAGACGTCCGGGCCGTCGGCGAAGATCGCCGCGACGGTCGCCGCCGGCGCGCACCCGATGATGAGCTGGGACAGGGCAACCTGGCCGACCATCCAGGCCACCGACCCGTCCGCCGTGCCCAGCGTCTCGACGACCCGCAGCGTGTCCGGCACGCTCAGGCCGGTGCCGCCGTGCTCCACGGGCGCGAGCATGCGCAGGCAACCCGCCGCGCGCAGCCCGTCGAGCAGCTGCTCCGGAAGCCCCCGCACCCGCTCGACCTCGTCGGCGTGCTTGACGATCTCCGGAAGGAGATCACGGACCATTTGCAGAGTCGTCATGCCGATCCTCGCCCTCCGGTCTGGCGTGCCGGTCCGAATACCGGGCCGCGCCCGCTCGATCCACCCAGGCGCCCCGGAACGACCGATGACCATCGTACTGTCTGCCTGTATCGTCGCAACAGACACGAGACTGTTGTGTGTAGACACTCTGAAAAGCACAGCCGAACCGGCTGGGGAGGTACCTCATGACGGCGTCTGACGCGCAGACACACGTGTTCGCGATGAGAATGTGGAAGTCTCTTCTCGCCACCCAGGAGCTGCTGTCGGCGTACCTGGGGGTCAAGCTCGGCCTGTACGAGGCGCTGGCCACCGCGCCGGGACCGCTGCGCCCGGACGAGCTGGCCCATGCCGCCGGCGTCGCCCCCCGCTACGCCAGAGAGTGGCTGGAACAGCAGGCCGTCTGCGGCATCGTCGAGACCGACGACGCCCGGCTGCCGGCCGAGCGGCGAGCGTACCGGCTGCCCGCCGGGCACGCCGCCGTCCTGACGGTCTCGGACGACCCGATGTCCCTGGCCTCCCTCGCCGTGCTGCCCCTCGGGGGTGTCGCCGCCGCCCTGCCGGACCTCCTGGCGGCCTACCGCAGCGGTGCGGGCGTGCCCGACGACGTGTTCGGCGTGGACTGGCGCGACGGCCACTCCGGCGCCAACCGGGCCCTGTTCGCCCACCAGCTCGCTGGCTGGATCGCCGAGCAACTGCCCGACGTGCACGCCCGGCTCGACGCGCCCGGGCAGCGCATCGCCGACGTCGCCTGCGGGACCGGCTGGTCGAGCATCGCGCTAGCCCGGGCGTACCCGCGTGCCGAGGTGACCGGCCTGGACCTCGACGGGGCCGCCCTGCGGCAGGCCGAGCGGCACGCCGCCGAGGCGGGCGTCGCAGATCGGGTCCGCTTCGCCCGTCGCGACGCCGCCGACCCCCAGCTGGCGGGCGAGTACCACCTCGTGTGCCTCTTCGACGCGCTGCACGAGGTGTCCCAACCGGTCGCCGTGCTCCAGGCGTGCCGGCAGTTGCGCGCCGCCGGCGGCGCCGTGCTCGTGATGGACGCCAAGGTCGCGCCGGCCTTCACGGCCCCCGGCGACGACGTGGAGCGGTTCCAGTACGGCACGAGCGTGCTGCACTGCCTGCCCGCGAGCCGCACCGGGGAAGATTCGACGGGCACTGGCACGGTGTTGCGTCCCGGGATGGTGCGCGAGTTGGCGGTCAAGGCCGGCTTCTCGGGAATGACCGTCCTCGCCGTCAACGACCGCTTCCACCGGCTCTATCGACTGACGGGTTGAACGGCACCAGGCCGGCCGGGGTGACCAGCAGGCCGCCGCGTTCGTCGCGCAGGCGCGCACGGGAGGGGCACTCGTTCGGCCGCGGGAGCCCGCTGGGGACGAGGTGGTGCTGCCCCGACGGCCGGATGCGGACCCGCACGTCAAGTGGTGTGGGAGGGGTCCGGGGCGACCCGGACCCTGCCCCGATACGTGCTCAGGCCCCGTCGCGCTCCGCGAGCCGCTGGACCACCAGGTCCTGCACGGCGCCGACCGTGGTGATCTTGCGTGCGGTGTCCTCGTCGATGGGGTCGAGGTCGAACTCGTCCTCGATGGCGAACGCCACCTCCATCAGGGCCAGGGAGTGGTAGCCCAGGTCCTTGATGAGGTGGGAGTCCGCGGTCGCCTCCACGCTGTCCTTCGGCGCCATGTCGGAGATGATCGCCGCCACGGTAGCGCGGATCTCCTCCTCGGTACGGCGGGCGGGAGCGGTCTGCTCGGTCATGGTCGATCTCCTCCGTGCTGCTGGCGTGACGGTTGGGTGGGGACGCTCAGGAGGCCCGAGCGCCGGTCAGCGGGTGGGAAACGAGCGGCGGAGCACTTTGGTGCTGGTGGCGCACCACCGCCCCGAGCGCGGGCGCCCAGCGGCGCGACCACCCCGCGACGACCTCTGGCACGTCCTCGAACTCCTCCTCGAGGATCGACAGGCAGGGAACCGGCGCGGTCGCGCCGAGCTCCGTCAGCAGCGGGCGCAGGTACTGGTCCCCGGCGCCGCGGTGCTTGGCCCAGCCGGCGGTCATCGCCCCGACGGCGACGCAGTCGGCCAGCCCGTCCATCGGGAGCATGTCCAGGAACAGCTTCAGCAGGCCGGTGTAGGTGCCCTTGAATGTCGGGCTGACCACCATCAGCAGGCCGGCCCGGCGGACCAGGCCCAGGGACCGCTCTATCTCCGGCCCCAACGGCACGCTGCGGCTGGCGCGCAGCGGCAGCGCGGCACCGACGTCGGCGAGGTCGACGATGTCCGGTCGGGCGAGCTCGACGCCCTGCGCGGCGAGGGCTGGCGACAGTTCCTCCATCAGCCGGATGGCGATCCCGCCGGTACGGGAGCCCTTGCGAGGGCTGCCCACCAGCAGCGTCGTCTGCACCAGCGCGCTCCGGTCCCTCACGACGCCTCCAGCCCGAGCAGCCCCCGGCGCCGCAGCAGCGGCAGCACGCCCTCGGCGAAGTTGTACGCCTCCTCCAGGTGGGGCTGCCCGGAGAGGATGAGATGGTTCATGCCCAGCGTGTGGTACTCCTCGATCCGCTCGGCCACCTGCTCGTGGCTGCCGACCAGTGCGGCGCCGGCGCCCGGGCGGACCAGGCCGTAGCCGGCCCACACGTTCGGGTACACCTCCAGGTCGTCGACCCGGCCGCCATGCAGGGCGGCCATCCGGCGTTGCCCCTCCGAGTCGGTGCGGCGGAACCGCCGCTGGGCGTCGGCGATCCGGCTGGCGTCCATGCCGTCGAGCAGCCGGCGGGTCACCGCCCACGCCTCCTGCGCGGTGTCCCGGCTGATGACGTGGAACCGGGTGCCGAACTCGACGCTGCGGCCCCGGGCAGCGGCCAGCTCGGCGACCCGGCCGGTGAGAGTGGCCAGCCCGTCCGGTCGCTCGCCCCACGCCAGGTAGACGTCGGCGTGGGCGGCGGCCACCCGCTGCGCCGCCGCCGAGGAGCCGCCCAGCAGGATCGTCGGCCGTACGTCGTGTGGCCGGGTCAGCATCCCGGCCTTGATCTGGTAGTGGTCGCCGTGGAAGTCGAACGGCTCGCCGTGCCAGGCGCGGTGAAAGACGTCGAGGAACTCCTCGGTGCGGGCGTAGCGCTCGTCGTGGTCGAGCCAGTCGCCGTAGCGCCGCTGCTCGTCGGCGTCCCCGCCGGTGACGATGTTGAGCATCAGCCGGCCGCCGGAGAGCCGCTGGAACGTCGCGGCCGACTGGGCGCACACCATCGGCGGTAGCGCGCTGGGCCGGCAGGCGATCATGAAGTGCATGCTGCGGGTCTGCTGCGACAGCGCCGTGGACAGCAGCCAGGGGTCCTCGCAGAACAGGCCGGTCGGCACCAGCGCGCCGGCGAAGCCGAGCCCGTCGACGGCCCGGGCGACCTGGCTGAGATAGTTCAGCTCCGGCTCCCGCCGGATGTTCCTGGTCCCGTCCGCTCCGTCCGCGCTCTTGGCCACCTCCCGGCCGTCGCCGTGCAGTGGCAGGAACCAGTGCAGTCGCAGCGTCATCAACGGTCCCTTCCGCCTCGGGCCGGCCGACCGGCCCCGGATTGACCTGCTATCCCGGTGAGCACTTGCCTTTCCTGCTATCCACGTGCATTTACGAGTATGTGTTGAGAGGTTCTCAGGATGCCTGTGACGCTGTCAATACCGTTGGCGTTGCCGCGACCCGTCACCGCCCGGGCGACGCCAGCGCCATGTCCGGACGGCGCGCCGCCGCCGCCGCGACATCCAGGTAGCCGGCCAGGAAGTCCTGCCCGAGCGCCGGGTCGGCCCAACCCCCGGCGCGGAACAGCACGGCCTGCACCCGGTGCTCGCCCACCGGGGCCAGGGCCAGCTCGAACGGGAAGCGGCTGCCGATCTCCGTGGGAACCACCAGCTCGAAGCGCGCGCCGCCGCCGGTCAGGTCATGCCGCAGGGGCGACATCACGTTGAACATCACGTCGTCGGCCCGCCCGCCGCCGGTGTCGACGAGGCCGGCCGGCAGCAGATGAAAGGGCAGGTCCTGGTACGCGAACGCGCTGATCACCGCGACGTGCACGTGGCGTACCAGGTCCGTGAAGCTGCGTTGACGGGCGACCTGGGCGCGCAGCAGCACCATGCCGGCGAGCAGGCCGACGGTGTCGCGTACCTCGGGCCGGGACCGGTTGGCAAACATCGACGCTACCGCCAGGTCGGGCTGGCCGGTCAGGCGGTGCAGCTGGGCGTGGAAGGCCGCGAGCAGCACCGTGAACATGGTCGTCTTCTCCCGCCTCGCCAGCTCCCGCAGCCCGGCCACGGTCGCGGCCGGCAGCTCCGCCGCGACTGATCGGGTCGCCGCCGTGGCGGCGCCGGTGGCGTCCGCGGCCGGATAGAGCGCGTCGAGCCGGGGAATCTGGCTGCCCTCGAGCTGGCGTCGCCAGTACCGCTGATACCGGGCGAGCTGGTCCGAGGCCAGCAGCTCCTGCTGCGCCTGCGCGAAGCGGGCCATCTGCCAGCCCACCGGCGTGGGGACGCTGGCCCCGCCGCAGGCGGCGTCGTAGCAGGCAACCAGGTCGCGCAGCAGGATGCCGGTGGACCACGCGTCGGTGACGAGGTGGTGCAGGTTGAGGCAGAACAGGTGCTCTCGCGGGCCGACCCGCCAGACGCTCGCCCGCGCCGGCCACTGCCCGGGGTCGATCGGCGTCTGGAGCTCCCGGGCCAGCGCCGCGTCCGGCGACTCGCCCGCTGCCGTCGCGTCGGCCCAGACCAGCGGCTGCGGGCGCGGGGCGTGCACGCGCTGCACGAGGCGTGCGCCGCGGCCGTGGAAGGTCGTCCGCAGCGACTCGTGCCGGACCACGAGCTGGCCCACCGCGGCCTGTAACGCCCGCTCGTCCAGGCGCCCCACGATGCGGCAGACGACCGGGCAGTTCAGCGCGCCGAAGTCCGACCGGTAGTGCTTGATCATCCACAGCAGCCGCTGGGAGACCGAGGCGGGTGTTTCGAGTGCTTCCACAACGGCAGGATAGTCTTTCCATTGGCTTTGCGCGTATGGCGAACTAGTCTTTGCTGCTATGAGCGAGTTGGTAGTGCGCTCGACCCAGGACGCGCGGCTCAACTGGAACTACGAACCCTCGGACTCCCGCACCGGCTTGCTCTACCAGCGTGCCAAGCAGGCGCAGTGGAGCGTCGACGAAATCGACTGGCTCCTCGACGTGCCCTTCGGGGCGCCGCTGCCCGACGACTCCGCCTTCGCCATGGCCGCGTTCGCCGCGTCCCCGCTGGCCCGGCGGGGCCGGCCAGCCTGGGACGAGTTCCGCTGGGAACTCCAGGTGTGGATGGTCAGCCAGTTCCTGCACGGCGAGCAGGCGGCCATGGTCGTCGCCGCCCGGTTGGTGGAGATCGTCACCGGACTGGAAAGCAAGCTGTACGCGGCGACTCAGGCGGTGGACGAGGCACGCCATGTGGAGGTCTTCTCCCGCTACCTGAGGGAGAAGATCGAGCGGCCGTACCCGATCTCCGAGCCGCTGGCGCTGCTGCTGTCCGACATCCTCGAGGACAACCGCTGGGACGTCATCTCGCTGGGCATGCAGATCATGGTCGAGGCGCTGGCGATGGCCGCGTTTCGGTTGGCACACAGCACCTTCCACGACCCGCTGATCAAGCGGATCACCGGCCTCGTGGCGAGGGACGAGGCCCGACACGTGTCGTTCGGCGTGCTGTCGCTGCGCGGCCTGTACGACGAGATGACCTCTCGCGAGCGGGCCGAGCGGGAGGAGCTGGTGCTGGAGGCCGCCGCCCTGATCCGCCGCCGGTTCCTGCTCGGTGACATCTGGGAACGCATGGAGATCCCGATGGCCGAGGGGCTCGACTTCGCCGCCCGCAACGAGCTGATGGTCGCCTACCGGCAGGCCATCTTCTCCCGGGTAGGCCGGGCGCTGGACCAGATCGGGCTGATGACCCCTCGGGTGCGGGACGGGCTCGCCCGGCTGGATCTGATCCAATTCGTGGAGGGTAGGCGCGGTGGTTGAGCGAACGGGCGTCCGGCAGCGGCCGCCGATGGACCTGTCGTCGCTGATGCGGCTGGCGGAGCTGGCCGATGTCATCGTGCCGATGACCGTGCGGGCGGTCAGCGACCTGGGGATCGCCGACCTGCTCATCGACGGGCCACGGCCGGTGGCCGAGCTCGCCGCCGCGGTCGGTGCGCACGAGCGGTCGCTGTGCCGGGCGCTGCGGGCGCTGGCGGCCAAGGGCATCTTCACGGAGCCGGAGCCGGAGGTGTTCGCCCTGACGCCCCTGGCCCAGCCGCTGCGTAGCGACCACCCGCTGTCGGTGCGCGCCGTCTACACGCTGCTCGCCTCCGACGTGCAGGCATGGGCGATGCTGCCGCACAGCCTGCGCACCGGCGAGGCCGCCTTCGACCGGGCGCACGGCACGGACTACTGGAGCCACCTGGCCGGGAACCCGGACGAAAGCCGGCGGGTGGACCGCTGGATGCACGCCGTCACCCGGCTGCACCTGCGTACCGTGCTGCCCTGCCACCCGTGGGGGGAGCTGTCCCACGTGGTCGACGTCGGCGGCGGTGACGGCGGCTTCCTCGCCGGCCTGCTCGGACGGTACCCCGCGATGCGCGGCACATTGCTGGACCTGCCGCACGTCGTCGCGGCGGCCGACCGGGTCCTGACCGAGGCGGGGGTGCGCGACCGGTGCGCGATCGTCCCCGGCAGCTTCTTCGACCCGCTGCCCGCCGACGCGGACGCGTACCTGCTCAAGACGGTGCTGCCCGGGTTCGGCGACGACCAGGTGGTGGCGGTGCTCCGCCGGGTCCGGGAGGCGATGCGGTCGGACAGTCGGCTGCTGCTGCTGGAGGCCGTCCTGCCCGCCGGGGACACCTACGACGTAGCCAAGCTGTATGACGTGCACACGCTGGTGCTCACCGGCGGCACCCACCGCACGGCCGAGGAAACCGAGGCCCTGCTCGGCCGTGCCGGGCTGCGGCTGGACACCGTCCGGCCGACGGCCACGCTGACCATCCTCGCCGCCACGCCGGCCTGATCCGACCCCCGCCGGGCGGCCCGAGGGCCGTACGCGGGCTCGACCGCCCACCGATGTCGGCCCGGCCGCGCCCGCGCGGCCCGGCCGACCGGGGGCCGCGGCGGGCCGCCACCGGCGTCAGGCGGGCCGGACGGCCAGCGGCACGTGGGCGAAGGCGCGGAACGGCGTGTCGCTCTCCCGAACCAGGTCGCCGGCCTGCTCGACCGAGCGGGTACGACGCAGCACCCAGTCGAAGACGACCTGCGCCTCCGTGCGGGCCAGGAACGCGCCCAGGCACAAGTGCCCGCCGCCGCCGAAGGTGACGTGCGGGTTCGGGCTGCGGGTGACGTCCAGCCTGTCGGGAAGGCGGAAGACCGCCTCGTCGTGGTTCGCCGAGCCCAGCATCAGCACCAGCACCCGTCCGGCCCGCACGGTGCGCGACCCGATCCGCACCGGCTCCCGGACCAGCCGGGCGGTGCCCTGGATGGGCGCCTCGAAGCGGAGGAACTCCTCCACCGCGCCGGGCACCAGGCCGGGGTCGGCGCGCAGGAGGGCGAACTGGTCCGGCGCCCGCAGCAGCGCGGCGAACCCGTTGGTGATGAGGTGGACGGTCGTCTCGAAGCCGGCGAAGAACGAGAAGACGGTGTTGTCCACGATCTCGTCGTGGGTCAGCCGGTCCCCGTCGTTCTCGGTCCGCAACAGCGTCGACAGCAGGTCGTCCCCGGGCGCCGCACGGCGCTCGTCGAGCAGGCCGCCGATGTACTTGCGCAGCCACTCCACGGACTCGTGCGCCGCGCCCCGGGCGGCCTCGGGAACGATGGCGCTGAACGCCCGCCCGAGCCGCATGGCGTGCTGCCGGACGTCGTCGTGGGCCTCGGGCGGGATGCCCATCAACGTGGACACCACCAGCACCGGCAGCGGGTACGCCAGGTCGCGCACCACGTTGCAGGTGCCGGTCTCCAGCGCCGGGGTCAGGAGCTGGTCCACGGTCTGCTCGATGTAGCCGCGCATCCGCCGCACCACGGCCGGGGTGAAGGCGCCGCTCATCAGCCGCCGGAGCCGGACGTGGTCAGGCGGGTCGCGGTAGAGCATGATGCGCTGGAAAAAGTGGCTGGCCGGTCCCTCGCCCACCGACAGGTGGTGGTAGGCCTCGGGGAACTCGCTGCCGAGGCGGGGGTCGCGCTGCAACGCCATGACGTCGGCGTGCCGGGTGACGCCCCAGCTGCCGGGGCCGAACCGGCACAGCGGTCCGGCCTCACGCAGCCGCGCATAGGTCGGATAGGGATCGTGCAGGACAGCGGGGTCGAGCGCGTCGAACCTGGGCGGCAGACCGGAGGCATCCATGCCTGCCAGTCTTGGCCCGGACCCGCTGCCCGGGCAAGTGTTTACGCGTGTTTGCCGGAAACCCTATGCCGACGCTTCGCGGGGCAGGTAGCTGCCGAAGCTCCAGACGTGACCCTCGAGGTCGTACACCCCGTAGTCGCGGGAGCCGTACGAGGTGTCATGCAGCTCGTAGACCAGCTTGGCGCCGGCCTGCACCGACCGCTCGTAGTGCTTGTCGACGTCCGTCGCGTCGCCGACGCAGATGTAGACGCCGCCGCTGGTCGCGGGCAGCTCGCGTGGGCTGACCATGCCCAGCGAGTCGTTCGGGCCGCCGCCGCCGAGCTGGATCGTGGCGTTACCCCAGCTCAGCTCGGCGTGCACCACCTTGCCGTCGACCTCGGTGACGTCGAAACGCTCCAGGCCGAACGCGTTGACGAGCCAGTCAACGGCAGCCGTCGGATCCTGGTAGCGCAGGAAGGGGATGACCGGAGAGAACGAACGTTCCGACATGAAGCCTCTTCTCGTATGGAGTCAATCCGTCCGGTGTGGTTCATCATAGGTGACTCGCCTCTGCGCGAGGGTCAACATCACGCTCGACAACCGACAGTGGCCGGCCGAGCGTGGCCAGCGCGCCGCGGTAGTCGTCGCCGACGGCCAGGTCCCGCAGGTGCACGCTGATGTGCGGCGGCGGCCGGTCTGCCCAGCTCAGCAGGCGCGCGGGGGCATCCGGGGCACTGACGGTCAGGTCGGCCGGCGACGGCACGAGGCCGTCCCCGGTCGCCTTGAGGATGGCTTCCTTACGGGACCAGTACCGGATGAACGCGGCGAGTCGCCGCGGCTGCGGCAGGCCGGCCAGCACCCGACGCTCGGCGGGGGAGAGCGCCGAGACCGGGATCCGGCCACCACGCAGGGCCACCCGCTCGATGTCGACGCCGCAGACCGTGTCGCGGGCGATCGCCACCACGATCCGCTCGGCCGAGTGCGACACCGACACGTGCAGCACGCCCGCACCGGTGTGCACCTCCAGCCGGCCGTGCGGGCCGGCGCAGTGCCGGCACGTCGAGGAGAAGACAACCTCGCGCGGCGTTGTGCCGGCGTGCCGGGCGGCCAGCAGCCGCGCCGCGACGCGGCCCGCCACGAAGCGGGTGCGGGCAGCGTCGTGGCCCAGCCGCCGCGCCCGCGCGCGTTCGGCGTCGTCAAGCAGGGCGTGCAGCCGCTCGGGGACCGGCCCGGCGGGGCACCGCCACACCAGGCACTCGCCGCTGCCGAGCCGCTCGCCCACGCCGCTCCTCCGCCCGCCGCCCGTCGCCTTTCCCCTCGCCTGTCTGACGAGTCTTTCCGAGTATCATCGACTGTCTCTAGACCCAAGTCATGAGTCGCTGATAGCTTAGCGCCAGCCGACCGGAGACGTGGTAGAGGCTGACTGAGGAGACGCGACATTGGACGTTGCCGTCGACACCGATCCAACCCTGACCCTCGACCGGATGCGCGAGGACGTCGCGGAGGCCCTCGAGTGCCCGCCGTCACTCGTCGGGGACGACGACGATCTGCTGGTGCTCGGCCTCGACTCGATCGCGGTCATGCGGCTGGCCAGCCGCTGGCACAGCCGAGGCGTCCCCGTCACCTTCAGCGAGCTCGTCGAGTGGCGCACCCTCGCACAGTGGTGGCAGCTGGTCGCGAAGCGTCACGCCGAGACCCGCCCGGCGCAGCTGCCGCCGGTGGCCGTGGCTGAGTCCGCGCCGTTCGGCCTGGCCACGATGCAGCACGCGTACTGGATCGGCCGGGCCGACGGGCAGCCCCTGGGCGGCGTGGGCGCCCACTTCTACAACGAGTTCGACGGGTCCGGCGTCGAACCGGACCGGCTCGACGCCGCCGTCCGCGCCGTGCTGCACCGGCACGGCATGCTACGGGCGGAGTTCCACGCCGACGGCACCCAGCAGATCCGGCCGGAGAGCCCGTGGCCGGGCCTAACGGTGCACGACCTGCGTGAGCTGTCGCCGCGCCGGTGCGAGGAAGAGCTGGCGCGGCTGCGCCACCGGTTGTCCCACCGGCGGCTGCGGGTGGAGGAGGCGGAGACCTTCGACATCCAGCTGTCCCTGCTGCCCGGTGGTGCCACCCGGGTGCACGTGCACGTCGAGATGCTGGTCGCCGACGCCCACAGCTTCCGGCTCATCCTGTCGGACCTGGCGGCCTTCTACCGGAACCCGGACCGGCAGGTGGCCCCCGTGGGCCTCAGCTATCCCGCGTACCTGGCCACCATCGCCGCCCGGCCCGACGCGGCTCGGGACCGGGCCCGCGAGTACTGGCGCGAGCGGCTGGCCACGCTGCCCGGCCCGCCCCAACTGCCGACCGCCGTCGACCCGGCCACCGTGCAGGGCCACCGGGTGGTCCGCCGGTACCACTGGCTGACCCCGGAGCAGCAGGCGGAACTGGGACGGCGCTCGGCGGCGGCGGGAGTCACCCTGTCGATGGTGTTCCTCACCGCCTTCGCCGAGGTGCTGGCCGCCTGGAGCAGCAGCGGCCGGTTCGTGCTGAACCTGCCGATGTACGACCGGCGCCCCGTCCATCCCGAAGTCGGCGCGGTGGTCGGCGACTTCACCAACCTGATTCTGCTGGAGATCGACACGACCGGCCCGGCCGGCTTCGTCGACCTCGTCCGCCGGCACCAGGACCGGCTGCGCAGCGACGCCGCCCACTCGGCGTACAGCGGAGTCGACGTGCTGCGCGACCTGTCCCGCGCCCGGACCGGCCAGCCCGTCGGCGCGCCCGTCGTCTTCACCAGCGCGCTGAACCTCGGCGAGCTGTTCGACGCAGACGTCCGTGACTGCTTCGGCCCGCCCGGCTGGACCATGTCCCAGACGCCCCAGGTCTGGCTCGACTACCAGATCACGGAGCGCGAGGACGGCCTCTATCTCAACTGGGACGTCGTGGACGAGCTGTTCCCCGACGGGTTCGTCGACGACATGTTCGCCGCCTATCTGGGAATCGTCGACTGGCTGCTCGACCCGGCCACGGACTGGTCCCGGCGCGCCCCGATCGCGCTGCCCGCCCGCACCCTGGCCGCGCGGGCGGCGGCCAACGACACCGCCGGCCCCACCGACGACAGGCCGCTGCACCACGACGTCTTCGCCCGGGCAGCCCGCGAGCCCGACCGCCCGGCCGTGCTGCACGGACCGGACCAGGCGGGCGTGCTCACGTACGGCGAACTGGCGGGCCGGGCGCAGGCACTGGCCGACGAGCTGACCGCCCGTGGCCTGGCCCCCGGCGACGCCGTCGCCGTCACCCTGCCGAAGGGCCCCGACCAGATCGTGGCGGTGCTCGGCGTGCTGCGCGCCGGCGGCGTGTACGTGCCGATCGGCGTCGACCAGCCCGACGCCCGGCGCGAGCTGATCCGGGCCACCGCCGGGGTCCGGCTCACCGTCACCACCGCCGGGGCCGCGGCCGGGTTGTCGCCCGCCGACTCCTCGACGATGCTCACCGTCCCCGCCACCGGCGTGCCGTTGCGTGATGACGCGCTGGCGGTCGACCCCGAGCAGGACGCCTACCTGCTGTTCACCTCCGGCTCCACCGGTGTGCCGAAGGGGGTGCGGGTGCCCCACCGGGCGGCCCGGAACACCCTCGACGACCTCGTGCGGCGGTTCGCGATCGGCCCGGACGACCGCGTCCTGGCGGTCTCGGCCCTCGACTTCGACCTGTCCGTGTTCGACATGTTCGCCCTGCTTGGCGCGGGTGGCGCCGTCGTCACCGTCACCGAGGACACCCGCCGCGACCCGGCCGCCTGGCTGCGCCTGGTCCACGAGCACCGGGTGACGGTCTGGCAGTCCGTCCCGGCCGTGCTCGACCTGCTGCTGACCCAGGCCGAGACCGAGGCGTCGGACGCGACCGGGGAGAGCCCGCTGCCGCTGCGGCTCGCCGTACTCGGCGGCGACCGGGTCGGCCTCGACCTGGCCGGCCGGCTGGCCAGGCTGGCCCCGGCCAGCCGGCTGTACGGCCTCGGCGGCACCACCGAGACGGCGATCCACTCCACCGTGCAGCCCGCCCCCGTCGACCCGCCGCCGCACTGGCGGTCGGTGCCCTACGGCGTGCCGTTGCGCAACCAGCTCATGCGGGTCGTCGACGAGCACGGCCGGGACCGGCCGGACTGGGTACCTGGCGAGCTCTGGATCGGCGGGCGCTCGGTCGCCGCCGGCTACGCGGGCGACCCGCAGCGGACCGCCGACCGGTTCGTGGAGCACGCCGGGCAGCGCTGGTACCGCACGGGCGACCTGGCCCGGTACTGGCCCGACGGCACAGTGGACTTCCTCGGGCGCACCGACTTCCAGGTCAAGATCCGGGGACACCGGATCGAGCTGGGCGAGATCGAAGCCGTGCTGGAACGCGACCCGGACGTCTCCCGGGCGGTCGCCCAGGTCGTCGAGCGAGACACCCTCGCCGCCGCCGTCACCGTCACCCAGACCGGAGCCGACCCCCAGTCGATCCGCCAGCGCGCCGCCGAACAGCTTCCGCCCTACATGGTGCCGGCCGTCGTGGTGGTCCTCGACGCGTTCCCGCTGTCGGCCAACGGCAAGATCGACCGCGCCCGGCTGCCCGAGCTGCTCGCCGCGCGACCCGCGGCCACCGGCACCGCGCCCCGCGGCGGCGTCGAGACCACCGTGGCCGCCCTGTGGTCGGAGCTGCTCGGCGTGCCCGAGGTACGCCGCGAGGACAACTTCTTCGCCCTCGGCGGCGACAGCCTGGTCGCCACCCGGCTGCTGGCCCGGCTGCGCGAGGCCGGCATCGCCCGCGCCGAACTGCACCATTTGTTCCACGCCCGCGACCTGGCCGGCTTCGCGGCGCGGCTGCACACCGAGGATACGGCCGGCGACGCGGGCACGCCCACCGAGCGGCGTGAGCTGACCGCCGACCCGGCCCACCGGCACGAGCCGTTCCCGCCCACGGACGTGCAGCGCGCGTACTGGCTGGGGCGCACCGACGACTTCGCGCTCGGCGGGGTCGGCTCCCACTGGTACTGGGAGTTCGACGGCCGGGACGTCGACCTCGACCGGCTGCGCCAGGCGGTCGACACGCTCATCGCCCGGCACGAGATGCTCCGCGCCGTCTTCGACGACAACGGCGACCAGCGGATCCTGCCGGAGGTGCCGCCGTTCACCATCACCGTGCACGAGGGGCAGGAGCACCTGGCGACGCTGCGCGAGCAGCTGTCCCACCGCGTCCCCGACCCGTCCCGGTGGCCGCTGATCGACATCCAGGCCGTGCGTCACCCCGGCGGCACCCGCGTCGCGTTCAGCTTCGACTACATCGTGCTCGACGCGCTGAGCATCGTCATCTTCTTCTCCGAGCTGTCCACCCTCTACCGCGACCCCGGCGCCGAGCTGCGCCCGCTGGGGGTGTCGTTCCGCGACTATGTGCTCGGCGCGGCGCCGCCGCCGGAGGCGGTGGACCGGGCGGGGGCGTACTGGCGCGGACGCCTGGACGACATCGCCCCGGCCGCCGCGCTGCCGCTGGCCGTCGACCCCGACACCCTGGTCGCCCCGCGGTTCGTCCGCCGCGAGCGCAGCCTCACCCCCGAGCAGTGGGCGGCGATCACCCGCCGCGCCCGCGACCACCGGCTCACCCCGGCCGCGGTCCTCGCCACCGCGTACGCCGAGGTGCTCAGCGCGTACAGCGGGCAGGACGAGCTGACGCTGAACCTGACCATGTTCCAGCGCCACGACGTGCACCCGGACATCGGCGCGATCCTCGGCGATTTCACCTCGCTGGTCCTGGTCGGCTACCGGGGGGACGCGGGCGAGCCATGGCGGGAGACCGCCCACCGGTTCCAGCAGGACCTGTGGGCCGGGCTGGAACACAACGACGTCTCCGCCCTGTGGGTGCTGCGGGAGTTGGCGCGCCGGCGCAACAGCGGCACGGTCAGCATGCCGATCGTGTTCACCAGCGCGCTCGGCGTGGCCGCGGACCTGGTCAACATGCGGTTCCCGTTCGGCGAGCTGACCTGGGGCATCTCGCAGACCCCACAGGTGTGGCTGGACAACCAGGTCATGGAACGCGACGGCGGGCTGACCTTCAACTGGGACAGCGTCGACGAGCTGTTCCCCGACGGGCTGCTCGACGCCATGTTCGACGCCTACCACCGGCTGCTGTGCTGGCTCGCCGAGGGCGAGTGGGACCGGCCGCTGCCGGACATGCTGCCGCCGGCGCAGCGTGCCGTCCGGGCCGCCGTCAACGCCACCGACGCCCCGGCGCCCGGGCACACCCTGCACGAGCCGTTCTTCGCCCACGCCGCCCGCGACCCCGACCGGCTCGCGGTCGCGTACGGTGAGACATCGATCAGCTACGGCGAGCTGGCCGCACGGGCGCTGCGGATCGCCGGGGCGCTGCTACGCGCCGGGGTGGAACCGGGCGACGCGGTCGCCGTCACCCTGCCCCGCGGGCCGGAACAGGTCGCCGCGGTGCTCGGCGTGCTGGCCGCCGGCGCGTCGTACGTGCCCGTCAGTGTCGACCAGCCCGCCGCCCGCCGCGATCGGATCTACGCCAAGGCGCAGGTGACCGCCGTGGTGGGCCGCGCCGGCGCGCACCACCTGCCCACAGTGGCCCCCGACTTGGACGGGCCCCCGCTGCGCGGGCCGGTGACGGTCGCCGCGAACGCGCTGGCCTACACGATCTTCACCTCCGGCTCCACCGGGGAGCCCAAGGGGGTGGAGATCACCCACCGGGCGGCCGTCAACACGGTGACCGACATCAACTCCCGGTACGGGGTCGGCCCGGAGGACCGCGTGCTGGCGGTCTCCGCGCTGGACTTCGACCTGTCCGTCTACGACGTGTTCGGGCTGCTGGCCGCCGGTGGGGCGCTGGTCGTGCTGGCCGACGAGGACCGCCGGGAGGCCCGCCGCTGGGCGTGGCTGGCCCACCGGTGGCGGGTGACCGTCTGGAACTCGGTGCCCGCGCTGCTGGACATGCTGCTCGTGGCGGCCGGCGAGCACCCGCCGGCCGGCCTGCGGCTGGCCCTGGTCTCCGGTGACTGGGTGGGCCTCGACCTGCCGGGCCGGCTGGCACGGGTCGCCCCGCACGCCCGGTTCGTCGCCCTCGGCGGCGCCACCGAGGCCGCGATCTGGTCCAACGCGTGCGAGGTCGCGGCGGTGCCGGAGCACTGGCGCTCCATCCCGTACGGCCGCCCGCTGCGCAACCAGCGCTACCGAGTGACCGACTCGCGTGGCCGGGACTGCCCGGACTGGGTGCCCGGGGAGCTGCGCATCGGCGGCGCCGGGGTGGCGCTGGGCTACCGCAACGCCCCCGAGCTGACCGCCCGGCAGTTCGGCGTCGACGACGAGGGCCGGCGCTGGTACCGCACCGGCGACCTCGGCCGGTACTGGCCGGACGGGACGCTGGAGTTCCTCGGCCGGGTCGACTTCCAGGTCAAGGTGCGCGGGCACCGCATCGAGCTGGGCGAGATCGAGGCCAACGCCGAGGCCCACCCGCTCGTCGGGCGGGCGGTGGCGCTGGTCGTCGGCCAGGCGCCGGCACAGCACATCGGCCTCGCCGTCGTACCCGCCACCGAAGGTACGGAGCCGGACCTGGCCGGCTGGCTGGCCGAGCGACTGCCCGCGTACATGGTGCCCGAATACGTCGTGACGCTGGACCGGCTGCCGCTGACCGCCAACGGCAAGGTCGACCGCCAGCGGCTCGGGACACTGCTGCGCGCCGACCCGCTCGACGACACGGCCGAGCCGCCCAAGGGGCCCACCGAGGAACTCCTCGCCGGGCTCTGGTCGCAGCTGCTCGACCAGCCGGTCGACGACCGCCGGCACAGCTTCTTCGCCCTGGGCGGAGACAGCCTGCTGGCCACCCGCCTGCTCGAGACGCTGCGCCAGCGGCTCGGCGTGGACATGACATTGCGACAACTGTTCGCCGTACCCGCGCTCGCCCAGCTCGCGGCCGCCGTCGACGAGCAGCTCCGTGCGTCGGCCAACGACGACGTCGAGGAAGGTGTCATATGAGCAACGACCCCCGCATCCCCGTCGAGCGGCTGGTCACCGACCTCGAACGGGCCGGACTGCGGCTGTGGGCCGAGGACGGCACGCTGAAGTTCCGCGCGCCCGCCGGCTTCATGACCGACGAACGGCGCGCGCAACTGCGGGCCCGCCGCGACGAGATTCTCGCCCACCTGGCCAACGGCCGGCTGCCGCGGGTCCTGCCGGATCCGGAGCACCGCCACGACCCGTTCCCGGTGACGGAGGTGCAGTCGGCGTACCTGCTGGGCCGCGGCTCCACCTTCGCCTACGGCGGCGTCGCCTGCCACGGCTACGGCGAGCTGCACTACCCGGACCTGGACCCGGAGCGGATGACCCGCGCCTGGCGGGCGCTCATCGCCCGGCACGACATGCTCCGAGCTGTGATCGACATCGACGGCTCCCAGCGGGTGCTGCCGCACGTCGACGACTACCACGTCGCCGTACACGACCTGCGCGGGCGCGAACGCGGCGAGTTCGACCGCGGGGTGGCCGAGGTGCGGGCCGAGATGGACCACCGGGTGTTCCGGCCCGACGCCTGGCCACTGTTCGAGGCACGCGTGACCCGCGGCGACGACGAGGCCGTGCTGCACGTCTCGGTGGACTTCCTCATCGCCGACTTCGTCAGCATCCAGATCATCCTCGACGAGCTGCACCACCTCTACCACGGCAACGAGCAGCTGCCCGCACTGGAGATCGGCTTCCGGGACTACCTGCAGGCCGAGCGGAACTGGACGGCGAGCCACCGAGAGGCCGACCGCGACTACTGGCTGCGCCGCGTGGACGACCTGCCACCCGGCCCAGAGCTGCCGCTGACCAGCCGCGCCCGGCAGACCGACGGCCGGTTCCACCGGCTGGCCGCCACCCTGGAACCCGAGCTGTGGGAGGGGCTGCGCAAGCACGCCGGCCAGCACGACGTGAGCCCGTCCTGCGCGGTGCTCGCCGCGTACGCGCACGTCATCGCCGCGTGGAGCCGCCGCCCCACGTTCACCCTGAACGTCACGCTGCTCAACCGGCTGCCCCTGCACCCCCAGGTGCCCGCCGTCGTCGGCGACTTCACCGGGGTGGAACTGCTCGCGGTCGGCCAGAGCGGGGCGGAGACCTTCGACCGCTGGGCCCGGGCCGTACAGGCCCAGCTCTGGCAGGACATGGACCACCGGGCGTTCTCCGGCATCGAGGTGATGCGGGAGATCACCCGCCGACGCGGCGCCGACGCGGCGCTGTTCCCCGTCGTCTTCACCAGCGCGATCGGCCTGGGCGAAGCCGGCGCCCCGGCCGCGGCGTCGCACGGGCGGCTCGGCTACGGCATCAGCCAGACCCCACAGGTCGTCATCGACTGCCAGAACTCCGAGCGCGACGGCGGGCTGTCGACCAACTGGGACGTGCGCGATGGCGTGCTGCCCGACGGAGTCGCCGAGGACATGTTCGCCGCGTTCGAGCAGCTGCTGCGCCAGCTCGCCACCGACGACCAGGCGTGGCAGCGGGTTCCGTCGAGCCTGCTGCCGCAGCGGCAGCGGCGCCGCCGCGAGGAGGTCAACGCCACCGCCACCCCGCTGACCCGCGCCCGCCTGCACGACGCGGTATTCGCCCAGGCCCGACGGACCCCGGACGCCCCGGCGGTCATCCACGGCACGACCACGCTCAGCTACGCCGACCTGGCCGCCCGCGCCACCGGCGTCGCCGCCCGGCTCGTCGAGTCGGGCTGCGTACCCGGCGACCTCGTCGGGGTGACCCTGGAACGCGGCCCGGGGCAGGTCGTGGCCGTCCTCGGCGCGCTGCTCGCCAGCGCCGTGTACGTGCCGGTGGACACCGTGCAACCCGCGGCCCGGCGCGAGACGATCCTCACCGGTGCGGGCGTGCGGTACGTGCTGACCTCCCGCGACCTGGCCGCCGGGCCCTGGCCGCCCGGGGTCGTCGTCGTGGCGCTGGAAGAGGTGCCGCCGGCCGACCCGCCCCGCGAACCGGGCGGGGCGCGGCCCGAGGACCTGGCGTACGTCATCCACACCTCGGGCTCCACCGGGACGCCGAAGGGGGTCATGATCACCCACGAGGCGGCGCTGAACACCGTCCTCGACATCAACGCCCGGTTCGCCGTCGGCGAGCGAGACCGGGTGCTCGGCCTGTCCCAGCTCGGCTTCGACCTGTCGGTCTACGACATCTTCGGCCCGCTGTCCGTGGGCGGGGCCTTGGTCGTCCCCGACGCCGAGCGGCGCGCGGATCCGTCGCACTGGGCCGACCTGGTGGCCACCCACGGGGTGACCGTGTGGAACTCCGTTCCCGCCCAGCTCCAGATGCTCTCCGGGTACCTCGGGGTGGCCGGCACCGCGTTGCCCACCCTGCGGCTGGCGATGCTCTCCGGCGACTGGATCCCGGTGGCCCTGCCCGACCAGATCCGCGCCCAGGTGCCCGGCCTCAGCGTGGTGAGCCTCGGCGGGGCGACGGAGGCGTCCATCTGGTCGATCCACTACCCCGTCGGGGCGGTCGGCGAGGACTGGGCCAGCATCCCGTACGGTCGGCCGCTGGCCAACCAGACCTTCCACGTACTCGACCCGCTGTTGCGGCCCTGCCCCGACTGGGTGACCGGGGAGCTGTACATCGGCGGCGCCGGCCTCGCGCGCGGCTACCTGCACGACCCCGAGCGCACGGCGGAGCGGTTCATCGTGCACCCCGTCACCGGCGAGCGCCTGTACCACACGGGCGACCTGGGCCGGTACCTGCCCGACGGCGACATCGAGTTCCTTGGCCGGGAGGACCAGCAGGTCAAGATCCGCGGCCACCGGATCGAACTGGCCGAGATCGAGACGGCCCTGCAGAGCCATCCGGACGTCGCCGCGGCGGCGGTGCTGGTCGCGGGCGACCAGCCGCTGGAGCGTACGCTCGTCGCCTTCGCGCAGCCCGCCGCCGCGACGCCGCCGGCCGGCGACGTAGCCGACCTGGAGGCAGTCGCGGCCCGGGCCGGCGACGCCGCGCTCGCCGGCGTCGACCCGGACCGCTACCTGGAGTACGCCCACCGGCTCGACCAGGTGGCCCTGCCCGCCATGCTGGACACCTTCCGCCGCGCAGGCATGTTCGCCTCGCCCGACGACCGCCACACCGCCGCCGAGATCGTGGCCGCCACGGACGCCGCGCCCCGGCACCACCGGCTGCTGCGCCGCTGGCTCGCCGCCCTGGTCGCGGAGGGACTGCTCGCCGTCGACGGCGACCGCTACCGGCTGGCCGGCGCCGTCAGACCCGACGCGCTCGACGCCGCGTGGGCCGCGGTCGAGGCGGCGGCGGTGCCGGGCGAGGAGCGCCTGCTGGACTACTTCCGGGCCAGCATCCGCCACCTGCCAGCCCTGCTGCGCGGCGACGAGGACCCGCTCCGGCTGCTCTTCCCCGAGGGCCGGCTGGACGTCTCCCAGCAACTCTACGAGGAGGCGGTGTTCAACCGCTGGGCCAACCGGGCCGCCGGTGCCGTCGTGGCGGACCTCGGCGCCCGCCGCCGGCACCCCGGCCCGCTGCGCGTGCTGGAGGTCGGCGCGGGTGGCGGCGGCACCACCGCCGCGGTGCTCGACGCGCTCGCCGGGCAGGACATCGACTACCTGTGCACCGACCTGTCGCCCTACTTCGCGGGGCAGTCGCAGGCCCGCTTCGCCGACGTGCCCGGCGTCCGGTTCGGTCTGTACGACCTGGACGCCGACCCCACTGAGCAGGGCCTCGCGCCCAACTCCTTCGACCTGGTCGTCGCCGGGGACGTGCTGCACGCCACCGCCGACGTCGACCGGGTCCTGGAACGGCTGCGCGGGCTGCTCGCCCCCGGCGGATGGCTGGTGGCCCTGGAGATGACCCGGGACCACTACCAGATCATGACGTCGCTGGAGCTGCTGGTCCGGCTCGACGACGCCACCGGAGACTTCACCGACGACCGCGCCGGGACCGGGACGGTCTTCCTCGCCCGCGACCGGTGGCGGGACATCCTCGACCGGGCGGGCGCCGACACGAGCGTCTGCCTGCCGGCGGAAGGCACCTTCGTCGGGCGGATGGGCATGTGCGTGCTCGCCGCCCGGTTCAAGGCCGACCGCGCACCCGCGCACCCCCGGGCCCTCACCGATCACCTGCGCGCCCGGCTGCCCGAGTACATGGTGCCTGGCACCGTGGAAATCCTCGACGAGCTACCGGTCACCGACAACGGCAAGATCGACCGCCGGTCCCTCGCGGGACGGCTGGGCCGCCGGCACGGCGGTACCCGGGCCGGACTGCCCGGCGCGGCACCCGAGACCGAGCTCGAACGGCACCTCGTCGCGTTGTGGAGCGAGGCCCTGGGCACGCCGGTCGGGCGCGACGGCAACCTGTTCGAGCTGGGCGGGGACTCGCTGGTCGCCGCCCAGCTGGCCGGGCGCATCATCGAGGAACTGCCGCCGGCCCGCACGCTGTTCTTCGACGAGGTGCTGCGCAACCTGCTCGAACTGGCCACCGTGGCCCGGCTCGCGCAGTGGCTGACCACCGCCGCGGAGGCCGGGGAGCAGCCGCACGAGACGGGCCAGGAGCGGCCGGTCGAGCTGCTCGTCGCCGTGCACGCCGAGGGCACCGGCGTACCCCGGATCTTCCTGCCCGACGAGTCGGGGTCGCTCGACGGGGTCGCGCCGCTCGCCGCGGCGCTGCGCCCCGCCGCCCCCGCCTGGGTGTTCACCGGCGCGGGGCTGGAGCTGCTGCCCTCCGTGGACAACGCCGCCGCCGCGTACGCCCAGGCGGTCGTCGACGCCGACCTGGCCCAGGTGGAATTGCTCGCCCACGGACCGATGGCGGTCCTCGCCGTCGAGGTGGCACGCAACCTGACCGAACGCGGGGTGCTCGTCGAGGGGCTGCGCCTGGTCGCCGGCCACCGGCCCGGCCCGGGCGTCGCGGACGACCCCGCCACCCCGGTGCGCGACGCGCTCGCGCGCCACGAGCCAGCCATCTACGCCGGGGACATCACCCTGGTGCAGCCGGCGCGGGACGCGGAGATCGAGTTCTGGGAGGACCTCTGCCTCGGCAGCCTCGACGTGGTCGACACGGATCTGCCGGCGGAGCGGCTGCGCTGGTCGGCGGAGCCCGCCGCGCTGGCCGCCGCGCTGGACCCGGCGCGATGAGCCGCCCGGTGCCCCGCGGTCCCCAAGGGTCGCTTTTGGGGGCCGGCGGTTCCACAACACCGGGCGCGGTCGGCGAGGGCTCCCGGTGACCGGGCCGGCCCCCGTGGTGGGCGTCGTCGGCGCGGCCGGCGCGGTCGGCGCCGCCGCCGTGGCCGAGCTGCACCGTCGGGGCCGGCACGCGCTGCGCCTCGCCGGCCGCCGCCGCGCCCCCCTCGACGCGCTGTGCCACGGGCTCGCCGCCACCGGCGGTTCCCCGCCCACCGCCGAGGTCCTCGACATCGCCGACACCGACGCGCTGCACCGCTACTGCGCGGGCTGCGACGTCGTGCTCAACTGCGCCGGCCCGGCCTACCTCGTCGAGGACCGGGTGGCGCGGGCGGCGCTTGCCACCGGCGCGGACTACGTCGACGCCGCTGGCGACGACGTTCTGTGGGAGCAGGCGCGGGCCCTGCTGGCGCGGGCGCCGGGGCGGACCGCCGTGATCTCCGCCGGCATGATGCCCGGCCTGAGCGCACTGCTACCCCGCTATCTCGCCGCCACCCTGCTGGACCCGCCGCGCGCGCTGCTCGGCTACCTCGGCGGTCGCGACCGGTTCACCGCCACCGCCGCCGCCGACTACCTGCGCGTGGGAGAGGGGTTCGGCCAGGCGGGGGCGGCGCTGACCGGGGGCGGGCGAGCGCGGCACCCGCTGCCCACCCGCACAGACGCCGAGCTGCCGTTCTTCCCGGAGCCGGCCACGGCCGTGCCGTATCTGAGCACCGAGCTGGAACGGGTGGCCCGGGTCCTGGGCGTCACCGACGCCACCTGGCACTCCGTCTTCGCCGGCCCGCACGTCGCGCAGGTGCTGCGGCAGCCCCCAGCCGGCGGGAACGCCCCCGAGGCACTGTGCCGCGCCGCCGAGCTGGACGCCTTCGGGCGCGCCACCTACCAGCTGATCGTCGTGGAGCTGACCACCGTCGCCGGTGCCGCGCACACCGTCGTGCTGCGCGGCGACAGTGCCAGCTCGCTCACCGGCGCGTTCGCGGCCGTCGCCGTGGCGGCGCTCACCGAGGGGACCCTGGCCGCCGGCCTGCACCACGCGGGGGAGGCGCTCGACCCGCAGCTCGCGGTAGACCTGCTTGCCGGCTCGGCCGCGGTGAGCGGCCTGACGGTGTTCGACGGCGAAGCCGCCCACGCCGGCGGCCACGTGGAGGAGGCACTTTGACGCAGCGTCCCCGGGTCGTCGTCTGCGGCGCCCGATTCGGCCAGGTCTACCTGGAGGCGTTCCGCAACCCCGACCTGCCCTTCGAGTTGGCCGGAGTGCTCGGCGCCGGCAGCGAACGCTCCCGCGCCTGCGCCCGCCGCTACGACGCGCCGCTGTACACGAACCCGGAGCAGCTGCCCGACGACATCGACATGGCGTGCGTGGTGATCCGGGGCGGCCTGCTCGGCGGCCGGGGTTCGGAACTGGCCCGCGCGCTCATGGCCCGCGGCATCCACGTGCTGCAGGAACACCCCCTGCACCACGACGAGCTGGCGGAGAACCTGCGCGCCGCCCGCCGGCACGGCGTCGTCTACCACCTGAACCCGTTCTATACCCACGTCGCCCCCGTACGCCGGTTCGTGGCGGCGGCGCAGGAGCTGACGCGGCGGCAGCGCCCGCTTTACGTCGACGCGGCGGCCGGGTTCCAGCTCGCCTACTCCCTGTTGGACATCCTCGGGCAGGCCCTCGGCGGGGTGCGGCCGTTCGCCTTCGGCGACCTGCCCGAGTCGGCCCCGCCGGTGCGCGCCGCGACCACCCTGGACATCCCGTTCCGCAGCCTCGACGGGGTGCTGGCGGGGGTACCCGCCACCCTGCGTGTCCAGAACCAGATGGACCCCGCCGACCCGGACAACTACGCCCACCTGATGCACCGGATCAGCATCGGCACGGAGGCCGGCAACCTGACCCTGGTCAACACCCACGGGCCGGTCGTCTGGTCCGCGCGCCCCGACTTCCCCCGCGAGGTCGCCGACCCGAACGCCGACCCGCACTACGCCACCATGCCGGACGACGCGCAGGCGCCCAGTGCCGTCGTGCTCGGACCGGACACCGTGCCGTCGTACCGGCACATCTTCCGCAGCCTGTGGCCGGCCGGCATCGCGCACGCCCTCACCGAGCTGCACCAGGCCGTCCGGGAACGGCAGGACCCGCTGCGCCGCGGCCAGTACCACCTGTCGCTGTGCAAGCTGTGGCAGGACCTGACGCTGCGGCTCGGGCCGCCGGAGCTGCTGTCGTCCACCCCGCCCCGGCCGCTGACCGACGACGACCTCAAGGCCATCGCCGCCGCCGGTGACGAGGCGGCGCGGCCGTGAGGGCGACCGTGGCGGCCGCGTCCTGGCTGCGCCGCTACCGGCCGCGTCCGGCCGCGACCCGACGCCTGGTCTGCTTCCCGTACGCCAGCGGCAACGCGACCTTCTATCGGCAGTGGGCCGTGCGGCTGTCCCCTGAGGTCGAGGTCGTCGCGGTGCAGTATCCCGGCCGGCTGGACCGCATCCACGAGCCGTGCGTGCGGGACATGGCCACCATGGTCGACGGGATCGTCGCCGCGCTGCAACCGCTGCTGGACACCGACTTCGCCCTGTTCGGCCACAGCATGGGCGCCGCCGTCGCGTACGAGGTGGCGCACCGGCTCGAACACGGCCTCGGCGTTTCGCCGCGCCGGCTGGTCGTCTCCGGCCGCCCGGCCCCGCAGCACCACCGGCCGGGCGTCAAGCACCTCGGCAGCGACCAGGAACTGTGGGACGAGCTGCGCCGCCTCGGCGGCACCACCGACGAGGCGCTGGCGCACACGGAGTTGCGCAACGCACTGCTGCCCACGCTGCGGGCCGACTACCGCCTCGTCGAGACATACCGGCCCACCCTCGGCGCGCCGCTGTCGGTGCCGGTCACCGCGATCACCGGCGACGAGGACCCGGAGGCGCACGTGCCCGACGTCGCCGACTGGCGGCGCTGCACCACCGGGGAATTCCAGCTCCGGGTGCTTCCCGGGCACCACTTCTATCTGATCGACCGGCAGGCCGAGGTGCTCGACCACGTCAGCGAGGCGCTCGGGCTGCCCGCCGGCCAGCCCCGCTGACCGCAGGTCACGTCGCCGCCGGCACCCCCGCCGGCCGGTCATCCGTCGCCGGCACACTGAGGTCGAGCCGGCCGGCGAGGTAGTCCTGCCACATGAGCCGGCGGCGCGGCTTGCCGCTGCTCGTGCGCGCCACCGCACCCACCGGCACGACCACCGGCTCCACCGGCACCCCCTCCGCGGCGGCGGTGGCCGCGTCGCACGCCGCCGGCAGCCAGCCCGGCTCGGGCCGGGCCAGCAGCAGGACCACCCGAGGCGTGTCGCCGACCTGCCCGAGCAGGGCCGTGATCCGCCCGGCCGGCGCCCCGCAGGCCGAAACCGCCGCCGCCTCGATGTCCTCGGCGAGCAGCATCCGGCCGCGCACCTTGACGCCGTCGCCGAGGCGGCCCAGCACGAACAGCTCCCCGCTGTCGAGGAAACCCGCATCGCCGGTGCGTACCTCGCCATCGAGCAGCCGGGTGCCGCTGACGGTGCGGTCCGCGACCGCCGGCAGGTAGCCCGCCGCCACGGACGGGCCGCGCACCACGATCTCGCCGACCACGCCGTCGGGAACGGCTCGGCCGTCGTCGTCCACCACCGTCACCCGCGCGCCGGCGAGCGGGCGTCCGCAGCCCACCACCTCGCCCCGGTCGACGGTGGCGGTGCGCCAGCCGGTGTCCAGCGGCACGCCAGTCACCGACAGCGTTGCCTCGGCCAGCCCGTACGCGGGCAGCAGCGCCTCGCGGCGTAGCCCGTGCGGAGCGGCGAAGCGGGCGAACTCCGCCAGCAGCGCCGGCGGGATCCGCTCCGCGCCGACGATCACCGCCCGCCAGGCCGAGAAGTCCATCCCGGCCAGCGCCTCGCGGGGCACCCGCCGGACGATGTGGTCCAGTCCGAAGGCCGGCATCGCGGTCAGCCGGGCGCCGCGCCGGCCGAAGCACTCCAGGTAGCGCAGCGGCCGGCGGACGAAGTCGCCCGGCGACATCAGCCACAGGTCCGACCCCGTGGCCACGGGCGCCAGCAGGCAGCCCACCAGGCCCATGTCGTGGTGCACGGGCAGCCAGGAGGCGGTCGGGTCGTCGGGCGTCATCCGCAGCCACCGCTGGATGCCGGCGACGGTGGCCGCCAGCGCCGGATGGGGCACGCGCACCCCGCGCACCCGTCCGCTGCTGCCCGAGGTGAACTGCACCAGCGCCAGCCCGGCCGGCCGGGGCGTCGGCGCCCAGCGGCCGTCGGCGGCGGCGAGCAACTCCTCGCCGTCGTGCGCGGGCACGCCCGCCTCGGCGCACACGTCGGCCACCAGGGACAGCGCGGGGTCGTGCACGACCAGCCGCGGCGTGCTGGCCCCCAGCACGCCGCGCAGGTGCTCGGCCCAGCGTGCCCGGTCCCCAAAGGGCGGCGGTGGCGCCACCGGCGAGGCGGCGGCGCCGGCCAGCATGGTGCCGAACAGCAGCCCTACGAACCGGGGGCCGGTGGTCTCCACGATCGACACCACGTCGCCCGCGCCCACCCCGGCGCCGCGCAACACCCCCGCGTACCGGCGCACGAGGTCCGCCAGCTCGGCGTACGACCACAGCCGCCACGACCCGTCGGGCTCGGCGAACCGGATGCCGCGCCGGTCGTCGGGCCGGTCCAGCCAGCCGAGCGGACCGGTCACGCGGGCGCCGCCTCGATGATCGGGAACATGGGGGTGGAGACGTTGCGGACCAGCCGTAGCCCGGCCCGGCCCAGCAGTTCGCCCTGCTGCTCGAGGGTCCGTGCGCCGCCCGCGGTGAGGGTGTGCATGAGCAGGTCCATGCGGCGCGCCAGGGTCGGCACCTCGGCGTCCTGCCGTCCGGCCTCCATGACGAACAGCCGGCTGTGCGGCGTCATCGCGGCCCGGACCCGGCCGAGAATGCCCACCACCTCGTCGTCGCTCCAGCTGTAGAGGATGCGCTTGAGCACGTACGCGTCGCCGCCGGGCGGAATCGGCCCCTCCAGGAAGCTGCCCGGCACCACCTCCACCCGGTCGGCGACCCCTGCCGCGGCCAGGACCTCGGGGGCGTTGGCCACGACGCCCGGCAGGTCGAACAGCACGCCCCGGGCGCCCCGGACCCGGCGCAGCAGGCTGGCCAGGAAACCGCCGTTGCCGCCGCCGACGTCCACGATGCTGGCGAAGCGCCGCCAGTCGCAGGCCCGCAGCACCGCCAGCAGCTCCATCCCGGTGACCCCGCTCATCACCTTGTCGAACGCTTCCCCGTCCTCGGGTTGGGCGCTCAGGTGCTCCCACATGGACCGGCCGTGCACCACGTCGAACGCGGGCCCGCCGGTGCGGATCGACTCGGCGAGCCCCTCCATCGCCCGGGTACACGCCACGGGCGACAGGAAGATGTCCCGCGCCGAGTACGGGTGCCCCTCGCGCAGCAGGTCCGACAGCGGGGTCAGCGCCACGCCATCCGGCTCCACCAGCTCGAACAGCTCCCGGGTCGCCAGGTACTCCAGCGTCTTGCGGAGGGTGGGCTCGTGGGTCCCGGTCACCCGGGCCAGCCGGGACATCGGCACCGGCCCGTCCACCAGATGGTCGGCCACGCCGAGCAGGCAGACTGCCCGGATGGTGTACGGCAGGAGGTAGTCACCGAGTTCGAGGAGCTTGAAGATCGACTCGGCGTCAATGGTGCGCCTGGTGCCCAAGGGTGTCTCCGTCCCTTCGCGTGATGCTCCGGCGGCGCCGGGCCATCGGAATCGCGTGACGGGGCGTCAGGAAGCGCCGGCCTCGTCCAACTCGGCCTGCAACTTCTTGGACGCGAGCCGGCGCCACGCATCGGTGATCAGTTCTCGCAGCTGCGCGGGGTCGACCGTCGCCAGTTCGACGAAGGTCCAGCCGTTCTGCCCGTACCTGTTGTTCGGCGCCGAGAAGGTCGCCGGGTCCTCGCTGATGAGCGCCGCCTGCTCGGCGACGTCGATGCGCATCCCCATCACCCCGGGCTTGGGAAGGGTGCAGAAGATCTTGTTGCCGACGCGGAAGTCGGTCACGTCGAAGTGCGCCGACTGGTGCGCTCCGGGAAGCGACAGGGCGATGCTGCTGACGGTTTCGGGGCTGACCACTCCGACCTCCTCGGTTGTCGACGGACGGCTTCACGCTAACGCCCGTCCAGCGTGGTCGGGGTGATCCCGCCCGCGTCGCCGCGCCGCAGCAGCCGCTCCGCCACCCGACCGTGCGGATCGTCGCCGAACCCCGGGAAGGCGTCCAGCCACAGCGCCCGGCGCAGCCACCGGTGCAGCGGGTACTCCCACGTCACCCCCATCCCGCCCGTGATCTGCACGGCGGTCTCGCAGGTGCGCACCGCCGCGTCGCGCGCCACCAGCACCGCCTCGTCGACCGCCTGCGCGCACGCCAGTGACCCCTCGGCATCGTTCTGCACCAGCCAAGCGGCCCGGTACGCCAGCGACCGGGCCAGCTCGGTGCCGACGTACGCGTCGGTCAGTTGGTGCGCCACGGCCTGGAAGCTGCCGATCGGCCGCCCGAACTGCTCCCGCTGGCGGGCGTGGGTGACGGCCATGTCCAGCGCGCCCGCCGCGACCCCGACCGCCTCGGCGGCCAGCAGCGCGCCGCCACGCAGCCGGGCCAGACGCGCCACCTCCGGCGTGCGGGCCGGCTCGGTGAGCAGCCGCGCCGGCGTGCCGTCCCACCGGACCTGGGCCATCCGGCGCAGCGTGTCCAGCGTCGACAGCTCCTCCACGACCAGCCCTGGGGACCCGGTGTCGCAGGCGAACACGGCCGGCCCCTCCTCGGTACGGGCCCGTACCACGACGCAGCGCACCGCGCCCGCCTGCGGCACCGCCGGCACCTGCCCGGTCAGGGACCAGCCCCGACGCGAGCGGGTGGCCCGCACGGTCCCGGCGCCGGTTGGCGCGGCGCCGTCCGGGGCGCCGTCGGCGAACGTCGCCGGCACGGTCAGGGGCTCTCCGGCGGCCCGCGCGTACGGCGCGGCCAGCGCGACCGTCGTCCACCACGGCGTCGGGTGCAGGCACCGCCCGCTCTCCTCGGCCAGCAGCGCCAGCTCGACCATGCCCAGGTCGTCGTCCAGCCAGCCCTGCCGGATCAGCTCGGGCCAGGCACCCGCCTCGCTCCCGCCGGGGCCCTCCGCCAGCGCGCACACCCGCGTCGCCGGGTAGCGTCGCTCCAGGTGGTCGCGGGCGGCCCGGCGGATCTCCCGCTGCTCATCGGTGAGGGCAAAATCCATGGTCTTCTCCGTGTCGTCGCCGGCCGGTGGTCACTGGCGGGATCTGGGCAGGTCCAGCACGCGCTCGGCGACGATCCCGCGCAGGATCTCGGAGGTGCCGCCCTCGATCGTGTTCGCCCGGCTGCGGAGCCGCTGCCGCTGCCAGTACCCGTGCCAGGCGGCGTCACCGCTGTCGAGCAGCGCCGCCGGGCCCTGTACGCGCAGCGCGAGCGCGCAGACCCGCTGGTGCAGCAGCGACCATTCGAGCTTGAGGATGGACGCCTCCGCGCCGGGCTCGCCGGAGCGGCGCAGCGCGGCCAGCGACCGGTAGCCCGTGTACCGCAGCCCCTGCAACCGTGCGTGCAGCGTGGCCAGCTCGCGGCGGACGGCCGGGTCGCCGTCGGCGCCGACCTCTCGCACCAGCCGCAGCAACCGGTCGAACTGCGCGACCAACCGGGCGGTGAGGGTGACCCCGAACGTTCCCCTCTCGTGGGCCAGCGTGGACAGCGCCACCGACCAGCCCCTGCCGACCTCGCCCACGACGTCGGCGTCGCCGACCGGGGCATCGGTCAGGATGATCTGGTTGAAGTCGGTGTCGCCGTTGAGCTGCCGCAGGGGCGACACCTTCACCCCCGGCGCCCGCATGTCCAGCAGGAAGCACGTCAGCCCTTGGTGCTTCGGCTCGGCGGGGCCGGTGCGGGCCAGCAGCAGGCAGTGGTCGGCCAGGTGGGCGTAGGAGGACCAGACCTTCTCGCCGTCGAGCAGGTAGCCGTCCGGCTCTGCCCGCCGGGCCGTGGTGCGCACCGCGGCCAGGTCCGAGCCGGCCTCCGGCTCCGAGAACCCCTGGCAGAACAGGGTACGACCGGACAGGATGCCGGGCAGGTAGCGCGCCTTCTGCTCGTCGGTGCCGTGCGCGATGAGCGTCGGACCGACCATGTTCATTCCGATGATGTTGATGTGCTCCGGCGCGCCGGCGCGGGCGGTCTCCTCGGCGAAGATGGCCTGGTGGGCGGCGGTCAGGCCCTGGCCGCCGTACTCTTTCGGCCAGGTGATGCCGGCGTAGCCGGCCTCGGACAGGTCGTGGCTCCACTCGCGCAGCTGCGCGGTGCTCCACGTACGGGACGGGTCGTCGTCCGGCAGGCGGGACCGTAGCCACTCGCGCAGCCCGGCGCGGAACGCGGCCTCGGCCGGGTCGTCGTGCAGGTTCAACGCCGTCCTCGCTTCCTGGCGGCCGGGTGCGGGCGCCTCGTGCTGGTCACCGTCACGCCGCGCGCACCGTGAGCGGCACGTGGTCGTACGTGCGGAAGTTGAAGCGGGGCCGGCGTACCGGCTCGCCGTCGAACTCGATGGCGCTGGTGCGGCGCAGCAGCCGGTCGAACACGGCGACGCCCTCGGCGCGGGCCAGGGCGGCGCCCAGGCAGTGGTAGACGCCGGCCCCGAAGCTGAGGTGCTGGTTGGGTCGGCGGCCGACATCGAAGCGGTCCGGCTCGCCGAACTGCTCCGGGTCCCGGTTGGCCGACCCGACCAGCAGGTAGAGGACCCGGCCGGGGCGGACCGTTCGGCCGGCGACCTCCACCGGCTCCACCGGGCTGCGCATGGTCACCTGGATCGGCGCCTCGTAACGCAGCATCTCCTCGACCGCGGTGGCGGTGCTGGCGGTGCCCGCCCGTAGCCGGGCAAGCTGGTCGCGGTGCTCCAGCAGGGCGACCATGCCGTTGGAGATCATGCCCATCGACGTCTCGAAGCCGGCGTAGAAGACCGTGATGGCGTTGTCGACGATCTCCTCGCGGCGCAGCCGCTGCCCGTCCGACTCGGTCATGGCCATCCGGGTCAGCAGGTTGTCGCCGCCGGGGCCGTCCTCGACGAGGTCGCCGAGGTACGCGCGCAGCCAGCGCAGCGAGCGAACCGCCTCGCCGACGTCGCGGTCGCTGCGGAACGCCACGTCGCTGAAGGCCCGGACCAGCTGTGCCGCGTGCGGCCACAGCAGGGCCCGGTCGGCCGCCGGCACCCCGAGCAGATCGCAGATGACCATCAGTGGGAAGGGCAGCGCAAGGTCGGCGACCAGGTCCATCCGGCCGGTCGCCAGCACGGGTTCGAGCAGGTCGTCCACGAGGGAGGTCATGCGTTCGCCAAGCCGCCGGACCAGGCCGGGGCTGAACGAGCTGACCAGGACCCGGCTGGCGAGCCGGTTGCGTTGGCCGAGGTTCTGCCCGGACAAGAAGCCGCTCAGGTCCGGGTCCCCGACGGTGAAGCGGTAGTACTGCTCCGGCAGGGTCTTGGTCAGCCGCTGGTCCCTGAGCAGGGCGGCCACCTCGCGGTAGCCGGGGACCACCCACTGCCCCGGCCCGTTGCTCAGCACGGCACCGGTGCGGCGCAGCCGCTCGTACGTCGGGAACGGGTCGGCCAGCAGCCGCGGGTCCGAGACGTCGAAGCTGACCCGTGGCGCGCGAACGGCTGTCATAGGGGCCTCCCGGCGGACCGGTACGGCGTGCACCACCCGCGTCCGCCGCCGATTATTCGGGCTCCCCGAAACTCGTGTCAAGGAGTGTTTGCGGAGACTGTTGAAGTATCTGCCGGACACTCGTAACCACGCGCTTGCTGCGGTAGCGTCGCCGGCATGCGAGAGGAACCGGCTTCGGTGGGTCAACGCCTCCTGTGGCTGATGGACCACTATCGAGGGCAGCAGAACTCACTCAACGAGCAGGTGGTGTGGCACCTGCGCGGGGACTGCGACATCGCCGCCCTGCGCCGCGTCGTGGACCGGCTGCACGAGCGGCACGAGTCGCTGCGGACGACGTTCGTCGCTCGGCGGCGCCAGCTCGTCCAGGTGATCAATCCGCCGCGCCCGGTCGAGCTGCTTCGCGTGGACGTGTCCGGGCACGCCGATCCCCGGCGGGCCGCCCGCGAGCACATCGCCGCCGAGCTGACCACCGCCGTGGACATCGGCGTGTGGTCCACCCGGCCCACGCTGATCACCGTCGGCCCCGAGCACCACATCTTCGTGCTGACCATGCACCACTACGTCAGCGACGACTGGTCCAACGCGCTGCTGTCGCGCGACGTCCGCGCGCTCTACCACGGCGAGGAGCTGCCGGAGGTCGGATGGCAGTACGCCACGTGGGCGGCATGGCAGCGGGAGCTGATCTCCGGGCCGGATTCGGGGGCCCTGTTCGGCCACTGGCGCGGGCAGCTCGACGGGGCGCGGCTGGTGCGCCTGCCGGAGCGCGCCGAGGTCCCCCGGGGCCCCGGCGAGCCGGCCTGGGTGTCGGTGGAGCTGACCATCGACCCGCACGTGGCGCAAGGGCTGCACCAGCTCGCCCGCAAGCAACGCACCACCCTCTTCCCGGTGATGCTCTCCCTGTTCTACCTGGTGCTGCACCGGGCCACCGGCCAGTCGGACCTGACGGTCGCGTCGCTGTTCGCCAACCGCAGCCGGCCGGAGGTCCGCGACACGGTCGGCTTCTTCGTGTCCATGGTGCTGCTGCGGGGCCGGGTGGTCGCCGCCGAGCCGTTCACCGACCTGCTCCGGCAGGTGCGCAACGTGGTGATGGAGGGCCTGCGCCACCAGGAGCTGCCGGCGCAGCTGCTGCCGCCCGGGACGGTCACGGGGGAGGGCCGTACCGACGACGTCATGTTCCAGCTGCTCGGGTCGTTCGTGCCGAGGGCCGACATGAGCGGCGACGAGCTGGACGACCTCGAAGCGCAGCTGGAGCGCAGCCGGTTCGCGCTGGAGTTCGTCGTCGTACCCCAGGGCGACGCGCTCACCGCCGTCGTCATGTGCGACCGCGACCGGTTCACTCCGGACTGGGCGCGGCAGCTCGTCAAGGACTACGTGGAGCTGGCCGCGGCGGTGGTGACGGACCCGGGCCGCCTGCCGGGCACGCCTTCCTGAGGCGCGGATGCGTGCCACGGCGGTGCATCGGGGCCGGCGGGCGGCCGGCGCGCCGCCGACCACCCCCGTCGCATCCGGACGGCCGGTCACCCGGCCTTGGGCAGCTCCCGCAGGCCGAAGGCCACGCCCTGGTTGTCGCGGCACTCGGCGAAAGCGCCGTACTGCGGGCTCGGCGGCCGCAGCGGGCCCACCTCGCCGCCCAGCTCCTTGACCCGCTCGACGGCCTTGGCCAGGTCGTCCACCCCGAAGTAGACGATGATGTGCGGGGGGTCGGTGTCCGGGTGGGAGCCGGCCTCCAGGCCCGGGGCCGCGCCCGGCATCTCGATGTACGACCCGTGGGTGAGCATCGTGAACTTCCAGCCGAACAGCGCCTCGTAGAACTCCCGGGTGCGTTCGGGGACCGGAACTGCGAACTCGATGAACGAAGGTTCTCCTGCCACGGCGCCCTCCGGTGCGTGATCTGTCAGGGGAGATGTCCTAGCATCATAACGGGTATTGGCTCGTCTTCCGCAGACGCACGAGGATACTAGTGAAGGCGAGTTCCGGTGGCTGGCGGGCCAGCCACCGCGGCGGCCGACGCGCCACCGGGCCCGTGGGCCCGCACCACCGGCCCCCGAGGGCCCCATGAACGGAGGGCACTGCTGTGACTGTCTCCATCGACGAGTCCACGAGCCTGCGGCAGGCGCGCGAGATCGCCGACGAGGCGCTCTTCCCCGCCGCGCTTGCGGTCGACGGCGCCGACCGCGTCCCGATCTCCCACCTGGACCTGCTCGCCGAGCAGGGCTTTTACGGACTGGCCGCGCCCCCGGAGTTCAACCGCCTCGACCTGCCGAGCTTCCCAGCGGTGTGCCGCGTCATCGAGACGCTCGCCAGCGGCTGCCTCACCACCACGTTCGTCTGGGCCCAGCACCACAACGCGGTGATGGCGGCGGCCAACACCGGCAACGCCCAGCTTCGTGCGGCCTGGCTGGAGCCGCTGGCCACGGGGCGGCGCCGGGCGGGACTGGCGATCGGCGCGGCGGTGCGGCCCGGTCCGTCAGCGCTGGTGGCGACGCCGGCCGACGGCGGGTTCCTGTTCTCCGGCGCCGCGCCGTGGGTGAGCGGCTGGGGCCTGATCGACACGATCTACGTGGCCGCCCGGCTGCCCGACGACACGCTGGTCTTCGCCCTGGTCGACGCCGCGACGAGTGGCACGCTGGCCGTCGAGCCGTTGCGGATGTCGGCGGTGAACGCCAGCAGCACGGTGACGGTCACCTTCGACAACCACTTCGTGCCCGCCGACCGCGTCGCCAACCAGATGCCGCTCGAGGCGTGGCGGCAACGCGACCCGGCGACGCTGCGGTTCAACGGTTCCCTCGCGCTCGGGGTGGCCGACCGGGCGATCGAGCTGGCCGATGAGCCGCGGCTGCGCCAGCAGCTCGACGCCGTCCGGGACCGCCTCGACGCCGCCGACCCGGACACCATGCCCGCGGCCCGGGCTGCCGCCTCGGAGCTGGCGCTGCGGGCCAGCGCGAACCTCGCCGTGGCCGCCGGCAGCCGCGCGGTTCTGCTCGATCAGCACGCCCAGCGCCTGGTGCGGGAGGCGACCTTCCTGCTGGTCTTCGGCTCCCGCCCGGGCATCCGCGATGCCCTGCACACGGCGTTCGTCACCTCCGGCGGCGTCGCCTGACACCCCGGGGCGGCGTCGCCGGGCGCCGCCCCGGGGCTGGGCTCGCGACGCGCACGACCGGCGTCGCGGGCCTGCGCGCGTCCGGCCTACGGCATCCGGTCGACCAGCTGGGCCACGGCCTGCGCCTGATCGCGGTTCACCACCGTGAAGTGGTCGCCCTCCAGCACGTGGAAGCGGGCCTGCAGCGCCGCCGCGGCGTGCCGCAGCGGCGACAGGTAGCCCGCCGCCGGCCCGGTCAGCCCCCGCGCCGCCTCCACCACGTCCAGCTCCAGACCCTGCTCGGCGACGAACGAGTACCGCAGCAGCGCCCGGGTGTTGGCCTCGAAAACCCGGTACATGTCGTGCAGCTCGGCGTACGTCACCGACTTCAGCTCCTTGAGCTGCGGCGGCGGCGCCGCCCACGTCCGGCGTAGCGTCTCCTGGACAGTGTCCGTGGCGCACGGGTCGCTCGGCACCTCCACCGGCGCGCCAGCCAGGTTGTGCAGGAACGCCTGCACGAGGGTGGCGTCGTCGACCGGGCGGCCGGTGCCGCAGCCGACCCAGGGGTCGATGAGCACCACCGCACAATTCCGTCCCTGCCACCGCAGCCGCCGGGCCATCTCGTACGCCACCACGCCGCCCAGCGACCAGCCGGCCAGCCGGACCGTCCGGTCCGGTGGCTCGTTCGCGATGACCGGCGCGAGTTCCGCCAGGTAGCGGGTGGCCAACTCCTCGATGGTCACGCCCGGCTGCGCCGGGGACGGCGCGGACAGGCCGAGCACCCGGTGCCGCTGCGCCAGCTCGGCCACCAGCGGGCGGTAACACAGCAGGTCGCCGCCGACCGGGTGCACCAGGATCAGCGGGCGGTGCCCGTTGTCGGCCAGCGGGACCAGGCTGCGCGCCGGCCCGGTGCCGCCTGCGGCGTCGAGCAGGGCGGCGAGCTCCCCGACGGTGCCCGAGGTGTACAGCGTGGCCAGCGGCAGCCGCCGCCCCAACTGCTGCTCGATGCGGTTCATCAGGCGCGCCGCGAGCAGCGAACTGCCGCCGTAGGCGAAGAAGTCGACGGCGCGGCCGACCTCCGGCACGTCCAACAGCTCCTGCCACAGCGCGGCCAGGGCCCGCTCGGTGGCGGTGCGGGGCGCGTCGTCGCCGACCTGCCGGGCGGCCCCCACGGCGGCGGCCCGCTCGGCCAGCTGCCGCCGGTCGACCTTGCCGTTGGCGGTCAGCGGCAGCCGAAGCCGCACGTCGATGCTGCGCGGCACCATGTAGTCCGGCAACCGGGCCTCAAGGTGGGCCTTCAGCTGCGCGACCAGCTGCTCGGCCGGGGTCTGCGAGGCCACGAAGGCGACCAGCGACACGGCCCGTCCGTCGGTACGGGTGACCACGGCGGCGTCAGCGACCGCCGGATGAGCCAGCAGCGCCGCCTCGATCTCGCCGAGTTCCACCCGGAAGCCGTTGACCTTGACCTGTGGGTCCTCCCGGCCCAGGAACTCCAGCGTGCCGTCGGGCCAGTAGCGGGCCCAGTCGCCCGTGCGGTAGATCCGTTCCTGCCGCCGGGGGTGCACGAGGAACGACGCGGCGGTCAGGTCCCCGTCGCCCAGGTAGCCCAGGGCGAGGCCACGCCCGCCGATGAACAACTCGCCCGGCACCCAGTCGGGGCGGTCCATCAGGCGGGCGTCGAGCACCTGGAAGCGCTGGTTGCGTAGCGGATGGCCGTACGGGATCGAAATCCAGTGCGGGGGCACCCGCACCGGCACCGGGTGGTAGTTGGACCAGATCGACGCCTCCGTCGCGCCCCCGAGGCTCACGCACGCGGCGTGCGGCGCGATCTCCGCCAGCTCCGCGCCGAGGTTGATCGGCACCCAGTCGCCGCTGACCATGGCCAGCCGCAGCTCGGTGAGCGAGTGCCGGCCGCTCGTGCGTACGAACTCAACGAACATCGCCAAGTAGGCCGGGACGCTGTTCCACACCGTGACCCCGGCGGCCAGGCACAACTCGTAGAGGTGGGTGACCTCCCGTTCCTGCCCGGGTGTCGGCACGACCACCGCCCCGCCCGCGGCCAGCATCCCGAACACGTCCCACACCGACAGGTCGAATGTGTAGTCGGAGACGGCGAGCACCCGGTCGCGGGGGCCGAGGCCGAACCGCTCGTTGATGTCGACCAGCGTGTTGACGACGCTGCCGTGCGAGATCATCACCCCCTTCGGCGTGCCGGAGGTGCCGGACGTGAAGATTACGTACGCCAGCGACTCCGGGTCGACGTCCACCGCCGGCCGCGCCGCGCCGTCCTGGCAGGCGATGGCGGTGGCGATGTCGACGGTCCGCGCTCCCGGGTACGGCTCCTCGCCCTGGACGCTGCGGTCGGCCAGCAGCACCCGTAGTCCGCAGATCTCGGCCACCTGCTCCCGGCGTCGGCGCGGCCACCGCGGCGAGACCGGCACGTACGCGGCCCCGGCCATCAGAACCCCGATCAACGCGATGATCTGGTGCGCACCGCGCAGCGCCTGCACACCGACCACCTCGCCGGGCCGTACCCCGGCGGCGACGAGTTCCGCCGCGACGGCGCTGGCCTGGTCGCGCAGCTGCGCGTAGGTGATCTCCCGGCCGCCGGCGATCACCGCGAGCCGGTCCGGCTGTCGCTCGGCCTGCTCCTCGAAGAGCTCGTGCATGGTGACCACCCGGGCCGGCGCCGCCGTGTCGTTGACCTGCTCGCGGATCTTGAGCTGGGCCGCCGGGGTGAGATCGAACGATTCCGTCCCCCACGCCTCGTCCTCGGTGGCCAGCCGGATCAGCAGGGACCGGTACGCGGCGAACATGTCGTCGATCATGCCCGCCGGGTAGAGGTCGTCCGCGCTGTCCCAGGTGGTGACCAGAGCGTTGCCGGCCACGAACACCTGGTGGTCCAACGCGACCTGCGGCGTGCGGACCTTGCCCTCCAGCCGCTGCCAGCCGAGGTGTTCCAGGAAGACCCCGGTGTCCGCCTCCCCGACGCCGAGCATGCTGGTGAACACCACCGGCATCAGCGCGTTGCGGGCGTTGCCCTGCCGCTGGTTGAGCTGCCGGATGACGGAGACCCCGCTGAAGGAGGAGTGTTCCATGTCCTGAAGCAGTTGCCGGCGCCAGGCGCGGGCCCGGTCGAGGAAGGTGTCGCCCGCGCCGCCCTGGCGGCACTCCATCAGCAGGGTGCTGCTGAAGTTGCCGATGATCTTGTCGGCGTCCGGGTGAAACGGCAGCCGGTCGCCGTACATGATGTTGATGGTGAAGTCGGGGTTTTTCGACCAGTGCCGCAGCACCTCACAGAACGCCGCGCCGAGCACCATGGTGCCCGTGAGTCGACTCTTCCTGATGCGCGCGGCCAGGCTGGTCCACTGTTCGGGGGTGAGCTTGAAGACCCGGCGCACGAGGCGGGGGCTGGGGTCGCCGGTCATCCGGCGGCGGGGCAGCTCCGGCGCCGCGGGCAGGCTGTCCAGCCGGTTGAGCCAGTAGCGGCGGGCCCGCTCGTGCTCGTCGCTGTCCTTGCGCCCCTCGAACTCGCTGCGGTACTCCCGGAAGGTGTACCGCAGCGGGGGCAGCGACTCGCCGTTCAGCAGCGCCCGCAGCTCCTGGGCGAAGATCTCGCCCGAGAATCCGTCGATGGCCAGCAGCCGCGCGCACACCTGCACCACAACGTGGGTGTCCAGGGCGAAGACGAAGACCTCGAACGGGGCGTGCCCGTCGCGCGGTGGCCCCTCGTCGTAACAGCGCTCCCGATTGCGGGTGAGGATCCGTCGCCACACATGCTCCGGCTGGCCGCGTAGCGACCGGTAGATCAGCGGTACGGGAAGCTCGTCCTGGACGTGCAGCAGGCCCGTCTCGTCGAAGGACGCCCGGAGCATCTCGTGCCGGCGCATGAGCTGGTGCAGGGCCGCGCTGAACGAGCGGACATCCAGCTCCTGGCAGGCGTACTCCTCGTAGAACAGGGCGGGGCCGCCGAGCTGGAAGTCGCCCAGCTCGCCGAGCAGGTACGCGTACTGCAGGTCGCTCATGGGCGCCGAGCGGGTGCCCGAGGCGTCCGCGCGGGACGCTGCCGACCGCGGGGCCGGTGGGACGATGGCTGACGATGGGTGGTGCTCCGGTCCCGTGATGTCCATTACGTTCCCCCCAGGATGGTCGATTGTGGACAAGGTGGTACAAATAATCTGACCGGAGATGTGCTCCGGACGGTCCCGTGGAATGTGGTCGACCGGCGATGCCCGGCGACCGGGCAAGAGGGCGCAGGGAGGCGAGCGGCGGGGGCTATCGCGCGGCGGCGGCCCGCAGTTGGTGCACCGCCTCGGTCAGTTCCGCCGGGGTGGGCCGGTCGAAAACCTCGATCATCGGCAGTTGTACGCCGAAGACGATGTTCACCCAGTGCACGATGGCCGCCGCCGCCATCGAGTCGCCTTCGAGGTCGTCGAAGAAGTCGGTATCCGGGCGCACCTGGCGGCCGAAGATGTTCTCCCAGATGTCGACCATCTGCTGTTCATTTGTCACGATGCCTCCCCATGACGTGCCCGGCCGCCGAATGCGGCCGGTGCTCACCTCGGAGCAGGTACCGCCCCCCATGGGCGGGTGCCCAGGTCATTGATCAGTGTCTTTGTCTCCAGAAAGGCGTCAACGCCCGCCCTGCCCATTTCACGTCCCCAGCCCGATTCCCGCATTCCGCCGAAGGGCAGTGCCGGATCGAGAACGTGCCAACTGTTGACCCACACGGTGCCGGCCCGCAGCCGGCGGCCGACCTGGTGCGCCAGCCCCAGGTCGCGGGTGAAGACGCCGGCGGCCAGCCCGTACGGGCTGCCGTTGGCCAGCGCCACTGCCTCCTCCACAGTGTCGAAGGCCTGCGCCACCAGCACCGGGCCGAAGACCTCCTCGCGGGCCACCGGCGCCTGCGGGTCGGCCCCGGTCACCACCGCCGGGGTGCAGAAGAAGCCCGGCGAGTCCGGCGCCTGGCCGCCGGTGACCCGCGCGCCGCCGTCGCGCGCCGAGCGCAGGTACGACAGCACCCTCGCCCGGTGCTCCGCGGATATCAACGGCCCCATGTCCGTGTCCTGGTCCAGGCCGTCGCCGAGCCTGATCGCCGCGGCCCGCTCCCGGATCCCCGCGACGACCTCGTCGAACACCGGCCGCTGCACGTACAGCCGGGACCCCGCCACGCAGGTCTCGCCCTGGTTGTAGAAGATCGCATGGGCCGCGCCGTCCATCGCCCGAGCCAGGTCGACGTCGGCGAACACGATGCTCGGCGACTTGCCGCCCAGCTCCAGGGTCACCCGGCGGAAGTCGGCGGCCGCGGCCTGGACGATGCTGCGCCCGACCTCCGTCGACCCGGTGAACGTGACCTTGTCGACGCCCGGCTGCGCGGCGAGCGCTGCGCCGGTGTCACCGTCGCCGGTGACGACGTTCAGCACGCCCGCCGGCACGCCCGCCTCGCGCACCAGCTGTCCGAGCAGCAGCGCGGACAGCGGCGTCTGCTCGGCTGGCTTCAGCACCACGGTGCAGCCCGCTGCCAGGGCGGGCGCCACCTTCGCCGCGGCCATGTAGAGCGGGAAGTTCCACGGGATGATGGCCGCCACCACACCCACCGGCTCGGGCATGGTCAGGGCGACATGCCGCTCCGGGCTGGCGGTGTAGAGCGAAGCGTTCTCGCCGTTCAGCCGGCCGGGCCAGCCGGCCATGTAGTGGAACACCGCGGCGGCGGCCGGGACGTCGCCCGCCCGGGCCACCCGCAGCGGCTTGCCGTTGTCGAGGCAGTCCAGCAGAGCCAGCCGGTCGGCGTGCGCGAGGATCAGGTCGCCGACCCGGTGCAGCAGCCGGGCCCGGGCGGCTGGGGACATCCGGTGCCACCGGGATCCGGGCTGGCCGGCGGCGCGCGCCGCGGCGACGGCCCGGGCCACGTCCGTGGCATGGGCGTGGGCGACCGTCGCAAGTGTCTCTCCCGTGGACGGACATACGGACGTCAGCAGACGACCGTCGTTCGCGGGCGACCACTTGCCTCCGATGAACAACTCTCGAGGTAATTCGTCCAGACAGGACATACGTGGCCTGTCGGTGTCTGTGGTCGCCGACATGCACGACACGCTAGCGCAAATACCACGCTCGGCATACGGTCAATCGGACGTAGCTATGTGCGTAACAGGCCGCCAGACTCAATCTTTCCGACGAAAACATCGGGGTAGGGCATGAGGTATCCGCGGAGTGTTTATCGCGTCTTTGACAGGATGCTTGCCAAGAAGCGTGGTGGGCGCAGCTGGCCGACCAGCTTCGCCGACCGGCTGACCCATCCGGTGCCCGACTCCCGGGCGGTCCGCAAGCTGATCACCGAGGGCGGGATGCGGCCCGACCTCAGCCAGGTCGACCGGATTCCCGTCCACCCCACCGCCGACCGACTGCCGCCCGCCGGCGCGGGCGAGGTGGTGGCGACCTGGGTCGGCCACGCCTCATTCGTGCTCCAGATCGGCGGGCTCGTGGTGCTCACCGACCCGGTGTGGTCGCGCCGCATCCCCGGGGTGCGGCCGCGGTTCACTCCGCCCGGCCTGCGCTGGGAGGCCCTGCCCCCGGTGGACGCCGTCGTCATCAGTCACAACCACTTCGACCATCTCGACGCGCCCACCATCCGCCGGCTGCCGCGCCGCGTGCTGATGCTCGTGCCCGGCGGCCTCGGCTGGTGGTTCCGCCGGCTGGGGTTCACCTCCGTGGTGGAGCTGGACTGGTGGGAGAGCGCCCGCCTCGGCGCGGTGGAGTTCCAGTTCGTCCCGGTGCACCACTGGAGCCGCCGGACGCTCTTCGACGGCTGCCAGAGCCTGTGGGGCGGCTGGATGCTGGCGGCCGACGCCGGCCCCGCCGCCCGGGCCGGCGCCGACCCGGTGGACCCGGCCGCCGACGCCGGTGCCGGCCCCACCACCGGGGTCGGACCCCTGCGTGTCTTCTTCGCCGGGGACTCCGCCTACGGGCCGTACTTCGCCGAGATCGGGCGCCGCCACGGCCCGGTCGACCTCGCCCTGATGCCGGTCGGCGCCTACCTGCCCCGCTGGTTTATGAAGCCGCTGCACATGAGCCCACCCGAGGCCGTGCGCGCCTGTGGCGACCTGGGCGCCCGACGGATGGCCACCATGCACTGGGGGACCTTCGCGCTCTCCGCCGAGGCGCCGTTGGCTCCGCTGGAGCAGGCCAGGCAGGCGTGGCAGGCCAGCGGGCGGGCCGCCGAGGACCTGTGGGACCTGGCGGTGGGGGAGAGCCGTACCCTGCACCGCGCCGTGACCACGCCGGCCGCCGGCTGACCGGCGCCGGCCAGAGCGGCTCGCGATGGCGCCCGGGTGCGGTCCCACCGCACGCGGGCGCCGTCGCCGGGCGGGCCTCGGTCGCCGGTCGCGGGTCAGTCGCTGCCGCGTTCCGCGACGGTCCGGCCGGGGCTCGCCGTACGGCGGGCAAAGAACCGGTTGGGTGCCAGCGCCGCCCGGTACGGCAGCAGCAGCGGCAGCCGGTCGCCGACCCGTTGCCGCCAGATGAAGAACTCGCCGCCCTTGTCACCGAACGGGGCGGGCAGGAACTTGGGCTGGTTGACCGTCACGAACGCCAGCTCGGTGAACTCGGTCTTGCGGCCCAGCACGAGGTCGCGCAGGATCTTGCCGCCGGTGTGGCTCGCAGCGATCCCGCTGCCGGTGTACCCGTGCCCGTAGACCATGCCCGAGTCGGTTCGGCCGAACTGCGGGATGAAGCTGTGGCTCCAGCTGATGAGCCCGCCGTTGCCGTGGCTGAACCGGACGTCCCGCCACTGGGGGAAGAACTCGCGGAACGACTCGCCCAGCTTGTCGAACGCCTCGTCGTTGCGGCGGTGGCGGGGATCGGTGTCCCGGTTGGCGAACATGTACCACAGGCCGCCCGCCCAGAGCACCCGGTTGTCGGCCGTCAGTCGGGCCGCCGTGGAGAACGACAGCGAGTTCGCCACCCCCTCGCGCCCCGGCCAGGCCACCCGGCCCAACTGCTCCTCCGTCAGCGGCTCGGTGACCAGCAGGTAGCTCCACACCGGCATCTGGCGCGGGTACAGCTCGGGGAACGCGCCCTGCATGGCCTCTGTCGCCACGACCACCTCGTCCGCGGTGATCGTGCCGTGCGGGGTGCTGATCTGCCACTTTCCGTCGACCTTCCGGATCGTCTGCGCCGGGGTCTGCTCGTGCAGCACCACACCCTGTTCCTGCACCACCCGGGCGAGCCCGCGCACCAGCCGGTACGGGTTGAGCAGCGCGCCGCTGACCTTCAGCGCCCCGACGACGGTCGGCGAGCCGATCCGCTCCTGCGCCTGCGCCCGGTCGAGCAGGCGGAACGATGTCACCCCGGCCCGCTGAGCCCGCTTGATCTGCAGCTCCAGTCGCGCGAGCTGCTTGGTGTCCGTGGCGACCTGGAGGATGCCGGTGTTCTCGTACTGGGCGTCGATGCCGTTCTGCCGGCAGAATCGGCCGATCTCCAGGATCGACCGGGCGACCGCCCGGTAGACCCCACCTGCCTTCTCCGCCCCGTAGTACCAGAGCATCCGGCGCAGCACCTTGCCGGCGGTCATCTGCACGAACCCAGCGTTCATCCCGGACGCGCCGCTACCGGCGAACTCCGCCTCCACCACCCGCACCGAGATGCCCGGGTCGGCCTGCTTGAGGAAGTGGGCTGCCCACAGGCCGGTGTAGCCCGCGCCGACGATGCACACGTCGCAGGAGGCATCCCCGTCCAGCGGCGGGCCGACGTCGGTCGGTTGCGTGGAGTGCCAGTACATCTCTGTGGACAACTGCGCCATACGGGTTTCTCCTTAACGGCTGTCGCGGGCAGGAACGGCTGTCGCGGGGTGGGCGGGTGGCGGCGTCACGCGGGGCGGACGGCCAGCGGAAGGCGCTCGAAGGAGCGCAGGCTCCCGTGCTGGCGGCGGCGGGCGTCGCCGTCGGCGGCGAGGTCGCGGAACCGCGTCGCGAGCGCGGTGAACGTCAGCTCGCCCATCAGCCGGGCCAGCGCGGTGCCCAGGCAGTGGTGCAGGCCGCCGCCGAAGCCCAGGTGCGGGTTCGGGGCCCGGGACAGGTCCAGCTCGGCCGGCCGGTCGAAGACCGCCGGGTCGCGGTTGGCCGCGCCGAGCAGCAGCATCACCGACCGGCCCGCCCTGATCTTGTGCCCGCCGATCTCGACGGCCTCCCGGGCCACCCGGATCGCGTTCTGGATCGGCGAGTCGAACCGGAGGAACTCGTCGACGGCCGACCGGACCAGCGTGGGGTCCCGGCGCAGCCGGTCCAGTTGGTCGGGATGCTCCAGCAGCGCCATGCATCCGTTGGAGACCAGCCCCATGGTCGTCTCGAACCCGGCGTGGAACAGGAACAGCAGGTTGTCGACGATCCCGGCGACGTCCCCGCGTTCCTCGGCCGGAGCCGCCGCGAGCATGCCGGCCAGGGTGGCGTCGCCGGCGGGGGCGTCCCGCAGCAGGTCGGTGACGTACTCGCGCAGCCAGGCGACGGCGGCGTCGACGCCGCCGCGCTCGTCGGGCTGGAGGTTCGCCGCGTCGAACACCCGGGCCAGGTCGATCACCCGGGGCAGCACCTCCGCCCGGTCGGCGTCAGGGATGCCGATCAGCCGGCAGATCACCGTGACCGGCAGCGGCACGGCCAGCTCCGCGACGAGGTCGAGGCGGCCGGCGTCGCGGGCCGGGGCGAGCAGGTCCGCGACGAGCGCGGTCACCGCCGGGGTCATCGCCCGCACCCGGGGCAGGCCGAACGCCTGCCCGAGAAACCGGCGGGCGCGGGTGTGCTCCGGCGGGTCCTGGGTGAGGACGATGCGGGAGGGAAACTCGGCCGCGGGCCCGTCGCCCAGGGTCAGCCGGATGAACTCCCGGGGGAAATGGCTGGCCAGCCGGCCGTCCCGCAGCAGGGCGCTGACCGCGGCGTGGTCGACCACCAGCCACTGTCCGAACTCGCCCCGCACGACCGGGCCCTGCGCACGCAGCCGCTCGTACTCCGGATAGGGATCGTCGGCGCAGGCCAGGTCGACCGCGGCGATCCGGGGCCGGGCAACGGCGTCGGGGAGCGTCACGGCTGCCCGCCGACGCGCTCGGCCCGCCGGGCCCGGTGGTGCTTCCGCATCTGCCGCATGAAGTAGTCGGCGTTGAGCCAGTACAGCTCCAGCCAGATGTTGTCCGGGTCGCGCAGCCACACGCCGTGCCCGGCCTCCAGGAACAGCTCCTGCACCCCGCCGTGGCTGACGCCCACGGAGTCCAGGTGCGCCACCCAGGTGTGCAGGTCCTCCCGCTCGGGAACGTGGAAGGCAAGGTGGTGCAGCCCCACCCGGTGCTCGTCGAACGGCTCCTCGACCGGCCGTTCGGCCTGTCCGAGGACGATGGAGGTCAGGGCGCGGGAGTGCAGTAGCGTCCGGAACGTGAACCCCGATTCGGCCGGCCGGGCGTCGCGGACGACGGTGAAGCCCAGCGCCCGGCAGTACCACTCGGTGCTGCGGTCGAGGTCCCGGACCGTCAGGTTGATGTGGGTACCGCCGTTGAGCGGGGGTACGGAGTCGTTGACCACGGGGTTCCTCTCGCAGAAGACGATCACAGGACGGTTCGCATGACGGCTGCCGCCAGGGGCGCCGTACGCCGGAGCCGGTCCTCGTACCGGTCCGCGGCGGTGGCCAGCGCGCTGACCGTGCGGACGCCGACGACCCGCAACGGTTCCGGCTCCCAGCGGCGTGGCCGGTGCCCGGCCCAGAACAGCCGCGTCTCGGGCCGGTTCACCCCGGCCACCAGGGCAGCCAGCGTGCGGCCGGCGAGGTTGCTCAGTGCGATGCCCTCGCCGCCGTAGCCGCCGGCGTGGCCGAGGCCGCTGTCGCGGTCGTACACCACGGCGGGCTCGCCGTCGCGGTGCATCCCGTACGCGCCGCTCCACTGGTGGCTCACGCGCGCGTCGGCCAGGGCGGGGAAGCTCTCCGCCAGGGACTCGCGCAGCCGGGCGAAGACCCGGGCGCCGGAGCGGGCGGTCGCGTCCGGCCGGGACCCGGCGCGGTAGCCGGCCCCCCGGCCGCCCACCAGCAAGCGGCCGTCGGCGGTGCGCTGGAAGTAGGCGAACTGGTAGCGGGAGTCGGCGACGGTGACCCGGTCCCGCCAGCCGGCCTCGCGCCACCGCCATTCCGGCAGCGGCTCGGTGGCCAGTACGCGGGAGATCACCGGCAGCACCCGGCGGGCGTGCCCGGGAAGTCCCCCCGTGTACGCCTCCGTGGTGCACAGCACACTGCGGGCGCGGATCGTGCCCCGGTCAGTGACCACGACGCCCGGCCGCAGCCCGACCGCGCGAGTGCCCTCGACGATGGTCACCCCGCGCCGCTCGACGGCCCGCGCCAGTCCGGCGGCGATGACCGCGGGTTGCACGGCCGCGCAGTGCGGCGTGAAGCCGGACAGCAGCGCCCCGGCGACGCCGACCCGGTCGGCGGTCTCGGCGGGCGACAGCAGCGCCATGTCGGTGATGCCGAGCTTGAGCCGCATGTCCTGCCAGTTTCGCAGCCGCGCCACCTGGGGTTGGGTGCGGGCGACGTAGAGCGAGCCGTCGCGCCGCCACCCGCAGTCGATGTCCTCGGCGGCGAGGACCCGCTCGATCTCGTCGAGGGTGCGCCGGCCCGCACGGTAGAAGCGCATGGCGTCCATCGGGCCGTAGCGCTGCACCAGGTTGGCCAGCAGGGCGGGCATCTCGGTGGTGCACCAGCCGCCGTTGCGCCCACTGGCCCCGTAGGCCACTCGCTCGGCGTCGATGACCAGCACGGAGGCCTGCGGCACCAGTTCCGTCAGGTAGTAGGCGGTCCACAGGCCGGTGAATCCGGCGCCGACGACGACCACATCCGTCCGCACGTCGCCGGACAGGGCCGGCCGCCGCTCGCGCAGCGGCGCGGGCAGCGTGTCCAGCCACAGGCTCACCGGCCGCCGACGCCGGTCGGGGGAAGCCGTCATGCCGCGCCGCCGCTACCGGGTGACGCTCAGGTCGCCGAGGACCGCGGCGGCCAGTGCCCGCTTGTCGACCTTGCCGACGGTGGTCAGCGGCAACGCCTCGACGATCTCGAGCCGGTCCGGCAGCTTGTAGTCGGCCAGCCCCCGATCCCACAGCAGCTTGCGCAGCTCCATCAGGCTGGGCGCCGGGTCGTCGGCGACGACGACCGCGCAGGTCTTCTCGCCCAGCCGCTGATCGGGGATTCCGACGACGGCCGCCGCCCGGACCCGGTCGTGGGCCAGCAGGTGCCCCTCGACCTCGTCGGCCATCACCTTCTCCCCGCCCCGGTTGATGACGTCCTTGATCCGGCCGGAGATGACCAGGCGGCCCGCATCGTCGATCCGCGCCAAATCGCCCGTGCGGAGAAAGCCGTCGGGGGTGAAGACCGTCCGGTTGTGCTCGGGTACGGCGTAGTAGCCGCGCAGCGCGCACGGCCCGCGCACCAGCAGCTCGCCGACCTCGCCGGGCGGGACGGCGGTGCCATCGGCATCGACCACGAGAAGTTCGTCGTCGGCGCACATCGGGGTGCCCTGGGTGGTCGCCGCGGCCTCGTCGCCGTCGCCGGGGCGGGTGAAGCAGAGCATGCCCTCGGCCATGCCGAACCAGTGGGTGAGCGTGGCACCCAGGGCCGGGCGCACGGCGCGGGCGAGGTCGGGGTGCAGCACGGCCCCACCGACCTCGATGACCAGCTCGGACAGGTCAACGTCGAACAGGCCGGCGGTCTCCACCCACAGCGACAGCACGGCCGGCATGACGGTGGTGAGGGTGACCCCCTCCTGAGCCATGAGCGGGAACGCCTCGTCCGGGCTGGGGCTGGACGACAGTACCGCTCGGCCGCCCACCCTTAGCGCCCCGAGCACGCCCGGGCAGCCCAGGGCGGCGTTGTGCGCCACCGGCACCGCGGCGAGGTAGGCGTGCCGGTGGTCGAACGACATCGCCTCGGCGGTGGCGCGCAGCTGGAAGGCGTAGTCGTCGTGGGTGCGGGGAATCAGCTTGGGCAGCCCGGTCGTCCCGCCGGAGAGCAGGAAGAAGGCCACGTCCTGCGGGTCGGGCCGGGGCAGTTCCCGGGCCGGGGCGCGCACGTCCGACCAGGCCAGGAACGGCCCGGGTTCCCCGACCACGAGCACGTGTCGCAGGGTGGGGCAGGCGGCGCTAACCTCCTGCGCCACCGCGCGGTGGTCCACCCCAGGCACCCGGTCGGAGGTGACGAGGGCGACGGCCCCGACGTACTGCGCCAGGTAGGTCAGCTCGGCCCGCCGGTGGGCCGGCAGGGCCAGCACCGGCAGGGCGCCAGCGCGGAACAGCGCCACGCAGGTCACCACGAACTCGACGGTGTTGGGCAACTGGACGACCACGGCGTCGCCGGGTCGCACGCCCAGCTCGATCAGGCCCGCAGCCAGCTCGTCGGCGCGTGCGTCGAGTTCGCCGTACGTGTGCCGACCATGCCGGGTGACGACGGCGGTGCGCCCGGGATCGCGGGCCTCGGCGTCCCAGTCGGCCCAGGGGCGGAGCAGGTCGCCGAGCACCTCGCCGCGCCAGTAACCGGCCTTGCGGTAGCGGTCGGCGAACTCCGCCGGCCAAGGGGTGAAGCCTTTACGAGCAGCCACGGAGCCTCCCGTACGCCGATCACCGGCTGGAGCCGGCCAGCTGGTATCCGTACGCACGGTATCGACGGTCCCGAAGACACACAAGAGCCTTCACAAAGACGATGCTCGTATTTCCCAGATACGAGTACTCCACTACGGTGGAACACGAGCACCGTGACCGAGAGGGGATGGCGGCGATGCGGGTACGGGTGGACTTCGACAGGTGCGACAGCAACGGCCTCTGCGAGCTCGCCGCGCCGGCGGTCTTCGAGGTGCGCGACGACGACTTCCTCCACGTGCTGCAAGAGAACCCGCCGCAGGAGCTGTGGAACGAGGTGACGCAGGCCGCCAACGCCTGTCCGAAGCTTGCCATCACGTTGGAGGACCGGTGATCGCGGAGGACCGCGAGCCGGTCGTCGTCGCGGCGGTCCGCACCCCCATCGGCAAGCGCGGCGGGGCGCTGGCCGGGCTGAAGGGCGTCGAGCTGCTCCGGCATGTGCTCAGAGCCGTCGTCAACGCCGCGGGCGTCGCGCCCGACGCCGTGGAGCAGGTGGTGGGCGGGTGTGTCACCCAGGCGGGCGAGCAGAGTTTGAACGTCACCCGCAACGCGTGGCTCAGCACCGGGTGGGATCCGGCGGTCGGCTGCACGACCGTGGACGTCTCGTGCGGCTCCGCCCAGCAGGCCAACCACCTCGTCGCCGCGCTCATCGGCAGCGGCGCGATCAGCGTGGGCATCGCCTGCGGGGTGGAGTCCATGAGCCGGGTCCCGATCGGCGTCAACCTCTACAACGGACCGGGCCACTACAAGACCGCCGACTACCCGTGGGACGACCCGCCGCGCGCGCAGTTCGGCGGCGCCGAGCGGATCGCCGCCCGGCAGGGCATCACCCGCGCCGACGCCGACGCGTACGGGGTGCTCTCCCAGGCGCGCGCCGCGGCGGCCTGGGCGGCCGGGCGCTTCGACCGGGAGGTGGTCGGTCTCGACGCGCCGGCGTCGGACGACGTCAGCTCCGCCGGGCGCCACCGGGTCGACCGGGACGAGGGGCTGCGCGAGACCACGATGGAGGGCCTGGCCAAGCTCGCGCCGAACGTGCCCGATGGCGTGCACACCGCCGGCACCACCTCCCAGGTGTCGGACGGGGCGGCGGCGATCCTGTGGATGTCCCGCGCCCGGGCCCGGGCGCTGGGGCTGCGGCCCCGGGCGAGGCTGGTCGCCCAGGTGGTCACGGGGGCCGATCCGTACTACCTGCTCGACGGGCCGGTGGCGGCGACCGGCCGGGCGCTGGAGCGCGCCGGCATGACCCTGGCCGACCTCGACCTGGTCGAGGTCAACGAGGCGTTCGCGGGCGTGGTGCTCAACTGGGCGCAGCAGCACGACACCGACCTGGAGCGGGTCAACGTCAACGGCGGGGCGATCGCGCTGGGCCATCCGCTCGGCTCCAGCGGCACCCGGCTGCTCGTCACCGCGCTGCACGAGCTGGAGCGCCGCGACTCGCAGACGGCGCTGGTCACGATGTGCTGCGGGGGATCGCTGGGCACCGCGACGATCCTGGCCCGGGTGTGACGTGCGGCGCGAGGAGTTCTACCGGGAGGCCCGCGACGACCGGGACGGCCCCCTGCACGGCCTGTCCGTCCTGGACGTGACCAAGGTGTGGTCCGGCCCGTTGGCCACGAGCCTGCTCGCCGACATGGGCGCGAACGTGGTCCGGGTCGAGCTGCCGCACGGCCGCGACGGCGAGGTGCCGCCGGAGATCCCCGGCACGGGGCTGTCCTGGTTCCGTGAGACGGTGAACCGGAACAAGCGCAGCGTGGGGCTGGACCTGCGGCACCCCGCCGGCCGGGACGCGTTCCTGGAGTTGGTGCGCGATGCGGACCTCGTGGTGGAGAACTACAAGCCCGGCACGCTGGACGGCTGGGGCGTCGGCTACGCCGACTGCCGCCGCAGCCGGCCGGACATCGTGGTCGTCTCCATCACCGGCTGGGGACAATACGGCCCGGACGTCGACCGGCCGGCATACGACCCGGTGGTGCAGGCCGCGAGCGGCTGGATGTCGCTCAACGGTGAACCGGCGGGCCGCCCGGTCCGGGCGCCGACGTTCCTCGCCGACGAGCTGGCCGGCCTGCACGCGGCCGTCGGCGCCCTGGCCGCCCTGGCGCACCGCGACCGCACCGGCGAGGGGCAGCACGTCGACGTGGCCATGCTCGACAGCCTGCTCGCCAGCAGCTGCGGCCTGTTGACGCTGGCCGCGGCCGGCGCGCCGCCGGCGCGGTGGGGCAACCAGACCGATTTCGCGGTCCCGTCGAACGTCTACCGCTGTCTCGACGGCGACATCTACTTGTCCGTCGCCCTCGACAAGCACTGGCGGGCGCTGGCGGAGACGATCGGCCGGCCGGAGCTGGCCCGCGCGCCGGGCTACGGGCGGGGCGCGCAGCGCCGGCAGAACCGGGGCGCGGTCGACGATCTCGTGGCCGCCTGGTGCCGGCCCCGCCCGGTCGGCGAGGTGATGGCGGCCTTCCGCGCCGCGGGCCTGGTGGCCGAGCGGGTGCGCACGCTGGCCGAGGTCGCGGCCGATCCGCACGTGCGGGAGCGGGACATGCTCCAGCCGACGGTGCTGCACAACGGTGCCACCGCGCCGCTGACCGGCCCGGCGGTGAAGTTCTCCCGCACGCCGACCCGGATCCGCCGGGGCGCGCCGGCTGCCGGCGCGGACAGCCGCGACGTGCTGGGGGAGGCCGCCTCGCGCCCCGACGGGTCATAGGCTTTTCGCTGCTGTCTGCATAGTATCTACGAGTGTCTTCCGTGTCTCCTGCTGCATCTATTGATGTCGAGCCGAAGATGCTTCAACATAGGAGCACGGGATACGAGTTCCCGTCGCCGATCGGGGGCACCCGGCCGGGGCGCGGCGGGCGAAGGAGGCGTGTGTGAGCGAGCAACCGCTGGCACTGGTGACCGGCGCCTCACGGGGTATCGGCCGCGCGGTGGCCGTCCGGCTCGCCGAGCAGGGCTACGGCCTCGCCTGCTGCTACAGCAACCCGAGTGAGGCCGCCGAGAAGACCGAGGCGCAGGTCGCCGCGACCGGGGTGCCCAGCTACTTCGCCCCCTGCGACGTCGCCGACGACGCGGCCGTGGACGCGTTCATCGCCGCGGCCGAGCGGCGGCTGGGCCCGATCAGCCGGCTGGTCAACAACGCCGGCATCACCCGGGACAGCCCGCTGGTGCTGGCCCGCCGCCCCGACTGGGAAGCGGTCATCGACACCAACCTCGGCGGCACCTGGAACTTCTGCCGCGCCATGGCCTTCCGGTTCATGAAGCGCCGCGCCGGGGCCATCGTCAACCTCTCCTCCATCGCCGGCATCCACGGCAACGCCGGCCAGACCGCGTACGCGGCCAGCAAGGCGGGCATCATCGGGCTGAGCCGGTCGCTGGCCAAGGAGCTCGCCCCCTACGGCGTACGGGTCAACGTGGTCGCGCCCGGGTTCATCGAGACCGACATGACCGACGCGCTGGACGCCAAGGCCCGGGACCGGGCACTGGGCATGATCGGCCTGCGCCGGTTCGGCCGCCCCGAGGACGTCGCGGCGATGGTGGACTTCCTCCTCGCCGACCAGGCCGGATACGTCACCGGCCAGGTGTTCCAGGTGGACGGGGGGATGACCCTGTGACCGCCGCGACCGCGGCGCCGGCCTGGCGGCCCGCTGCCCCCGTCCCCTGCGCCGCCCCGTTGCCGGCCGTCGACCGGCTCCGGGTCGCTCCCCGCGCCGGCGGATGGACGATCACCGCCCGGGTCGCCGTCGACCCCCGCGACCCGAACCTGGCCGGGCACTTCCCCGGCCAGCCGATCTACCCGGGCGTGTTCGTGGTCGAGACCCTGTGCCAGGCGATGGCCCAGGCCGTGCCCGGCGCCCCCCGGCTGCGCGCGGTCACCTCGATCCGGTTTCTCGCGGCGCTGCTCGGCGGTGACGAGATGGAGCTCACCCTCGACGTGGATCCGGCGGCCCCCGCCGCGGGCGCCGCTTCCACGGCGGAGCCCGGCTGGACGGTACGCGGCACCGGCCGGCGGCACGACGGCACGGTCACCGCCCAGCTGCGCGCCGTCTTCGACGCCGGAGCGGGCGCGTGAACGCCGCCGAGATCCGGGCCGCCCTGCCACAGCGTCACCCGCTGCTGCTGGTGGACCGGGTGACCAGTCTGGAACCCGGGGTCGCCATCGAAACGGTCAAGGCGATCACCGCGACCGAGCCCTGCTACGCCCACCTCGACGACGACGCCACCGCCGAGGACTACGCCTACCCGGCATCGCTGCTCATCGAATCGTTCGGGCAGAGCGCCGCGCTGCTGTGGCTGGACGGCTCCGCCCCGTCGCACCGGCTCACCGACGACGCCGTGCTGCTCTTCGTGGGTGCCCGCGACTACACCGTCGAGGGCCGGGCGTACCCGGGCGACGTCGTCCGGCACGTCGTACGCCTGGAACGCGTTGTCGCCGACACCGCCTTCGCCACGGGCGAGAGCTGGGCCGGCGAGCGGCGCATCGCCACCGTCGGCTCACTCATCGCCGCCCGCCGCCCCCGTGCCGCGGTCGCCGAACCCGCACCCGGCCGCACCGGCACGGGCGCCGACCGCACCATCCCCGCTAACACCAGTGCCCAAGGAGGCCGACATGTCCGGTGACAACGAGCGGTACGAGCAGCTCCGGGAGATCATCGCCGAGGTGTTGGAGGTCGAGACCGACGAGCTGACCGACACCGGGGACTTCGCCGAGGAATACCAGGCGGACTCGCTGCGCGCCATCGAGATCCTGGCCCGCATCGACAAGGAGTTCAAGGTGGAGATCCCGCAGTCGGAGCTTCCGGAGCTGCGCAACCTCAAGGCCACCTACGACGCCGTCGCTCGGCACGCCGGCTGGCAGGACTGAACGGTGCGGCGCGTGGTCGTGACGGGCCTCGGCCCGGTGTCGAGCATCGGAACGGGAGTGACCGCGTTCGGCGCGGCCCTGCGGGCGGGCCGGTCCGGCATCTCCCGGATCACCAGCTTCGACCCGTCCGGGTTCCCGCACCGCAACGGCGGTGAGGTCCGCGACTTCGACCCCGCCGCCTGGCTGCACCGGCTGCCGCCCGAGCGGTGGGGCCGGTCCAGCCAGTTCGCGGCGGCCGCCGCACGGCTCGCGGCGGACGACGCCAAACTGGACCTGGACACGGTGGACCGGGGCCGGGCGCACGCCGTGATCGGCACCACCAGCGGGGAGTCCGTCGTCGTCGAGGCGTTCACCGCGCGCCTCGTCGAGGCGGGCTTCGACGCGGTGCCGGCGCAGCTGGTCGAGCAACTGCCCGCCGGCCGGCTGGCGCACGCGGTCAGTGAGGAGCTGGGCCTGCGCGGCGAGTCGCTGACCCTCGCCACCGCCTGCTCCGCCAGCAACTACGCCATCGGGTACGCCTACGACCTGCTCGTCACCGGCGAGGCGGACGTGGTGTTTGCCGGCGGCGCCGACTCGGTCTGCCGCTGGGCGCACGCCGGGTTCTTCCGGCTCGGCGCCCTCACCGAGAGCGCCTGCTCGCCGTTCGACCGGGACCGCTCCGGCATCCTCACCGGCGAGGGCGGCGCGGTGCTGGCGTTGGAGACGCGGGAGCACGCCGAGGCGCGGGGCGCGCACATCTATGCGGAGGTGCTCGGCTACGGCCTCAACTGCGACGCCAACCATCCGGTGGCCCCGGACCGGGACAGCATCGCAGAGTGCATCCGCATCGCCCACCGCAACGCCGGCGTCACCCCGGACCAGGTCGACTACATCTGCGCCCACGGCACCGGCACCCCGGCCAACGACCTGGTCGAGGCGCAGGCCGTGCTGGAGGTGTTCGGGCCGAAACCGCCGCCCATGAGCTCGATCAAGTCGATGATCGGGCACACCATGGGCGCCGCCAGCGGGTTCGGCGCGATCGCCTCCGCCCTGGCGATCGACCAGGGCTTCCTGCCCCCCACGATCAACTGGTCGCACCCGGACCCGCAGCTGGCCGACATCGATCCCGTGCCGAACGTGGCCAGGCCGGCCACCGTCCGGCTCGTGCAGAACAACGGGTTCGCCTTCGGCGGGAACAACGCGATCGTGCTGCTCGGAGCCGCCCGATGACCCCGCTGACCATCAACGGCCTCGCGGCGCTGAGCGCCGCCGGTGACCGGCCGGAGGCGCTCGCCCGACGGGTCGCCGCCCTCGCCGGGGAACGCCATCCGGGCGTTCCCGTCGGCGGGATCGTCACCGAACCGCTGCCGCGCGCCGAGGGCCACGCCCTCACCGACTTCGACGTGCGGGCACGGCTCGGCCGGCGCGGCACGAGCTTCTACGACCGGGCCACCGCCCTGGCCGTGGTGGCCTGCGGCGACGCCCTCGCCGACAGCGGGCTGACGGTGGACGACACCAACCGCGCCCGCGTCGGCGTGGTGCTGGGCACGACCGTCGGCAGCCTGAAGTCCACCAGCGACTACACCCGCGAGACCCTGGTCCAGGACAAGCCGTACCTGGTCAACCCGATGCTGTTCCCCAACACCGTGATGAACTGCGCCGCCGGCCAGGCGGCCATCCGACACGGGCTCAAGGGGATCAACGCCACGGTCACCGGCGGGCCGCTGGCCTTCTTCAACGCCCTGCGATACGCCGGCAACGCCATCCGCCGCGGCTACGTCGACACCATGCTCGTCGGCGCGGTGGAGGAGTTCTCGGCGCACCGGGCCTGGGCATCCGCGCTGAGCCCCGCGGGCGGCGAGGTCGCCGCGGGCGAGGGCGCCGCCGTGTTCGTGATCGGCAGCGACGCCGGCTCCGCCGGGCGCGCCGCGGTTTGCGCCGTGGCGACCGGGTACGGCCCCGACGGCACGGCGGAGCAGGCCCTCACCGACTGTGTCGCCCGTGCCCTGCACGTCGCGGGAGCTGCCCCGACCGACGTCACTCTCCTGGTTACCAGCGAGACCACCAGTTCCGGCCGCCGCCCGCAGCACGCCGCCGCGCTGCGGGCGCTCGACGGGCATCGGCCCGCCGACCTCGTCGTCAGCCGGGCGGCGGGGGACTGCGGGGCCGCCACCCCCGCCCTCGCCCTGGCCGTCGCGCTACGCCTGCCCGGCCACGGCGACCGGCCCCCGTCCGGCCTGGTCCTGCTCACGGCCCAGGGCACCGACGGCGGCGTCGGCGCCGCCCTGGTCCGGCGGTAGCCCGTGCCGGCGCTGATCGCGGCCAGCAGCCTGCGCACCTGTCTCGGCGACGGCGCGCGCACCTTCGCAGCGCTGCTGGACGGCCGTACGGGGGTGCGCGAGCTGCGGCACCCGCTGGCCGGCCGGCTCAACGTGACGGCCGGCTACCAGATCGACGAGCCCGCCCCCGGGGCCGCGCTGCGGGCCGGCGCCTGGCTGCGGGAGTGCGTCGCCGAGGCGCTGGCGCGGGCAGCCGTCGACCCTCGGCGGGGCCGGGTGGTGGCGCTCGTCGGCACCGGGCTGCGGGAACTCGCCGCGGTCGAGGAGTTGGCGCTCACCGGCGCCGCCACGGCCCCGTCCCGCCTGCACTTCGGGCCCGCCGTCCGGGACGCCGCGCCCGGCCTGGCCGAGGTGGTGACCATCGCCAACGCGTGCAGCGCGGGCGGGCACGCCCTCGCGCTCGCCCAGGACCTGGTCGACGCCGGCGAGGCCGACGCGGTCGTTGTCGGCGCCGCCGACACGATGACCGCCTCCATGCTCGCGATGATCGGCAAGGTCGCCCCGACGCCCACCGCGCAGGTCCGCCCGTTCGACCGCGGCCGCACTGGCGTGCTGCTCGGAGAGGGTGCCGCCGCGCTCGTCGTGGTCCCCGAGGACTGGACCGGGCCGGCCGTCGGCCGGCTGCTCGCCACCGGGCTGTCTTGCGACGCCGTGCACGAGACAGCCCCCGATCTGGACGGCATCTGCCGGGCGATGCGCGATGCCTGGGCGCGGAGCGGCCGCGGCCCGGAAGAGGTGGACCTGGTGGTGGCCCACGGCACCGGCACGGCCCTGAACGACCCCACGGAGTGCGCCGCGTTGCTGCGGTGCCTGCCCCGGCCCGGAGCGCCCCTGATCACCGCCGTCAAGGGCGCCGTCGGCCACCTGTCGGGCGCCGCCGCCCTGGCCAACCTCGACGTGGCGCTGCGGTGCCTGGCGAGCGGCATGGTGCCGCCGGTCGTCGGGCTGGTGGACCCCCTGCCCGAGGGCGACGGGCTCACCTTCGTCCGGGACGTCCGCGCCCGCCGCGGCGTCACCCTGGCCCAGGTCAACGCCTTCGGCTTCGGCGGCGTGAACGCGGTGACCCTGGTGGAGGCGCCGTGACCAGCACGCCGGCCCCGCCGGCCGCCGGTGCGGCGCCGGCCTCGCTCGCCGTCGGCGCCGCACCGGGATCCGCCCCGGCCACCGCCGTCGCGGTCACCTCCTGGAGCATCCACCTGCCCGCGCCGCCGGCGTCCACGACTACGCCGTGCTCTGCGGCGCCGACCTCACCCGGCGGGCGCGTCAGCGCGACCTCGGCACCCGGCGCGGCCGTCGTCGGCCTGCCGCCGGTGGACCCCGCCTGCCCGCCCGATCGCGCGCACACCCTGCTCGGCCGCAAGGGGCTGCTGTACAAGGAGCCGGCCACCCGGCTCGCGCTGTGCGCCGTGCACCGTGCCCTGGGCCTGCCCGACGGCGTCCGCCCCGATGCCACCCTCGATCCCGGCACCGCTGTCGTGGCCGCCAGCAACCTCGGCAACGTCGGCACGATCATCGACGTGACCCGCGCCGTCGCCCGCGAGGGCAGCCGGGGGGTCAGCCCGATGGCGGCGCCCAACGCGTCCAGCAACGTCATCGCCAGCAGTGTCGCGCTGTGGTTCCGGTTCGGCGGGCCGAACCTGATGGTCTGCTCCGGCGAGACCGCCGGCCTGGACGCGCTCGCCCTGGGCGCCCTGCTCCTGCGTGCCGGCCGGGCCGACCGGGTGCTGGTCGTCGGCGCGGAACCCGACGACGAGACGGCCGTCGCGGTGCGCCGGGGCCCCGCCGCCGGCGCCGCCGCGCCGCCGCTGCGCGCCGGGGCCGCCTGCGTGGTCCTCGAACCCGCCGCGCGGGCCGCCGTCCCGCTGGCCACCCTGACGGTCGGGCCGGCCGTCCGCCGTCGCGCGGACGTACCCCCGTGGCCGGCCGGGCCCCGGGTCGTGGTCGGCCCCGGCCACCTCGACCCCGCGGCCGCCTGGGGCGACTGCTACGGCGCGCAGGGAGTGCTCCAGACGGCGCTGGCCGCGCGGCTCGTCGCCGAGGGCGCGGACGGCGTCGCGGTGCTCTGCGGCGGCGACGACGACGGCTGGCGTACCGCCCTGCTCACCCCGGCCACCACAACCGGGAGGCAGCCGTGACGACGCCGGCCGTACGGGAGCTGCGCCGGCCCACGCCGGGCGGCCCGCTCGTGGCCTTCGTCCACGGGCTGGAGGACTCCTGGGAGAGCTGGCTGCCGTTGAGCCACGCGCTGCCGCCCGCGTGGTCCCCGGTCGCCCTCGACCTGCCGTGGCGGCCCGGCAACGACTACCAGTGGCGGCGCCGCCCCTCCGCCCAGTGGCTGGCCGACGGCCTCGACCGGCTGGGCCGGCGCCCGGACCTCCTCGTGGCCCATTCCTTCGGCGCCAACGCCCTGCTCGAACTGCTCTGCGTCCGCGACCAGCGGGTGCCCGACACCGTCATGCTGATCTGCCCGCTGTACCGGCCGCCGGACGTCGCCGTGACCTGGCGGGTGTTCGAACGCGCCCGGCGGGCCTTCGAACGGCACATCCACGACTCGCTGCGCAGCCGGCTCGGCAAGCGGCTGCGAGCCATGGAGGCCGAGGTGGTGGACCTGATGATCGCCAAGGCGGTCGACCGGATCGGCCCCGCTGGCTTCCTGACCGTGTTCGACCAGTTCTGCGCCAGCGCGTCACTGCGGCTGGACCGGGTGACGGCCCGGGTGCTGGTGCTCGCCGGCGGGTCGGACCCGACCCTGTCCCCGGAGGCCGCACGGACCCTCGCCGACGGCATGCCGCACGCGTCGCTGTCGGTCGGCGACGGCTACGACCACTTCTGCTACGCCCGCCAGCCCGAGGATGTCGCGTCCCGCCTGCGGGCCTTCGTCGACGCGATCCCCGTCGTCACCGGTCATCCCAAAGGAGCAGCCACGTGACAACCCTCGCCCCGCACCCGCCCACCTCGAGCGTCCTGTCCGGCCGGCCGCGCTACGAAGGCGCCAACATCCGCACCTGGATCGGTTTCAAGCACTTCATGTACCTGGTAGAGGAGGCGGTCCTGCAGTGGCTGCTCGACCAGGGCCACGGCGCCCGCGCGCTCTTCCACGAGCACGGCCTCGGCACCGAGATCATCGACTGCTCGGTGCAGCTGCCCGCCGTGCTGGAGGTGGACGACGAGGTCCGCGCGGAGGTGGTCGCCGGCACCGGGAACCGGCTGCGGGTGCAGCTGTCGGTGAGCCGTGACGGGCAGGACGTCGTGGTGCTGCGGGGACACGTCACGGTCGCCCTGGTGCCCGAGACCGACGCGTCGGTGCACCGGCCCGCCCCGGCCGCCATCGCGACATGGGAGGCGCCGGGACTCGGCGCGGCGACCGGCCTGCGCGCGGAGCTCCCACTGCCGGCCGGCGCCGACCCCGTCTCCGTGTTGACCCCGGCCGGCTCGGCGGCCTTCCTGTGGTCCTGGCGGGCGCCGTACTTCTACTGTCACTTCTCCGACCGGGTGCAGCACTCCGGCTTCGTGCGCGCCCTGGAGGAGGTCGTCGACCGGTTCCTCGCCGACCGGGGCATCTCTGTGGGGCGCATGCTGCGGGAACGCGCGTGGATCCCGGTGGTGTCGCGGGCCCGGGTACGCCTGGCCGAGCCGGCCCACATGGAGGAGACGGTGCACACCGTCTTCCAGGTCGACGACGTCCTGCGGTCGATGATGTTCACCGGCCGGATGGACTGCTACGTCCAGCGCGACGACCGGCTGGTGCTGGTCGCCACGGCGAGCATCCTGCACGGGTACGCGATCAGCCGGGGACCGAACGCCGGTCAGCTCGCCCAGCTCGACCCCGAGGTGTGCGCGATCCTCACCGGGGGGCACCAGTGACCCGCGCGCCCGCCCGCCCCCGGCTCTTCTTCTCCTTCCGCAGCCCGTACAGCTGGCTCACCATCCGCCGGCTGCGCGCAGCGGTGCCCCAGGCGTTCACGGAGCTGGACTGGTTCCCTTACTGGGACCCCGACGCGCGCACCTGTGCCGCCCTCGACGAGCGCGGCGCGGAGTTCCACTACGTGCAGATGAGCCGGGCCAAGCACCTCTATCTGCTGATGGACACGAAACGGCTGGTGCAGCGCGAAGGTGTGCCGATGGCGTGGCCGATCGACGTCGACCCGCACTGGGAGGTGCCGCACCTGGGCTGGCTGGCGGCCCGCCGCGCGGGCCGCGCGGAGGCGTTCTACGACGAGGTGGTCGCCGCCCGATGGGAACGCGGCGAGAACATCTGCGAGCCGAAGGTGGTGGCCGGGTGCGCCGAGCGCAGCGGCCTGGACCCGGAACTCGTCACGGGCGCGGTCGACGACCCACAGCTGCGGGCGGAGGGCGCGGCCTGCCTCGAACGCGCCTACCTCGACGACGTCTTCGGGATCCCGTACCTGAAGTGGGGGCGGCACCGGTTCTGGGGACTGGACCGCCTCGACGGGTTCCTGCGGCTGTGGCGGCCCGACGCGCCCCCCTTTCCCGTTCCCGCCGACGCCGGAACGGACGACGCGGGGCTTCCTGACCGGGCGGAGGCCATCGTGACCTCCGGCGGCTACGACACCGACACGACGGGCGGGTGTGGATGATGTTCCCCCTCGACACACAGGCCATCCGGCAGCAGCGCATGCAACGGCTGGCCGCGACGCTGCGGTTGTTCGCCGAACTCGGCTACGACGAGGGTGCCGGCGGGCACATCACCGCCCGCGACCCCGAGCGGCCCGACTGCTTCTGGATCAATCCGTTCGGCATGTACTTCGGCCACGTCAAAGTCAAGGACCTGCTGCTCGTCGACAGCGACGGGCAGGTGCTCGCCGGCAACGGGCGGATCAACCCCGCCGGGTTCGTCATCCACTCGGCGGTGCACGCCGCGCGGCCCGACGTCATCTGCGCCGTGCACACCCACTCGGTGTACGGCCGGGCGTTCGCCACCCTGGGCCGCCTGCTCGACCCGATCACGCAGGACGCCTGCGCGTTCTACGGCGACCACGCCCTCTTCGACGACTACAGCGGGGTGGTGCTCGACGAGCGCGAGGGCAAACGCCTCGCCGACGCGCTGGGCTCGGCCAAGGCCGCGATCCTGCGCAACCACGGCCTGCTGACCGTGGGTGGGACCGTGGAGGAGGCCGCCTGGTGGTTCGTCGCCATGGAACGGTCCTGCCAGGTGCAGCTCGCCGCCGAGGCCGCCGGCAAGCCGGTGCTCATCGACCACGAGGAGGCCGAGCGGACCCGCGAGGTGATCGGCTCGCCCGGCATCGGCCGGTACAACTTCAAGCCGCTGTACGAGGGTGTCCTGCGCCGCCACCCGGACCTGCTGGACTGAGGATGCCGCGCGTGGAGCTACCGCCCGCCCTGCTCGCCGCCCGCGTCGCCGCCGCCCCCGACGCGCCGGCGCTCGCCGACGAGGCCGGCGCCCTCAGCTGGGACGGGCTGGCCCGCCGGGTCAACCGGTGGACGGGCCTGCTCGCCGGGGTAGGGGTCGTCGCCGGCGACGCGGTCGCGCTGATGCTCGGCAACCGCCGGGAGGCCGTGGAGGCGCTGCTGGCCTGCCTGCACGCGGGCGTTACCGCGGTGCCGGTGAACTGGCACCTCACCGCGCCGGAGGTGACGTACCTGCTGGAGGACTCCGGCGCCCGGCTGCTCCTGGTCGACCCGCCCCGGGCAGAGGTGGGCGCCAAGGCGGCGGCCGAGGCGGGCACCGTGCGAGCTCTGGTCACCGGCGACCGCGACGCGTACGGCCTTGCCGCGGCGGAGCCGGCGCTCGCGGCGCTCGACCCGCACGCCCCACCGCTGGCGCAGAAGTGCGGGCAGCTGATGATCTACACGTCGGGCACCACTGGACGACCCAAGGGCGTGCTGAACGGGCTGTTCGTCACCGGGGCGCCGTTCGAGCGGGTCACCCGCCTGCTCGACTACGCCACCGGCACGCTCGGCGTGCCCACCGATGGCCGGGTCCTGCTGGTCGGGCCCTGGTACCACTCCGCCCAACTGTTCTTCGCGCTGCTGCCGCTGCTCAACGGGGCCGCACTGGTGCTGCGGGAACGGTTCGACCCCGTCGCGACGCTGGCCGCCATCGACGCCGAGCGGATCACCGAGTGTCATCTCGTGCCGACCCAGTTCGTGCGGATGCTGCGCCTCGACGAGGCCAGCCGGGCCGGCTTCTCGGGAGCCAGCCTGCGCCGGATCTGGCACGGCGGGGGCGCCTGCCCGCCCGACGTCAAGCGCCGCATGATCGACTGGTGGGGCCCGGTGCTGGTCGAATATTACGCGGCCACCGAGGGGGGAGTGGTCACCCTCATCGACTCGGCCGACTGGCTCGCCCACCCCGGCAGCGTCGGGCGGGCCGTGCCGCCGAACCAGATCCTCGTCATCGACGACGACGGCCGCGAGCTCGGCCCGCACCAGCGGGGCCGCATCTTCATCCGTCGGCCCGGCCGCGGCTTCCGCTACCACAACGCCGCGGAGAAGACGCGCGCCGCGCACCTCGCGCCGGGGGTGTTCACGTACGGCGAGGTGGGGCACCTCGACGACGACGGCTACCTGTACCTCACCGGCCGCGCCCAGAACATGATCGTTTCGGGGGGCGTGAACGTCTACCCGGCCGAGGTCGAGCAGGTGCTGCTGCGGCACCCGGAGGTTCACGACGCCGTCGTGCTCGGCGTCCCCGACGACGAGTACGGCGAGCGGGTGGCCGCCGTCGTCGAGTGGAAACCGGGCGGCGGGCAACGGTCCTGGTCGGCGCTCGACGCCCACTGCCGGCGCCACCTGGCCGGGTTCAAGGTGCCCCGCTGCTGGCGGTCGGTCGACGCCGTCCCGCGCGAGCCGACCGGCAAGGTCCGCCTCGACCAGTTGCGCACGCTCTGCGGGGACGACCGATGGGAGCGCTGAAGGACATGCCAGCCACGCGACCGGCCCCGGTCGACATCGCCCACCCCGCGACCTACGCCGGCGGGGTGCCGCACGAGGAGTTCGACCGGCGCCGCCGCGAGGAGCCGGTCGGGTGGGTGCCGGAGCCGGCGCTCTGGCGGCACAGCGCCGCCGGCCGCATCCAGCAGCGGGGCGCCGGGTTCTGGGCGGCGACGACCCACGAGGCGGTCGTGGAGGTGTCCCGGCAGCCCGAGGTGTTCTCTTCCGCGCTGCGCGGGGCGTTCCTGCACGACCCGCGCACCCCGGCGGACCTGGAATTCATGCGGCAGCTGCTGGTGAACATGGACGCCCCGCAGCACGTGCGGATCCGCCGCCTGGTGACCTCGGTGTTCACCCCGCGCGCCGTGCGCTCGCTCGCCGACACCGTCACCCGGCACGCCCGGGACCTCGTCGAGGCCGTGCGCCGGCGGGACACGTTCGACGCGGTCACCGACCTGGCGGCGGAACTGCCCCTGCTCGTGCTCGCCGACCTGCTGGGCCTGCCCCGCGGCGACCGGCATCTGCTGTACCGCTGGAGCAACAACCTGGTCGGCTTCGACGACCCGGAGTACGGCGGCGGCGACGTCGAGGTCTACCGGCAGACGTTCGCGGAGGCGTTCCAGTACGCGCTGGCCGTAGCCGTACGGCGGCGGGCCGCGCCCCGCGACGACCTGATCAGCCTGCTCGCCGCCGCCGAGGTCGACGGGCGGCGGCTGACCGACCGGGAGTTCTGCCAGTTCTGGCTGCTGCTGGTGGTCGCCGGCAACGAGACGACCCGCCACCTGATCTCCGGCGCCCTGCACCTGCTGCTGCACGACGAAGCGCTACGCCGGCGCTGGCTCGGCGCGCCGCTGTCCACCGCCACCGCCGTCGACGAGTTCCTCCGGGTGGTGACCCCGATCATGCAGTTCCGCCGGACCGCCACCCAGGACACCACCCTGGCCGGCACCAAGATCGCCGAGGGCGACAAGGTCGTCATGTTCTACGTCTCCGCCAACCGCGACGCCGCGGTCTTCGCCGACCCCCATCGGGTGGACCTGGAGCGGGCACCCAACCCGCACCTCAGCTTCGGCATGGGCCCGCACTTCTGCCTGGGCGCCCACCTGGCGCGGATGGAGATGGCCGCGCTGCTCGACGCCGTCGTCCCGCACCTTCCCCGACTTGCTACCACGGGCCCGGTCGTCCGACTGGAGTCCAACTTTGTCAACGGCATCAAGTCGATGCCTGTGGGCTGGACCTGAGATCCAGGGCCGGACCAGCGGAGAGGAGAGCTCGATGTCCCTCAACGAACGGCTGCGAGAGTACAAGTCCCGCCAGGAGGCGGGCGAGGTGCCACCGATTACGCCGGCCCACCTCGAGGTGATCTACCGGGAGGCGCACGCACTGGCCGCCTCGGGCGCCGAGGACCGGGTGCTGAAAGTGGGCGCGCCGTTCCCGTCCTTCGAGCTGCCCGACGAAAACGGCGAGCTGATCTCCTCCGCCGACCTGTTGTCCCGGGGACCGCTCGCGGTGGTCTTCTACCGGGGCGTCTGGTGCGACTACTGCAACTTCGAGCTGGAGGCGCTGGAGGAGGTCTACCCGCGGATCAAGGAACTCGGCGCCGACCTGGTGGCCATCTCGCCCGTCACCATGCCCATGCTGCGCGCGGCCATCCGCCGCAACAATCTCTCGTACCGAATCCTCAGCGACCGGGGCAACATCTACGCCGCGCGGTTCAACCTGACCTACACGATGAACCAGGACCTGCTCGACGTGTGGGGCAGCTTCGGGATGGACTTCTCGAAGATCAACGGCGACGACAGCAACAGCATGACGATGCCCGGGGTGTTCCTCGCCGACACCGACGGCGTGCTGCGCTTCGCAACGGCGTACGCGCGCCACTGGGAGCGAACGGAGCCGGCCGACCTGCTCGCGGCCATCGAACGCCTGAGCCCGGACCGCTCGGTCCGGTCCTGACCAGCGTCAACGGTCGCGTCGCCACCTTGCGCCGGGTGGCGGCGCGACCCTCGCGAAGGGGGAAACATGCATCTCAACGTGTTCACCGAATGCTCGCCGTCGCCCCAGTTCGTCGGCATGTGGCGCGCGCCCGGCGACGCCACCGGCACCGGCTACCGGTCGCTGGACTACTGGGCGGCGGTCGCCCGGCGGCTGGAGGCCGCCTGCGTCGACGCGCTGTTCTTCGCCGACATCCACGGCACCTACGACGTCTACCAGGGGTCGTGGGCGACCGCGGTCCGGCACGCCGTGCAGATCCCCTCGATCGACCCGGTGCCGGTCGTCGCCGCGGCGGCGATGGCGACCACCGACCTGGGCTTCGCCGTCACGTACTCCACCACCTACCACCAGCCGTACGAGTGCGCCCGGCTCTTCTCCACGCTCGACCACCTCACCCGGGGCCGGATCGGTTGGAACATCGTCACCTCGTATCTGCGCTCGGCCACCGACAACGGGCTCGGCGAATATCTGGACCACGACCTGCGCTACGACCGGGCCGACGAGTACCTCGAGGTGGTCCGCGCGCTCTGGGAGCGCAGCTGGGACGACGGCGCGGTGGTCCGCGACACCGACGCCGACGTCTTCACCGACCCGTCGCGGGTGCACGCGATCGACCACCGGGGCGACTGGTTCACCGTGCGCGGGCCGCACCAGTGCGAGCCGTCCCCGCAGCGCACACCCGTGCTGTACCAGGCGGGCGCGTCGGGCCGGGGGATGGCGTTCGCCGCCCGGCACGCGGAGGTGATCTTCCTGACCATGGCCGATCCCGAGAGCGGGGCCGAGACGGTCCGGCGGCTGCGCCAGCGGGTGGCCGACGCGGGGCGCGACCCGCGCGGCGTGCGCGCCCTACAGGGCACAATGGTGATGGTCGGCGCCGACCGGGCGGACGCGAAGCGCAAGGCGGCGCAGTACCACGACCTGTGGAGCCCGGAGGGGCAACTGGCGAAGTGGTGCGGCTGGATGGACATCGACCTGGCCGCGTATCCGGATGAAACCCCGGTCGACGAGGTGAAGAACCAGGGCAGCCAGTCGTTCCTGGGCTTCCTGCGCGGGCTGAGCCCCGAGCGGTCGTGGACCATCGGCGACGTGCGGTACCTGGTGTCCCGCCCCCGGCGGGCCCGCCGGGACGCGCCGATGACCCTGTTCGGCACGGCCGAGGAGATCGCCGACCGGATGGAGCAGTGGCTGGAGGTCGCCGACGTCGACGGGTTCAACCTGATCCCGTGCAGCCCCTCGGACGGCCTTGGCGACATCTGCGACCTGCTCGTCCCCGAGCTGCAACGACGCGGCATGTTCCGCACCGCCTACCGGGAGGGCGAGACGCTGCGGCAGCGCTACTTCGGCCCGGAGGCCTGACGACAAGGACTACTGAGCGTCCGCTCGACCTGGTCCTTCAGGGCGCGGGTAGCCAGTCGTTCGTGGTCAACGGGGGCCGCCAGTCGTAGACGGCTCGGCGAGCAGGTCGCGCAGCCGCTCGACGAGGCGCAGCCTGTCCCGGTGCGTGCGGGCCAGCGGGGTCACGTTGAGGGTGCTCACCCCCGCCTCTCGGTACGCGGCCAGCCGCTCGGCCACCCAGGAGGCGGGCCCGATCAGGCAGGTGCCCTCCACCAACTCCTCGGGCACCGCCTCGGCCGCCGCGTCTCGTCGCCCGGCCAGGTACAACTCCTGCACGGTGCGGGCCGCCGCGCCGAACCCGTACCGCGCCGCGAGGGTGTTGTAGAAGTTTGCGCCCACCGCGCCCATGCCCCCGAGATAGAGCGCCAGTTCCTGCCGGGCCAGCCGGCGCAGGTGGGTGACGTCGTCGCCGATCGCCAGCAGGGCGTTGACGTTCACGTCGAGCGGCCCGAGCGACGGGTCGCGCCGCCCGGCGCCGCGGGCCAGGCTCTCGCCCCAGACAGCGGCGGACCGCTCGGGGTAGAAGAAGGCCGGCTGCCAGCCCTCCGCCAACTCCGCGGCCAGCTCGACGTTGCGCGGCCCGATGGCGGCGAGGGTGATCGGGATGCGTTCCCGGACCGGCTTGTTGATCAGCTTGAGCGGTCGGCCCAGGCCGGTGCCCTGGTCGGCGGGGAGCGGGATGCGGTAGTGGGTGCCCTGGTGGACCAGCCGCTCCCGGCGCCAGACCCGTCGGCAGACGTCGATCACCTCGCGCGTACGGGCGACGGGCGCGTCGAACGGCACGCCGTGAAACCCCTCGATGACCTGCGGGCCGGAGGTGCCCAGGCCGAGGGTGAACCGGCCCGATGAGACGTGGTCGAGCCCGGCGGCCGTGGTGGCGATCAGCGTCGGGGTGCGCGTGTACAGCTGCATCACCCCGGAGGCGATCCCCAGCCGCCGGGTCCGTCCGGCGATGAACCCCAGCTGGCTGACGGCGTCGAACGTGTACAGCTCGGCCACCAGCACCAGGTCCAGTCCCGCCTGCTCGAAGTCGACCAGCTCGTCGGCGATGTCGGTGATGCCGGCGCGATAGTTGAGAGGCATGCCCAGCCGCATCGACGACACTCCCGAGATCGTATGTATGAGTATGTGCAAGCCTTCCTACGTCATCCCGAAGGGTTTCCACAAGTTCCGGGGCCGGTGTCCGAGCAGACAGAACCGGCCGACGATCAGGCGGGCCGCCTCCTCGTGTTCTCTAGTGTTTAGCAGGCTTAGCTAGTATCTATGGGCGAGGATGTGGTTTCCTCTACGTGTGCTGTGCCGGGCGGAAGGTGAGCCGACGTGACACAAGCCGAGCCCCTGCCGAGACTCAACATCTCGGATCTCCGGGCGCTGACCGGGCGAGTGCCCGGGACCTCGCTGATCGAGCTCTCCCGCAACGATCACATCTACCGTGCTGGATCACCCGACGCCCACGTCTACGTCGTCGAGCGTGGCCAGGTGAAGACCCAGATGGTAGCCGCGAGCGGCAAACGCTGCCTGCTCTCGGTGCACGTGGCGGGTGACCTGTTCGGCGAGACCGCCCTGCTCGGACTGGAGCGGCTGGAGTCCGCGATCGCGTTGACCCGAACCGTGCTGCGGCGGATCCCGGCAGCGCGCGCCGCCGCTGTGCTGACCGCCGAAGGCTCCGCCGGCGTGCTCGCGCGTCACCTCAGCATCCGTCTGCAGCACCAGCAGAAGGTGGTGGCGGACATGGTGACGATGCCAAGCGAGCTGCGCCTCGCGGTGCGCCTGCAGGATCTGGCCGAGCGCTTCGGCCGGCGCGGCCCGTTCGGCACCCGGGTGGACATCGCCCTCACCCAGGAGGACCTGTCCGAGATGGTCGGTACCACGCGGACCCGAGTCGGCCAGTTCCTCAAGCGATTCCGCGAACTAGAAATGGTGGATTTCACCCCTCGGTCACATTTGACGGTGCACGAGGAGCGCCTTTCCGAGTGGATTGCGACCGCGGCGCATTGACTGCTCATTAGTGAGCAGACTGTCGGGCGGGCAACGGTAGAAGATGCCTTGCAACAGCTCACTCGTAAGGGAGGTTAGCCATGAAGAAGCTTGTTGTTCGCAAGCTGGAGCCGATCAAGACCAGCGCCGCCGCGGACTGCGTTCCGTCCGCCGCCTGACAAGGCCCGATGATCGGCGGGAACCGGCGCGAGCGATCGCCCGGTTCCCGCCGAGCGCCGTCTGCACCGCAGAAGTGAAGGGATCACCCCATGGCCGTCAACACGGCTGACTCCGTCGTCACCGTCCGCCCGTTCGTCTCGACCACTGACGGCGCGGAGGTCATCATCGGCGACACCGACCGCAAGGTCTATCTCGCCATTCCGGCCGAGGGGCTGGACATTCTGCATGCGCTCGCCGAGGGCCGGACCATCGCCGAGACCGCCCGGATCTACGAGCGTAAGCACGGCGAGAGCGCGGACATCGAGGATTTCGTCGCCGTGCTGGCCGACGAGGGTTTCATCACTCGCGGCGGTGAGCCCGCCCCCGCCACCGAACCCGCCCACGAGCACGGGCATCGGGCGATCAAGCGGTGGAGCTTCGACTGGATCTCGCCCGCCACCGCGCGCCGACTCACCGGTCCTGCCGTGATCGTGCCGGGCCTCGCGGTCATCCTGGCCGGCGTGGTGATGGCGGCCAGCGATCCGGGCCTGCTGCCCGGCGCCCGGGCGCTGCTGTTCACCGGCGGAAACTTCGCGGTGCTCACCGTGGTCAGCGTCACGCTGGCGATGATCGGGCTGTCGCTGCACGAATTCGCGCACGCGCTGGCGGCTCGTTCAGTGGGTGTGTCGGCGACCCTCGGCATCAGCAACCTGATGTACATCCTGGTCGCCCAGACGGACATCAGCGGCATCTGGATGGCATCGAAGCGCGCGCGGTACAAGGCATTCCTCGCCGGGTTCTTCGTGGACGCGTTTTTCAGTTCCCTGCTGATCGCGTTCCTGTTCGGCGCCCGGCACGGCGTCCTCGATGCGCCCAATTGGTCGGTCCTGCTGGCCAGTGCGGCTCTGCTCACCTTTCTGGTGCGCATCGGATTCCAGTTCTTCTTCTACCTACGGACCGATATCTATTACGTGATCGCGACTGCCCTGAACTGCCGCAACCTGATGTCGGACACCGAGCGGTTCCTGTCCAACGGGATCAAGCGGTTGACCTTCCGTCGAGACAAGGTGGTCTCGCAGGCGGGTATCCCGCGCAAGGAAATGCGCAAGGTGCGGGTGTACGGAGCGATCTGGGTGTTCGGCCGGATCTTCTCACTGTTCGCCCTGGTGTTCACGATCCTGCCGGTGCTGTGGGTCTATCTCGAACAGTTCGTGCTGCTGGCGATGGGAGAGCCGACGCGGTTCTCGTCGGCCGACTTCGCAACAGTGGCGGTGCTGGCTGGGCTGCTCAACGGCGGCGGCCTGGCGATGTGGGGCCGTAACCTGTGGCGCGGCTGGCGCCGCCGGCGCGCCGAGGACGTCAAGATGCTCGCTCGGCAGGCCGCAGCCGGCTGACCCGCCCGACGACGCCGGGCCCGTGCGGGCCCGGCGTCCCGGCGTTCCTGGGCTCCTGGATCTGCACCCGGTCATCCTGGAAGCGATTACGGAGACGAGCGGCCGGTGCTTCGCGCGGAGGAGCGGGCGGAGTGTTGAGTTCAGCGCACGATCGCTGCGGTCGCCTTGTGACCTTCGAGGCGTTCGAGTTCCTCGGCGGTGGCGTCGTACGTGCCGAGGTGAAGGGTCTGATCGGAATACCCGATGCCGTCGGTGTTGTAGTAGAAGCCGATGTTGCCCCACGGAATGAAGTAGATGAGGTCGCCGTCCTTCGGGTCTGAACCTGGCGATCCCTCGTACCTCAAAGCTCGCGGAAGATCGGCGATCTTTTCGCGGCCGTTGAATTCCTCGAGCGTGAGGGTGAGTGGCAGCATGCTCAGGAAGTCACGGGTGGCGGGGCTGTCTGCACCGATGGTCACGTCCACTGACTCGGAGCCCACGGTGAACCGGACAATGGTGCCCACGATGGTCTGATCGGTGCTGGGCGGTGCCAGGCTTGGGCCGCTCTGGGGTGCCGACGAGGAACCCGGCGTGGACGGCGCGGCTGTGGGAGTGGCCTCGCCGGCGGAAGGCGCACCGCACGCGGCGAGGGAAAGGGCCAGCACGAGCGCTGCCGCCGCCCTGAGAATCTTCTTCCGCATGCGATGAAACCCTTCCGGTCAGGCCTCGCCCGTTCAGGCCGTGGACAGTCCGCTGCCATCCAACGTGCCTCCTCCGCCCGCAGGGAGTCCCTGTCGAGAGACGTACTGGCAGGGCACCTCTGACGCCCGCCCGGCACAGGACTTGAAGGCCATGAAGGTCGCGCTGTTCAGAGGCGCGATGTCAGCGGGCGGTGTAGCCGCCGTCGACAGGAAGTGCGACGCCGATGACGAAGCTGGCACCGGGGCTGCACAGCCACAACACCGCAGCGGCGATCTCTTCGGGTTCGCCGAGCCGGTTGATGGGTTGGTTGGCGATGGCCTCGGCGCGGTCGAGCTCGCCCTTGTCGATCATTTCGGTGACCATCGGGGTGGCGATGGTCCCGGGGCAGACCGCGTTGATCCGGATACCGTGCGGCGCGTATTCGAGGGCGGCGCTGCGGGTGAGGCCCAGCACGCCGTGCTTGGACGCGTGGTAGGCGGCGCGGCCGGGCAGGCCCACGAGCCCGCCGAGGGAGGAGCAGTTGACGATGGCGCCGTTGCCTTGGCTGCGCATCTGGGCGAGTTCGTGTTTCATGCAGGCCCACACGCCTCGCAGGTTGACGGCGTTGACCCGGTCGAAGACCTCGGCAGGCTCATCGGCGGCATCGCTGGGCGGAACTTGAATGCCGGCGTTGTTGAACGCCATGTCGAGCCGGCCGAACTCCTCGACCGTCGAGCGGACGGCGGCGGCGACGCTGGCCTCGTCTGTCACGTCGCAAGACACACCGAGCACCCGGTGACCGGCGGCGGCCAGAGTCTCGGTGGCGGTCTGGACAGCGGCCCGGTTGATGTCGGCGAGGGCGACCGCGGCGCCGGCCTCGGCGAAAGCGCGGGCGGTGGCCAGGCCCATGCCGGAGCTGGCGCCGGTGATCAGGGCGACCTGGCCGGTGAAGTCGTAGTTCGGGTTCATCGTTGCGGTTGCCCTTTCAATGAGCAGCAGGTTTGTTGGCAGGCGATCCGGCGGGCGAGTCGGGCGGGGGCATGCGGGGCCAGGTGGCGCATCGGTGCCGGTGACATCGGCGGCGACCACGTCAGCGATGCGTTCCCTGCGCTTCTACCGTGAACCGGCGCAGGCCGATGGTCGGGGTAGGCACTGTCCAGCAAACCCGATTTCACGACCGGGTGAGGAGCTTCTGCTGGAAGGTGTACTGGTAAGGCATCCCGACGCCGGGTCGCAGGTCAGATCGGTGGGTTGGGCTTCTCGGGTGCTTCGCCGTGGGCGCGGAGTTCGGCCAGGACGACAACCCCGAAGAGCACGGCGGTGGCGACGTCGCCTGCGGCCAGCGCGTTGGGTGCTGACCTCGACACGCGGCAGCCTGGCCTCGCGCGGATCACTCATCTGCCGAGACGACCACTGCGCCCCCTTGGAATCAGTGATCTGAAGACCCAACGAGGTAGGCCAACCCCTGTTGTGGGCACATCCACGTTCCGAGCGCTCACCTCCGAGCGGACCGTGCCGCGTGGCCGATCCGTACCGGCAACGGAGGTTCCGCCGGTCAGGGGTTCGATGGGACCATCTAGCCATGCGGATACGTAGATTTCCTCCACGCTTGGCCGCACGATTGGCGCTCGTCTTCATGCTCACCGCCGGCGCGCTCGGGGTACCGGCGTTGGGCGCCGGGCCGGCCAGCGCCGCCGAGCCGGATCCGACGATGAACGACGCGGTCTTCAGCCGGCCGACCGGGACGGCCGCCCAGCAGAACGCGATCTTCATCCAGCTCGCGCGGATCATCGACCGCGTGCCGGCCGGCGGCGAGATCCAGATGTCCTGGTTCGGGTTCGACGTCACCGACGTCGTCGACTCGGAGACCACCCCCGACCTGCCCGGACGGCTGCTGAACGCGCACCGGCGGGGGGTACGTGTCAAAATCATCCTGGATCACGAGCAGGTCAGCCAGCGGCCGTACCAACGGCTGCTGCCGGTTCTCGGTAGCAACGACACCGCCGGGTCGTACATCGTGCACTGCGCCGACAAGTTTCCCGGCGCCGACCGTGGCTGCATCGGCACCCGCCGGATCGACTACACCGACTCGTCGGTGACCGCCTACAACCACAACAAGTTTCTGATCGCGTCCAGCATCGTGCTCAACAACGGCTCGATCGTGTCCAACGTGGTCTTCCAAGGCTCGGCGAACCTGGGCTGGTGGGACGCGAACGAGGCGTACAACAACGGGCTGACGTTCAGCGACGCCACCACCTACCAGGCGTACCGGCAGTACTTCGCGGACCTGCGGTCGTACCGCTACAGCTCGGCCGGGAACAACGACTACTACTGGGGCACCCCGACAGGTACGACGTTCCGGGCGTACTTCTTTCCGCGGCGGGAGCGCTCCGGGCAGCCGGTCAGCGACCCGGCCACCGACACCATCGTCAGCGTGCTCAACTCGGTCGCCTCCTGCTGGTACGACGACAACGGCACCCGCCGGCAGACCGACGTACGGGTCAACATGTTCTCGTTCAATCGGCCCGAGGTGGCCAAGCGGCTCACCGCGCTGCGCAACGCCGGCTGCTGGGTCGACGTCGTCTACAGCGAGGCGAACGCGCAGGTGCTGAACGCGCTGGGCAGCAACGTCCAGCTCACCAAGTGCAACTACAACGTCGGGCCGGGCCGGGACATCCGCACGCACAACAAGTACATGCTGATCGACGGCGCGTACGACGACGACATCGTGCCCCGGGTCTTCACCGGCAGCCACAACTACAACGTCTCGGCGCTGCGCCAGGCCGACGAGGCGATGCTGCGCGTCATGGGCCGGGGCATCCACGACGACTACCTCAGCGACTTCTGGCACGTCCGGGACACCTGCCGGGCCAACGGCGGGGCGATCCGCTGAGCCGGTGCACCGTCACGATCCCCGTGATCCGGGTCGATCACGCCGCCGGGACGCCCGGAGCGCCGTACCCTGATCACGGGGATCACCTGGGAGAAGGCCAACTTGTCGGGGAGACCGCCTCACCCGCCCTCATGCCCCGCCACGCCCAACCGCAGAGCCAAGTGACGTTGGCAGATCAGGTCGCCCTCAAGGTGGCGCGAAGCGCCTGGTATGCGGCGAGCATGCGCCCTTTATGCAGGCGCTGGCGAGACTCGCCGTAGCGATTCATCGGAATGCCCGAATGTCCACCGTGCGCCGCTTCATGGCGGGCGAGCCGATGATCCGGCCGCGGCGGACCGGATGGCGGTGGCGGAAGGTCAGGAGGAGGCGGGATGGATAAAGTCAGCATCTTCGATACGAGCCCGGTCTTCGCCCGTGGGCTCGCCGGGTTGCTGGCGGTGGAGGGTTTCGAGGTGATTGAGGTCAGATCCAGCACGGAGGGGGACTACTGCCGGCAGGCAGACATCTTTCTGGTCGACCCGGCAGCGGTCCGGGTGGGCACCCTCTGGGCCTTCGTCGCGGAGGTGTCGTTGGTGGCACCCGTGTTGGTGCTCGCTCCCTTTGGTGGTCACCGGACGCCCGGCGAGCGCTGCCCCGGCTCGGGCAAGGTGAGCTACGTGGACCGCTACGCGCCCGCCGACGTCGTGGTGCGGGCGGTCCGGGCGGTGGTCGACGGTGGACGGTTCTTCGGCAGGGCGGAGCCGGCGGGCCAGCCGAATCAGCGCGGCGTCGAATCCGTTCCGCTCTCGATGCGGGAACGGCAGGTGCTCCGGCAGATCGCGCGAGGATTGACGCACACTCAGATCGCCCGGGTGCTGGGTATCAGCCGACACACCGTGGACACCTACGTCAAGCGGATCAGGTCCAAGCTCGACCTCGGCAACAAGGCCCAGCTGACGCGGGCGGCGCTGGTCGGTGCGTTCCCCGAGGCGGCCGCCGACGCCTCCTGACCGGTCGTGCTACCGGCCGCGCCTTGGTACCCGCGGGGATAACGGACCGGGCCGTGCCGACTGAATGCACAAAGCGACGTCTGCCAGATTCGGGCCGTTCGCGGGCCAGCCGGAGAAACGGGGTGAACAATCGGCCGACGTGCGGTCACAAATCTATGATCTTGTTGTCCGGGATCGGGTGGGGCAGGATCAAACAATGTGACCATCGTGGGCGGCGACGGTGAGTGGGAGTTCCGCCTGCTCGGCCCGGTTGAGGCGTACCGGGGAGGTATTCAGCTCCCGCTCAACGGAAAGCAGCGCTCGCTGCTGGCAGTCCTGCTGCTCAATGCCAATCGGGTGGTCGCCACCAGGCAGCTCGCGGAGGCGGTCTGGGGTCAGCGGCTGCCGGCGTCACCCGAGGCGCGGGTGCGGCTGCTGATATCCGAGCTGCGCAGAGCGTTCGCCAGTGACGGTCAAGGGCTCATTCTGACCCGGCAGCCCGGATACCTGGTGCGCGCGCGCCCCGGCCAGATCGACGTGGACATGTTCCGGCACGCGGTCGACCAGGCCCAGGAGGCGGCGGCCCAGGGCCGGCCGGAGATCGCGGTCGAGCAGTACGACAAGGCGCTCGCGGTGTGGCGTGGCGTGGCGCTGGGCGGCGTGAGCGGCGGGTTCGTCGAGACCGAGGCGGCACGCCTGACCGAGCTGCGGGAGCGGGTCGCAGAAGACCGTACCGAGGTCATGATGACGGTGGGGCGTCACGCCGAACTCGTCTCCGAGTTGGGGCATCTGGTCGCTGAGCATTCGCTGCGGGAGAGGCCCCATGCCCAGCTGATGATGGCCTTGTACCGGTCGGGCCGGCGCGGTGATGCACTCGAACTCTACGCCCGCCTGCGGGAGCGCCTGGTCGAAGAGCTGGGGCTCGAACCGACGCCACAGCTGCAGCGGCTGCAGCAACAGATTCTCGCCGGCGACCCAGCGCTGAACCCGCCGGTCCCCGTGGTGCGGTCGGCCGCGTCGACCGTCCGCCAGTCGTCGCCGCCGGCCAGGATGCCGGCGCGCCAGCTGCCGCCGGCCCCTGGACGGCTCGTCGGCCGCGTGCGGGAGTTGGAGCAGCTCGACGCGCTCGCCGCGCGGGGTGACGGCCCGGTACTGGTGGTGGGTCCAGCCGGCGCCGGCAAGACCACCCTGGCCGTGCACTGGGCCCACACCGCGATGGATCGGTTCCCGGATGGTCAGCTCTTCGTGGACATGCGTGGCTTCGATCCCGGTGCCCGTATGTCGCCCATGGACGCACTGCCGCAGTTGCTGCATGCGCTCGGGGTGGCGACTGGGGAGATTCCGGTCGGGGGCGATGCGCAGATCGCCCAGTACCGCTCGGCCCTCGCCGGGCGGCGGCTGCTGGTCATCCTCGACAACGTGGCCGAGCCGGACCAGGTGAGACCACTGCTGCCCGGCGGCCCTGGCTGTCTCGCCCTGGTCACCAGTCGGGATCGGCTTGGTGGCCTGGTGGCGTTGAACGGTGCGTGCCGCATGACGGTCGACGTGCTGCCGCCGCTGGACGCGATCGAGGTGCTGGCTCACGCGGCCGGCGGCGAGCTGATTGAGGCGGATCCGGACGCCGCGGCCGAGCTGGCGAGGCTGTGCGGCCACCTTCCGCTGGCGTTGCGGATCGCCGCCGGCCGGCTTGCTGACCAGCCGCACCATTCGATCCGCCGGCAGGTGGACGAGCTGACCCGGCGCGGGCGGATGGCCGGCCTGCGGGTCTCCGGTGACGGACGGGCGTCGGTCAGAGGTGCCTTCGACCTCTCCTACCGGGCGCTTCCGCGCCCGGCGCAGCGGCTCTTCCGGCTGCTGGGCCTCGTGCCGGCGCCAGCCGGGTGGCCGGCCGAAGCGGGCGCCGCGCTCGCCGGGCTGGCGGTGGACGAAGCCGGCCAACTGCTCGACATCCTGGCCCGGCTGCACCTGATCACGGCCACCGCGGCCGGTCGGTACGTCTGCCACGACCTGCTGCTGGAGTACGCCGCGGAACTCGCCGCCGGCGATCCGCCCGCACAGCGGGACGCTGCCGTGGACCGCCTGCTCGCCTTCTACCTGCACACCACCGATCAGGCTGCCGCCGCCACCGCCCCGGCCGTCTCCCGACTGCCGCGTCCACCTTTGCCGGCCGGCGTAGTGCCGTTGGCGTTCCCCCACGTGGCCGGTGCCAGGGAGTGGATGATCGCAGAGTGGGACAACGTGGTCGCCGGGCTGCGCCACGCGGCGGCGCGGGGGCTGCGCCAGCTGGCCTGGCATCTCGCGGACGCGTTGCGCAGTCACCTGTATCTGACGGCGTCGCGGCCCCAGTGGCTGGCCATCGCCGAGACGGGCTTGGCTGCTGCGACAGCGGAGGGCGATGTGGTCGGCGAGGCGGCCATGCGCTTCTGTCTCGGCTTCCTGCGTTACCAGGCGGCGGAGTTCGCCGAGTCGATCCGCGAGCATGAGCGGGCCGTGGAGCTCTACCGGCAGGCGGGGTGGAAGCCGGGCGAGTCCACGACGCTGCGCAGCATGGGCGTGTCGCTGGCACACCTGGGGCAGCTGCGGCCGGCTCTGGACCGGTTCACGCAGGCGCTGGCGCTCGACCGCGAGATCGGCAACGAACCTGGCGAGGCGGCCAGCCTCCAGAACATCGCCGGAACCTACAAGGATCTCGGTGACCTGGAACTCTCGGCACGCTACCTCAGCGTGGCGATCCCGTTGCTGCGTCGGGTCGGTCGCCGGCCCGGCGAAGCGATTGCCCTCATCAATCTGGGGGAGCTCCGGCGCGAACAGGGCCGCCTCGACGAGGCCCTGGCCGCGGTCCGTGAGTCGCTGGCGATCTGCCGGGAAGTCGGGCTGCGTCACGAGGCGGCGGAGGCGTTGATTACCGCGGCAGAGGTCCATCGCGATGCCGGCAGGCACCGAGAGGCTCAGCAGGCGCTGGACGAGGCGCTGGACATCGCGCAGCAAACCGGCAACCCGCGACTCCAGATGCTTGCCCTCAACGGACTGGCCAGCATCGAGATCCGGGCCGGCCGGGTCTCGACCGCGGTGGCACGGCTCGACACCGCACTGGAGGTAGCGGCGCGTACCGGCCACCGCGGCGGTCACGTCAAGGTCCTGCTCACGCTCGCCGAGGCGCACTGCGCGCTCGTCGAGTACCGATCCGCGCACCGCTATGCATCCCGGGCCTTGAGCCTGGCCTCGGAATCGGGGGCGATGGCCGAGGTAGCCGCCGCACACGCCGCCCTGGCCGCGGTCTACCTCGGCCTGGGTGATCCCGATCAATGCATCAGCCACTGCCAGGAGGCCCTGCAGACGCAGCGGAGGTCGGGCCAGCGGCGGGCGAAGATCCGGACCCTGGCGATACTCAGGCAAGCCCGTCGATTGCGACGGGGGGAGGGCGCCGCGCGGCGTCCCTGACGTTGATCGCGTCCCGTGTCCCGTAAATCGGGGACACGACGTCCGGCCGGCACGTGCCCTACGGTCCGCGTGGGCGAGAACCCCATTGATGGCAGTGATTTGCCATCGGCTGCGCCCGAGGGAGGTCGTGATGAGAGGTCGCGCACGCGGACGGAGATCAGGCGTTCGGCTCGATCAGTTACCCACGGGGAAGGTCGGCTACGGGCTGGCTGTCGGCCTGTCCACGACGCTGGTGGCCTCGCTGCTGGCCGGCGTGGTCTCGCGCCCGGCGCAGGCAAAGCCGGCGGTGACCCAGGCACAGCAACCGGCTGAGCCGTTGGAGCGCCCCGACGAGGCGGCGGCCGTGGTGACGGCGCGGATGACCGGCAAACGGGTGCTGATCAGCGGGCTGACGACGGAGACCACGGAGTTCTGGGCGTTGCCGTCGGGGTCGGTGGAGGCGAAGGTCAGCGCCGGGCCGGTGCGGATGCGCGATGACCAGGGCGGCTGGGTGGACGTCGACCTGACCCTGCAGCGGAAGGCGGACGGCTCGGTGGTGCCGAAGGCACACCCGGCCGGGTTGACGCTGTCCGGGCCGGCCGGCCCCGGCGAGCACGACCTGGTGTCGCTGGGTACGGCGGGGCGGCGTTCGACGTTGGGTTGGACGGGCGCGTTGCCGGCGCCGGTGCTGGAAGGCGCGAAGGCGACGTACCCGGAGGTGCGTCCAGGTGTCGACCTGGTCGTGTCGGCGACGCGTACCGGGTTTGAGCAGCTGCTGGTGGTGAAGGACCGCAAGGCTGCCGCGCACGTGCGGCAGTTCCGGATGCCGTGGCGCCCGTCGGGCGGGAAGGCGACCGCGGCGCGGGTCGGTGAGTTGCCGGCGCTGATGTGGGACGCGCGGGTGGACCCGGCCTCGGGTGAGCACGTGCGGCGCGCGCCGGTGGGCACGCGACTGGACGGCCTGGGCGAGCGGACCGGGCTGGTGTTGACGCCGGACGCGACGTTCCTGGCCGACGAGTCGACGGTGTATCCGGTGACGATCGACCCGTCGCAGTCGATCGGGCCGAACTTCGACGCGTTCGTGCAGAACACGTACACGTCGGACCAGTCGACGGCGACCGAGCTGAAGCTGGGTACCTACAACGGTGGAACGGACAAGGCACGGTCGTTCCTGCGGTTCGACAACATGAGCTGGTTGTGGGACAAGCAGGTGCAGTCGGCGACGCTGAGCCTGTGGAATCACCACTCGTACTCGTGTACGGCGCGGGAGTGGCAGGCGTGGCGGGTCGGTGATGTCACCAGCACGGTGCGGTGGACGGCGCAGCCGGCCTGGTTGCAGCAGGTGGGCACGTCGACGCAGACGAAGGGCTACAGCAGCGCCTGCGGTGGCGGCTGGGTGACGATCCCGGTCACCGGCGCGTTTCAGAGCACCGCGACCGGGCATCTGGCCAAAACGACCATCGGTATCCGGGCGACGAGTGAGACCGACAGCTACACCTGGAAGCGGTTCAACTCCAAGGAGGGCACCTACCCGCCGTCGGTGACCATCACCTACCAGTCGGGGGCGCAGGTGACCGCGATGGCGACCGCGCCGACGACGGTGTGCGCCACCGGGGCGCAGCGGCCGTACATCGCGAGTTTGACTCCGCAGTTGCGGGCACAGATCACCGATTCCGCGGCGGCGTCGGTCTACGCCACGTTCGAGTGGTCCGTCGCGGGCGGGTCGCTGATCGGTTCGGCCACGGAGGGGCCGGGCGCGTCCGGGTCGTGGTTGGCGACGAACGTGCCGCCTGGCGCGTTCGTGGAGGACGGCTCGTACGCGTGGCGGGTACAGGGCAGTGACGGCACGAAGGCGGGTTCGTGGTCGCAGTGGTGTGAGTTCACGGTGGACACGGAGGCGCCCGGGGTGGCGCCGTCGGTGTCATCGACGGCTTACCCCTCGGGCGCGTGGTCCGGCGCGGCGGGCACTGCCGGTGGTTTCACGTTCGGCGCCGGCGGCATCGCCGACGTGTCGGCCTACGAGTACGGCGTGGACGTCAACCCGCCGAACCAGACCGTGAACGCGCCCAGTCTCGGTGCCGCCACCACCATTTCGATCACGCCGACCTCGGACGGCCCACACACGCTGTACGTACGCACCCGCGACCGGGCGGGTAACCTGTCGCCGATCCGCTCCTACGCGTTCTCGGTCGGCGGCGGCGCGGTGACCGCACCGAAGACCGGTGACATCACCGCGGCGAAGACCGCGATCAGCGGGGTGGGACGGCCGGATGCGACCGGGGTGACATACCAGTGGCGGCGTGGCGACAGCGACACGTGGACCAACATCCCGGCCGGGCACGTGACGGTCGCGGCCGGGGGCGGGGCGGTGATCTGGCCGCTGCCGACCAGCGGCGGGGGCCAGTTCCCGAAGCTGAACTGGGACGTCGAGGCCACCCTCGCCGCGGTGGACGTCCAGCAGGTGCCCCGGGACGGCCCCCTGCAGGTACGGGGCAGCTTCACCGGCGGTACGGCCGCGTCCTCGGGCGCAGTGAAGATCACCTTTGACCGGAACCAGGCGTCCGCGGCGGCCGAGAAGATCGGTCCGGGTGAGGTGAACCTGATCACCGGCAACTACACCCTGTCGGACAGCGATGTGTCGGTGGCCTCGTACGGCACCGAACTGACCGTGGAGCGTTCGTACCACAGCCGACGGGCGACGGAGACCGACTCGGCGAACATGTTCGGCCCGGGCTGGGTGTCCGGTGCGACGGTGGACGGGGCTGAGGCCAACTACACGTCGCTGACCGTGTTCGGGTCGCTGGTGCAGGTGGGTCTGCCGGACGGCGACACCATCGGCTTCACCAAACGCACCAGCACCGCCTTCGACCCGGAGATCGGGCTGGAGTCGATGACGTTGACGTACGACAGCGCGACCGACTCCTACGCCCTCACCGACGAGGACGGCGACACCGTGAGCTTCACCCGCGTCGCGGGCACCGCGACCGGCAAGTACTTCCCGACCCTGGTGGCCGAGTCAGCCAGCAACCAGACCACCACGTACAGCTGGGAGCGGGTCACCGTTGCCGGAGCGGAGGTGGTCCGGCCGACCCGGATGCTGGCACCGGTGCCGGACGGGGTCAACTGCGCCACCCTGACCCGGGGCTGCCGAGCGCTGACCTTCACCTACGCCACCACCGCCACCGCGACCGGCACCACCGAGGCCACCTGGGGTGACCACCCGGGCCGGGTCAAGGAGATCTCCTTCACCGCCTGGGACCCGGATCTGCCCACCCCGGCCATGCGTACCGTGCCACTGGCCCGGTACGCATACGACAACACCGGCCGGCTCCGTGCCGCCTGGGATCCGCGGCTGGACTGGACCGACGCCGGCACGACCCGGCACCTGTGGAAGACGTACGACTACGACGCCACCGGTGTGCTCACCGCGACCAAGCCGGTGGGCGAGGAGTCGTGGCAGTTCAGCTACACCACGGTCCCGGGTGACCCGGGCGCGGGACGGCTGCACAAGGTGACCCGCACGGCCCTCGCCGCGGGTACTGCGACGAGCGCCGTGGTCTACCAGGTGCCGCTTTCGGGCGCCGGTGCGCCGTACGACCTGTCGCCCGGGCAGACCGCCCGGTGGGGTCAGCCGGAAGCGCCGACCGACGCGACGGCCATCTTCCCGGCCAACCAGATACCGAACGGCAACCCGGCCACCGGCACCATGCCCTCGTCCTGGGAGCGCGCATCGTTGACGTACCTGGACGCCAACGCCCGCGAGGTCAACGCCGCCGCGCCGGGCGGATACCTCGCCGCCACCTGGTACGACGAGTTCGGCAACACCGTGCGTTCGCTGACGGCGGCCAACCGGGCCCGGGCACTGGCCGACTCGTCCACCGACGATGCGGCACGGGAGACGATGCTGGCGCAGAGCTACTCCACCCGCAATGTCTTCAGCAGCGACGGGCAGCGGCTGCTCTACACCCTCAATCCCGAGCGGGACGTGATGCTGGCCGACGGCAGCACGGTACGCGGCCGACCGATGACCCGGAGCACCTACGACGAGGGTGCGCCGCTCACGGGCGGCCCGTACAACCTGGTCACCAAGCAGGAAGAGCTGGTGCGTTACTGGGGACCGACCGGCACCGAGACCGACGCCGAGCTGCGCACCACCACGACGAAGTACGACTGGTCCCTGCGCGAGCCGACGGTGACCACCGTGGACCCCGGCGGCCTTGGCCAGACCACCCGCAGCACCTACGACCCGGGCACCGGGCTGGAGGTGCTGAACACCACCCCGGCGGGCGGCACCAGCACGAACACCCCGGCCACCACCCGCGCGATCAACTACCGGGCCACCTCCGGCTCCGGCTACAGCGAGTGCGACCTCCGGCCCGAATGGGCGAACCTGCCCTGCCGGGTGCAGCCGGGCGGCCAGGCGGCCGGCGGACCGGAGCTGCCCGCCACCGTGACCACCTACGACATGTTCAACCAGCCCCGAGTGGTCACCGAGAAGACCAGTGCCGCCACGCTGCGCACCACCACCACGACGTACGACGGCGCGGGGCGGGCCTACGAGACCACGGTCACCGGCCCCGGCACGGCCGTGCCGGTCGTGCGTAGGATCTACGACCAGGCCAGCGGCCAGCTCTTGCGTACCCAGTCGATCAGCGGTGGCACGGTAACCGCCCAGATCATCCGCGGCTACGACAGTCTGGGCCGGCTGACGTCGTACACCGACGCCGACGGGAACGTGTCGACCACCACGTACGACCTGCTCGGCCGGGTTGCCACCAGCACCGACGGCAAGGCCACCCGCACCTACACCTACGACGGCGGCAGCGAACGACGCGGCCTGCTCACCTCCGTCAACGACAGCCAGGCCGGCGTGTTCGCCGGCAGCTACGACGGGGACGGCCGACTGAAGTCGGAGAGCTGGCCCAACGGCGTCGTGGTCAGCCGTGACATCGACGCGACCGGCGCCGAGGTCGGACGGTCGTACGTCAGGACCGGCTGCGGCGCCGCGGACTGCACCCTCTACCGCGAGTCCGTCCAGACCTCGCCCCGCGACCAGGTGCGGGTGCACAGCTCCACCCTCTCCAACCAGGAGTACGCCTACGACCCGGCCGGTCGGCTGACCCAGGTCCGCAACATCCTGGGAGATCGCTGCACCACTCGGGCGTACGCCTTCGACGCGGCCACCAACCGCAAGTCGTCGACGGAGTACGCCCCGGCCTCGGACGGGTCGTGCCAGACCACGACGGCGGCGGCCACCCGGGCCTGGACCTACGACACCGCGGACCGGGTCAACACCGCCGGGTACACCTACGACACGCTCGCCCGCACCACCACCGTCCCGGCGGCCGACACCGCGAACCCGGCCGGCGGCAACGTGACCGTCACCTACCACGCCACCGACCTGGTCGACACCATCACCCAGGGCGGACGCACGACCGACTACCTGATCGACGTCGAGGGCGAGCGGGTCCGGTCGTGGACCGACAACGTCTCGGGTGCGGCCGCCACGTCAATCCACCACTACGCGGACGACGAGGACAGCCCGGTCTGGACGCAGGAGACGCCGAGCACCTACACCCGCGCGGTCAGCGGGCTGGCCGGCGTGGCTGGGACCTGGAACAGCGACACCGGCGTGGTCGACTGGCAGATCGCCAACCTGCACGGTGACATCGTCGCCGCCATCAGCGGCAACGACGCCGGCCTGAGCAGGACCAGCGAGGCCACCGAGTACGGCACCCCGCTCGACTCGACGAACGTGGGCAACCAGCGGTACGGCTGGCTCGGCGCCGAACAACGCGCCGCCGACACGCCGGGCGGGATCCTGTTGATGGGTGTCCGCCTCTACAACCCCACCACCGGCCGGTTCCTGCAGGTCGATCCGGTGCCGGGTGGCAGTGCGAACAACTACGAGTACTGCGTCGGCGACCCGGTCAACTGCACCGACCTCAACGGGCAGTACGCCACGGGGAAGTGGCAGTGGCTCCCCAACAAGGTGTGGCAGAGCGGCTGGAAACAGATCAAGCGGGGCATCTACCGCGTGTATATCAAGTTCCGGCAGCGCGACATGCGCCTGTTCCGCTGGATATACACCAGCAAGCGTCGCACCTGGATCGTCGGTTACCAGATCCTCACCAAGCGGTCGTTCTCCTTCAAGACCAAGCACTGCGTGTGGCGCTGCAAGACGACGCCCTGGATCCCCATACCGGTCCCGAAGTTCGGCGGATACCTGACCTGGATCCAGACCTACATCTACTACCGTCCGATCCGAGTCCGCCGCTAGTTTCTGCTGTCGCGGAGTTGGGCCTAGCGGTGGCCGCCAAGCCAACCAGGCTTGGCGGCGGGGCGGGCCTGCTGATGCCGGCCCGCCCCGTCGCCGCACCTGGCTCAGCCCTGCCGAAGCTCACCCGCAGCTCCCTGTGCCTGCCCCTGTACCTGCTGGGCAGCCGACTTGGCCTGGCCCTGAACGGCGGACGCGCCGCGTACGGCGGTGGATCCGATCGACTGGGCCGCGTGCTTCGCGGGCTCGCGCAGGTTGTCCCGCATCTGGTGGCCGACCTGGCTGGCCTGCTCGCGCAGTTCGCCGGAGTGCTGGCGGGCCATTTCCTTGGCCTGGCCGGCCCACTGCCGCTCGGAGCGGCTGGGTGGGATCAGCGCGGAGACCAGCAGGCCGGCGCCGAAGGCGACCAGGCCGGCCGCCAGTGGGTTGCCTTGAGCCTGCTGCCGGGGCTGCTGCCCGAGTTCGCGGGCCTGGTTGAGCTACCACGATGGTCACCCGTAGTCGCCTGCGCGGGATATCGAAACCACTGAACGTGGGGTAGGCAGAAGCCCGGCACCACCCTCGGTGCCGGGCTCCTGTCTGCGCGGTCGCGCCTCACGGACTAGCTCGGTCTCCCGACCGGCCGTTCGACGGACACGACGTCAACCTTCCTGGGGTGTTCAGCGGAACCGGAATTCGGCCCAGTGCTGGGTGCCGTCTGCGAGGGTGACGATCAACCGGCGACACTGTCCTGCCCACGTCTTGTCGGTCTTCCAGACGTAGGTGTAGTGGTCGCCGTTCGCGTCGTACGACACGGACGATCCATTGGCGGCGTCGGCCTCCTCGAGGGAGTTGGGTTCGCCGCCACCGCAGCTGACGGGGCCCGAGGCGGGCGACCCCGGCGCCAGGATGTCCATGCCGCGGTATCCGCCGAGCCCGAACTTGATCGGGATGGCCCGGCCGGCGTTGACCACGTTGACCGCCGGTGGGTTGTCCACCGGAGGCAGGAACCCACGGAAGGGCCAGGCAGGCGCCTGGACCGTGACGGTACGGGTTACCGATGCCGAACCACCGTCATCGTCGCTGACGGTCACCGTCGCGGTGAACGTGCCCGGGCGGTACTGGTGCGGCAGGTAGCACGGCGACAGCGCCCCGGCGAGCACGCCGGGGGTCGTCTCGTCGCCCCACTGCACCGTGCAGGTGTGCTGGTCGTCCACGCCGGCGTCGGTGAACTCGATTCGCGCGCCGGCGGCGTCGACAGACACCGCACCGAGCACGGGGGAGGCGTTGGTGACGGTCACGGTGGTGCTGTCGGACGCCGCGGCCCCCGCCACATCCGTCGCGGTGAGGGTCGCCACGAACGTGCCCTCGTCACGACATGTCACCGTCGCTTGAACGCCCTCGCCGGTGACGGTGCACGGCCCGTCAACCGCCCACGACGAGGTGACGCCTGCCGCGTCGTCGCTGACCGAACCGGCCAGCGCCACCGCCGACCCCTCCACGGCGGTCACGCTGTCGCCAGCATCGACGACGGGCGGCTGGTTCGCCTTGTCGTTGTCGGTGATCCAGGCCGCAGCGCTCTCGCCGCGGTGCACCGTTCGCCCATCGGAGGCGGTGAGGTCGCCCAGCTTGAGCAGGAACGGCTCCGGCGGCTCAACCTCCGTGTCGTCGACCGTCGTTGCGGTGACCACTCCGACCGGCTGCTGCGCGGTGAGGCGCAGCGTCCCGCCGGCGGCGACGATGTCGCCCGGCTTGTCGCCGGACCCGGCCTTCGGCTCGGGCTCTACCAGGGTCCACGGCACCGACACGGTCGTGCCGGGGAGCGGGGCTGGGTCGACGGTGACGACGAAGTCCCCGGTCTCGCCTTCCGTGATGATGGGTGCGGCCACCGATACGGTGAGTACCTCGTCGTCCTTCACGGTGACCGTGCCGGACTCGCCGGCCGTGCCGTTGGTGACCTCGCCGACGGAGACCGTGAAGGTCTCGTCGGGCTCCTGGATCGCGTCGCCGTTCACCGCCAGGTGGACCACGTCCTCCGCCTCACCGGGTGCGAATCGGATCATCGCCGCCGATGCGACGTAGTCGTCGCCGGCCTTGGCGGTGCCGTCGGCGGTGGCGTACGCGGCCACGACCTCCTTGCCGCTCGGCTTTGACAGCCGGAAGGTGACGGGTGTGTCGGTCAGGCTGGTGCCACCCTCCACGACGGACGCGTGCTGCACGGTGACCACCGGCGGTTCGTCGTTGTCGGCGATGGTGCCCGTGGCCTGGGCCCGAGTGATCGTGAGGCCTAGCCGGGCTCCGGTCAACGCCAAGGTGATCGTCTCGTCGTCCTCGTCGATGGCGTCGTCGGCGACCTCGACCGGTATCGACGCCTGCATCTGCCCGGCCGGCACCACCACGGTGCCGGTGCCCAGCGTCACGTCGTCCTCGCCGGCGGTGCCGGGCTGCAGCGCCCAGTTCAGCGCGACGTCGTCGCTGAGCGCCTGGTCGAGCTTGACGGTGAAGGCTCCGCCGTTCGCCTCGGACAGCGTCGCGTCGTCCACCGTCGCGTTCACCCACGACGCGGGCAGTTCCAGGTCCGGATCTGCCTTCGGTCGGGTGAGCGCGAGGCCGTTCCAGCCGCTGGCGGAGACCTGCAGGACCGCCTGGCCGTCGATCGGGACCACAGCCGGTGCCAAGACGAACCCGGAGGTCCCCGTACCGGCGGCACCGAACGTGTTACCGCCCCAGACGATCATCGAGCCGTCCGCGCGGATGGCCAGCGTGGTAGGTGAGTCGCCGTTGTCGATCCCGACGATCGGCGGACCGGCTGGCATCGGCGCCTGGGTCGGCACCAGCAGCGTGCCCTTCCGGTCGCCGAGGATCGGTGCGAGCCCGGCATTGGTGTTCTCGCCCCACATCCAGACCGCGCCGTTCTCCTTCAACACCACGGCCTGATCGCCCGAGATCGTGATGTCCACGACCTTGCTGGCTCGGCCGAGGGTGTCAACCGGCCGCGGAAGCCACGGGCTCGTCGCCGGATCCGACTGGTTCCACTTGCGGCCCAGCTGTACGTCGGTCCCGCCGCAGGAGAGCACCGTGCCGTCCTTCTTCAGGAACAGCACGATCGCCGGAGACACGGCGATCTGCCGGACGTCGGTGAGGTCCGGGATACGCGCCGGATAGAGGGTGTCCTCCAGGGCGCCTGAGCCGTCACAGTTGACCCGGCCCCACGCCATGACGGTGCCGTCCTCCATGAGGGCGTAGTCGGACGAGACGCCGGTCTGCACGTCGCGTACGCCCGTGAGGTGGTTGCCCTGGGCGTCGGCGAGGACGTAGTCCGGGAAGGAGCGATTCCCGCTGCTGGCCCCGTTGCCGAGGTTGCCCGCGGCGTTGCGGCCCCAGGTCAGCACCTTCCCGTCGGTGCGGACCGCGGCGACGTGGTCGGACGTCGCGGAGAGCTGGCGCACACCGGACAGCAGGCCCTGCCCGCCCGGACCGAGCGGCTGGACCGGCTGGAGCCGGGCGTTGGTCGTCCCATCGCCGATTTCGCCGGCGTGCTGATAGCCCCAAGCCCGGACGGTGCTGTCGGCGAGCACGGCGTAACCGGTGGCCGAGCCCATCTCGACCTGGACGACGTTCGCCGGCAACACCGACTTGGTCGGCTTGGTGTAGTTGGTGCCGATCTTGCCGTTGCCGATCTGGCCCTGCGTGTTGCTGCCCCAGCCGTACATGTCGCCGGTCAGGCCGCCGGGCGGCGCGTCCGGGGAGCCGGCATCGCAGTCGTCGTCCACGCCGTTGCCGAGGAACTCGATCTGGCCGGGATGCACGGCCGCGTCGGTGTCGTTGCAGTCGGTGGTCAACGTCCACCCGTCGCCGTCCCCGTCGGCCTTGTGTACGAGGACGTCCCAGCCTCGCGTCGCCGTGTGGCCGTCCTCGTCCGTCGCCGTGGCGACCACCTCGTGTGCACCAGGCGTGCCCGGAGCGGTCCAGGACAGGGATCTGCCGTCTCCGGCCGCCTTGCCGTCCACCGTCCACGTCACGGCGGGCGTCCCACCGTCGTCGGTCGCGGTGACCTTGAATTCGGCCGCTTCGCCGGTCTCGACCATTCGCTGGACGGTGTCCGGCGTGGCGCCCGGCAGCTGCGGGTCGGCCCCCTTGCGCTGCACGGTCGCGCTGGTCCAGCCGTACGCCTCGCGGCCGGCGCTGTCGGTCACCCGGAGGCCCACCAACGCCGTACCTGGCTCGTCGAAGACCACGGCCGGCTTGTCGCCGGTCGCGTCGTCGAAGTCACGGTCGCCGTCCAGATCCCAGGCGTACGCCAGCGGCTTCGTCCCCGTCGAGGCGGAGGCGTCCAGCGTGACGGAGGCGCCTTCGTTCGAGGTGTACGGGCCACCGGCGTTGCCGACCGGGCGGGTGTCCGGCACGCGCGGGTCGCCCGCCAACGCGTCCACGATGGCGCTCCAGGCGGTGCGGCCCGCGTTGACCGCCGCCACCGTCTTGCCGTGGGTGGCCACCTGCGCGTCCAGGACCTCCCGGACGTTGGCCGGCGTGTAGGCGGGCACGTACGCGTTGCGGATGTCCACCTCGAGCGCGGTGATCTGGGGTGGGGTCATCCCGTTGTGGCGCAGCGTGCGCCGCTCGTCGGGAGTGAAGCCCTGCTGCCGGATCCGGCTCAGGAACTGGTGCCCGAAGGCGAGACCATCCTTGGCGTTCTCGTCGGCGTAGCGCGCCTTGAGGTCGCCGAGCTGGCGCGATGTCGCCGCGAGCTGCCCTGCCAGGGCGTGGTGCAGGTCGCGGACCTCGCGGGCGTGCACCAGGGCCCATTCCCCGCTGCCCGCGTGTTGGGCACCCTTGTACGCCTCGACCGAGCGCAGCAGCGCCTCGACGAGCGCGCCTTCACCAGCGATCGCGTCGCTCGACGCGCCCGCCTTGCCCGGCACCACCGGCTGGTCGAAGTCCGGGTTTGGCGGATCTTCGTAGATGCCCAGGTAGTGCTGGCCCTGGTTGAGCAGCAGCCCGTTGAACTGCTCCTGGATCGGATTGAAGTAGTTGCCGTACTTGAGCGCGCAGGCGGTGGGGTTGCCGGCCTTGCAGCCGTTCTTGAGCGCCTTCTGGACCAGCTTCCACACCCCGTTCATGATCCGCTGGGTGTTCTTCCAGGACTCGTACTCCTGGTACGCCGCAGCCTTCAGCGACGTCAACGCCGCATCGGGCGGTGGCAGCTCGGCGGGAATCTCCACTTTGATGGCCCGGGAGAACACCGCGTCGTCCTCGGGCTGGAACACGCCGTCCTGGCAGGTGTCGAACACCACGTCGAACTCGCCGGCGGGAAGGCGGCCGGCTGGCGTGGTGATCCCGATGATCTCGTCGTCGAACACCGAGCCGTACTGCACGACCGTGTTCGGCTTGCCGCCGGTCACGTCGACCAGGTGCCCCATGGCCGTCCCGGGCACCACGATGTAGACATCGCTGGTCGGGTAGACGAAGTCCGGCACCCCGTCCTCCGGGCACCCGGAATTCTTGAATGCCAGGTCGCCCCAGACCCGGATCGCCGCGTTGGCACCGAACGTCCCGTGCGTCTCGCCGATCTTCCCGACCCACAACGCGTTGCTGTTGGCGTACGCCGGTGACCCGACAGCCACCAGGCCCGTCACCGCCGTCGCCGCTACCAGGGCGGCCGCTGCCGCCCGTCGCCACCTGTTCACATCAACCCTTTTCTCTCGTCGCCGGTCGGGCCAGGGCCGACCGAGCCAGGGAGAGAGTCGCCGCCGGCACTTGCCGAGGACTTGGACGCGACTAGCACCCGAGCCACCCGCCATGACCACCGGCGCAAGCCGGCGGTAACTGTCGGTCAAGTCGTCTGGGCGAACCTGAGGGCGACCCCGGACGGACCGGGCGCAGAGTGCGAGAGGTAGCAGCGTGAAGCAGTCGATTCGCGTCCTGATCGTGGCGCTGATGGCGGCCATCAGCCTGGTCCTGGCAGCCAACGCCGCCAGCGCCGGCGACCCGTCCCAGTGGGGCGCCAGCGTCGGCGACCCGTCCCAGTGGGCCGCTTGGGCCGGTGCCGGCAGGGTCGTCCTCCGCTAGCGCCGACTGGAAGGTACGGCCACCGAGCCTGCCTCGGCGGCCGTACCTGACCACGGCGCGCACGTCCTCCCGGGTTGCCCTTCGGGGGACGATCTGGCCCTGGTCGGGGTGGTGCTTGGCAGGTCAGATGCCCGCGGCCCGGTTCCCGCACCTCGCGGAGATCGCCACAGCGGCGTCCCATGACAACGCCTCGGTCGTGGGGCAGGGCTGCGACGACCAGTTCGAGCTCGAGTTCGCGCTGGACCTGCTGCTGGACGCCGAATGGCTGCACCAGCAAGGCTGGACGTCATCGCGCCGACCCCGGTGAGACGGTCAGACGGGGGTCGGGATCAGCCTTGTGCCGGGCGAAGCCGGAGGGTGACGACCTGGAACGGTCCCAGGGCGAGATCCACCACGTTGCCCTCGACCGAGACCGGGGCGAGCGCGCTGACCTCGGCGTCGTCCCGTTCGAGCAGGTCACAGACCCGCACCTCGGCGAGATCGAACGATGCGGTGAGCCGGGTACGGGCGCGGCCGCCGTGCGCCTCGTAGAGCCGGATGATCACGTCACCGGACCGGTCGTCGGCCAGCTTCACGGCCTCCACCACGACAGCGGGGTTGGTCATCTCGATCAGCGGAGCGGCCGGTCGCGCGCCCAGGTGCCGGCGGATCGGCAGGTTCGCCCGGTAGCCCTCGCGCACGGCGTCGGCGATCTCTGCGCCGCAGACCAGCGCGTACCCGAAATGGTGCGAGCCCTGGTCGGTGTTCGGGTCGGGGTAGCGGGGACCGCGCAGCAGGGAGAGTCGTACCGTGGTCGGCTGCGCCCCCAGTACGTCACCGGGTGGTTGGCGAGTCACGTCGTGGCCGTACGTGCCGTCGTTGACCAGCGCCACGCCGTAACCGGGCTCCCCGACGTGCAGCCACCGATGTGCGCAGATCTCGAACCTCGCCGCGTCCCACGATGTGTTGGTGTGGGTCGGTCGCTGTACGTGGCCGAACTGGATCTCCGAACTGGACTGCGCGGCCTGGACGTCGATCGGGAATGCGACCTTGAGCAGCGTGTCCCGCTCGTGCCAGTCCACCTCGGTGGTGAAGCGCAGCACGCGCTCGCCGGCCGCGAGCGACACGGTCTGGACGTACGCGGAGTTCCGGTCGTCGCGGGTCACCCGGACCCGGGCCTGCCGGGGATCGTCCGCCTCGACCACGATTTTCGTGACCTCGGTCAGGTCGCGGCGTCGGTTGCGATAGAAGTCGTCGATGTCCCAGGCGTCGAACTTGTTGGGTGTGTCCGGGTGCAGTTGCAGGACGTTGGCTGCGGCGCCGGGCCGAAGCACGTCGCGGTCGGCGACCAGGTCGCGGATCGCGGACACCGTCCCGTCGGGGTCGAGGCGCACCCGGAGCAGGCCGTTGTCCAGCACCGTGCCGTCCGGTCCGGACCGCACCGACACCTCTGGGGCGCCGCCGTCGCGGCCCGCTGAGACCCCGAGCGCCGGTACGCCGTCCCGCTCCTGTGGCGCGGCGTTCGCGATCAACGGCACCGACCCGGGGCCGGTCAGGGCGGTCAGCGCCGCGTCGATCATCCCTTCCAGCCGGTCCGCCAGCTTCGCGTACGTCTGCCGCGCCTCGCTGTGCACCCAGGCGATCGAGCTGCCGGGCAGGATGTCGTGGAACTGCAGCAGCAGCGTTTCCTGCCAGATGGCGTCGAGTTCGGCGTACGGGTACGGACGGCCGGTCCGCAGCGCCGCGACGGACGACCACAACTCGGCCTCCCGTAGCAGGTGCTCGGTGCGCCGGTTGCCGCGTTTCATCGCCGACTGGCTGGTGTACGTGCCCCGGTGGTGTTCGAGGTACATCTCGCCGCTCCACACCGGGGCGTCCGGGTATTCCCGCTCCGCCTCGGCGAAGAACTCCGCGGGGGTGCGAATGGCGACCCTGGGTGAGCCTTCGAGGTCGGCCACCCGCCGGGCCGTTTCGAGCATCTCCCTGGTCGGGCCGCCCCCGCCGTCCCCGTAGCCGAACGGCAGCAGCGACACGGAGGAGCGCCCGTGTTCGGCAAAGTTGCTCACCCCGTACGCCAGATCCTTTCCGGACAGCTCCGAGCTGTACGTGTCGGCGGGCGGGAAGTGGGTGAAGACCCGGCTTCCGTCTATGCCCTCCCACCAGAAGGTGTGGTGCGGGAAGCGGTTGGTCTGGTTCCAGGACATCTTCTGGCTGAGGAACCAGCGGAACCCGGCCAGCCGGGCGAGCTGCGGCAGCGCCGCCGAGTAGCCGAACGAGTCGGGGAGCCAGACCTCCTGCGGCTCGACGCCGAACTCGGCGGCGAAGAAGCGCTTGCCCTGGGTGAACTGGCGCACCATCGCCTCGCCGCCCGGCATGTTGGTGTCGGCCTCCACCCACATGCCGCCGACGGGGAGGAATTGTCCGGTGACCACCTTCTCCGCGACGCGGCGGTACACCTTCGGGTGGTGCTCCCGCAGCCACGCGTACTGCTGCGCGGAGGAGCAGGCGAAGACCAGTTCCGGGTACTCGTCGGCGAGCGCCACGACGTTGGAGAAGGTCCGGGAGCACTTGCGGATGGTCTCGCGTACCGGCCAGAGCCAGGCCGAGTCGATGTGGGCGTGCCCGACGGCGGTGACCCGGTGGGCGCTCGGCACGGCGGGGGACGCGAGCGCGCCGGACAGGCGGGCGCGGGCGGCGGCGGCCCCGCCGGAGACATCGGCGACGTCGAGCTCGTCGAGCATCAGTTCCAGGGCCCGGCGGATCTCGTGGTGCCGGGGGTCCGTCTCGGCCAGTTGCAGCGCCAACTGGTGCAACACCTGTACGTCCAGGACGAGCGCGTGCACCTCCTCGTCCAGCACCGCGAGCTCCGCCCGGTCCAGCCGATAGAGCGGGCGGTCGGGAACCGTCTCCGGGTCACCGAGCGGGGAGACATTGCCGTCGAACCGGGGGTTGGCAGCCGCCTCGACGTACACCTCGACCCGCTCGCCACCGGCGGCGGGCCGGGCGATCGGTACATACGCCGTCCGTGGCTCGATGCCCTTGATCGGCGTTCCGTCGGCCGTGTACGCGAGGCCCTCGGACCGGAATCCCGGCCCGGCCCGCTCGAACCCGAGATCGACGAGGAGTTCGACCCGGCCGCCGCGCATCCGCGCCGGCACCTCTCCGGTGAACCGGAACCACGTGGTGCTCCAGGCGCGCCCCCACGGCTGGCCCACCGCGAAGGGCGCGTACGCCATCGCCAGTCCCTCACTTGCCGGCACCGGCTCGCCGGGCAGGTGTGCCGCCTCGACGTGTACGGGTTCGGCGTCCCGGTATAGCGCCGGGATGAGCCGTTCGTGGAGAGTGCGTTCGATCCGTTCCGTCAGGTTGGACAGCGACCGGTGCATCCGGAACTCCGGGGTCGGGGTGGGGCGGGAGCCCGCTGGGGTGGGCCGCAACCGTATCCGCACACCACGCTTCGTGGCCACGCCGATGCGCTCTGGTGTGAGTGCCTCGCCGCGTCGCTCGCCAATCCCGGTGACCTTTGCGGCCCCTATTTCTGGTATCGACCCCACAGGGCGAATCCCAGCGGGCGAATCTCAGCCGCCGTCACGTCGGCGTTGGCTCGGTCCGCGGCGCATCCCCGACGGTTCGAACTACTGATCACGCCACCTCCGTCGGAGCGCGGTGGCCGTCCAGCTGCGCCGGCCGGCGTGCCCAGCGCCGCCGGACGGCCAGCCCACCGGCGAGCAGGGCCAGGCCGGCCAGTGCCAGGACGACCGGGCGGAGGGTGCGCTCCCAGGGCCAGCCCCGGCCAATGAGCGTGATGTCTCCGGCGGGATACTCCAGCAGTTTGGCCCGCCACGCCGTCGAGGCGACATCGACGTTCGCCGCGATGTCGCGCAGCGGCCCGTCGGAGGCGAACCCGGGCGCCGCGTGCAGATACGTCGGCCGGAGGTCGTGCGTCGTGGGCGCGTCATGCCGGGCGGCGGTCGCTGCGCCGGGGACCAGCAGCCGGTCCAGCTGCGCTGCGTCCGCGAGCGTCGCGCGGGGCACGAACGTCAGCCCGTGCCGGGAGCGGACGGTTGTGGCCCCTGACGACACGGCGAGCGTCCGGGCGGCGTAGACGGCCTCGGTGTAGGTGACGAACACCGAGGCGAGCTCGAGCTCACCGACGCCCTCCGTCAGCAGGACTCCGGCCGTCGGCGCGTCCCAGCGGTACGACCGGTTCAGTGCGGCGATCGCGTCGCCGGCACCGAAGCGCTGCACGGGAATCGGCAGCGGCGTTCCGGGTGAGTAGTGGCGCCAGCCCACGGCCTCTGCCGCGACGGCGGCCACGTTCGTGCCGGCCAGGCGCTCGATCACCCGCAGCGTGCCGTCGATGCCGGAGAGCACGCCGGCCGTGCTGATCACTTGACCGTCGTCGACGTAGCGGACGCCGCGCTGCCACCGCACCTCAGGGAAGTCCTTCTCCAGGCCGTCCAGGTAGTACCAGTGCGACGTCGCGGTGTGCCCGTCGAGCACCCCGGCTGCCGCGGCGACACCGCCGCCCACGCACACGCTGAGTATCAACGCGCCGCCGCCGGCCTGCCGCCGGAGGAAGTCGAGCACCGCCGGCTCGTCGGTGCGCGGCATGGCAGGCACCACGACCACGTCCGCGGCACGGCCACCGAGCCGATCCGTACCAAGACGCGCGGCAGCCGGTGCCCGCCGTGCGTGTACTGCGACCGCCGCCGCAGCATGACCGCGACCATCGCGATCACCATCAGCACGTGGCCTCCGGTCATGACGACACCGGCAGAGACGGCGCCGAACCAGTACGGCACGAGCAGCACGATGAACGGCGCGTACATCGCGGTGGTCATCTCGCCGATGCCGGCCCAACCGTGGCCGCGTACGCGCATCCACACCGCCATGCCGATGGCCATGTCGGTCGCCATCGTCAGCGTGTGCACGTCCGTCTGCTCGATCGCGCCAGGCAGCGCAAATGCCCACAGTGGTCCGAGCGCGAACATGCCGGCCAGCATGGCCACGACCATCTCGAGGAGATGGACGCAGAACCGGAAGACGGGTTGCACCGTGGTCTCCAAACCGTTGATTGTGGGGACGGCACCGTGGGCTCGGCCCGGCACCAAACACCTTGCCGACGCCGTCGACGAAGGCCCTTCAGAAATGGTGGCCGTGCCGGCCGAGGGACTCCCCGAGGGCTGCGCCGGGGCAGGTCCACTGCGGTACGGGCCGGCTGGTCGGGCCCCAGGTGGCTATCGGCAGGCGGCGGCGGGCCGCGGCGATGGCAACGCCCTCGCGGGTGTGGGCCTGCTCGCGGACCAGAAGCGAGTCGCGAGTCGGCTGCCAGGTGGTCAGGTCGACCACGGGCGGGCGGCCGGGCAGCGCGATGGTCGGTCCGGCGTGGTCGTCACGATGTCCTCCGGGTGTCTCGTGGCAAGCGATAGGTCACGTGCGTGACCGAGCTGGCCGCCCGCGACTCCACCTGCTCGAGATTGAGCGGCGGGACGCCGTCGAAGAGCCGCGTGCCGCCGCCGAGCGTCAACGGCACAATGTGCAACCGCAGCTCGTCGATCAGGCCGGCGGCGAGGTACTGGTTGATCGTGGTCGCGCCACCCAGGATCGATACGTCGCCGTCCCCGGCCGCCTCGCGGGCCTGTCGCAAGGCGAATTCGATTCCGTCGGTGACGAAGTGGAACGTGGTGCCGCCGTCCATCGGCTGCGAGTCGCGCGGGTAGTGGGTGAGCACGAAGACCGGAGCGTGGAACGGCGGCTTGTCGCCCCACCAGCCCGTCCACTTCCGATCCCACTCGCCACGCAAGGGGCCGAACATGTTGCGTCCCATGATGAATGCGCTGGGTACCGCCCTCTGGTCGACCTCGGCCCGGTTCTCCTCGGGGGTTTCGAAGATCCAGGCGTGCAGCTTGTTGCCCCAGCCGTCTCCGCCGTCGTCACCGAACGGGCGCTCCTCGGTTTGGTTGCGCCCGGCGGAGTAACCATCGGCCGAGATCGACAGGTCGCAGATCACTTTGCTCATTGCTCTCTCCTCTACGGGCGCGCTGACGGTTTGGGAACTCTTGCGTTGCCGCACAGCATCGAACGCGGCGACCTGGTCTGCGGCCTCGACGAGCGTGGCGACGCCCTCGGTCGTCCATGGCCCGGTCGTGATGACGCTGACGTGATCGATGCCCAGGTCGGCGAACGTCGCGCAGCGGGTCACGAAGGAGGCCGCAACCTCGCCGCCTCCTGACACGCGCGCTCGCCTGACTCGTTGCCGAACGCGTACACGTCACGCTCGGGAACGAACAGGAAGCCGCCGGGTGCCGGTGGCCAGGTGGTGAACCGGGCCGCTCAGTTCGCGATGTCGCGGTGGTACCTGAGCTCGGGGTAGGCCACGTCAACCTCCGTTGCCGTAGGGACGGGTGATGATCTCCAGGCTGTGGCCGTTCGGATCTTCCCAATACACGCCGCGACCGCCGTCGTTGGTGTTGATCTGGCCGGCGTGCCGGTGGAAAGGATCAGCCCAGTACGGCAAGCGGCGCTCGCGGATCCGGCCGAAGATCGCGTCGAAGTCGGACTCGCCGACGAGGAACGCGTAGTGCTGCGGCCGCACGTCGGTGACGGCCAGGAAGTCCAGCGAGACGTCGTTGTCGAGTTGGACGACCATGAAGTGGCTGAACGGGGCCGGCTCTGGCAGGCCCAGGATGTCGGCCAAAAACCTCGCCGACGCGGCGGCGTCGTGCGCATGGACGATCGTATGGTTGAGCTGTACGGCCATGGCGTCAGGTTCCTACCGGGGGTCGGAAGGCACCGATCGGGCTGAGCTGAATGCCGGCGAGCTGCCACCGATCGCCCGCGCGGACGGCGATGTGCGTCGCACGGAACTGC
>NZ_JBIDCT010000021.1:0-139410 GCF_043204735.1 Micromonospora sp. NPDC047740
GCCGCCTGACCCCACCCACCCAAACCCGGCTCCGCTGCGCTGCGCCGGGGGCTGCCGCCTGCCCACTCACCGTTGGATTTTCGGGTCTGACAGTGTCAGGGCAGACTGTTGGTGGACCGGTGGCAGAGGCAGGTTATTGCAGCGCTGAGATGCCGGATGCCGTGCACGCGCGGCGGCTCGAAGGCGCGTGGGGCCGCTGGCGTGCCATGCCCCACCGGGGGTTCAAATCCCCTCCGGTCCGCTCGTAGTCTCCCCAGCACGGTTGGGTGACTATTTGGGTGACGATCGGGACGGACACCGGCGGACTGCCACGGACACTGGGGGATCGTCCTGGCAGCTCAGCGGATTCGTAGCCGCAGGTCAACGTCCCGTGTTGGTTGCCTGGGGGTCAAGTGCTGCTGACGGTCGTAGGAGCATCGGGAGACTTTAAGTCTCGTCCCGCTGCCGCCGTTCTAGCTCCCAGAGCCTCGCGCGATCGCGGTAGTAGATCTCGTCCTGGCGATGCATCACCTCGACCAGGGCTTTGATGCCGGCGCTACGCCCGAAGCATTCTGCGTGGACGAGCCGGAGTGGGTTGGTCCGAAGGTCATATACGTACGGCACCCACCGAGCCGGGCTCCACTCGGAGCCGCTGCCGGGTCTACGGTCCTGGCTTACTGCGGGTCCGTCGGGATCGATCGGATTGCCGCACTCGGGGCATATGAGCGACGACATTCGAACAGTATGGGCTCTGGGGCGCTTCGGGGCCGTCGCTGGGCCGTCTGGGCCGCAACCGGGCCGTCAAAGGCCGACCAATTACGACCGACGACGACCAGCAGTACCCGGAGAAACAGCAGGCCAGCCGCCATGTGACAGCGGCTGACCTGGTGGGCGACGGACGAGTCGACCTGTACGCCGGATATTGGGTCCGGTGCACACTGAGCGCCCCAGGATGAGGACGGTGGCAGTGGCGGCGACGGGACTCGACGAGGCCGTTGCGCGGATCCAAGGCAGCGGCGGCTACCGCATCGTGGTCTGGGGATACCGATCCCTTGCCGTCGGGTTGATCTTCGGTCTGCTGGTCCTCGTGTCGGCGCTCGTTCGCTCCCTGCCGGTGACGATGACATTGTTCGCCATGGCGGCACTGGCGGTCACCGTCGGCGTGTGTCTCTGCTGGGCGGGCATGATCAAGCTGCGGGTCGATCGGTTGATGCCGCGCGGCGGGACCAACCGTCATCGAGCCCTGATGCGAGGACTGTGGCGAGACGTGATCAAACCAGTGCAGCGCAACCGGCATGAGTAGCAGCTGACAGCAGCGGCGACAGCAACGGGCCAAGACGAAGGCGACCAGGGCTGGCCTCCGGCGGACAGTCGCCCGAGGTCGTGGACGTGCCCGAACACCCGTGGACGAAGCGCCCAGAACTTGTAAGCGAGATGTCTGGGTCCGGCGAGAGGACACCGGCCGGCTGCCGGAATGATGGACGGGTGACGGTGGGCAGGACTCTGCGGGACTTGGATGCGCTGATGGCCGCGGCCTCGGAGGTGGTCGTACGCGAGAGGTTCGGTGGCGTTCTTGCCGCCACGTCCGATCCAGCGGCGCTGGCGCAGTTGCGCTTCGCGCTGAGGGTCGGGAGCGTCTTGGACGGCTTCTGCATGTGCCTGGGTGAGTATGCCGTTGACTTCCTAGACGACACGGGTCAGCTCGTGGCTGCGGTCAGTTATCACCACGCGGTGACGCTGCGCTGGGATGGGTTCACCGGCGACGGCGAGCTCGTCGATGGAACCGCCCTCCTGTACTGGCTCGCCGGACGGGGCTGTCAATCTCCGCTTGACCGGTTCCGTGCTCAGAACAGCGAACTCGTGGCTGCCGAGGCCAGATCAAGGCGGGCCGAGGATAGCTGGCGGGCTGCTGCCCCGCTGCCTTCCTCGGTGGTTGACGCGCTGGTCGAGACGTCTCGTTCCGGCAGTCACACCAGCGATGACCAAGTTGGCTCTCTCTGCGAGCAGCTACAGGCTGCCTACCCCGAGGCCCTCGAACGGACTCTGGTACTGCTTGCCTGGCGCGGTGCTGGCACCGGTCGGATCTCCGGTTACCCCTCCTACGAGGAGGTGCCAGATCAAATGCTTGCCAGGCTGCCCCTCGCCACCATCGCGCAGGCGCTGTCATCGCCGACAGCCGCCGACGGGCACTTCGTGGGGGCGCTATCTCACCTCACAAGCTGGCACTCACGAAAGCGGCGGAGGCGCGAGCTGGACCAGCTGCCTCCGGAGATTCGCGCCAGGCTTCTCGCCGTCGGGCTCGAATCGCACGATGCAGCGATCCGCGACCGCGCACAGCGAAAACTCGGCCAAACGAACAGCAAGTAGCGACACGGCCGGACATCAGCAAGATCCGGAACATGCGCGGAATGATCAAGCCCGTCAGGGGCAGAGGGTTGGTCGTATGTCCTGGTAGGGGGCCAGGTCGACCGGCGAGCGCCACTCCCTTCCTAAACCGTGTGCGGCAGTGGAGGCAGCGGCAGGTCCCACCAACTGCACCCGCTACCTGGCGCTTGCGGCCCATCGGGTTGCGGGCTGGTCAGACGGACAAGCAGGTGCCATCGGGCAGCGTTCCAGCTACGCCGGCCGCCTCGCCCGAAGGAAGCACGTAGCCGAGCACGCAGGCACCTTCAACCCGCGCGGCGAACACGAGCCCCTTGCCCTCGGTGATCTCGTTCGACCGCGCGGGCCGTACGACGTGGTCGACCAGACCCACGCGGTTCAATGCAGTCCGCAGCTCGCCGGTGTCGATGTTGGCGCGCCTACATGGCCCGGGACCGCCGGCCGCAGTCGTCATGCAGACCGGGGGCTGTCGATCCTTCACGGCCGACAACTCCGTTCGGAGCTCAACGGCGGCGAGTCGGGCGGCCTCCCGCGCCGTGTGGCTCGGCGTGCTCCGGCCAGCTGCGACGGCGAGGTCCCAGCATGGATCGGGCACCACTCCGGTCGGTTGCGGAGGCTGGAAACAAGTGATGAACCGGGGGGCGGCGGCGGATTCTGCCGCGGTGCTGCCACCATCACTGCTCCGGTTCAGGATCGGCACGGCGAGCGAGACGGTGGCAGAGAGGACGAAGGCAGCACCGAGCCCTGCCGCTATGACGGCCGGTCTCGGCGAGCGCCAGTTCACCTGTCAGACAGTACGCGGAATGGCTTGGCTCCCTGGTGCGACGTTGTCCAGCTGGCCGCCCACCGGCTCAATGCGATCGTCACCGCGGACCTCGACAAGATCACCAGGCACAACGCGGGCACAAGCGACGCCGACAAGGACTGTCAACCGCTGTGAGGCAGCAGAAAGGCAGCGCGAGCCTCGATGCGGGCCAGTCCCGAACGCGAAGCGACGACGGCCGGCACCTGCTCGTGAACGAGGATCGCCACCGGCCGACAGCAGGCGACAGGTTAAGTCCGCATCCCCCCGACGGGGTTCGTTCCGGATCGAGCCGAGTCGTCGGGACGCCGGGCGGCAGCGGCTCTGTGCCGCTGGTCGGATACTGGCCGGGTGACGGAGGAGCAGGTTAGCGGGTCGACGCGGTGGACGATTCATGGTGAGCGGGTTGTAGACGGCAGCCGGCGGTCGCGGTTGAGCATCGCGGATGTGGAGTTGCCGGATGGGGTCCGCTTCGAGCAATACGTGATCCGTGCGCCCCGGTCGGCGATGGTCGCCGTGCTCGACGGCCAGGAGCGTCTGTTGCTGATGCGGAGGCACCGGTTCGTGTTCGACCGATGGGTGTGGGAGCTGCCGGGCGGCTACGTCGATGAGGGCGAGGATCCGGCGAAGTGTGCGGTCCGAGAGGTCGAGGAGGAGACCGGGTGGCGTCCGGGCGCGGTCGAGCCGTTGCTGTCGTTTCAGCCATGGGTGGCGACCGCGGACGCGGAGAACCTGCTGTTCCTTGCCCGGAACGCGGAGCACACCGGCGTTCCGGTGGACGCCAACGAGACCGAGCGGGTGGCCTGGATTCCGCTGGAGGAGGCGCGGCATCTCGTCTCCCAGGGTGAGATCGTGGGTGCCGGTACGGTGATCGCGGTGTTGGAGCTGGTGGCGCGCAGGGCACGGGGTGAGCTGTAGTCAGCGACGTTGGCTGAGCGCGGCGTCAACCCGGGTGATGAAGTGCCGTACTGCTGGCCGACGGCGGTGGGGCGTCAGATGGGCTTGCAGATCGCGCAGGTAGCGGACGGCACGAGCCGACCTTAGTTGCGTGGTCAGGGTGAGGGCTTGCCCGCCGATGGCGCTGGCGCGGTCCAGCTCGCCATGGCGGGCGTGGACGGTGGCCAGGAGGGCGAGGTTGAAGGCTTTGCCGCGTACGTAGCGTTCGTCCATCTGTAGGGAGCGAGCGGCGAAGCGTTCGGCTCGGAGGTGTTGACCGAGTGCGTTGAAACAGTGGCCGAACTTGGCTGACAGGTACGCCTCGTCGAAGTAGCCGAGCCACTGGGGGTCACTGCTGCGGTCGGCTCGATCGAGGGCTTGCTCTGCTTGGTGCAGCGCGGTGGCGCAGTCGCGTTCGTGGAGGGCGACAGCGTGGGCGTGAGCTTCCATCACGAGTGCTTCGGCAGTCAGCACGGTGAGGCCGGCGCGGTGTGCCGTCTGCCGGGCGGCGCGGGCGAGGTCGACGCCGGTGGCGGTGTGCCCGAGGTAGGTGGCCTGGTGGCTCATCGCGGCGAGGATCTCGGCACCCAGGCCGGCGTCGTCGGCCGTTCGAGCGAGGTCGAGGGCGTGGGTGAGGTAGCGCTGGGCGAGGCCGTGTTCGGCCATGTCGTACGCCTGCCACCCGGCGAGCTGGGTCAGCTCGGCAACGGCGGCGAGCAGTTTGCGGCCAGTCGCCGGGTCGTAGCGGCCCTCGGTCACCAAGGGCGCGACCTCGTGGTGAAGAAAGCGGGTGACGTTGTTGCGGGCATGTCCGCCGCCGTATTGGTTGTCCAGTCGCCGATAGGTGGCGGTCATTTGGCGGATGGTGTCGATGTCGGGTTGACCGACTGTTCGGCGGCCCTCCTGCTCGACGGGTTGCGACATGGTGGTGGTGAACCAGCGCAGGGCGGGCAGGGTGTATGCGGTGGAGCTGAACACTGTCTGTCGAAGCATGTCTCGACGGTTCACGTCGCCTTCCCATAGCTGCGCGGCGGCCCGGACGTCATCGCGCCAGGATCGGTTGGCCGGCACATCACTGTGCCGGCTGCGGGGGTGATCCGCCATGTCCGGGCGATATGCCCGCTGGCGAGGCGCCAGGCCCAGCGTCATCCTGGCTTCGTCAGGCATGCCGCAGCCGTTGGCGATCCGCTCCAGCACGTCGATTGAGGTCACCCGTCGGCCGGCGATGATCCGGCTGACGTAGCCCTGCTCCAGGCCGACAGCCGCTCCGATGCGAGTTTGGCTCGCGCCCGCATGCCGAGCGAGCAGCCGGAACAGTGCACCGATATCGCGGGCGGCCAAAACCTCGTGCATGTCCTCGCGCGACCAGAGGTCGTCGGGTATCCAAAGAGGATCGAGCAGCACAACGACTCCCAGCGTTGTCAGGCGACTACCCATGGCGCTCAGCCTGGAGCCTACGGTCGGTGTACTGGCAGGTCGAGCCTCCTCATGTCGCCGTGACATGACCAGTCGACATGGCCGCCGCATCCCATATCGGCGGACCGTCTCGGGCATGGACTTCGATTCCGATGACCCGCAGGGCGTGATGGGGCTGGAGGCCGTCTACGGCTCTGACGCCCCGGTCGGGTTCGCCTTCCCGACTCTCGATGAAGGGGCAGGCTCGTGACGATCCGATGTCACCTGTACCTGTTGGTGCGGTGGCTGCTCCGGCAGCACAAGCCACCACCACCGCCGGGAACAGGGCAGCGGCATCAGGACGCCGAGCACGCGGCGGCGCGACAGCGGTTACTCGACCACGCAGCACAGCTACGGCGATCCCAGGGCAACCGCGAGCCGGCGCAGGACCTGCCGGCAGAGCACCGGTGAGCCGAATGGCGGCCGGCGAGTTCGGCCGGACGACTCCGGGCAGACGGCACGTCTCGTACGAGGAGTACCTGCTCGCGACCGCCCTCACCCTTGCCCGCCGACACCGGCCGGTCTGGTGCTGGCAAAAATGGCGGCGGATCTGCCGCTGCGGCGCCGAGCCGCCCTGCCGCGCCCGACACCGAATCCCGATCAATCGTGGCCACTGGCCAGGAGAGGAGACGTCGTGAAAGACGACCAGGAGCACATGATCCTGGCCGTACACGTTCGCGGGCTCGGCGGCATGTGCGTCGGCTGCCGCGCCTGGTGGTCACGGCTGACTCCGTACCCGTGCTGGCAGGTGGATTGGGCGACCAACCGGCAGGCTCGGACCATCACCGCCCGGTTCCTGGGCGGTGTGCGGTGACCACCCACGGCCCGGTCATGCCGATCTGGAGCTGCGGAGGCTGCGACCTGCCCTGGCCCTGCCCAACACGGAAGCGGGAGCTGCGGGCGGAGTACGCCGATGCTCCGGTGTCGTTGGCCCTCTACCTCGGGAGCTATCTCGTCCAGGCCGCCGAGGACATGCCCTGGACGCCGGCCGGCGTGTTGCACTGCCGCTTCCTCGGCTGGACCAGACGGGGCGAGCGATCGACGCCAGCAGTACAGCAGTGGAGTACAGCAACCGCGCCAGCCGAACCGGACCGAGAAGCCCGCCAGCAGGCCGGATGACCTCGTACCGCACCCGATCCGGCCGGCTCGCCGGCAATCCAGGCGTCCAGGCGGACCGGGCGCAACCCACCGGAACGCGGAATGCCGATCACCTTGCTCAGCCAAGCAACACTGACGACATGCACCCGCCTGTCTGGGCGGCCACCACCGCCCTCGCCGCCGTCCTCCTGGCCATCGCTGGGTGGCGGTGGCGCATGCGCCGCCGCGTCCCTCGCGAGCTGACCGACGCGCTGCGGCTGGCCGGTCACCCGGCCGGCGACGACCTGGCGGCGGCCGAGGTGGCCGCGCAGGCCCGCCGCACCCTGGCCGAGGCCCGGGCCGCGCAGAGCGGGGCGAGCGAACCGGCCGAGCAGAGGCGGTCGGATGCGGGATTCCCCGCCGCAGGGCCGGTGGCGTCAGGTCCGGCCGGTAGCCACCCGAGTTCCAGCCCCGGCAGCGTGCCGGCCGGGACACGAACCCGGTAGCCGGGCAGCGACCTGCCCGGCGGCGAGGCCGACGAGCTGGCCGGACTGCTCAACCAGGTGGCGTTCGCCCCGAGCACGGCGACGCCCTCCCAGGCGGACCGGGCGGCGACGCTGGCCGGCGGCTACGTCTCGGCGCTGCGCGCGGCCCGCCCGTGGTGGCGGCCGCTGCTGTGGACGGTGCATCCGGGCCCACTGCGCTGGCGCCGCTGACGCCTTGCCCGCCGTCCTACCGTCAGGGCATGCCCGCACCTGTCTGGGCGATCCTCGCCACCCTCGCCACTGCTCTCCTGGTCACCGCCGGCTGGCGGTGGCGCGTGCGTACCCGTAACCGCCGCGAGCTGACCCGGGAGGAGAAACTCGCCGCCGCCCGTAAGGCGGCGGATGGGCTTCGGCGCAGCGCGCGTCGCGCCGGGCCCGGCCTCTCTGACACCGAGAGCGCCCGGCCGGGATTCAACTGGGCCAATTACTCCGGCGGCCCGCCGAGCGACACCGGCGGGTCGGCATCGGTCTGACCCGCGCACGCGCCGCGGCCCGGTGGATCCTGGGCGGACACGGCTCCGCCGGGGCACGTCCCGCCCGAACATCTCTGACCGGCGCGCCCGCCGGCCCGGGCAGCGGACGCCGAGGGTGATCAGGCACGCAGCTTGCGGACCAGTTTGCGCAGGCCGGCCTGCCAGCCGTCCGGGTCCTCGGCCCGCCGGCGGGCGTACGTGGCGACCTCCGGATGCGGGAGGATCAGAAACCGCTCCTCGGCCAGCCCGGCGATGGTGGCCTCGGCGACCTCGTCGGGGCTGAGCACCGCCCCGGAAGCGGCGATCACCCGGGCACCCAGGTGCCCGGCGGCCAAACCGTCGGCGAGCATCGGCGTGTCCACACCCTGCGGGCAGAGCGCGCTGACCCGGATGCCGGCGTCCCGGTAGGTGACCGACAGCCACTCCGCGAAACCGACCGCCGCGTGCTTCGTCGCGGTGTACGGGGCGTCGCCGACCGCGGTCAGCACCCCCGCCGCCGAGCAGGTGAACAACAGGTACCCCTGACCGCGGCGGAGCATCGCGGGCAGCACCGCCCGGGCGGTGTGCACGTGGGCCATGACGTTGACCTGCCAGGCCCGCTCCCAGTCCGAGTCGGGTGCGTCCACTCCCCCGCCGGTGGCCACGCCGGCGTTGGCACAGAACACGTCGATCCGCCCGTACCGCTGCTCGGTCTCGTCAACCAGCGCGTGGACCTGCGCCTCGTCGGTGACGTCCAGCCCGACGGCGTGCGCGACGGGTCCGATCCCCTCGGCGACCGTGCGGGCCGCATCGGCGTCCAGGTCGGCGAGGACAACGACGGCGGCGCCCTCGGCGGCGAACCGGCGGCCGAGCGCCGCGCCGATGCCACCCGCGCCACCGGTGATCACGGCCACCCGATCGGTCAGGTTCATCTCAGGTCACCTCCGTGCCGAGCCGGGGGATCAGCGCAGCCAGCGCCGCCGCGCCACCGGCGGCCAACTCCGGGGTGGGCAGCAGCGCCAGCACCGGCACGTCCACCCCCTGCTCGGCGTACCGGCGGACCTGCGCGACGCAGTCCTCGGGTGAGCCGTGCAGCACCAGCGCGTCGACCACCTCGTCCGGCACGGCCGCGGCGGCGCCCCGCCGGTCGCCGGCCGCCCACGCCGCCCACATCGGCCCGAGCAGCGGATCCCGGCCCAGCCAGCGGTGGAAGGCCGCGTACGCGGGGACGGTGAGGTAGCCGGCGACCAGGCGGCGGCCCAGCGCCCGGGCGTGCGTCGCGTCCTCGGTCGGGCAGACGAAGATCCGGGCGACGACCTCGAAGCCGGGCCGGCGCTCGCCCAGCTCGGCGAGGGCGGTCGGCACGTCGGCGGCGGCCAGCCAGTTGAGGACCACTCCATCGGCCTCGGCGGCGGCGAGCCGCAGCATGCCAGGACGCAGCGCGGCCACCAGCACCGGCGGCGGCACGGCCGGAGGGCGTTCCAGGGTGAACCGGCGGACGGTGAACGTGTCGTACGCCCCGTCGACCGTCTCCCCCCGCAGCGCGGCGCGCAGGAAGCGCAGCATGTCCCTGGTCCGCTGGTACGGCTCCTCGAACCGGCCGGCGTTCCAGTCACGGACGAGCACCGGCGAGGACGCGCCGATGCCGAGGGCGAACCGGCCGGGGGCGGCCTCGGCGAGCGCGGCGGCGCTCATCGCGAGCAGCCCGGGCCCTCGGGTGAAGACCGGGGCGATCGCCGTGCCGAGGCGCAGCCGGGGTTGCCACGCGGCGGCGAGCGCCAGCGGCGTGAACGCGTCGGCCCCGGCCACCTCCGACGACCAGACGTCGGTGAAGCCGGCCCGGTCGAGGGCCGCGTAGACCGGGGCGTGGTCGGCGAGCGGGATGCCGCTCAGCGGAACCGTCATGCCCCATCTGATCGTCACTGGTCGATCGTGCCCGCTCGCCGTCCCCCTGAGCAAGATCCGGACCGGTCCCGACCCGATCGAAAAGCACGATAGACGCCAACAGAACCGGAAAGAGTGTTACGACTGCCAGATGGGCTGGACCGACGGGGGGAGGCGACCATGACGGCCGCCGAACCGCCGGGTCGGCTGCAAAGCGAGGACGCCGCGAAACGGGCGACCTTCCTCGAACTCTTCTTCGACCTGGTGTTCGTCTTCGCGCTCGCCCGAATCGGGACCCGCGCCTTCGAGGACCTGGCGGTGGCACCGGGACACGGAATCGTGTGGCGGGCGGTCACCGACAGCGGCAAGACCCTGCTGCTGGGCCTCGCGCTCTGGGCGATCTGGCAGGGCACCGCATGGACGACCAGCCAGTACGACGCGTACCACACCTCGATCCAGGCGATCGTGATCATCGCCCTGGTGGGCAGCATGGTGATGGGGGTGGCGATCCCCCGGGCGTTCACCCAGGCCGGGCTCGCCTTCGCCGTCGCGTACGTGGTGACGCAGGTGAGCCGGCCGGTGATCCTGCTGGCGGCGCTGGGCGGGCACCCGTACCGCCGGGTGAAACAACGCATGCTGATCACGTTCGGGGTGACCGGCGTGCTCTGGTTGACCGGGGCGTTCCTGCCCACCGTGCCGCGGGTGGCGCTCTGGGCGACCGCCCTCGCCCTGGAGGGTTTGGCGATGCGGACCGGCTGGCCGGTGCCCATGATGGGCCGCTCTGCCATCTCCCGCTGGGACATCGCCGGGGAGCACCTGGCCGAGCGGTACCAGCAGTTGTTCCTGGTCGCGCTCGCCGAGTCGATCCTCGTCGCCGGCCTGGAATTCAGCGAGCGGCCCCCCGGCCTGTACCGGGCTGCCGCCTTCGCCACAGCGCTCGTCACGTCGGTGCTGCTGTGGCGGATCTACGTGCAGCGGGCCGGGCAGATCCTGGCCGAGGCGGTGACGAAGGCGGCGCATCCCGCCACCATCGGCCGGTCGGCGGCCGACACCCATCTGGTGATGGTGATCGGCGTGGTCGCCACCGCGATCGGCTTCGAGCTGGTCGCCGACCATCCGGCGGGGCACAGCCACAGCGTGTGGGTTGCGATGACCCTCGGGGGCCCGGCGCTCTTCCTGGCCGGTCGGGCCCGCTTCGAGTACGAGGTCTTCGGCCGTGTGTCGCCGTCGCGCTGGGTGGCCATTCTGGTTCTCCTGGCGTCGGCGCCGCTGCTGCTGCACGTGGTGACCCTGGCGTCCGGGGTGGCTGCCGCCGTGGTGCTGTTCGGGGTGGCGGTGGCCGACGCCCGCCGGGCTCGGGGGCGCCCACCCGAGGAGGCCGCCCCACCGTTCTGAGGGGGATGCCGCCTCCGACCGGCGTCCCTGCCACCCGGGCGAGTGGACCGCGGCGTGCCGGCGAGCCGGTACCGCCCGGTGGCGGCAATCCAGGCGATACCGGCCGGAGCGCCGGAGGCGCGTGTTACGACTGCCAGGTGGCCTGGAGCTACGGCGGGAACTGCCGACCATGACGACCGGTGACGAGACCGGTGGGCAGGTCGAACGCGAAGAGCGCACGGGCGCTGCGGCGGTGTCGACCCGCGCCACGTTCCTGGAGCTCTTCTTCGACCTGGTGTTCGTCTTCGCGCTCACCCGCATCACCGCTCGTTCCTTCGAGGATCTGGCCTTGGAGCTGGGCGGGACCACGGGGTTCACGCCGATCACCGGCGGCGGCAAGACCCTGCTGCTGCTGTTGGCGCTGTACACGGTGTGGCAGGGCACCGCCTGGACCACCAGCCGGTACGACCCGTACCGATCCGGGTTGCAACTCGTCGTGGTCATCGCCCTGGTGGGCAGCATGGTCATGGGCGTGGCCATCCCCCGCGCCTTCAAGGTGTCCGGCCTGGCGTTCGCGGTCGCGTACGTGGTCACGCAGGTCTCCCGACCGCTGATCCTGCTGATCACCCTCGGTCACCATCAGAACCAGCGGCTCAAGGTGCGGATGCTGATCACGTACTGCACGACCGGCGTGCTCTGGCTGGTTGGGGCGTTCGTGCCGACCAACCCTCGGGTGGTGCTGTGGGCGGTGGCATTGGGCATCGAGTACCTGGCAGGCCGAACGGGCTGGCCGGTGCCCGGACTGGGACGGTCCGCCGTCTCCCGGTGGGACATCGCCGGGGAGCACCTGGCCGAGCGCTACCGTCAGTTCTTCCTGGTCGCGCTCGGTGAGACGATCCTCGTCGCCGGCTTCTCCTACAGCGCGCGTCCGTTCAGCGCCAACCCCACTATCGCCTTCGCCCTCGCGCTGCTCACCTCGATCCTGCTCTGGCGGATCTACTTCCAGCGGGCCGGACAGATCCTCGGCGAGGCGGTCCTCAAGGCGAAGCATCCCGCGACGATCGGCCGGTCCGCGGCCGACACCCACGGGGTCATGCTGGTCGGCACCGCCGCCATCGCCATCGGTTACCAGCTGACCATCGAGCATCCCCTTCACCGGACCGAGGCGGCCTGGGTCGTGTTGATCATCCTCGGCCCGGCAGTTTTTCTGGCCGGTCGCGCCCGGTTCGAGTACGAGGTTTTCGGCCGCGTCTCGCCGTCCCGGTGGATCGCGATGCTGGTCCTGCTCGCCTCGGTGCCGCTGCTCCTGCGCTACCCGCCGCTGATCGCCTCGGTCGTGGCCGCCGTCGTGCTGATCGCGGTCGCGGTGGCCGACGCCCTGCGGGCGCGGGGCAAACCGCCGGAGGCGGCCAAGCCGCCGTTCTGAACGATCGCCCCGGGGCCCTCGCGGGATCGTCCGAACCGGCCGCCGGCGCTACCATCCGCGCGTGACCTTCTCGATCGTGGCGCGCTCCGCCGACGGGCGCCTGCACGGCGTGGCCGTGGCCAGCAAGTTCCTCGCCGCTGGTGCGCTGGTCCCGGCCGCCGAGGCCGAGGTGGGCGCCGTGGCCACCCAGGCGCACGTCAACCTGGCCTACCGGTCGCAGGGGCTGGCGCTGCTGCGCACCGGCGTGGCCCCGGCGGACGTGGTGGCCGGCCTGGTCGCCGCCGATCCTGGCCGGGACGACCGGCAGCTCGGCGTCGTCGGGACGACCGGCGACGGGGCCACCTGGACCGGGCCGCGGTGCCACCCGTGGTCCGGCGGCCAGGCCGGGGACGGCTGGGCGGCACAGGGAAACATCCTGGCCGGGCCGCAGGTCATCGACGCGATCCGGGACGCGTGGCTGGGCGGGGCCGAGCTGCCCTTCCCCCGGCGGCTGCTGGCCGCGCTGCACGCCGGTGACCGGGCGGGCGGTGACCGGCGCGGCCGGCAGAGCGCCGGCCTGCTGGTGGTGCAGCACCGTGGCGGCTACGCCGGCACCGGCGACGAGCTGGTCGACCTGCGGGTGGACGACCACCCGGACCCGGTCACCGAGCTGGGCCGCCTGCTCGACACGCACACGATGCTCTTCGGCAAGCCCGATCCGGCCACTCTGCGGGACCTCGCCGGCCCGCTCGCCGACGAGGTGGCCGCGCGCCTGGCTGCCGCCGGCCACCCGGTCGGCCCGGCCGGCCTGGACGACGCGCTCGCCTCCTGGGCTGGGGTGGAGAACCTTGAGGAGCGCCTCGTTCCCGGCCGGATCGATCCGATCGTCCTGGACCACCTGCGGCGTATCACCCCGGCCGCCCGCTGACCCGCCGGCCAGCGCCGCCGGCCGTCAGGCGAGCGCTGCCGCCTGTCGGCGCCCGGCGTCGGCCTTGCCGAAAGTCAGCCGCCGAAGGAGAGCCAGCGGAACCCGGACCGGTCGACCAGGGTCCGCTCCCGGTCGGTGAGCGGTGCCCGGCCGGTGGCCTTGCGGACCAGGGTCAGCGGGTCCCAGCCGAGCCCGTCCGGCACCGGCCGGCCGCCGGTCAGCAGGTCCGCCACCACCTGCGCCGCCGTCGCGGTCAGCCAGGGCCGCCGGTCCAGCGCGTCGGCCAGGTCCAGGCCGTGCACCCCGACCTCCACCACCCGGGTACGCAGGAACTCGGTGAGCGTCATCGCGTCGCCGTGCCGGGTGCGGACCAGCCGCCCCGGCGGCTGCGCGGCGACCGCCGCGTCGACCGCCCGCCAGGCCCGCGCGAAGCCGTCCGCCACCTCGGGTACGCCGGCCAGCTGGCGCGCCTCCCGTCGGGCACTGTCGATCCGGGCGCCGTCCACCTCCGGGGTGAACTTGGCGGCCCCGAAGTAGCCGGCGGCGTCCACCTCCGCCCGCTCCGGTGCCGGGGCGGCGAGCATGTCAACGAGGCGTCCCGCACCGGTCGACACGTGTGCCAGCAGGTCGCGGACCGCCCAGGGCGGGCACGGCGTGGGCCGCTCCAGGTCCGCCTCGGTCAGGCCCCGCATCACCCCCTCCAGCCGCCCGCACTCGTCCCGGAACGCCACTCGTACGGTCTCCATGCGCCCTCCCCGTCGGCTGCCTGGCCCTGCCCGGTCAGCCTGCCACCCGCCGTTTCGTCGCCCACCCGCCGGGTACGCGCGGCGGGACGACGAGGAGGAGGCGCGGAAAGATGGCCGGCATCATGCTGCGGAGCACCGCCTTCAACGACCACGACCTGCTACCGGGACGCTTCTCCCGCGAGGGCGGAAACGTCTCGCCACCCCTGGAGTGGTCCCAGGTCCCCGACGCGGCCTGCGAGCTCGTGCTGTACGTCGAGGACCCGGACGCCGGGAAGACTCCTTTCCTGCACTGGCTGGTGACCGGGATCTCGCCCCGATCCGATGGGGTCGCCGAGGGCGGCGTGCCGCTGGGCGGCCAGGAGTGGCCCAACGACTTCGGCAGCACCGGGTGGGGCGGCCCGCACCCGCCGGCGCACGAGGACCCGCACCGGTACTTCTTCCGGCTCTACGCCCTCGAGCGGCCGCTGGAGCTGCCGGAGACGCCCCAGGTCACCGACGTGCAGCGGGCGCTGACCGACAAGGAGATCGCCAGCGGCACCATGGTCGGCACCTACTACCGCTGATCAACCCTTGTGGCGGGGCACCAGACGGTGCACCAGCGCGAGGACCAGCGCGGCCACCACCGCGATCGTCCCCGCGATGCCGGCCGCGCTGCCCGCGTACCCGATGAAGAGGGGCCGGCGGGCGAGTTCGTCGGCGGGGGTGTCGGAGAGTCGGGCCAGCCAGAGCAGGGCCAGCGCGGACGCAACGAGCGCGAGCGCGCCGCCCAGGCCGAGCACGGCGGCGGCCTTCGGGTGTGCGTCGGCCGGGGAGATCTTCGCCCGTTCCCGCTGGAAGACGAGGAGCAGCAGGCCGGCGATCGCCGCCCAGATCCCGACCAGGAGATATGCGGCGACGGCGTCGCTGGGTCGGTGCCAGCCGGCGGAGAGGGTGGCCACTCCGGCGGCGGCGGCGTAGCCGGCGCCGAGGAACGCGCCCACCGCCCGCACCTTCGGCGGCAGCACCAGGATCAGCGCGACGGCCACCGAGGCGGCCACCGTGGTGTGGCCGCTGGGCAGGCTGTTGCCGACGGCTGCCCGCGCCGGGTCGATGCCGAAGTCGGGGCGGGTCAGGCTGTGCTTGAGCAGTTGGGTGCTGAGGTTGGCGCCGGCGATCAGCAGGGTGGCGGTGACGGCGAGGGCCTTGCGGCCGCGGATCAGCGCGATGAAGCCGATCACCGCGGTCGCGGCCAGCAGGGACACCACCGACATGGCGTTGAGGATCCGGTCCACCGGGCCGTCGATGCGGCTCTGGCCGATTTGGTTGCCGGTCAACGCGACCGTGTCGATCCACTGGCCCGACAAGGTGTGCACGGCGACGCGCCACACCACCAGGAACGCGGCGGCGTGTGCCAGGGCCAGTACGACCAACCAGACCGCCGTCCCGCCCCTCGCCGTCGTGCGCACCCGCACAACTTAACGGCCGGCCGCATCCGGCGCTCGTTGGGTGGCCGTCGCGCCTCTGGTTATGTTGAGGATCGATCGGAGGAGGTGGCGGGTGACCAGCACGCCGGAGCGGGAGCGGCCGGCCCGCGAGCGGCCGGAGTCCCTGGCGGACCTGCTCGGTGGTCGGCGGGGAGCGCTCGACGCGACCCTGCCGCCGGTGGCGTTCGCGGTGGGCTGGCTGGCCGCCGGGCTGTGGGGCGGTGTGCTGGCGGCGCTGGTGGGCGGGGCGGCGGTGGCCGGCTGGCGGCTGCGGCGCGGGGACCGTCCGCGGTCGGTGTTGATCGGGCTGCTCGCCGTCTGCGTGGCCGCGCTGATCGCCCTGCGCACCGGGCGGGCCAGCGACTTCTTCCTGGTGCAGTTGGTGTCCAACGCGGCCAGCGCGCTGGCCTGGATGGTCAGCGTCGTGGTGCGTTGGCCGCTGCTCGGGGTGGTGGTGGGCGCGGCGCTCGGGCAGCGCGTCCGCTGGCGTCGCGATCCGGCGCTGCTGCGGGCGTATGGCCGGGCTAGCTGGGTGTGGGTGGCCACCTATCTGCTGCGGCTGGTGGTCTTCGTGCCGTTGTGGCTCGGCGGCCAGGTGGTCGCGCTGGTGGTGGCCCGGGTGGCGTTGACCTGGCCGCTGGTCGCGGCGGCGTTGGCGGTGAGCTGGCTGGTGATCCGGCGTTCGCTGCCGCCCGGTCATCCGGGGCTGCGGCACCCGGTCATGCCGTCCGATGGGGACGGCGGGCGGGAGCAATAAGAGAGAGGCCGCCACGGGGGGAGCGGCCTCTCTGGTGATGTACGTTACTCCGTCCGGGGCCGTCGTGTGATCCCGTGACGGCTGGATTTTCTCGGGCGTTTTCGCGGCAAGTTCGTCTTTGGGCGTGGTGGTGGGCCGGTCCGTCCGCTGCGTCGGCCGGACGGCCGGCCCACCTGTCCTGACCGTGGGGTGTCAGGCCGTCCGCCGGCCGGGCGAGGTGATTCCTTCCGGGCCCGGTCGACCGCCGCCACGGGTGGGCCGGGCCACCCGTGGCGGCGCCGTCACCTCATCCCGCGGGGAAGTAGGTGCCGTAGTCGGCGTACGCCATGGCGACGTCCGCCTGGGCCCAGAACCGGTGGTAGTTGAACGTGGGCGCGGGTCCGCCCTTGAGGTACGCGTCGACCTTCGGCCAGTCCGGGTCGTTCTTGTAGAACGAGCGGATGTCCAGGAAGCTCTTGCCCGCGGCGATGGCGTCGCCGTTGGGCATCTTGCCGGTCCAGCCCGGCGGGATGTAGAGGCCCTGGCCGTTGCTGGCGTTGTAGACGTCGTCGAAGCGGTTGTAGTCCTCCCGCGTCTCGGGGCGGGAGACGCCCTTGGCGTCGGCGGCGGCGGACAGTGCGTCGAGCAGACCCTTGGCGGTGTTCTTGGCGGCGGTGTTGCCGGACTTGGCCGCGTAGGCGATCAGGGTCCGGGCGTAGGCGGCGGCGACGCCGACGTCCTGGCCGCCCTTGGTCACCGTGACGTGCAGGTTGGTGTTCGGCAGCGGGTTGGTCGGGTTCCAGGTGTTGGGCTGGCCGGTCCACTGCAGGTCGGACGGGATCGACCAGTTGGTGCCCAGGGTGGTGTTGGCGATGGCCCAGGGGACCCACTTGTCCAGCAGCGCCTTGGCCTTGGTGTTGCCGGTCTGCAGGTACAGCTCGGCGATGCGCTGCATGGACCACGCCTGCATGCCGAACCACTGGTTGGACGGCGGGTCCCGGTAGACCGGGGCGACGTCGTAGAACATGCCGTAGAAGGTGGGCGTGCCGGCCGGCGGCTGGGAGTAGCTGCCGTCCCAGCTGTTGGTGGCGCCGCCGGCGATGCCGCCCTCGGCCGACTGGAGCCAGGTGTAGAACTCCAGCTGCCGGTCGAAGCTCTTCTGCCAGTCGGCGACCGCAGTCGGCGACTGGGGCTTGAGCTCCGGCACGTTGGTCAGGGCCCAGGCCGCGAGCGGGTTCTGGTAGCCGAAGTGGTTGTGGCTGGAGCCGATGCGCCAGGACCAGTTCTGGCTGGTGTCGTACGCGCCGCCCCAGGCGTAGTACCAGGAGAGCAGGTAGTGCGCCGAGTCGCGGCCGGTGCCGGCGGGGCAGGTGGTCGGGCCGACGCAGTTGCCGATCTTCTTGAAGTACTTGTCGAACAGGGAGTACCGCAGGTAGTCGCCCATCTTGGCGGCCTTGGCCACGGTCGCTGCGACGTCGGCCTGCTTGCCCTGCGCCTTGGCCCAGGTCAGCGCCCAGTAGGCGGCCTGTACGGCGCGGGCGTCGGCGTCCGGGGCGTTGGTGTACTTCCACTGCTTGGCCGGGGCGTTGGCTTCCTTGATGAACAGGTCCAGGTAGCCGTTCGGGCCGCCGTGCTTGAACGTGTCGCAGGTCGGCTGCGGCACGGTCTCCCACACCGACTCCTGCGGGCCGCGCTGGAAGGTGTTGATGTACGCCGGGCGGGTGGTGCCGTCGCCGCAGCGGCCGTAGCCGTAGGTGTTGTCGACGTCGAGCAGCCAGTGCATGCCGTAGATGTCGCCGGTGCCATAGGTGGACTGCAGTTCGGAGCGGAGCGGGTCCTGGCCGACCGGCACGTTCGGCTGCAGCTGCGACGGGTACTGGCTGGGTTGGTTGTACTCGGCCGCGTACTGCGGGGTGCCCGGGGCGCCGGCCGTCGGCTGATCTGAATGATTCGGAATTATGTATTTTTCCATCACGGTCCAGGCGCTGTTGAACGGCGTCCAGTTCTGGGTGACCCGGCCGTACTGCGCCTCGAGCCAGAGCCAGAAGCTGAACGCCTCCGAGGTGGTCTCGTGGCCGTGGTCGGGTGCCTCGACGATCAGCGTCTCGATCGAGTGGTACGGCACGCCCTCCGGGCTGAAGTAGCCCGAGTTCTTGATCTTTCCGTACTGGTCGAGGAACTTCTTGATGTAGGCGTTGTCCCCGCCCGGCACGTCGTTGTCGACCTCGGTGACGGTGATCGTCACGGGGGTGTGGCCGGTGGCCGAGGCGGTGATGGTCGCGGTGCCGCTGACGGTGTCGGCGTCCTCCGCCGCCGCGACCGTGACGGTGACGCCGGTGTTCCAGTTGGCCGGCGTCAGCGTCACCGTGCTCGGCGAGACGGTGATGTCGGGGTCACCGCCGCGGGTCAGCGTCACCGGCACGTTGCCGCTCGGTGCGGCGCTCAGCTTCAGGTTGACCGTGGCGGTGCCGCCCTCGTTCACGCTCAGCGTGGCCGGGGTGGCCACCAGGGCCGGCCCCGTGGCGGGGTTGACCGTGAAGGACTTCTCCGCCACCGCGCTGGCGCCCAGGTTGTCGTACGCCTTGGCCTGCACCGTGTAGCTGCCGGCCGGCAGGCTGTCCAGCGTGTACGCGTACGGGGCGGTGGTGTCGGTGTTGACCAGCAGGCCGTTGCGGTAGAACTCGACCTTGCTGATCGTCCCGTCCGGGTCGCTGGCGGTGGCGGTCAGCGGCACGGTCGCCGGCGCCGTGAAGGGCCCGGCCGGCACGTCGAGCGAGACCGTGGGTGGCTGGTTGGCGGGGGTGCCGTTGCAGGCCACGCCGTTGAGGGTGAACCCGGTGGGCTTCGGGTTGGCGCCGGTGTAGGAGCCGTTGAAGCCGATGTTGGCGGTGGCGCCGGTGCCGAGGCTGCCGTTCCACGTCTCGTTGGTCGCGGTGACCTCGCTGCCGGTCTGGCTCCACCGGGCCGACCAGCCCTGGGTCACCCGCTGGGTGCTGTTCGGGAAGGTGAACTTGAGCGTCCAGTCGTTGATCGGGTCGCCCAGGTTCTTGACGTCGAGGTTGGCGGTGAAGCCGCCGCCCCAGTCGTTCACGGTGTAGACGACGTCGCAGGCGGGGGCGGCCTGGGCGGTGCCGGCCGGTAGGGCCACCCCGCCGATGGCGAGGGCGGTGGCGGCGAACATCGCCGTGCGGCGACGTCTGGCCATGAGTCTCATGTGCGCGGTGTCTCCTCGGACCAGGCCGGAACCGTACGGCTCCGGCGAGGCGCCTCCACGCGGCGGACGTGCGCGGGGGACGGAGGCGCCCGGGAAGGTGGTCGACCCGGCGGTGCCGGGATCGGGGCGCCGTGCCGGGCGTACCCCGGCTGCCCTCGGCGGCCCACGCTCGCGCGAGCTGGCTCCACGTCGCGACTGAGAGTCTGCCATGGAAGCGCTCCCACCACAATGCCGACGAGATTTGTCCAGCCCGATGTTTCGATCTCGTTCAGGGGCTTTCACAAACCCGTGACGGGCGTTACAGTCGCAAGCATCGTCGATGGGAGCGCTTCCATCGACGGAGATCCAAGTGTTGGATGGCCGGGACCGTTCCTGCCCGGCGCCTCGACCCAGGAGGCTGACGACGGGCCAGCCCGGACGCCGCCGTCAGCCATCGCCCGCCGACACATCGGAGGGAGGTGGAACCAGAGCCACTCGCGTGGCCCGGCTCCCGCGCGACACGCACGACCGGACGCCAATTCCACTCGTGCGTGTGTGCATCACAGGTGGGGACGGGGGTTGCCCTCCCCCGTCCCCACACTAAACCTTCGTTGTCGACGGGAAAAGAGGCCGACGGGACAGGCGCGAGGCGCTGCCCGGCCGGCCTCCCTCGCTCTCCACCCCACCCTCGCGGCTCGCCGCCCCGAGCGACATCCCGCCCACCGAACTCCCGGCCGCCCGACCGGGGGCCCACACCCGCGCGGTCCGCCCTCGGCACGTGGCCGGTCGCGCCTGACCTATGCTGGGAGCGCTCCCGGCCCGTAGGGCGGCCAGTGATCCCCGAGGAGAACGCCCATGTCGCTACTCACCCGACGGCGCCTGCTCCGGCGCGCCGCCCTCTCCGCGGCCGCCACCGGCGCGGTCCGCACCGGGCTGGCCGGCGCCGCCGTGGCTGGGGCCGTCGCATCCGCCGCCGTCGCCGGCTGCGACGACACACCCGACCCCGCCCCGGAGGGGGACGCCTCGTCCGGGGCGCTGCGCTTCCCGCCCGGCTTCGGCTGGGGCGCGGCCACCTCGGCCTACCAGATCGAGGGGGCGGCCAAGGAGGACGGCCGGGGTGAGTCGGTCTGGGACACCTTCAGCCGCACCCCGGGACGGACCCGCAACGGCGACACCGGTGACGTCGCCGCCGACCACTACCACCGCTACGCCGAGGACCTGGACCTCATGCGCGACCTCGGGCTGCGCAGCTACCGGTTCTCCATCTCCTGGTCACGCATCCAGGCCGACGGTTCCGGCCGACCCAACCAGCGCGGCCTCGACTTCTACCGGCGGCTGGTGGACGGGCTGCACGAGCGCGGCATCGCCCCGATGGCCACCCTGTTCCACTGGGACCTGCCGCAGGCCCTGCAGGACGCCGGCGGCTGGGAGAACCGGGACACCGCCGAACGCTTCGGCGCGTACGCGGACATCGTCTTCCGCGCCCTCGGCGACCGGGTACCGGCCTGGCTGACGATCAACGAGCCGAAGACCGTGGTGCAGAACGGCTACCTGTCGGGGCACCACGCGCCCGGCCGGCAGGACCCGGCGGCGGCCTATCTGGTCGCCCACCACCTCCAGCTCGCCCACGGCCTCGCCGTACGCGCGCTGCGCGCCGCCGGCGTCGAGGGGCGGATCGGCCCGGCGCTCAACCTGCACCCCTGCTACCCGGCCGACGACACCGCCGAGGCGGCGGCCGCAACCCGGCTCTACGACGGCTACGAGAACCGGCTCTACCTGGACTCGGTGTTCACGGGCGCCTACCCGCAGGACGTGCTGGCCGACCTCGGTGCGGACAGCCGGATGGTGCGCGGGATCCGCGACGGCGACCTCGCGGTGATCGCCAGCCCGGTGGACCTGCTCGCCGTGCAGTACTACACGCCCATCTACGTCACCGGCCAGGGCAAGACGGTGCGGAAGTGGCCGACCTCCGAGGCGGAGTGGCAGCAGATCTACCCGGAGGGGATGTACGACATCCTCACCCGGGTCACCCGCGACTACGGTCCGATCCCGCTCACCATCACCGAGAACGGGCTGCCCTGCCCGGACACGCTCGCCCCGGACGGCACGGTCGACGACACCGCCCGGATCGACTTCCTTCGCGACCACTTCGCCGCCGCCCACCGGGCCATCCGCGACGGCGTGCCGCTGGAGAGCTACCACGTCTGGTCGCTGCTGGACAACTTCGAGTGGGCCGAGGGATACGACCAGCGCTGGGGACTGGTCTACGTGGACTATCCGACGCAGCGCCGGGTGCTCAAGCGCAGCGCCCACTGGTATCGCACGGTGATCCGCAACAACGGCCTCTAACCGGTTCGCGGCTCGGCCGGACGCTCCGCCGGCCGGGCCCGCCCCGCTCAGCGGGGCAGTGCCTGCTGCAGCTCCGCCCGCAGCGCCGGGGTGAGCATCTCACCGGCCTGCTTGGCCAGCCGCGCCATCTCGTAGCCGACCACACCGATGTCGGCGTCGGCGCCGGCCAGGGTGGCCAGGATGGAGCCGTCCCGGATCTGCATGACCAGGAAGTAGCCCCGTCCCATCTCGACCACGGTCTGCTTGACGATGTCCCCGTCGAACATCTGGGCCGCGCCGGCGGTGATGCTCATCAGCCCGGAGGTGACCGCGGCGAGCTTGTCCGCGTGGTCGCGGGGCAGGTGGGCGGAGATCGCCACCAGCAGTCCGTCGGAGGAGACCACCACGGCGTGCGCCACCCCCGGGACCCGCTCGGCGAACGCGTTCACCAACCAGCTCAGGTCGCGTGCCTCCTGGCTCAACGTCGTCACGGTCGTTGTCCTCCTTCGCTGCGTACGCCGGCGGGCGGCATGTACATCTGGATGGTTTCCTCGGCCTCCGCCCGCCGCAGCCCGCCGTAGAAGCGGGACAGCATGCCGCCGACCGCGTCCGGGTCGGGCTCGTGGCGGGGCACCGGTTGCTGCGGGCGGGCGGGCTGGCTGACCGCGCCGAGCTGGGCCATCGGCACGCGTACCGGGAGGCCCCGCGCGTTGATCCCGGCCGTGACCGGGGTCGCGGCCGGCGGCGATGTCACGCCGAGCACCGAGGACGCCGGACCCTGGCGGGTGAACCAGCCGCCGCCGGGCGAGCCGGCGGCCGGGGTCAGCACGTCCTCGGCCCGGACCGGCACGGGGCGGGCCTGCCGCGGCATCGCCGGCGCGGCCGGGGCCGGTGGATCGGGGCGGATCCCCGCCGGCGGCATCGCCGGGCGGCCGGCCACCGGCAGCTCGGCCGCGAAGTCGGGGAACCGGCCCGCCACCGGCAGCTCGGGCGCGGGCATTTCCGGCCGGCGTCCCGCCAGCGGCAGGTCGGCCGGCGGGGCGGCGGCGTACAGCCGGGACCGGGCGGCGAGGCGGTGGGTCAGCATCCGCGGCGCGGCGGGCTGGTCCAGCTCGGGCTCGGGTGCCGGGGCCAGCAGGTCGGCGGGGATCCGGACCCGGGCCACCAGTCCCTCGTGGTCGCTGCGCAACTTCACCTCGACGCCGTGCCGGGCGCTGAGGTGGCTGACCACGAACAGGCCCATCCGCTCGGAGGCCGCCACGTCCGCGGCCGGTGGTTCGGCCAGCAGCGCGTTCGCCTCGGCCAACGCGGTCGGGCTCATCCCGAGCCCCTGGTCGACGATCTGCACCACCGCGCCGGTGCCGTCGCTCCAGGCGACGACGTGGACGACGGTGTCCGGCCGGGAGAAGGCGGTGGCGTTCTCCAGCAGCTCGGCGAAGAGGTGCACCAGGTCCCCGACCGCGTGGCCGACGAGGTGCAGGGCGGCGCTGGACCGGTGGCGGACCCGCTGGTACTGCTCGATCTCGGCGCTCGCCGCGAGCAGCACCGCGCCCAGGCCGACCGGCCGGTTCCACCTGCGGCTGGACTCCATGCCGGCGAGCACCAGCAGGCTCTCGTCGTTACGCCGCATGCGGGCGGCGAGGTGGTCGAGCTTGAACAGGTTCTCCAGCTGCTCCGGGTCGCTCTCCTCGCGTTCCAGCTCGTCGAGGAGTTCCAGTTGCCGCTCCACCAGCACCTGGCTGCGCCGGGCCAGGTTGACGAACATGGCGTTGACGTTGCGCCGCATCGTCGCCTGCTCGAGCGCGACGTCGACGGCGCTGCGGTGCACCGCCACGAACGCCTCCGCCAGCTCGCCGATCTCGTCCCGGGAGTGGACCGCCGTGGGTGGCACCTCGATCGTCGCCACTGGACGGTCGACCGCGCGCAGCCGGTGCAGGGTGTGTGGCAGCTCCACCTGCGCGATCCGCAGCGCCTCGCGGCGTAGCAGGCGCATCGACCGGGCGATGGACCGTCCGATCAGCAGGGAGATCAGCACGGCGACCAGCAGCACCGCGACGATGCTGCCCGCCACCAGTAGGGTGTCCCGCAGCTGCTGCGCGCGTGCGCCGTCGGCGTGGCGTACCGCGTCGTCGAGGACCTCACCCTCGAGTTGGCGGAGCAGTTCCAGCCGGCGTTCGCTGGCCGCCCACCACTCGGGTGCGGAGAGCACCGCCGGCTCGGCGGTGCCGGTGGGCAGGGTCTGCTCCTCCAGCCGGGCGGCCGCCACGAACGCCGGATTCACCGACACGAGGTCATAGCGGCGGACCTGCTCGGTGCTCGCCGCCAGGCGGAACGCGCCCAGGGCGGTGAGCTGCTGGGCCCGCAGGTCGGTCAGGGTGACCTGGTCGTCGACGTCGTACCGGCCGGCCCGGGCGGCCGCGTAGAGCTCGGCCCGGATCCGGGAGGTGAACTCCTTGACCCGGGACAGCTGCACGTACCGCAGCACCGCGTCGGTGAGCGCCTGCTGGCCCTCCCCGGGCGACGGTTCGGCCAGCAGGTTGAGCAGGGCGCCGATGGCCCGGTGGTAGTTGCTCAGGATGGTGTCGGTGCTGAGCACCGCGGGCGGGATCGCGGCCCGGATGTAGACCACCTGGTCGTACGCCTCCAGGACCTCCGAGTACGCGACCCGCCAGGCGGCGTCGGCGCCGGCGAGCGGCTCAGCCGCCCGGCGCAGCTCGGACAGCGCCTGGTTGGTGGCGTCTTGCAACGGCTTCAGCGCGGCGATGGCGGCGTCCCGGTCAGCGCCGGTGCCGGCGCGGCGCAGCGCGGCCAGTTCCCCGGCCGCGCGGTCCCGTTCCTGCTGGAGCCGGTCCACCACGGCGGTGATCTGCCGGCCGATGCCGACCTGCTCGGCGAAGGTGGTCAGCGCGCTGGTCTGCCCGGCCAGCCCCTGGGTCTGCACGCTAGCCAGCACCAGGAACGCCAGCGAGGGGATGACCAGCACCGTCGCGAGCTTGGTGCCGATCCGCCAGTCCTGCAACCGGAACGCCGAGCGCGGCCGGTGGGGCACCACGCGGTCGCGTCGGCTCCGGCCCGGGCGGGCGGCCGTTCCGCGAGCCGGGTCGGGACCTGCGCCCACGCTTGCCTCCTCGGTCCCTCGACTCCCGTCGCAGGGGGAGCGGAGTCCATCCAACCAGGCCGGCGGGCTCTGTCAACGGGATGATCGGCCGCACGACCAGGATGGTCAGTGCGGCCGGGCACCACCTACGGTGTTCGGCGGGGCCCCCTCGTCCGTCCGGCCGATACCGCCGACGCGCGCCGCCTCCGTAACCCGGCCGAGCGCCACCAGTGCGGCGCCGGTCGCTCCGACCTCCGGATTGTGTTGGAAGCGCACCGTGCGTGGGGCCAGGGCGTCGGCGAACGCCCCGCGCCACCAGGCGGACGCGGCCATCGCACCACCGCCCAGCACCACCTCGACCGGATGATCTACATCGGACTCGAGCACGGCGAGGTCGTCGGCGACCAGCCGGCACAGGCCGGTCATCAGCCCGGCGAGGACATCGACGGCGGTGGTGCCGAAGCTGAGCCCGTGCAGCTCGCCGGAGCCGGCTGCGGCGAGGCCGGGCGGGCGGTCCCCACCGAAGCGGGGATTGGCCCGCACCCGCAGGTCCCGGGTGGAGCGGGCCAGCGCCGCCTCCAGTTCGGCGCCCTCGGGTAGCCGCAGCTCCCGGTTGGCCCACGCGTACAGGTTCCCGCCGCTGGAGTAGGCGGCGCCGGTCACCACGTGCTCGTGGTCCACCCGGTAGCGCCATAGCTGGTCGGGCAGCGGCGGCAGTGCCGCGTCGGCGGGGACGGCCCGGACGACGCGTACCGCGGCGGAGGTGCCGACGGTCACCGCCGCCCGGGACTCGTCGACGCAGCCGGACCCGACGTTGGACGCCGCACCGTCGCCGACCGGGGCGGTCCACCGGGCCTCGGCCAGGTCCGGCCAGCGGCGGGCGCACTCGGGGCGGAGCCGCCCGCGCCACCGCTGTGGGGCCAGCGCCGGCAGCTCCGCGGGGCGTACGCCGGCCAGCGCGCACGCCTCGGCGTCCCACGCCATCCGGCCCAGGTCGAGCATCCCGGTGCCGGAAGCCATCGACACCGACATCGGCGCCTCGGTCAGCAACGCGTCGAGGACGTACTCGACCAGCCCGACGAACCGGGCCACCCGGCTGCCGGCCCGCGCCCGCAGCCAGGGCAGCCGCACCGTCCAGTAGCAGCGGTGCCACCATCCGCCGGTGCGCTGGTGGAAGGCCGCGGGGTCGGTCGGTCCGGCGCTGCCGGCGACCGGCTCCGGCCGGGTGTCCAGCCAGGTCAGCACCGGGCCGAGCGGCTCCCCGTCGGCGCCCAGCGGCAGCACCGAGTGCCACTGCGCCGAGGCGGCGACCAGCTCGACGTCCCGCAGGTGGCCGCCCTCGGCCAGTTCGTCCAGGCACTCGACCAGGCGGGCGAGGTAGCCGGCACCGTCCAGCGTGCCGGTGCCGTCCTCGCCGGTGGTCAGCCGCACCCGCCGCCGGGCCAGCGCGCCGGGGCGCGGGACGGCGTCGGCGTCCAGCACCAGCCCGCGTACGGAGGAGGTGCCCAGGTCGAGAGCGAGAATGGTCATCGCGGGACAACCTACCCGCCGGGGACGGCCGCGAAGCCAAGATCCGCGCGGCAGGTCCGCAGCGGCGATCGGCTTCCGGGGGGCCGCCCGGGCGCGTAGAGTGATCGCCATGCCCGCGCTCCTGTCCTGCTGGTGGCCCGCCGACCCGGCGGCCCACCCCCGCGCGTAGCTTTCCCACGCGGCCGCCCGACGAGGCGGCCGCCGGTCTCTCCCCGGCATCCCGGGTCGCCTCGCAGGCGGCCACCGGCTCACGAGGAGACCCGATGACCCGCCCGCACGACCCGCTCGCCGCCGTCGCCGCCGGCCTCGACCCCGGCCCGTTCGCGCTCGTCCGCCGCGCGGGCGCCGACCATCTCGACCTGTTCACCGGCACGGTACGCACCGCCGAGCGGCTCGCCGACGTCCCGCTGCCCGACGGCGGTCCAGGGCCGCGCACGCTGGCCCTGGTCCCCTACCGGCAGATCACCGAGCGGGGGTTCGCCTGCGTCGACGACGGGATGCCGCTGGAGTGCCTGGTCATCGGGGAGCACCGGCAGATCCCCCTGGCCGACGCGCTGGCCGCGCTGCCGGACGTCCCGGTGGTCACCACCGACGCCGGCTTCGACAGCTCCGACGCCGAGTACGCGGCCACGGTCGGCCGGGTGCTCGCCGAGGAGATCGGCCGCGGTGAGGGCGCGAACTTCGTCATCCACCGCACCCTGCGGGCCACCGTGCAGGGCGACCCCCGGGCGGCGGCCCTGGCCGCGCTGCGCCGGCTGCTGCTGCGCGAACGCGGCGCGTACTGGACGTTCGTCGTGCACACCGGCACCCGGACCCTGGTCGGGGCGAGCCCGGAACGGCACGTCAGCGTGGACGACGGTCTGGTCATGATGAACCCGATCAGCGGCACGTTCCGGCACACCGGCGCGGCGGCGGACCGGGACGCCCTGCTGCGTTTCCTCCACGACCCGAAGGAGGTCGAGGAGCTGTACATGGTGCTCGACGAGGAGCTGAAGATGATGGCCACCGTCGCCGAGCACGGCGGGCAGGTGGTCGGGCCGTACCTCAAGGAGATGGCGCACCTGGCACACACCGAGTACCTGCTGGCCGGACGGGGTTCCCGCGACGTCCGGGAGGTGCTGCGGGAGACCATGTTCGCGCCCACGGTCACCGGCAGCCCGATGGAGAACGCATGCCGGGTGATCGCCCGGCACGAGCGGACCGGCCGCCGCTACTACGCCGGGGTGCTCGCCCTGCTCGGCCGGGACGCCGCGGGCCGGCAGACCCTCGACGCGCCCATCCTGATCCGCACCGCGGAGCTCTCCCCCACCGGCGAGCTGCGGGTGCCGGTCGGGGCGACGCTGGTGCGGCACTCCACCGCGGCCGGTGAGGTGGCCGAGACCCACGCCAAGGCAGCCGGGGTGCTCGCCGCGCTCGGCCTCGGCCCCGACGCGCCGGCGGCCCGCCCGGCTCAGTCCGGCCCGGACGCGCCGGGCCGCGCGCTCGCCGACTACCCCGAGGTACGCGCCGCCCTCGCCGCCCGCAACGCGCCGCTGGCCCGGTTCTGGCTGGACCAGCGGACCCCGGGGGCAACGGTCCTGCCCGGGCTGGCCGGCCGGCGGGCGCTGATCGTGGACGGCGAGGACACCTTCACCGGCATGCTCGTCCACCAGCTCGGCGCCCTCGGCCTGGCGGTGGCGCGCCGCGGCTGGCAGCAACCCGGCTTGGTCGGGGAGTACGACCTGGTGGTGATGGGCCCCGGCCCGGGCGACCCGACCGACCTCGCCGAGCCGAAGATGGCGACGATGCGGGCGCTGCTGGCACAGCTGCTGGCGGCCGGCCGGCCGACCCTCGCCGTCTGTCTCGGGCACCAGCTGCTGGCCGGGCTGCTCGGGCTGCCGCTGCATCGGCGGGACGCGCCGTACCAGGGGGTGCCGCGGGACGTGCCGGTGTTCGGCGCCACCCGCCGGGTCGGCTTCTACTCCAGCTTCACCGCCCGGGCCGGCGCGGACCGGGTCGCCACCCCGTACGGCCCGGTGGAGCTGTCCCGGGACCCGGCCGACGGAGCGGTGCACGCGCTGCGCGGGCCCGGCTTCGCCGGCGTGCAGTTCCACCCGGAGTCGGTGCTCAGCCGCGACGGCATGGTCATCCTCGCCGAGTTGCTCGCGCACCTGCTCGACCATCGCGCGCTCGCCGGGCATGCGCCGGCTGACCGGGGGTAGGACTGCGGCGGCCGGTGGCCGGACGGGTCCGAACCCCTGCCCGGCCACCGGTCGCCGGTGCTCAGCCGGCCATCCCCCGCTTCAGCGCGGCGCTGATCTGGATCGCCCGCTTGGCGGTCAGCGCGGTGGCCGCCAGCGCGAGGTGGTCCGGTGCGATCTCGCCGTTGTTGCTGGTGTGCGAGGCGCCGTACGGGTTGCCCGCGACGAACTGGCTGGGGTCGGTGTAGCCGGGGGTCACCACCACCCCACCCCAGTGGTAGAACACGTTGAAGAGCGCCAGCAGCGTGGACTCCTGACCGCCGTGCGAGGTGGCCGTGGAGCAGAACGCCGAGTAGACCTTGTTGGCCAGGATGCCCTGGGCCCAGAGCGGGCCGGTGGTGTCGATGAACTGCTTGAGCTGGGCGGCCACCATCCCGTAGCGGGTGGGCGAGCCGAAGATCACCACATCGGCCCAGGAGAGGTCGTCGAGCTGCGCCTCCATCACGTCCTGCGTCTCCAGGTGGTGCGCCTGCCACCCCGAGTTGGAGCGGATCGCCTCGTCGGGCGCCAGCTCCCGCACCTTGCGCAGGCGGACCTCGGCACCGGCCTCGCCCGCGGCCTCGACCGCTGACTGCGCCATCTGGTAGGTGATGCCGGTCGCGCTGTAATAGATCACCGCGACGTTGACGTGGCCGTCCATCAGACGTTTCCTCCTCGGTTCCGGGCGAACTCGGAGGACTACCCGTTGGTTGCGGCGTCAAACGACTGCCGTGGCACCCTCCGCGGCTTGATTCACTCCTGTCGATCGGTCAGCAAACCTCAATATTTGCGCAAGTTCGGACCGGAACGGCTGCCCGGAATCCGGACTCCGGGGATCCTGTTCGCACCGGTGCCGATCCGCGTCCCACCGCCCGAAGGCACCTGAACGGGGGATCGCGCTCCGCCGGCATGCCGGCTGGCGCAGCGCGATCAGGTGTTCTCCTCCTGCTCCTCCTATTCGTCCCGATTCCCCGGCATGCCGTCCCCGCCGACGGGGATCCTCTCGGTGACCCACGAGAGGGAGGACGAACCATGCGGCTCACCGAACCGCAGATCCGCTCGCTGTACGGGCAGGACGTCCAGGACCGCTCGGGCGCGACGATCGGCACCGTGGGCCAGGTCTGGGCAAACCCCGCAGGCGAGCCCACTTGGGTCAGCGTACGCACCGCCGGCACGGGTCACCGCGAGTCGATGGCTCCGCTGCAGGCGGCCCAGTGGCAGGCGGACCGGCTGCGGGTGCCGTACGACCGGACCACCGTCCGCACCGCCCCCGCCGTGGAGCCCGGCACCGACCAGCCGCTCGGCGCGGACCAGCTGACCCTGCTCCACCGGCACTACCAGCTGCCGCCCGAGGGCGCGGCCGGACGGCCGGAGCGGCCCGGGCCACCGGAGCTGACCCGGTTCGAGGAACAAGCCCGGTTCGACACCGAGACCGTGCCGGCCGGCACGGCGCGGCTCCGCAAGCGCGTGGTGACCGAGAACGTGCACACCACCGTGCCGGTCGCCCACGAGGAGGCGACCCTCGTCCGGGAACCGATCGCGGAGGCGGACCGGGGTACCGTGCCCGCGGGCACCGACACGGAGCAGCGCGAGATGGTGCTGCACGCCGAACGCCCGGTGGTGGTCAAGGAACGGGTCCCGGTCGAACGCGTCCGGCTGGCCAGCCACCAGGTCGTCGAGCAGCGGCCCGCCCACGCCCAGGTCCGCCGGGAAGTGGTCGAGGCGGACGTGCCCGAGGAGGCCCGGCCGCAGGAGTGAGACGAGAGCGACCCGGGCGGGTGGGCGTCTCCCACCCGCCCGGTCGCGTCCCGCGGAAACGTCGGACCCGCCGCCTATGCTGGCCGTCCACCACTGACGGGAGGCCTGCGTGCCCGTACGGCTCACCGGCGCCGAGGCGCTGGCGCTGCGGATGACCAGCCTGCTGCTGCGCCCGCACCCGGTGGCGCGCCCCGACGGGGTCGCCGGCGTGGTCGAGTGGTTCGGCGCGATGCAGGCCCAGGACAACGCGAGCGGCCTGTGGTCGCTCGGCGTACGCCTGCCCGGGCGCACGCTGGCCGACGTGCGGGCGGCGCTGGAGCGGCGGGAGGCGCTGCGGACCTGGCCGATGCGCGGCACGGTCCACCTGGTGCCGTCCCGCGACGCCCACTGGATGCTGGCGGTGACCGGCGTCCGCACGCTGGCCGGCGCCGCCACCCGCCGGGCACAGCTCGGGCTCACCGAGGCCGAGGCGGACCGGGCCGTGGACGTGCTGGGCACGGCCCTGGCCGGCGGCCGCCGCCTCACCCGTGCGCAGTGCCTGGCCGCCCTCGGCGCCGCCGGCATCGACACCACCGGGCAGCGGGGCTACCACCTGCTCTGGTACGCCGCCCAGCGCGGCGTCACCTGCATCGCCCCGCACGTCGGCACCGAGCAGACGTTCGCCCTGCTCGACGAGTGGGTGCCCGACCCGCACCGGCCGGAGCGCGACGAGGCGCTCGGCATCCTCGCCCTGCGGTACGTGCGCAGCCACGGCCCGGTCACCCCGCACGAGCTGGCCCGGTGGACCGGCCTGACGGTCACCGACGCACGGCGGGGCTTCGCGGTGGCCGGCGACGCCCTGGCCCCGGTAGCGGTGGACGGTGTCGAGGCGATGGTCGACGCCTCCCTCCTCGACGCGCCCCGCGAGCCGGTCGACGACGTGCACACGCTGCTCGGCTTCGACGAATACCTACTCGGCTTCAAGGACCGCACGCTGATGCTCGACCCGGCGCACGCCGCCGCCGTGGTCCCCGGCAACAACGGGGTGTTCCTGCCGACGGTGGTCCGCGACGGCCGGGTGGTCGGCACGTGGAAGCGGACGGTCGGGAAGGCCTCGGTCTCGGTGACCGTGCAGCCGCTGGCGCCGTTCGACGCCGCGCTGCGCTCCCGCGTCGAGTCCGGCCTGGCCGACTACGCCCGCTACCTCGGCCTGCCCCTGCGTACCTGAGGAGCGAGCGTGGATCGGCAGAGGTTTGCGGAGTTGCTGGAGACCATCGCCCGGCGATCAGGGCAGGGACGGCCGCGGATGCACTCGGGCCAGGTCCGCCGGGGTGTCCACGTCGGCCGGTGACCCGTCGCACGGCACCACGGTCACCAGGTCGGCCCGGGCCCGCAGGAAGTCACGGGCACCCCGGTCCCCCGTCGCGTACGGCACGACCAGCGGCCAGGTGGCCCGGCTGAGCAGGACCGGATGGCCGGGCCGGCCGGCGTAGCCGGCCACGGCGACGACAGCGCCGGCCGCGTACGCCGCGCGTACCCGGCGGACCGCGGCCGGGGTCAGCCAGGGCTGGTCGACGAGCACCACCACGACCGCGTCGGCGACGTCCGGCAGTGAGTCCAGACCGCGCAGCAGCGAGCCGCCGAGGCCGTCGCGCCACTGCGGGTTGGCCACCGGGACCGCGCCGGGCAGTGCGGGAAGCCGGCCGGCGCCCGCGCCGACCACCGCGTGCACCGGGTCGCAACCGCCGAGGTGCAGCAGCCGGACCGCGCGCCGGAGCAGCGGCTCACCGTGCCAGTCGAGGAGTGCCTTCGGCTGGCCGAGCCGGCGTCCGGCCCCGGCGGCGAGCACCAGCCCGGCCACGGTCACCGCGCCGCCGCCTCGGTCAGGCCGGCCGGGTGGGCGGCGTGGATCGGGCCGGTCAGGCCGGACAGCGGCCGGCTACTGCCGCCGTGGCGCCAGGCCACCACCTCCGCGGCGATCGCCAGCGCCGTCTCGGCCGGGCTGCGCCCGCCGAGGTCCAGCCCGGCCGGTGCGCGCAGCCGGGCCAGCTGGGTCTCGGGTACCCCGTCGGCGCGCAGGCGGGTGAGGCGGGCCTCGTGCGCCGCGCGGCTGCCGAGCACGCCGAGGTAGCCGGCCGGGGTGGACAGCGCCGCGCGCAGCAGCGGGAGCTCGTAGCGAGGGTCGTGACCGAGCAGGCAGAGCACCGTGTCCAGGGTGACCGGGGTGGCGGCCAGCAGGCGGTGTGGCCAGGCCCGGTGCACCTCGTGTGCGTCGGGCACCCGGGCGACGGTGGCGAACGCGGGTCGCGGGTCGCAGGCGACGACCCGGTAGCCGAGGTCCGCGCCGATCCGGGCGAGCGCCGCGGCGACGGCGGTGGCGCCGAACAGCAGCATCCGCGGTGCGGCCGGCATCGCCTGGAACAGCACCCGCACGCCGGGGCGCTCGCCGTAGCCCAGCACCACGGCGCCGGCCGGGAGCCCGGCGGCCCGGTCGACGGCCCAGTCGTCCAGGTCCGCGGTGCCGAGCGTGCCCTCGGTCCGGTCCGGCCGGATCACCAGCTCGGCGGCGAAGGGTGCCCGGCCGCCCACCACGGTTGCCACGGCGACCGGGTCGGGCCCGGCGAGCGCGGCGAGGGAGCGGGCCGTGGGGCAGTCCGCGGTCACCCGGCGCAGCAGCACCTCGACGGTCCCGGCGCAGCCGGGCCGGGCCGGCCATGGGCCGTCCCCGCCCACCCGGTAGCGGGCGAGCCGGGTCCGGCCGGTGCGCAGGGCCTCCGCCGTCGCGTCGAGCACCGCCGACTCGACGCAGCCGGCCGGGATGCCGCCGCGCACGTCGCCGGTGGGGTCGACGGCGAGCAGGTCGCCCGGGCCGGTGACGGTGCCCGCGCTGCTGGCCACCACGGTCGCCAGGCCGAAGGGGATCCGTCGCCGCCGCCAGTCGTGGGCCGCGGCCAGGACCTCGCGCATGCCGCCCCACCGATCGCCAATTCCGGGCTTCTGCCCGTATTTGTCATTGGATGTCGTAGTCAACGGTAGTCTGGCGCGGTGCGCAGCGGGCGGGAGAGCGGGAAACCGGCGGACGACGACCGGTCGTCCCGCATCACGCTCACCGTCAACGGCGTCGACCACGACCTGACGCTGGACAACCGGACCACCCTGCTGGACGCCCTGCGCGAGCGGCTCGCCCTGATCGGCAGCAAGAAGGGCTGCGACCACGGGCAGTGCGGCTCGTGCACCGTCCTGCTCGACGGCCGGCGGGTGAAGAGCTGCCTGATCCTGGCGGTCACCCTGGACCGCCGGACGGTGGTCACCGTGGAGGGACTCGCCGGCCCGGCGGACCTGTCCCCGCTCCAGGCCGCATTCGTCGCGCACGACGCCTTCCAGTGTGGCTACTGCACACCCGGGCAGCTCTGCTCCGCCCGCGGGATGCTCGACGAGGTGGCCCAGGACTGGCCCAGCGCGGTGACCGAGGACCTCACCGCACCGGTGGAGCTGACCGACGCGGAGGTACGGGAACGGATGAGCGGCAACCTGTGCCGCTGCGCCGCGTACCCGCACATCGTGGCCGCGATCCGGGACGTGGCGGCGGCGCTGTGAAGCCCTTCCGCTACCACCGGCCCGCCGACGTCACCGAGGCGGTCGCGCTGCTCGACGGCGAGCCGGAGGCGGCGTACCTCGGCGGCGGGACCAACCTGGTGGACCTGATGAAACTCGGGGTGCAACGCCCCGACCTGCTGGTCGACGTCACCGGCCTGCCGCTGGACACGGTGGAGGCCCTACCGGACGGCGGGCTGCGGATCGGCGCGACCGTGCGCAACAGCGACCTCGCCGCGGACCCGAGGGTCCGGCGGGACCACCCGTTGCTCTCCCGGGCGCTGCTCGCCGGCGCCTCCGGGCAGCTGCGCAACATGGCCACCACCGCCGGGAACCTGCTGCAACGCACCCGCTGTGTCTACTTCCAGGACACCGGGAAGGCGTGCAACAAGCGGGAGCCCGGCACCGGCTGCGCGGCGCGCCACGGGCAGAACCGGGACCTGGCCATCCTCGGCTGGTCCGAACTGTGCGTGGCCACCCACCCGTCGGACCTGGCGGTCGCCCTGGTCGCCCTCGACGCGGTGGTGGAGGTGTACGACCCGGGCGGCGCGCGGGAGATCCCCCTGGTCGAACTGCACCGGACGCCCGGCGAGCATCCCGAGCGGGAGACCAGCCTCCCCCGCGGCGCGCTGATCACCGGGGTAAGGATCCCGCCGCTGCCCTTCGCCCGGCACTGCACCTACCTCAAGGTGCGCGACCGGGCCAGCTTCGCGTTCGCGGTCGGCTCGGTGGCCGCGGCGCTGGACCTGGCCGGGGACACGGTCCGCGACGTCCGGCTGGCCTACGGGGCGGTCGCGCACCGCCCGTGGCGGGCCTACCGGGCGGAGGAGGCGCTGCGCGGCCGCCCGTTCACCGCCGAGCTGGCCGCCCGGGCCGCGGACGCCGAACTCGCCGCCGCCCGTCCCCTGCCGCACAACGGGTTCAAGGTGCCGCTGATCCGCAACCTCACCGTCCGGGCGTTGACCGCGCTGGCCGGGGCGGCACCCCGATGAACGCGCCACCCGTCGGCGCGGTGGGCCGGGAACACCCCCGCCTCGAAGGCCGGGACAAGGTCACCGGGACGGCCCGGTACGCGGTGGAGTACCCGGTGGACGACGTCACGTACGGCTGGGCGGTGCCGGCGGCGGCCACCCGCGGGCGGATCAGCCGGATCGACGCGGCCCCGGCGCTGGCCGTGCCGGGCGTGCTGGACGTGCTGCACCACGGCAACGCGTCCCGGCTGGCGCCCGGCGTGGACGACACGCTGTTCCTGCTGCAGGAGCCGACCGTGCACTACCGGGGGGAGTTCGTCGCCGTGGTGGTGGCGGAGACCCTCGAGGCGGCGCGGGAGGGCGCCCGGCTGGTCCGGATCGACTACGACACCGAGGCGCACAGCACCGTCCTCTCCGCACACCACCCGGGCCTGTACCGCCCGGACAAGGTCAACCCGGGCTACCCCGCGGACACCGCGGAGGGGGACTTCGACGCCGCCTTCGCGGCCGCGGAGGTCCAGCTGGACGCCACCTACCGCACCCCGGCCTACCACAACAACCCGATGGAGCCGCACGCCACCACCGCCCGCTGGCGGGACGGGCGGCTGCTGGTGCACGACTCCACCCAGGGCTCGACCCCGGTGCAGGCCACCCTGGCACAGCTGTTCGGGCTGCCCCCGGAGGCGGTCCGGGTGATCGCCGAGCACGTCGGCGGCGGCTTCGGCAGCAAGGGGGCCCCGAAGGCGCCGGTGGTGCTCGCCGCCCTCGCCGCCCGGCAGGTGGACCGGCCCGTGCGGCTGGCGCTGACCCGGCAGCAGCTCTTCGGCCCGATCGGATACCGCACCCCCACCATCCAACGGATCCGGCTCGGCGCGGACGCCGACGGGCGGATCGCCGCGGTCTGCCACGACGCGATCAGCCAGACCTCGAAGGTGCACGAATTCGCCGAGCAGACCGCCGTCTACACCCGCAGCATGTACGCCGGCCGCCACCGGCGCACCACGCACCGGCTGGTCCGACTGGACGTGCCGACCCCGTTCTGGATGCGCGCCCCCGGCGAGTGCCCGGGCGCGTACGCGCTGGAGTCGGCGCTGGACGAGCTGGCCACCGCGTGCGGCGTCGACCCGGTCGAGCTGCGGGTCCGCAACGACGCGACCGTCGACCCGGACAGCGGGCAGCCGTTCAGCAGCCGCAACCTGGTCGCCTGCCTCCGCGAGGGGGCCCGCCGGTTCGACTGGGCCGACCGCGACCCGACGCCAGGGGTCCGGCGACTCGGGCGATGGCTGATCGGCACCGGGGTGGCCGGCTCCAGCTACCCGGCCCGCTCCCGGGCCGCCGCCGCGACGGCCACCGCCGCACCCGACGGCACCTTCGAGGTACGGATCAACGCGACCGACATCGGCACCGGCGCCCGGACGGCGCTGTGGCAGCTGGCCGCCGACGCCCTGGCGGTACCCGCCGACCGGGTCGCCATCCGGGTGGGCGACAGCGACCTGCCGCCGGCCCCGGTGGCCGGCGGTTCGATGGGCACCGCCTCGTGGGGCTGGGCGGTGATCCGGACCTGCGAGCAGCTGCGGCAGCGGCTCCGCGACACCGCGGTACCCGCCGAGGGGCTGACCGTCGAGGTGAGCACCGCCGACGAGGTCCGCGCCCAACGTCCGCTGGCCCGGTACGCCTACGGGGCCCACTTCGTGCAAGTGCGGGTGGACGCGGACACGGGCGAGGTCCGGGTGGACCGGATGCTCGGCATGTTCGCCGTCGGCCGGGTGGTGAACCCGACCACCGCCCGCAGCCAGCTCATCGGCGGCATGACCATGGGCCTGTCGATGGCGCTGCACGAGGAGGGCCTGCTCGACGAGCGGTACGGCGACTGGGTCAACCACGACCTCGCCACCTACCACATCAGCGGCTGCGCGGACGTCGAGCGGATCGAGGCGTACTGGCTGCCGGAGGAAGACCCTGACCTGAACCCGGCCGGGGTGAAGGGGATCGGCGAGATCGGCATCGTGGGCAGCGCCGCCGCCGTCGCCAACGCGGTGCACCACGCCACCGGCGTACGGGTCCGGGACCTGCCCCTCCGGCTGGACAAGCTGCTGGACCGGCTGCCGGCAGACTGAAGGGCCGGCGGCGTGGCACCGGCCCTTCAGTCCGCGTCCCTCAGTCGGCGAGCGCGCCGGCCGCCCGGCCCTCGTGCAGGGTCAGGTTCCGCCCGGTGGACGGGTCGAACAGGTGAATCTTCTCCAGGTTGAACCAGACCCGCCGGTGCTCCCCCTCCCGGGCCGGCGACTCGGCGGACAGCCGGGTGACCAGGCTGGAACCGGTGCCGGTGAAGTCGCCGGTGCCCGCGTCGGCGGCCAACTCCTCCAGCTCAGCGGAGTTGGCCCGCTCCCCCTCAACGGTCAGGTACACGTACTTGTCGGAGCCCATCGACTCGACGATCTCCACCGGCGCCTCGAACTCCAGACCCCGGCGGCGCGTCTCCTCGTCGAGCAACTCGGCGTCCTCGAAATGCTCGGGCCGGATACCGAGGATCAGCTCCCGCGGCGCGTCACCGCCCGCCAACTGATGGCGGACCCGGTTGCCGATCGGCACATCACCCAACGCCGTCCGCAGGTGGCCCTCCTCGACGGCGGCGGGCAGGAAGTTCATCGACGGCGAGCCGATGAACCCGGCGACGAAGAGGTTGCGCGGGTGGTCGTAGAGCTCCTGGGGCGGGCCGACCTGCTGCACCGCGCCACCCCGCATGATCACCACGCGGTCGCCGAGGGTCATCGCCTCGGTCTGGTCGTGGGTCACGTAGACGGTGGTGGTGCCGAGCTGCTTCTGCAGCCGGGACACCACCGTGCGCATCTGCACCCGCAGCTTGGCGTCCAGGTTGGACAACGGCTCGTCCATCAGGAACGCCTTGGGCTGCCGGACGATCGCCCGGCCCATCGCCACCCGCTGCCGCTGGCCGCCGGAGAGGTTGGCCGGCTTGCGGTCCAGCAGCGGGGTCAGCTCCAGGACCTTCGCCGCCTCCTCAACCTTGGTGTTGATGCTCTCCCGGTCCAGCTTCGCCAGCCGCAGCGGGAAGGCCATGTTCTCCCGGACCGTCATGTTCGGGTACAGCGCGTACGACTGGAACACCATGGCGATGTCCCGGTCCCGCGGAGCCCGGTCGTTGACCCGCTCCCCCGCGATACGCAGCTCACCGGAGCTGATGTCCTCCAACCCGGCGATCATGTTGAGCGTGGTCGACTTCCCGCAGCCGGAGGGGCCGACCAGGATCACGAACTCGCCGTCGGCAATCTCCAGGTCGACGTCCCGCACCGCCACGGTCCCGTCCGGGAACCGCTTGCTCACCTTGTCCAGCACGATGTCAGCCATGACAACACCACCTATCCCTTGACTGCGCCGGAGGTCAGGCCGGAGACGATGCGGCGCTGGAAGAAGAGCACGAACAGGATGATCGGAACGGTGATCACCACGGCGGCGGCGCAGATCGCCCCGGTGGGATCCTCGAACTGCGACGCGCCGGTGAAGAACGACAACGCGGCCGGCACCGTGCGGGACCGCTCGGTGGAGGTCAGCGAGATGGCGAACAGGAAGTCGTTCCAGCAGAAGATGAAAACCAGGATGGCCGTGGTGAACAGCCCCGGCGCGGCCAGCGGCGCGATCACCCGCCGGAACGCCTGGCCCTGGGTGGCGCCGTCCATCTTCGCCGCCTTCTCCAGATCCCAGGGGATCTGCTTGAAGAACGCCGACAGCGTGTAGATCGCCAACGGCAGCGCGAAGGTGATGTACGGCAGGATCAGCCCCGGCCAGGTGTCGAAGAGGCCGAGCTGCCGCTCGATCTCGAACAGCGGCGAGACCAGCGACACCTGCGGGAACATCGCGATCAGCAGGGACACCCCGATCAGCAACCGCTTGCCGGGGAAGTCCAGCCGGGAGACCGCGTACGCGGCCATCGCCCCCAGCACCACCGCGATCAGGGTGGCGATCAGCGCGATGCCGATCGAGTTGACCAGAGCCCGGACGAACTGGTCGGTGGCGAAGATCGTCCGGTAGTTGTCCAGCGTCCACTCCCGCGGGATGAACTTCCCGTCGGTGAGCGTCGCCGGGGTCTTGAACGACAGCGAGGCGATCCAGAGCACCGGGATCAACGCGAAGACGACGACGAGGACGTCCAGCAGACCCCAGCGCAGCCTCGCCCGCATGGTGGTTTCGGTGGCCATGTCAGCGCCTCTCCCCGTCGTCGCTGCCCGGGGCAGCGGTGCCGAACAACTTCACGAAGACGAACGCGAGGATCGCCACGGTGATGAAGATCAGCACCGACATCGTCGAGCCGATGCCCAGGTTCAACCCCCGGATCAGGTTGTTGTAGGCGAGCATCGACACCGACGACGTCTCGTTACCGCCCGCGGTCAGGATGAAGATGTTGTCGAAGACCCGGAACGCGTCCAGGGTGCGGAACAGCAGGGCGACCAGGATCGCCGGCTTCATCACCGGCAGCATCACCTTGGTGAACCGCTGCCAGGCCGTCGCACCGTCGGTGGACGCGGCCTTGAGCAGGTCCTCCGGCACCAGCGCCAGGCCGGCCATCAGCAGCAGCGCCATGAACGGCGTGGTCTTCCAGATCTCCGCCAGCATGATGATCGCCAGCGAGCTGGCCCGCTCGGTCAGCGGCGCGCTGCCGTCGAACAGGTTCGCCAGGTAGCCGGTGCCCGGCGTCCAGGCGTACCGCCAGGAGAACGCCGCGACCACCGTGACGATCCCGTACGGGATCAGCGCCGCGGTGCGGACGATGCCCCGGCCGACCAGCGTCCGGTGCATGATCAACGCGAGGCCCATGCCGAGCACCAGTTCCACCGCGACGGTCACCACGGTGATCAGGGCGGTCACCCCGAACGCGGTCCACCAGAACTGGTTGCCCAGCACGGTCACGTAGTTGTCCAGCCCGACGAACTCGCGCTGGTCGGGGAAGCGCAGGTCGAAGCGCTGCAGGGACAACCAGACCGAGTAGAGGATCGGGTAGGCGGTGACCAGCAGCATGACCAGCGCGGCCGGCGCGCAGAGCAGCCAGCCAAGGCGCCGCTCGGCCCGCTTGTTCTCGCTCAGCGGGGCCTTCGTCCCGCGCCGGGTCCGCTGCGCCGGCACCGCGGCGTGCCGCCCGGGGCCGCGTTCGGCCTCGGCGGCGACGTCCGCGCCGGTGGGAGTGGCGTTCACACTCATGCCGTCACCTCCGGACGGTCGGCCCGCTGCGGGTGGATCTCGCTCACGGCAGTACCCCCTTCGACTCGAGGGCGTCGGCGATGGCCTTGCGCAACTCGTCGGCGGTCTGCTCGGGCCGGATCCCCGACGGCGGCGACAGCATCGCCGACATCACCGTGGAGATGCTCTGGTACGCCGGGGTCAGCGGCCGGACCGCCGGCTCCTTCAGCTCCTCCAGGATGGTCTCCTTCATCGGGTACGCCTTGTCCATCTCCGGGTCCTCGTAGACCTTCTCGATGGTCGGCGGCACGCCGTCGTTGACCGCGGAGAACTTCTGGTGCTCCGGATTGCGGATGCACCTGGCGGCCTCGAAGGACTCCTTCGGGTGCTTCGAGTAGGTGCTGACCGCCATGTTGACGCCGCCGATGGTGACCTTGCTCGGGGTGTTCGCCTCGATGCCCGGCACCCGCGCCCACTTCACCTTCTTCGCCATGTCCGGCGCCGCCTCCTGCATCGCCGGATAGACGAAGGGCCAGTTGACCTCGAAGGCCCCGCCGCCGGACTGGAACTCCAGCCGTACCGGGTCCTCGGTGGCGTTGGTGAACGACGGCGACGTCACCCCCGACGTGGCCAGCTTCCGCAGCTGGTCGAGGGCCTTGACGGTGCCCTCGTCCATCACCGCCCGCTTGCCGTCGTCGCTGAGAATCTTCCCGCCGGCGCTCTCCGCGAGGGTGTTGTAGAGGACGACCAGACCCTCGTACTGGGCGCCCATGGTGAGCACCTGGTACGGCTTGCCCTGCTCCTTCAGCCGCTGCGCGGCGGAGATCATCTCGTCCCACGTCTTCGGCGGCTCCGGCACCAGATCGGTGCGATACCACAGCAGCTGCACGTTGGTGTTCTTCGGCGCGGCGTAGAGCTTGCCCTCGTAGCGGGCGGTGTCCAGCGGGCCGGCCAGGGTGCCCTGCTCCGCCTCTGCCTTGTCCTGGCCGGTCCACTCCCGGATCCAGTGCGCGCTGGCGAACTCCTGGGTCCAGGTGACGTCGAGGCCGAGCACGTCCATCCCGCTGTCCTGCGCGGCCAGCCGACGCACCATCTGCACCCGCTGGTCGTCGGCCTGCCGCGGCAGCACCCGGTAGACGATCCGGTAACGCCCCTGCGCCTGGGCGTTGCAGTCGTCGACCACCTTCTGCAGGTTCTGCTCCGGCGGGTAGTACAGGTTGATCGTCGGCGTACCGCCGTCACCACCGGAACCGCAGGCGGCCAACGGCGCCACCAACGCCAGCGCGGCGGCTGCCGCCGCCGCACGCCTGCGTGGCCGCCGCCGGTCCGCGGCGTCGCCGGGGTGTGTCGTCATCGCCCTCCCCCTTTCGTCGGCGAAGGCCGGGGAAGTCGCCCGTGCCCCGGCGCACGGCGAGACGGTCGGGGGCGCGGTCGACGGCGGATCCGCCCCGGCCCCAGGCGTTTCGTGCGCCTGACAGTGCCCGACCTGCCACGGCGCGAAACCTGACCGTCACGCGACGCCCACCACATGGCCGGGCTGTGGGCCAGGTCACGTCACCGGGCCGTGCCCCCTCGGTGGACGCAGATTCCGGCAGCCCGGGCCATCCGACACGCACTTCCCGGCAATCTGGGCGGACCGCCGGAGCACGCGCGAGCAGCCGGGTGTCGGAGCCGGGCGGCATAGTGGGGGGCATGATCGCGCGCTTCAAGGACCTCTGCATGGACGCCGCGGACGCCCACCGGCTCGGTGCCTTCTGGGCCGGCGTCCTCGACGCGGACCTGATCGACACCGGCGACGGCGACACCCGGATCGACCCCCGGGCAGCCGCCTCGAAGGCCGAGTCGATCTGGGTCAACACCGTGCCCGAGCCGCGTACCGGCAAGACCCGGGTCCACCTGGACCTGCGCCTCGCCGAGCCGGAGCCGACCGCGCTGCTGGCCGCCGGCGCACGGCTGGTCCGTGAGCCGGACGCCGAGATCAGCTGGTGGGTGCTGGCCGACCCGGAAGGCAACCAGTTCTGCGCCTTCCGGCCCCGCGAGGGCGCCCGGCCCGGCGTCTTCGAGCTGGTGGTCGACAGCGCCGACCCGGCGGCCCAGGCCGGCTGGTGGGCCGGCGTGGTCGGCGGCCGGGTGGCCACCACCGAGGAGGGCGCCACCTCGGTGGTGGGGGCGGCCGGCTTCCCCTGGGACCACTGGGTCTTCGACCCGGTGCCCGAGCGCAAGCGGGTGAAGAACCGGGTGCACTGGGACGTCGACCTGACCGGCCCGGACCCCACCGCGCTGATCGCGGCCGGCGCCACCCTGCTGCGCGAGCCCACCGACACCACCCGGTGGTGGGTCCTGGCGGACCCGGAGGGGAACGAGTTCTGTGCCTTCGCCCCGCGTCCCAACCAGTGAGCGGCGAGCTACCCAGCGTTCGCCCGGTCGACTAGCGTTCTCATAGCTCCGCAGCCAGCGCGTTCGCCGTCGACGTCGATACGCCTCCGGCCGACCCCAGCCCGCCCTTTCGGTTGGTTCTCGCGCGAACTCGCCTCTGCGGCACCACCGGTTGGGCAGGATCGTCCCAACCGAGGAGGTCCGTCGTGCAGGACACCACCCGCGCTCTCGCCCTGACGTTCGAGGTGAGCGGCCTGCCCCCGGTCAAGACCGAGGCCCTGTCCATCTTCGCCGCCGGGCACCGGCAGGCGGCGAGAGTCCGCGCCCTGCTCCAGGCCGCCTGCGAGGCGGCCCAGCACACCGGTTGGACCCCGCTCGCCGGCCCGGTCGAGGTGGACCTGACCCTGCGCTGCCCGCCCGGGCACCGCACCTCCGACGCCAGCACACTGTTGGGCGGGGTCTGCGCGGTGCTGCAGGACAAGAAGCGGGTGGCGAACATCGGCCTGGCCCACCTCGGGGTGCTGGTCGACGTCGCCCTCTACGCCGACGACCGGCAGATCCGCCGGCTGTCGTACGCGGAGGAGCCGGCCGAGGACTTCTCCTACCAGGTCCGGGTGGCCGCCGTACCGGCGGTGGTTTGACCGACGACCGCGGCGGGGTACCGCGGACGCCGACGAAAGGAGCAGCATGTCGGAGCCACACGTCACGCTCGACCCGAGCGGGCTCGACCCGGTGCAGCAAAAGCTGCGTGGCCCGCTGGAGGATCAGCTGACCTCGGCCCTGCAGGCGGCCACCGAGCGGGTCCGCGCCGGCTACGCGGGCGAACCCGTCGAGGAGGTGTGCCGCCGGCTGCTCGACGAGACCCGCGCCGGCCTGCACCCGGACATCGCGGCCGGCTTCCAGCCCGACATGGACGAGTTCTGCCGGGTGGCCGTGACAATCATCCGTGGCGCGGCCTGAGGCACCCGTCATCCGACCGGGTCGCCCTCCGGCCCGCGCGGGCGGTGCCGCCCACCGCGGTCAACCGCGCCGCACGTCCACCGAGACGACGTGGGTGCCGTCGGGCCGGGTCGACTCGCCCAGTCGCACCGGCAGCGGCTCGCCCGAGGTCCGCACCCCGAGGCCGAAGCTCAGGTGCCCCTCGAAGTCTCCGGCGGCCGCCCAGCCGCGCAGCGTCGGGTAGCCGATGGCCGGTGGCGGCGCGTGCACCGTGCTCCGGCCACTGCGGTCATGTGCCTGGGCCGGGTCGAAGCGCACGGAGAGGAAGGTGTCGCCGGGCAGGCTCACCGGTGTGCCGGTGCCGTCGGACTCCACCTGTGCGACGTATCCGACCTGGTAGGACGGCGTGGGGCCGCGGAAGGCGAAGCTGATCCGGCTGAACCCCTCGGCCGGGTGGTCACCAACCTGGATCTGCACCAGCACGGGCAGCGGCTCCCCCGGCGCGGGGGTGACCGGCACCTTGACGGTGTGTGCCACCCGGGCCGGCGCGGAGGGCACCGCCCACCCGTACGTCACCCGCCAACCTCCGGCTGCGGATGGCGCGGCGGTGGCGGGGGCCGTCGTGGCCGGCGTGGTGACGGCGGTCATGGGGGCCGTCGAGGTCGGCGGGGCCGCGCCGTCGTGGTCGGTCGTCGAGCAGGCCGCCGCGAGCAGCACGACCACGCTGGCAAGCAGGGGTACGCGCTGAAGTCTCATGGCTCAGTTTCACTCCGGCCGGTCTGTCCCACCAGAGCCGATCGCCCTGACTTCGGCCCGAGCTGCCGTCAGGTGGTGAGGGCGAGCGACTTCATGACGACCAGCGCGACGAGCAGCACGGCGAGCCCGACGGTCACCGACACCTGCACGACGGTTCGCCGCTTCGCCGGCGCGTACGCCAGCCCGACGGCGGCGACCCCGCCGGCCAGGAGGCCACCAAGGTGCCCCTCCCAGGAGGTCCAGCCGGCGGAGACCACCATCCAGATCAGGAACGGGATGATCACCCGGTTCGGGTCGATCGGGTGGTGGTGCAGCCGCCGGGTCAGGACGACGTAGCAGCCGGCCAGCCCGTACACCGCGCCGGAGGCGCCGACGGCGGCCTGGTGCGGGGAGACCAGGAAGCCCAGGACCGATCCGCCGAGCGCGGCGAGCAGGTAGACGGCGAGGAAGCGCATGACGCCCAGCCGCTCCTCGATGACCCGGCCGAGCACCCAGAGCCAGTACATGTTGAACACGATGTGCAGGATGCCGAGGATGCCCTGGGTGGGCAGCTGGTGCAGGAAGGCGGAGGTGATCAGGCGGTACCACTCGCCGTGTGCGATACCGATCAGCTGGTATCCGTCGTAGGCGCCGCCGTCGTTGACGTACCGCTGGCCGGCGTCGTCGACCAGCCCGGTGCCCAGGCTGTCAAACTGGTCGAGGATCGCCGGGCGGGCCAGCTCGGCCAGGTAGGCCAGCACGTTGAGCCCGATGAGCACGTACGTCACCACGGGTCGGGCGGCCACCCGGCCGCCGAAGACCGTGCGGGCCTGGCGGACGGTGCGGTTCTCGTCGCGTACGCACTCCGGGCAGCGGTGCCCCACCGGCGCCTCGCGCAGGCAGTCGGGGCAGATGGGGCGGTCGCAGCGGGTGCAGCTCAGCAGCGTCTCCCGCTTGGGGTGCCGGTAGCAGGTGGTGGTCGCCTCGCCGCCGGAGGGCTGGCCGGTGTTGATCGTGTCCATGAGCTGGGTGGTCCCTCGGGTGGTTCGTGGGCCGGCGTGCCGCAGAGCCTCCGGCCGGGTGCGGCCGGAGGCTCTGGGTGGACGGTCAGCGTAGCCGTCCGCGGGGCGGTTCAGTATTGGCTGAGGTTCTGCGCGGGGCAGAGCACGATGCGGGGCATGAGTTCGGGCTTCAGCCAGGTGAGCACGCTCACCAGGTCGCCGTGCGAGAGGCTGACGCAGCCGGCGGTGGGGCCGGACGGTGTCTTGCTGAACTCGTGCAGGAAGATCCCGCTGCCGGCGCCGGGCACGGGCGTGGCGACGTTCGGGGCCATGTTGTAGGTGATGACGGCGAAGTGCGTGTAGGCCGGCGTCTCCCGCCAGAGGGCCTCGCTGTAGCCGCCGGGGTTGGTGGCGGTGTGCTGGAAAGTGTTGTAGGCCGGCGAATCCGGGTTCTCGTTCCACCAGTCGTTGGTGACCAGCCGGTGGTAGGGGTAGCTGACGCCCGGGTTGGCCGCGATGCCGTACATGGTCGGGCCGATGGAGTAGACGCCGGTCGGCGTGTTGGGCACGCCCTCGAGGTGGTTGTCGCTGAAGCCGTTGCTGCCGATCCGGGCGGCCAGCGGCGCGGAGATCGGGGTCCAGACGCCGCGGATCCGCTGGAACGTCTCCAACGTGGCATAGGTGGTGGTGTAGCTGTTCCCCGTGACGATGATGACCTGCTGCGTGGTGGACGGCAGGGTGGTCAGGCGGGCGGCCTTGTTGTCCGGGGCGACCGGCCACTGGCGCTTCGGACCGGGCACGGCGGTGCCGCTGGTGGCCGTGGCACCCCGGGGGCGGGCGGCCGCGGGGGTCGCGCCGGCGGCGAGCACGGGTGCCGTCACGCCGGCCGCCGCACCGATGAACAGAGATCTCCGCTTCATTCGGGGGATCATCGCACTTCGTGCTTATCCGCACAGTCCCGCGAAGCGCGACTTTTCGCACAATCTGCTAGCGGGGCGCCGGAGCCGGGAGACGCGGGGAGAGGCCGGGGTGGGTCAGGACCGGGTCCGCAACTCCCCGGTCCTGACCCCCAGCCGTCCGGCGTGGTAGCGGAATTCGCCGTTGCGAGCGCGGCGGGCGTGGCACGACGCCCACGCCGGGCTCAACACGGCGAGCCGGCCCGCCTGCACTCAGCTCCACGGTGCCCAACTACCGGACTTCGGTGCGTCCCCGACTCACCCCGAAGAGTCGTGAACGCGGGCTCAGGTTAGGCACCTTCTCGCAGGGCGAACAAGCTTCCCCAGCGCCGGGAGAATGTGATTGATGCCAATGTCGAAATACGGCATGTTCGTGTAACAGGGTCAGCTGGGCTGGCGCTGTTTGCCCGCGAGGTGCCCGTCGCGCGTCGCGGGCGGCGGGACCGGACGTAGGCCGCCGGCCGCGGCGGCTCCGACGATCAACGCGAGCGCCCCCAGGTGCAGCAGCCGCACCCCGGCCGGCCCCGGTACGGCGGCTGCGGGCAGGCCGGGCAGCAGCAGCGCCCCGAGCGCGGCCACCGGCAGCGCGACCGCCCAGAACCGGCCGGGCCGAGCCGGCGGCGCGGGTGGTCGTACGCCGTCGAAGATCTCCTGCCGGCGGGCGGCCCGCACCGCCAGGGCGACCACGACAACGGCGCCCGCCACCGTGCCGAGCACATCGGAGAACTGCCACCAGTAGAGCCCGGTCAGCGCGTGGAAGTCCGCGATGCCCAGCAGCCGCGGCCAGCGGTCACTGTGGGTCATCCGGTCCCAGCCGACGTGACTGAACGCACCGATCAGCGCCGAGCAGACGGTGACCTGCCAGGGATGCCGGACCCCGCCCAGCGCGGCGTAATCCCGCCAGGCGAAGAGACGCTCGCCGGGCAGGTGCACCGCGATGCCGGCGATCACCCGGCGGACGATCCAGGCGTACGCAAGCGCGACCGGCAGGCACCACCACAGCAGCCCGCCGAGAGTGTGCGTACGCTGACCGAGCTCGAACCGGGTGCCGGTGAACAGGTAGCCGACGTCCGGCGCGACGGCGCCGGTGGCCAGGGCGACCCCGTCGAACCAGCGCGGTCGCCACAGCTTCAGCGGCAGCACGGGCGCCAGGTGCGAGGGAAAGGTCAACGGCACAGGCGGGACGTTACCCGCCGATCAGAAGTGCTGGCGCAGGTCGGGGAAAGCGGCCAACCGGATCACCCCATGGTCGCCCGGGTCGAGCTCGTCGTGCTCCAGCACCCAGGTGTTCTCGTTCGGGATGAAGACCGCGTTCATGCCGGCGGCCCGGGCGGGCAGGATGTCCGAGCGCGGGGAGTTGCCGATCATCCACGCCCCGGCCGGGTCGAAGCCGTGCTCGCAGGCCAACCAGCGATAGGTGTCCGCGTCCTTCTCCCGCACGATGTGCGCGGCCCGGAAGTGGTGCAGCAGCCCGGAGGCGTCGAGCTTGCGCTGCTGCTCCTCCCGCTCCCCCTTGGTGAGCAGCAGCAGCTCGTACCGGGTGGCCAGGTCGTCCAGGGTCTCCGCCACACCGGGCATCAGCTCCACCTGGTGACCCACCAGCGCCGCCGCGAGGCTCTCGATCTCGACGCGCTCCCGCTCCGTCGCCGGGCGCTCCCGCAGCTTCTCCAGGCACTCGCCCAGACTGCGCAGGAAGACCTTGCTGCCGTAGCCGTGCGCGACGGCGTTGGCCCGCTCGATATCGTCGAGGACGGCCCGAATCTCCGCCCGGTCCAGCGTCGGGTGGTCCAGCCAGGCGAGGAAGTCGTCGATCACCCGCTCGAAGAGGACGTTGTTCTCCCAGAGCGTGTCGTCAGCGTCGAAGACGAGCACCTTGGCTTCCCGGCGCTGTCGCATCGCGTACCCCTTCCCCTCAACGGACCGGGACACGCTACTGCGCCGGGGCAGCCGCGACATCCGGGTTTCCGACCGCGCCGGCCCGTCAGCGGCGCAGGGTGAGGATCAGGTCGGCGACCAGCGCGGTCCACCCGGTCTGGTGCCACGCCCCGAGCCCGGCGCCGTTGTCGCCGTGGAAGTACTCCGGGAAGGCGATCAGGTCCCGCCAGTCGGGGTGGGTCTGGAAGAGCTGGCAGGCGCCGTAGATCGGCCGCCGACCCCAGCCGTCCCGGGTGAACAACGCGATCAGCCGAGCGGAGAGATCATCGGCGATCTCGTCCAGAGTCCGCTTCTGCCCGGACCGGGTCGGATACTCCACCTGCAGGTCGTCGCCGAAAAAGGCGGCGTAGTCGCGCAGCGCGCTGATCAGCAGGAAGTTGGTCGGCATCCAGATCGGGCCGCGCCAGTTGGAGTTGCCGCCGAACAAGCCGCTGGTCGACTCGGCCGGCTCGTAACCGACGCTGAACTCCTGCCCGCCGAGGGTGACGGTGAACGGCTTGTCCAGGTGGGCGCGGGACAGCGTCCGCAAGCCGTACTCGGAGAGGAACTCGTCGGTGTCCAGCATCCGGGCGAGCAGCCGGACCATCTGCTCGGGACCGACCATGGACAGCAGCCGCTGCTGCCGCCCGTCGGGGCCGAGCCGGCGGGCGCCGACCACATCGGCGAACTCGGGACGGTTGGTGAGGAACCAGCGCAGCCGGGCACCCAGCTCGGGCAGCCGGCGCAGGGTACGCGCGGTGAGCCGGGTGACCGCCGCGAGCGGCAGCAACCCCACCACCGAGCGGACCTTCAGCGGCACCTGACTGCCATCGGCCAGCCGCAGCACGTCGTAGAAGAAGGCGTCCTCGTCGTCCCAGAGCCCCTGCTGGTACGCCGCCGCCGCGATGTACGCGAAGTGCTCGAAGAACTTGGTCGCGGTGTCCACGTACGCCCGGTCGTGCTCGGCCAGCACGATGGCCATGTCGAGCAGGTTGAGCGCGTACATGCCCATCCAGCCGGTGCCATCGGACTGCTCCAGCACTCCGGCCACCGGCAGCGCGGCCGACCGGTCGAACGGGCCGACGTTGTCCAGCCCGAGGAAGCCGCCCTCGAACACGTTGTTGCCGCCGGTGTCCTTGCGGTTGACCCACCAGGTGAAGTTGAGCAGCAGCTTGTGCATCACCCGGGCGAGGAACTCGTGGTCCCGGGAACCGTCGATCTCGAAGACCTTCAGCGCCGCCCAGGCGTGCACCGGCGGGTTCACGTCCCCGAACGCCCACTCGTACGCCGGGATCTGCCCATTGGGGTGCAGGTACCACTCGCGGAGCAGGAGCAGCACCTGCTCCTTGGCGAAGCCGGGGTCGACCCGGGCGATGGTGACGCAGTGGAAGGCCAGATCCCAGGCCGCGTACCACGGGTACTCCCACGGATCGGGCATGGAGATCACGTCGAAGCTGTTCATGTGCCACCAGGCGCTGTTGCGCCCGTGCCGACGCCCGGCCGGAGGTGGCGCGGAGCCCGGATCGCCCTCCAGCCACCGCTTCACGTCGAAATGGTAGAACTGCTTGCCCCACATCAGCCCGGCGATCGCCTGCCGCGCCACGAGCGCCTCGTCGGCGGTCGCCGCGGCGGGGATGACCCCGGCGAAGAAACGGTTGGCCTCGGCGCGCCGCGCCCACACCACACTGTCGAAGTCGTCCCCGAGATCCGCCGGGGGCGGCGGCGGGCTCGCCGGCGGCGGGGCGGTCCGAGTCAGCCGCAACCGGATCTGCCGCTGCCCACCGGCCGGCACGTCGAGCACGTAGTGCAGGGCGCCCTTGGTGCCCTCCCGGTCCGGATTGACGGTCGCCGCGCCGGCCACCACGTGGTCGTTGATCCCGTCCTTCGGGTACGGCGACCGCCCGGGCAGCCCCCAGAGCCGCTCGGCGTTGGTGTCGTTGTCGCACAGCAGCGGGACGGGCGCGCCGTCGCCCTCCAGCAGGATCTGCCCGAGCACCCAGTGCTCACCGACCAGCCGCGCCCCGGCCACCGGGCCCGCCCCCGCACCGGCTTCGAAGCCGACCATCCGCGGCACCCGGTCGCCACCGGGAAGTCCCCACCCCCAGGTGTTGCGGAACCACAGGGTGGGCAGCACGTGCAGGGTGTCATCCCGGTCCCCCCGGTTGGCGACCGTCACCAGGATGCACATGTCCGTGGGGGACGCCTTGGCGTAGTCGACGGTCACCGCCCAGTACCGGTCGTCGTCGAAGATCCCCGTGTCGACCAGCTCGTACTCGGTGTCGTCCCGGCCGCGCAGCGCGTTCACCGCGACCAGCTCGTCGTACGGAAAGGCGGCCTGCGGGTAGTGGTAACGCCAGCGCATCCAGGAGTGGGTGGGGGTGGAGTCCTCGTACCACCAGTACTCCTTGACGTCCTCCCCGTGGTTGCCACCGTCGCCACCCAGGCCGAACATCCGCTCCTTGAGGATCGGGTCCCGGCCGTTCCACAGCGCCAGCGCGAAACAGAAGGTCTGCCGGTCGTCGCACACGCCCGCCATCCCGTCCTCGTTCCACCGGTAGGCTCGGGAGCGCGCATGATCGTGGGGGAAGTAGTCCCACGCCGTGCCGTGTTCGCTGTAGTCCTCCCGAACCGTCCCCCACGCCCGCTCGGACAGATAGGGACCCCATGCGCGCCAGTCCTGCGCCCCGGCGTCGGCCTGGGCGAGCCGGTGCCGCTCGGGGTCGGGGGTCGCGGAGGTCGGGCGGTCGGTGAGCATTTGCACATCTTCGACGCCGCCTGGGTACTTCACCACAGCGGCCATTGTCGTCGTGGCGTGGAGCACCTCGCCGCCGGTGGAGGAAAGTTGATCGAGATTCGCTTCGGCCCGCAGGTCTGCGGGGACCTCGCCGCCGGGTCGGCCCGGGAGTGGCTGGTCACCGACGGCCGGGGCGGCTACGCCATGGGCACGGTCAGCGGCCTGCGCACCCGCCGCTACCACGGCCTGCTGGTGGTGGCCGGGGAAACCCCCGCCTCCCGGAAGGTGGGCCTGGTCAGCCTGGACCCGACGGTGACCCTGCCCTCCGGGCAGCGGGTCCGGCTGGGCGCCCACGAGTGGTCCTCCGGGGTGATCGACCCGCGCGGCTACGAACTGCTCGAGCGATTCGACCTGGTCGACGGGGTGCCGCGCTGGCGGTGGCGGATCGGCGACGTGGTGATCGAGCGGGAGATCGCCATGGCCTACGGCCGGCCCTGCGTGGCGGTGGTGCACCGGCTGGTCTCCGGCGGCCCGGTGCGGCTGGACCTGGCGGCGGCCTGCACCTGGCGGGACGCGCACGGCGAGCGCCGGGCGGACGGGCCGGCCCCGAGCCTGGAGCCGACGGCCGGCGGGGCGCTGGTCGAGGGCGCCTTCCGGCTGGCCGGGCCGGACTGGGCGCCCGAGGGGCAGTGGTGGCTCGGCGTACGCCACCGGGAGGAGGCGGCCCGCGGCCTCAACCCGGACGAGGACCTCTGGTACGCGGGCCGCTTCTCCGGCACCCTGGACTCCCCCGGCGACACGGTCCCGGTGCTGGCCTGGGCGGATGACCTGGCCAAGGAGCCGCCGCCGGCGACCACGCTGGTCGAGGCGGCGCGACGGCGCAACCGGGCGGTGGTGGCCGCGGCGAAACCGGACGACCCGGTCGCGGCGACCCTGGCCCTGGCCGCGGACGCGTTCGTGGTCAGCACCGGCACCGGACCCGACGTGGTGGCCGGCTACCCGTGGTTCGGCGCCTGGTCACGGGACACCATGACCTCCTACGAGGGCCTGTTCCTGGCAACCAACCGGGCGGACGAGGGGCGGGCGCTGCTGCGCGCCTACGCGGCGACCCTGTCGGAGGGGATGCTATCCAACACCGCCGACACGGGGCGGGTGGAGTACAACACGGTCGACGCCACGCTGTGGTTCCTGCACGCGGTGACCCGGCACGTCACCGTCACCGGCGACACCGACCTCGGCGACGAACTGCTGCCCGCGCTGCACGCGGTGGTGCAGGCGCACCTGGCCGGCACCCGCTACGGCATCCGGGCCGACCCGACGGACGGGCTGATCACCCAGGGCGGCACCCCCGGCACCGCCCTGACCTGGATGGATGCCCGGGTACACGGAGTGCCGGTGACGCCGCGTACCGGCAAGCCGGTGGAGGTCAACGCGCTCTGGGTCAACGGACTGGCCGGGGTCGCCGAGCTGACCGAGCTGGTCGGGCGGGACGCCACCGCGCTGTGGGGGCTGCACACCCGGGCGTCGGCCGCGTTCCGGGCGCGGTTCCCCGCTCCGGTGGGCTGGCTGCACGACGCGGTGGACGCGCCCGCCCCGGCGTACCCCCTCGGTGGGGCGGCGCACCACGACGACGACCTGCTCCGCCCCAACCAACTGCTCGCCTGGTCGCTGCCGTACGCCCCCCTCGAACCGGACCCGGCGGCGCTGCGCCGCATCACCGAGGCGCTGCTCACCCCGCTCGGCCCGCGCAGCCTCGCCCCCGACTCCCCCGGCTACGTAGGCCGGCACCGGGGCGGACCGGCGGAGCGGGACGCCGCCTATCACCAGGGGACCGTCTGGCCGTGGCTGATCGGGCCGTTCGCCGACGCGTACCGCCGGGCGGGGCTGCCGACCGACGACCTGTTCGTGGGTCTCGACGGGCATCTGACGGAGTTCGGCCTGGGCTCGGTGAGCGAGACCGCCGACGGCGACCCGCCGCACACCGCCACCGGCTGCCCGTTCCAGGCCTGGTCGGTCGCCGAGTTGCTCCGCGTCCGCCAGCGCTGACCACGCGTTACATCCCGGCAACCAGCGCGTCTCCGCCGGTTATCGACCGCTCGGCAGGATGGGCTGCGACCCCGGGCACGGACGGCGGCCCCCGGTGCGGTGGGCGGCCGTGGCGTGCTGCGGGAGACACAACTCAAGGGGGCCGCATGTCCGCTGACGCCGAAGTGATCGACCTCCAGCCCGCCCGGCGCCTGCGGGTACTGATGCTCTCCTGGGAATATCCGCCCGTGCTGGTCGGTGGACTCGGCCGCCACGTACACGCCCTCTCCGTCGCGCTGGCCGCCGCCGGCCACGAGGTCACCGTCGTCACCCGCCACGCCGAGGGCGCACCCCTGGAGGAGTACGCCGACGGCGTGCGGATCCTGCGGGCGGCCGAGGACCCGGTCCGGTTCCCGCTCGCCACCGACTCGCTGCTGGCCTGGACCATGGCGTTCAACCACACCCTCACCCGGGCCGCGCTGCGCGCCGCCACGACCGGCCGGTACGACGTCATCCACGCCCACGACTGGCTGGTCGCGCACACCGCGGTCACCCTGGCCGAGCACCTCGATCTACCCCTGGTCACCACGATCCACGCCACCGAGGCCGGCCGGCACCAGGGCTGGCTGCCCGAGGAGATGAACCGCACCATCCACGGCGTCGAGCACTGGCTGAGCAACGCCTCGGCCCGGGTGATCGCCTGCTCCGGCTACATGCGCGAGCAGGTGACGCGGCTGTTCGACGTGCCGATCGGGTCGATCGACGTGGTGCCCAACGGGGTCGACGACCAGGCCTGGCGGGCCCGCCCCCGGGCCGTCGCCTCCGCCCGCGCCCGCTTCGCCGGCACCGGTCCCCTGGTCGGGTACGCGGGCCGGCTGGTCTACGAGAAGGGCGTGCAGCACCTGGTGCACGCGGTGCCGTACCTGCGGGACCGACACCCGGGGCTGCGCGTGGTGATCGCCGGCGACGGACCGTACCGGGAGGAGTTGGTGGACCAGGCGCGGCGGCTGCACCTCGGGGAGACCGTCCGGTTCGCCGGCTTCATGGACACCACCCAACTGCCCGCGGTGCTCGCCGCCACCGACGCCACCGTCGTCCCGAGCCTCTACGAGCCGTTCGGCATGGTCGCCCTGGAGGCGGCCGCCGCTGGAGCGCCGCTCGCGGTGGCGCGCACCGGCGGGCTCGCCGAGATCGTCGAGCCCGGCATCACCGGGCTCACCTTCCCGCACAGCGACCCGGACGCCCTGGCCGGCGCGGTCGACCGACTCCTCGGCGACGAGGTCTTCGCCCGCCGGGTGGCCCGCCGCGCCCGCACCATGGTCGCCGAGCGGTACGGCTGGGCCACCGTCGCCGCCCGGACCGCCGGCAGCTACGCCGCCGCCCGCCGCGAGCACGACACGTTCCAGACCGGCCGGACGGCCACCCTGCTGACCGGCGGCCGAGCCGCCATCACCATCCCGGACGGAAATCTGCTGGCCGAGGCCGCGAGCTGACGCGCGTCGCATCGCCGACAGATCCGCCCCGCCCGTGGCGGCATACTGCCTGGTGATCCGGCTGGTCCGCGGGACCGGTCCCGCCCCTCTCCTCTGTGGACCGTCCGGCTGATGCCCCTCCACCCGACGCCTTAACTACAGTGACGTAGTTTTGTCGATCAAGACCTCCAGGGAAGGGCGAACCGAGATGATGGGACCGTCCCACGCGCTGTCCGGCGCGGCGGTGTGGCTGACCGGCTCCTGGGCGCTGGACCAGTTCGCCGACTACCACCAGACACCGCTGGCGCTCGCGGTGGGCACGGCGGTCTGCGCGGGCGGGGCGCTCTTCCCCGACCTCGACCTCTCCGGCAAGGTGACCCGCAACCAGGGCGGCGCCACCGTGGCCCGCACCTTCGGCGTGGTCAGCCTGTTCATCGCCGAGGTGGTGGAGAAACTCTCGCTGGGCGTCTACTACGCCACGAAGCTCAGCAAGGATCCGAAGCGCAACAACGGGCACCGGACGTTGACCCACACCATCCCGTTCACCGTGCTGGTCGGCTGGGGCACCACCGCGCTCTGCGCCCACTACGGCAAGTGGGCGGTGGTCAGCATCCTCTTCTTCATGATCGGGCTGGCGCTGCGCGGCCTCTTCGACGGGTGGGCCGAGCGGGCCGGCTGGGTGATCGTCACCCTCGTGTCGGCCGGGGCCGCCTGGTTCACCTTCGCCAACCTCCCCGGCGACCGGGGCTATCCGCTCATCGGCACGGCGGTCGGCGTGGGCTGCTTCGTGCACATCCTCGGCGACATGATCACCCGGGCCGGGGTGCCGATCCTCTGGCCGATCCCGATCAAGCGGCGGATGTGGACGATGATCGGCCTGCCCAACAGCATCGCGCTGCGGACCGGGAGCAAGGCCGAGACCATCGTGCTGCGGGCGGCGATGACCATCCTCGCGGTGCTCGCCGCGGTGGGGCTGGTCGCCCCGTCGGTGCTGCAACGGTTCAACATCCAGGTGTGACCTCATTCGACGGGCCGGCCGCCGCCGCGCCGCCGGCGACGGCCGGGCCGGCGGACCACACCCGTCCGCCGGCCGAGGACGCCGCGGTGCCGGCGTTCTGGCGGCGGCTGGGCCTGCCCGGGCTCGCCGACGTGCACACCCACTTCCTGCCGCCCCGGCTGCTGCGCAAGGTGTGGGCGTACTTCGACGCGGCCGGCCCGCTGGTCGGCACCGAGTGGCCGATCCGGTACCGGTGGAGCGACGCCGAGCGAGTGGCCCACCTGCGCCGGCTCGGCGTCCGGGCGTTCACCGCGCTGGCGTACCCGCACCGGCCCGGGATGGCGGAGTCGCTGAACCGGTGGACGCTGGACTTCGCCGCCCGCACCCCCGGCTGCCTCCCCTCGGCCACCGTCTTCCCGGAACCCGACGCGGTCCGCTACGTCGCGGAGGCGCTGCACGCCGGCGCCCGGGTGTTCAAGGTGCACATCCAGGTAGGCGCGTTCCGGCCGACCGACCCGGCGCTCGATCCCGTATGGGGGTTGCTGGCCGAGGCCGGGGTGCCGGTGGTGGTGCACGCCGGGCACGCGCCCGTGGGCACCGTCCATACCGGACCGGAACCGTTCGCCGCGTTGCTCGCCCGGCATCCCCGGCTGGCCGCGATCGTGGCGCACCTGGGTGCGCCGGACTACGACGCCTTCCTCGATCTCGCGGAGCAGTATGAGCGGGTGTGCCTGGACACCACCATGGCGTTCACCTCGTTCTTCGACCGCTTCGAGCCGTTCCCGGCGGCGGACCTGCCCCGGCTGCGTGAGCTGGGGCTGGCTGGGAAGGTGCTGCTGGGCAGCGACTACCCAAACATTCCGTACCCGTACGCCGAGCAGCTCGCCGGGCTGGCCCGGCTCGACCTCGGCAACGACTGGCTGCGCGCGGTCTGCTGGGGCAACGCGGCCGCGCTCTTCAACCTGTCCTGAGAAGCGTCGATCGAGGCGGGCGGTCACGCTCCCCGCGCCGACGGCTCCTCACCGAGGCCGGGATCGTCACCGCGGACACCGCCATCGCCACCACCATCCACCAGGCTCAACTTTTCGACGGGGAGCTACCTCACGCAGGCCACGACTTCAGCGTCGATCTCGCGAGCACCCCCATCGAGGTACTCGCTTACGCACCCAGCCGGGAACGGGTGAAGCGCGACGGAATGTGACGGGACTCCATAGCCGCCCCGGATGAGGCATGCTGGCTTCGTGGATGCAGGCGCCCCTGTGGAACGAGTCGATCCCATGGCAGGGCCTCCTCAGCCGGAGGAGGCACGGGACGCCGCGGAGCTGGTGGCGGCGCTACGCCGATTGCGGTTGTGGTCCGGGCTGACGTACCGCCAGCTGGAGGCTAAGGCTGCTGCGGCTGGCGCGGTGCTTCCGAGCAGCACGATCGCCACCGCCCTGGGCCGCCCCACCCTGCCCCGCGAACAGCTTGTCGAGATGCTGGTCAGGGCCTGCGGTCTCGGCAAGGCCGAGGTGGACCGGTGGCTCGCCGCACGCAAGCGCATCGCGATGCTGGACGAGGGCTCCCCACAGGCGGACGCCCAGACCGTGGCGATGAAGCCGACCGAGCCGTGGCCTGCTCTCTCGTCGACGCCTTCCGAATCTGGTACGTCGCGCGTCCGCCGATCACGTAAGCCGGTGCTCTTGACGCTTGTCGGGGCCCTGTTCCTGGTCGGACTGGGCATCGGCGGGTACGCGTCGGCCACCGATGACGACCGGCCGGCGACCGCGCGGACTCCGGCTGCCGGCGTCTCGGCGGCTGGGATGGGCCCGCCCATCGGCGATGCTGGCAGTTTCGTCCAGATCCGTGCGGCGCGATCCCCTGAGCTGTGCCTCAGCGAGGGGCGCGACGAGCGGGGCCGCTACCCGACCGCGGTCGCCGCCCTCCGGCCCTGCCCGGCCGCGCCCCCGCGCACCTTCCTGGAACCGGTCGGTGCCGAACTGGTGTTCATCAAGTGGCACAGTCCCACGGAGGGGATCGGCTGCCTCACGCTGCTCAGCGACGGCGTCGCCGAGGACATGCTCGAGCCGTGGAACGACTGCAGCGAGGCCCGTCTCCAACAGCTGTTCCGGTTCGAGCGGCTCGATCGGGGTCCGGTCGACCATTACCGGCTACGGTCCGCGTACAGCGGGCGGTGCATCGGTCTGCTCGACGGCACCGCCGCAGCGGGCAGGACAGCGGTGCAGGAAGACTGCACGGAAGGCCCTGAGCAGGAGTTCCTGATCGACCTGTTGCCGCCGGCCTGAGCCCGGGCCGGCACTGCCCGGGCCCGGTCTCGCGATCAACCGCACCTGCTGGTGTAGCCGGATCTGCTGTAGGACGTGCCATCGCTCAACGTGACCGTCACAGTCCAACTGGCCCCGCTACCACCGACGAACTCCCAGCCGGACCTGCTAGGGAAGTTGCCGGTGAAGGAGCGCCCGCTTGTGCTCAGCGAAACGGTGCCCGATGGCGATCCATAGCTCGGGTCGACACCGCTCGCGGAGTACGACACGTACGCGCTGCTGATGTTCAGCGTCGTGTCCGCGATGCTGCCGCTGAGATGGACCCCCCAACCGCCTGGATAGCCGGTTGCCTCGCAGAAGCCGGAGGCGCTCACCACGGGTGCCGGCGGCGGCACCGGCGGACTGCCCTTGATCTGCCCGATCTCGGTCGTGGTGGCGGCGTGATCCAGGACGTGCACCTCGTCGACTTCGCCCTTCCACCAGGACATCGGCGCTCCGTAGCCGCTGCCGAACTCGCGGCCCACGACGAATGCCCGGTCCGCGAACCAGGTCGCCCGGTAGCCGGTCGATGCCACCAGCGAACCGTTGACGTAGAGCTTCAGTGTTCCGGCTGAATGGTCATACACCCCCGCCAGGTGGCTCCACACGCCCGCCTGGGGGGTGCCGCCACCGGCAGCGGCGTACTCGTCGCTCGTCAGGCTGTCCTGTTTGGCCATGCGGAACGACCACGCGTTCGCGCTCTTGTCATAGCGCAGGCTGAACCCGCTGTCGTGGATCCCGTCCTGGCTCAGCAGTGCGGCGGAGGCGTTCAGGTTGTCCAGGCGCCCCCAGCCCGCGACGGTGAAGCTGCCTCCCGCAGGCACCACCGGTCCGCCGGTTCGGCCCAGCGCACCGTCGTATGCCCAGTCCGGCCACGTCTGCCCCTCCAGGCGCAGTGCCTTGCCGGACGGGACGTCGACCCGGCTTGCGCGGTCGACCAGGGCCAGCGTGTGGTCGTTGTCGCTCACGTCGGTCGCCACCATGCCGCTGGCCTCGTCGAAGGTCCACCGCGCGTTGGGACCCCACTTCGGCCAGTCCATCCACGTCTTGATCTCCGAGGCCGACAGGGCTTGTTGCGTCACGTGGACGTCGTCAATCGTTCCGGGCCAGGTGCCGACCCGGAAACCCTCGTTCTGCCAGCGCCCGAACACCAGCGAGCTGACGGCGGGTTGGGAGTTGGCAAACGGCGCGGTCCCGCTGAGCCGGCCGTTGACGTAGAGCCGGATCTGTCCCGCGGTCTGGTCGTACACGCCGGCCAGGTGGGTCCAGACGCCGACCTGCTCCGCGATGTCGCTCTGGACCCAAGTGGCCTGGCTGCCGGCGACGCTGTCGTCGGGGGTGTCGGCGGCGTTCACCGCGAACACCCACCCGTTGGGCATGCCCCAGCCGCGGGAGACGCCGAGCTTGAACCGGCTGTCCCAGCGGCCGTCCTGGCTGACCGCGATGTACTGGTCCTGTCCTGGCAGCCGGTCGAGCTTCAACCAGGCGGAGACCGTGTAGCTGGCGTTGGGCTCGACCACCGGACCGTCCGTGTGCGCCCAGCCGCCGCCGAACCGGGCCCCGCCGCCGTGCCGACCGCTCGTCCACGAGGCCTGGGAGTACAGCACCGCGGTGTGGCGGTTTCCGGAGCTGTCGGCCGCGGCGATGCCGCTGTTCTCGTCGAGTCGCCAGTGCCCTTCGTTGCCGGGCCGCTCCAGCCAGCCCATGTCGTTGCGGATCATCGCCTCGGACACCGCCGTGTCGAAGACAGTCACCTCGTCGAGGTCGCCGACCCACGCCGGGCTGTCCTGCAACGGCCCGATCCGGAAGGGCCCACTGGCCGTCCAGGGGGTGGTGAATGGCGCAGTGCCGCTGAGCCTGCCGTTGACGTACAAGCGGATCTGGCCGGAGGCCGGGTCGTGCACGCCGGCCAGGTGAGCCCACACGCCAACCTGCGCGATGGTGTCGGATGTCGCGACCACCTCCGGCGCATCGGCCGCCGGCCCCGTTCGCATGGTGAACTGCCAGTGCTTGCCGATCTTCTGGTATCGCATGGCGAAGCCGGTGCTGGAGTGGCCCACAAGGTTGAGGGCCGCACCGTTGTCGGTGTCGTCGGAGAGCAGCCGTACCCATGCCATGACCGTGAAGCTCTGCGCCGTGTCGACGGCGCTCTGCGCGGCCACACCACCAACGCCGGGCCCGTCCAGGTGTATGCCCTGCGTGTCGTGCCCGTCCGCCCAGGACACCCCTGGGGTGAGCGTCAGCGTGCCGTCGGCGCCGGTCGAGGAGGAGTCCGACGCCGTGTCTCCTGATGGGTCATCGGCGAAGTGCAGGTCGACGACTGCCGGCAGATCCTTGACCCGAAACTGGTATCGCGGGTTTCTCGGGCCCCGGTTGCCCGCGGCGTCCACGCACCACACCCATATCTCGTACATCGTCGACAGTCCGCCAACCAGCGGCCGGTAGGACAGCGAAGCGGCGGCACCCGGTGACGGGGCCATGACCCGCCCCTGTACCGGGGTCTGCTTGGGCACCCGGATCTCGTAGTCGTACCCGGCCACGTCCGGATCACCGCCTGCGCCGAAGGTGAACTGGCCGACCTGGTCGACCCGGATACCGTACTGGGCCTGTCCGGGTTTGACCTGGATGAAGTGCTGGGACGTGACGGTCGGCGCCCTGGCCGGCCCGGTGACATCCACGGTGAACGGGCACCACGGGCTGTACGGGCCGGTGTCGACGCTGTCGCTGGCCCGCGCCCGCCACTCGTACCGGCCACCATCGACCAGCACCCCGTCGGGCACGTACACGGACGTGCCGGGCACGGTGCGGGGTGGGGTGTGGAACGGCTGCGCCGCGCCGGCCATCCGGATCTCGAAGTCGATGCCGTGGCGGTCGCCGCTGTCGGCGTCCCCGGGGGTGACCGCCAACTGGGGGGTCAGCGTGGTGACCCACATCGTCGGTGCGCCGGCGCATCCGGGCATGGTCGTGGTCGGCTGTACGACGGGTGCGTCCGGGACCGAGTTGTACACGACGCCGATGCCCGGCACCTTGTAGGCGTAGCGGGCATCGTTTTCGAAGACCTTGCCGCCCACGCCGGCCTCGTCGGCCGCGAGTGCCAGGGTGACGTGCTGCCACGACTGCGCGGCGGCCGTGGTGACCAGTGAGGTGGCGTCGAACTCGGCCACCGGCGTCCCCGGGCAGGCCTCGTGGCCGGCCTTGATGGTGGTGACCGGCGCACCCACCTGTGAGATCTTGCTCGGCGCGTTGCTCCACGTGGTGCCGGAGTTGATCGTGCCGGTGTGCCACAGGTAGACCGGTTCGGCGTTGCAGCTATAGGAGTACAGCAGCGTGGCCCGGAAAGTCGCGCTGATGATGTGCTTGCCGGCGGCGAACGAGGTGTCGAGCTCGAAGTAGGAACGCCATCGGCCGCCGGCCGGATCGGCCGGGTCGGCACCGACCTGCGCGTGCCATGACGTGTCGTAGTAGCTCTGGCCGGGCAGCGCCGACCACACCATCGCCCAGTGCGGGCGCGGCGTCTGCACCTCGGGGTCGAGGTACAGCGGGTAGATCAGGTCCGGGTCGGACAGCACCGCTGGATCCGGGACGATCGTCAGGCTGTCCCGACCGACCTCGACCTTCATCGGGTGCTTGCGGGCCCGCTGCGACGAGTCCCACATGAAGGCGGGCAGCCGGTCGCCGGTCAGCGTCCAGTTCTCGGTGCGCAGGCCGAACCGGATCCGCGACACGGCCGGGTGCCGTGCGGCTTCGGGCGTGTGCACCACCAACTTCTCCGTGAACCCGGTGGGCGTGGCGGTGACGACGAGGTCGACACCGGGCAGCACGGCCGGGTAAGTCGCGGAGTCCCCGGCCAGGCGCGGCTCAGGGAGGCGGCCAGGCCAGCTCAGCTCGACCCGCCGGGCGCCGTCGGTGAGGCGGGCGAACGGGCCGTCACCGCCGGTGGAGAAGCGTACGTCCGCAGGGGACGCCTTCGGGGCGATGAACCCGCCCGCCTGCCGCGCCAGGGTGGTGTCGATGGGCACCCAACCGTTGCCCCGCCTGACCCGCACGGGGCTCGTCTTCACCTCGGCGTACATGGTGCCGTCGGGGCGGGCGAAGACCTGCCTGGCCGGGGTGGTCAGCGCGGTCACTTCCACCGGGCGGCCGGTGCGGCGGGCGGCCGCCAGACCGACGGCCTCCCCGACCGGGCCCGGTTCCTGGCCCGCGACCGACTCACGGGCCGGAGGGGATCCGGCAGGCGCGGTGCCGCCGGATCCAGGGACGGCAAGGATGCCTACGACAGCGAGACCCGACAGCGCCGCCACCACACCACGGTTCACGACGCACCCCTACCGGTGACCGAACAACGACGACCCGAGGCCGGGCAGCCATCCCGTCCATGGACCGGACCGCCGCGGCGGGTCCCAGATCATCGATGACCCCAACGGGGGCGAGCTGGCGGGGCGGAATCTGCCCCAGCTCGCTCCCGAGGAGGACGCGGACACGGACGGGGACCACGACGAGAACGAGAACGAGGACGAGTAGCCGATCACCGAGGTCCCGATGCTCGTCCCCGACGACGGCGAGCCGGTCACGATACGCGTCCCCGAGGACAGCGGGAACTCAGTGGCGTCGCCGTAGTCGGCCACCCACCCGTACGGGCGCGGCGACACGCACTGGCCGCCCCATCCCCCGCACTCGGTCTGCTGATAGGTGTACCGGACCTGCGGCTCGTCGTAGGTGTCGTCGTAGGTGTCGTCGTAGTACCCACCAGAGTCCCAGATGGTCTCGCCGTAGTACTCCCAGCCGCAGCCCTCGCACACGAAGTAGTCGTCGTACGGCTGGCTCAGAATCCTGTCGATCACCACGTCGCGCAGCTTGTCGACGACCTTTTTGCCGGGGAACGACGTCGACTTCTTGGCCTTGAGCCCGTCCGGGTCCGACATCGTCACCGGGCTGCCGTTGGCGTACGAGTAGCCGTGCATCTGCTGCGGATCGGCGGTGTCGACGACCGGGTCGGCGGAGAGGAACCGGCCGATCTCCGGATCGTACTCGCGCGCGCCCAGGTGAACCAGCCCGGCCGGTCCGGCGGTGCCGCCAACGAATCCCCGTTCGCCGTCCCACCAGGCGGGTGCGGCGCCGCGGGTGGCGCCGAACGGAAGCTGGTGACGGCGGACGGTGGGCTGCCCGGCCTGGTCGGCGACCGCGACCGTGGCCGTGCCCTGGTGGTCGTCGACCAGCCAGCTCAGCCGCGACGGTGTGCGTACCGCGACAACGCTGTCGGCCTGCCGGTAGTAGCGCGTCGCGGTGACCGACCCGGAGGCTGCCCGGCGCACCTCCGTGTCGGTGAGATAGACGGTGGTGCCGGTCGCGTCACGCCGGACGAGCCGGTTGCCGTCGGCGTCGTACACGGTGGACTCCGCACCGGCCGCGGCCAGGCGTCCTTCGGCGTCCCAGCTGAAGGTCTGCCCGGACCGCGAGGTGGTGTTGCCGGACGCGTCGTAGCCGTAGCTCGCGGTCGCGGACCCGGTGGTCACCGACCGCACCAGGTGTGGCTGGGCTGCCTGGTAGGTGTAGGTCCGGGTGGTGTCGCCGGCCGCCGCGTGCCGCACGTCGCCGAGCCGGTTGCCGATCCGGTCGTAGCTGTAGTCGTGCCAGTACGGCGCGGGGCCGCCGAGGCCGACGGTCGTCGGCGACGCGGTGCAGTCACCGGTCGGCGTCCAGGCTTGAACGAGCCGTTGGAGCTGGTCGTATCGGAAGCACTGGCGGTCGGTGGTGTCGTCCAGGCTGTCCGTGATGGAGGTGACGTTGCCCGTGGCGTCGTAGGTGTAAGCCCGGTCGGCCAGCGTCGGCTGCGCCTCCACGTCGCGGTACGCCGACGCGTACGCCAGTCGTCGGGTGGCTGGATTCCAGCCGTAGTAGCGGTAGACCTGCCGCCCGGTGGGACCGGACGAGCGCGAGTACAGCTCACCGAGTTCGTCATAGGCCGTGCCGGCGACGTAGGGTGCGAGCCCGGTCAGCGTCTCCGGGTTGCCCAGCGTGTCGTAGCCGTGGGTCAGGGTCTCCTGCGCCAGGCCGCCGACCGCCGGTAGCGTCGTGGTGGCGGGCTGGTCGTCCTCACGGTAGGTGAACGTGGTGGTGTAGGTGCCGCCCAGCCCGTTCTCGACGGCCGGAATGGTCACCGCCGCGCCCTTGCGCCGCCCCCGCTCGTCGTAGCCGGTGACCGCCGAGACGTACGCCGCGCCGTCGGAGTGCCGCGTCGACGACGCGAGCAGCCCCTTGCCGCCCGGTGCGGTGTCGTAGACCCACTCGGCCAGCGTGGTGCTGCCCTCGCGGACAGCGGTGCGGCGGTCCAGGTCGTCGTAGGCGTAGGTCACCGTCCGGGCGCGTGCGTCCGTGCGGGAGACGAGCCGGTCGGCGTCGTCGTAGCCCAGGACGACCGCGCCGGTGTCCGGCGCTTCGGCCTTGATCTGGCGCCCACGGCTGTCGTAGGTGTTGCGCCGTACGTTGCCGGCCGGATCGGTGATCGTCTCGAGCTGGCCCAGCTTCGTGTACGTGTACCGGGTGGCGTCGTACGCGCCGGTCGGTGCGCCGCCGGCGTACTGCCGCAGCTCGACGGTGCGGCCATGTCCGTCCAGCAGTGAGGTCGTCGCCGTCCCGCCCTGCGGCGGGTCGACGTCCACCCGGTCGCCGCCGTAGGCGGTCGTGGTGCGCCACTGCTGCGCCCCACTCGAGTAGAGGGCTTCGACGGTGACCCGGCCCGCCCCGTCGTAGGTGTACCGCGTTTCGCGATCCGGGGTGGTGGGCACGGCCAGCAGGCTCGTCCCTGGCGCTCCGGCGTCCCAATGGTCGTCGATGTCCCGGGAGACCTGGCCGGCGCTGTCGTAGACGGTGTCGCTGACGATGCGGCCGCCGCTCGGGGAGCTTGTCTGCGTCTGTGCCGGGCGCAGCAGCCCGTCGTACAGCTCGTGGTTGACCGGGCCGATCAACGGGCGGGTGGTGACCACCGACGGTCCGTTCGCGCGGACCAGGTACTCGTAGCGCATGTTGGGGGTCGCGGTGGTGGCCCGGCCCGGCCGCCAGACGGCGGTGACCCGGCCGAGCGCGTCGTACGCGGTGTGGGTGACGTTGCCGTTGGCGTCCGCGGTGGCCGAGGCGGTCCCGCGCAGCGGCTCGTAGTCGGTAGTCACGGTGTGGCCCGCCGGGTTGGTCACCGCGGTACGGGTCACCGGGCCACCGCTGGCGGGGGTGTACGCGGTCCGCGTGACGTGTCCCAGCGCGTCGTACTGCTCCAGCGGACGGCCGTAGCGGTCGGGCACGGTGCGGGAGACGGTGACGAAGCCGGTGCCGTTCCACTCCTCGACCTTGGTGAGGTCACCGGCGTCACTGTAGGTGTTCTTGACATCAGTCAGCGTCGTCCCGGTCGCGTCGCACCCCGCGTCCACGGTCTCCACCCGGCCGAGGGTGTTGATGATCCAGGTCGTCGTGTTCTCCGTGTAGGTGTTGCGTACGCAGCTGTCATCGGCCGTGGTCGAGGTGTCGCCGAGGTCGCTGGTGTGCACCAGCCGGCCCCGGCTGTCGTAGCCGAAGCGCTTTTCCACGGTGCGCGTTCCTCCGCCCGTGAGCGTGACGGCTTTCCGCACCGACACCTCGTCGGCCAGGGTCGCCTCGAGCGTGCCGGAGGCGCGCGCCCGGGTCGCGGTGGTGGCCATGAGCAGCGGCTGGGACGTGGTGCGGCTGACCACGTTGGCCCCGTCGAACACGGTGGTCTGCCGGGCCATCCCGCTGAACGCCGCCCGGTCGTCGACGCCGTCGACGGTGACCAGCCGCTTGCCGCCGTCTGCCTTCTTGTCGTCGTAGAGCCCGCGCAGGAACAGGTACTCGGTCGCCGACTGGCCGCCGGTGCGCACCCGCACCCGCTGGTACCCGCGCCACTGCCCCCAGGACTGCTGCGTGGCGGGCAGTATCTCGGAGTCGTCGTGGCTCCACAGCGCCGCGCCGGGGTCGAGGTACTCGTACCGGGTGACCTTCGCCGCGCGCCCGGCGACCAGGTCCTCCTCGACCACCTCGTTGACGACGTATTTGTGGAACCAGTCCAGCTCTGGTCCGGTGCCGCCCGGGCTCCAGAAGGCGGGGAAACACTTGCGCACGTTGGCGTCAGGACTCGGCGTGCTCCCCGCCGCGCAGTCGGCCAGCGAGTAGTTGACTTTGATCTGCCCACCGGTCTCGTTGATGATGCCCTGGACCCGGTACTTGTTCAGCGGGACCGTGCCGTCGATCGCCTCGAGGCGGTTGGGCTGCATGAGCCCGGCGAACCTGACCGGCGGGAGCGTGACGGTGCTGCCGCCGACGTGCCCCGCACGCACGATCGACTCCAGCCACAGCGCGGGGGCCGCGTCGGCGCCACCGCCGCCGGTGTCCGGGAACGAGTGGGTCAAGGTCCACGAGTCGACGTCGCGGAAGCCGCTGCCGTCGTTGACCTGCGTGGTGATCTTCGCCAGGCGCTTCGTGGACCAGAACGTCGGCGCGGTGTAGGCACAACTGCTGGTGCCGCATTCCTGGTCGTAGGGGACGTCGGGGAAGTTGGTCGGCTCGCTGCTGGAACAGGTCGACCCGGGCAGGCATCGACCGGCCGGGGTGAACACCACCCGGGCCGCGCCGCCGCCGTACTCGACACCGACCAGGTGGCCGCTGCGCACGTACGGGGTGATCACTCCGCCCCGGCGGTAGTTGTTGGTCTCCTTCTCGTAGGTGTAGGTGATCACGTCACCGTGCGGGTCGACGACCTTGTCCAACATCCACCGGTAGCCCTGCTGGCACCAGGAACCGGCGAACGTCGACTGGTGGCAGGGTTCGCCGCCGTCATCGCCGTAGACCGGCACCGTCCAGGCCGAGCTGGCGGCGGCGCTGCTGCCGAAGAAGTACTGCACGCCACCGGGCGAGGTCAACCGCCAGTACTCGCCGTCGCCGTCCCCGTTGGACGCGCCGAACAGCTGCTCGATCCGCCAGCCGCTCTCGCGCTGCGTCGCCCACTTGCCGGTCGTCTCATCGCGCACCAGCTCAGTGGTCAGATCGGGCAGCACCGCGACGGCGTTGTGCGACAGGTAGCACAGGTCGGCGACACCGGCCTGGCCGTCCTGGTCGCAGCCGTGGTAGGAGCGCTCGATGTAGCCGGTCCGCAGCTCGAACCCCTCGCCGACCACCGATGGCTGGTTGTTGGTCGACCCGATGCGCCCGTCGACCGTGCCCGAATTGTAGGAGAGGTTCAGGTCCGGGACCGGGCCGGGCAGCTGGGGCACCGTGATCGGGTACGACCAGGTGAAGTCACCCGAGCCCAGGCCCACCTGCCAGGTCGCCGAAGGCGCCAGGCTCGTCGCCCGGTAGCTGCCCGCGCTGCTGTCGGACGTGGAAACCAGCGCGTAGACGCCGTCGGCACCGCTCGTCGCGACCCGGCCCCGGGTCGGGTCGTTACGGCTGGTGACGGGCTGGCCGTCGAGGCGCACCAGCTTGAGGCGGGCCGCGTAGTCGCCGCCGAAGGCGTGCCGGAACCCGGTGTAGTCCACCTCGATCGGCGCTCGCCCGCGCATGCCGGCGACGCTGAAGACGACGCCGGAATCCTTGCCGGAGCGCATCAGCCGCACCGTCGCCGATCGCCCGAGCCAGATCGGCAGCGTCCCGGCGCGAGCCAGCTTCGGCGCCTCCGCGTCGACCTTCTCGACGTCGTACGCCGGCACCTTGACCTCCGCCACGCCGGACGCCGGCCAGGCGACCGCGGGCGCCTTGCGCCACGCGTTCCTGCTGGCCGGGTCGTCCATGGGTGCCCGGGCAGAGACGCCCGGCCCGGGTTTGCTGGTCAACGCCGGACGCCCGGCCGTGCCCTCCGGTGCGGCCTGCGCGGGAAGGGGTAGCGCCGTGAGCGACAGGGCGCACAGCAGTGTCAAGCCGAAACGTCGCATAAACAGCCTCCAGCAACGAGTAGCCGGCCCCGCTGACAAGCGGAGCCGGCTACAGCGTTACCGCGAGGCGCATATCGAACCGCACATCGACCTGATCCAAGCGGCGTGGAGCACGCCGCGCGTGAGGATGGCTAGTCGACCAGGTACCCCTTCAACTCGCCGTTTTCCCACCTGCCACGGATGCGCGGCTTCGCCGGGGGCTTCGGAGCCAAGCGATTACCGGCTATTCCGGCGAAGGCGCCGCCGAGGACTTCGGTTATGAAGTCGCCGTTGTCCCACTCCTCCTCATCGGCGGTAACCGCGTAACCGAGGGCGCCGGCGGCCGCGCCGATGCCCGCAGCGCACAGGACAACCGTCCCGCAGGCGACCGCTCCGGCCGCGGCGCCTCCGACTATCACCGCACCCTTGGAGACGTTTCGGATGACCGTGTCGTTATCCGCCTTCCAGCAGTCCAGAGCGAACCCATGGCAGGACGATCCTGCCGTCTGCTTGAGCGGTCCTTTGGCAGGTCCCATGGACGTACAGCCGTAACGTCCACCGCACTTCTTCGCAGCGGGCTGCTTCGGCTTGACGAAGCGGCGCTCGTAGTGCTCGCAAGAGGCCTTGTTGTAGCAGACCTTCTTCGTGTAGCGCTCTTCGTCCTTCTTCTGGCAGGCACGAATGCTTCCGCCGCATTTCGCCAGTGCGTCGTCCCGCTTTTTCTGCGCCGCCCGTTCCTTCTTGGCCTGGTCCCGGGCCGCCTTCGCCGCCGCCTTGGCCGCCGCCGCCTGGTTCTTGGCGCGGATGCGCTCCTTCCTGCGTTCCGCCGCCGCCTTGTCCCGCGCCGCCTTGGCCTGCGCTCGGCCGATTGCCGCCCGGTTGCGGGCCCGGATCTGCTCCTGGCGGGCCCGCTCGGCGGCGGCCTTTCGCGCGGCAGCCGCCCGCTTGGCTGCGTCCGCCTTCTGCTTTGCGTCGCTGCCATCGCACTGCCGCGGGTTGGAGCACCTGTACTTCAACCCGTCCGGGTCTGAGAACGTGACCGGTGAGTTGTTCGCGTACGCGTACCCGTTCATCTGCTGCGGATCGCCTTCGTCGACGATCGGGTCGATCGAGATGAAGCGACCGATCTCCGGGTCGTACTCCCGCGCGCCGAGATGGACGAGCCCGGTCGACGGGTCCTTCGTTCCGCCGACAAAAGCGCGCTCTGACGGCCAGCTCACGGCGGTGCCGCGTGTCTGCCCGAACGGAGTCTGGTACCGCCTGGTCACCGACAGGTCCGACGCGCTGATCGTGACGTTGGCGGTGCCCTGGTGGTCGGAGACCAGCCAGCTCAACCCGGCCGAGGTGCGTACGGCGACGTTGCCGTAGTAGCGGGTCGAGGAAAGGCCCCCAGTGGTACCGCGATGGATCTCCAACTCGCCGAGGTAGAGCGTGGTGCCGGAGGCGTCACGACGGATCAGCCGGTTACCGTCGGCGTCGTAGAGGAACGAGGTGTCTCCGATCTTCTCAAGTTGCCCCTCCGCATCCCAGGTAAGGTTCTGGCCCTGCCGGGTCAGCATGTTGCCGGTGCTGTCGTAGGTGTAGGTGTCGGTCTTCGACCCTCCGGGGCCGGTGGTGGTCACCGACTTGAGGGTGTGGGGTTGCGCCGAGCCCGCCGTGGGATAGGTGTACGCCCGGGTGGTGTCCCCACCCGCCGCGTGGCGGACCTCCGACAGCCGGTTCCCGGTCTTGTCGTAGGTGAACGAGTGCCAGTAGGCTGCGGGCCCGCCCAGCGCGGTCGCGGATCGGGCGTCGCCGCAGTCGCCGGACGACGGGGTCCATGCCTCGGTCAGCCGGGTCAGGTAGTCGTAGCCGAAGCACTGCTGGTCGCCGGAGACGGCGTCCGCGCTGGACAGCACGTTGCCGACCGGGTCGTAGGTGTAGGTCACCGCTGACACGCTCGGGTCGTTCTCGTCCTCGCGGTCCATCGAGGCGAACTCCAGCCGCCCGGTCACCGGGTCGAAACCGAACCCGGACCAGACCTGGTGCCCTGACGTGCCGTGTGCGGTGCTGGTGACGCGGCCGAACTCGTCGTACGAGGTGTCGTTGACGTAGCTGTCCAGCCCCGACAGCTGCTGCGGCAGGTCAAACTCGTTGTACCTGTGGGTGAGGGCCTCGGCGGGCAGCCCCGGCGCGGATGGGAGCTCGGTCTTTGTGAGCCGCCCGAACCCGTCGTAGGTCAGGCTGGTGGTATACGTACCACCCAGGCCTTCCTCCGACTCGGGGATGGTGACCTTCGATCCCAGAGCTCGGCCGGTCCCCTGCTGGTAGCCCGTGACCTCGCTGGAGTAGGCGTTTCCGTCGACGTACCGGATTGAGGCCACCGGCAGCCCCTTGCCGTTGGGGAGCGTGTCGTACGTCCACGCGGCCAGCTTCGTCTGCCCCTTGAACTGGCCGGTCTTGCGCCCCAGAGCGTCATAGGTGCTGGTCACCGTGCTGCCGCGGGAATCGGTGCTGGAGATCAGCTGGTCCTCGTCGTCGTAGGTGCTGACCGTGACCCCGGAGTCTGGGTCCTCGTCGCGGATCATCCGGCCACGCAGGTCGTACGAGGAGCGCCAGACGTTTCCGGCCGCGTCGGTCACGCTCGCCTTCTGCCCGGCCTTGTTGTACGTGTATTTCGTCGCGTCGTAGGCGCCGGTCGACGAGTCGCCGTGGAACTGCCGCAGCTCGACGGTGCGGCCTTCGAGGTCGAAGACCTCCATGGTCGGCGTGCCGCCCGCGGGCGGGTCGGTTGCCGTCCAGTTCGGGCCGTACGACGTCCTGGTACGCCACTTCTCGACCCCCTCCGACAGCAGGAGCTCGTCGGTCTCGCGCCCCGCGGCGTCGAAGAGGTAACGCGTCTGGGCCATCACCCTGGCGTCTGACACCAGGAACAACGAGGTCGCCGGGGCGGCATCGGCGTTCCAGTAGTCGTCGTTGGTCTTGAAGACCCGACCCTGGCTGTCGTAGAGAGTGTCGGTGATGACCCGTCCGCCGGCCGGCGACGGGCTCTGCGTCTGGCGCAGCCGCAGGAACCCGTCGAAGAGGTTCCGGCTGACCAGGTAGGAGCCGTTGGACAGCAACGTACTGCTGGTGACGACCGAGGGCGCGTTGCCCCGCACCAGGTAGGAGAAGGTCGCCGAAGGTGACTGCTCGGCCGCCTTGCTACGCCCGGGAGCCCAGCCCGCGGTGAGCCGGCCCAGCGGGTCGTAGGTCATGTCGGTACGGACACCGTTGGCGTCGACCGTGGACAGGACGGTGCCCAGCAACGGGTCGAGGGAGGTGGTGCTGGTGTGCCCGAGGGCGTTGGTTTGCACGATTGACGTCACCGGCCCACCGGTCTCCGGGCTGTAGGTCACCGTGCCCTTGTCACCGGACGGATCCGTCGACTCGATCGGGCGGCCGTGCACGTCGTACCGCGCGGAACCCACCAACACGTAGGCGCCCGGCTCGGACACCTCCTCCGACTTCGTCAGATCGCCCTTGACAGGGGGTGTGGAGATGCTGGTCGCGCCGTCGTAGTACTGGCGCTGGTCGCCGATGAGGTCGGCGTCTGTCGCCGTGACGTCGCAGCCCACGCTGACCGTTTCCATCCTGGCCAACGTGTCGATGATCCACGATGTGAGGTTCTGCGTGTACGACGTCCGGGCGCACGTGTCGTCATCCGGGGTCGATACGTCTCCGCGATCATGGGTCTGGATCACACGGCCGTAGTCGTCGTACGAGTAGAGGGTTTCGGTGACCCACACCCCGCCCGGGTGCTTGGTGTACTCGCGCTCGGACCGCTCCTCGGTCAGGTACGCCTCCAGCGGCCCGGCCGGCCGGTTGCGGGTGGCCGTCTTGCGGATCTCCAACGGTTCCGAGATGGTCTTGCTGAGCCAGTCGTTGCCGTTGAAGACGGTCATCTCGCGGGTGAATCCGCGCCGCACGGGCTTGTCCTCGATGGTGCCGCCCTGCGAGTCGCTGACCCACACGTCACGGCGCGTGCCGTTGGCGAGCAGGTCGTTGTCCATGCCCCGCAGGAACAGGTGCTCTTCGACGCGCTGCGTCCCGGCCAGCGGATCGCCGTGCTTGACCCGGGTGCGCTGGTAGCCACGGAACTGTCCCCACGACTTGAAGCGGGCCGGCGTCAGCTCACCCATGTCGTGGGTCCACCCGATACCGCCGAGGTATTCGTACTCGGTGACCTCCGCCGCATTGCCGCTGCCGGTCATGTCCCGCTCGACGACCCGGCTGACCACGCTCTTGTGGAACCAGTCCAGCGTCGGCTCTGTGGAGCCACCCATCAGCCAGTACCCGGGATAGCAGGCCATCGCGTTGCTGTCGGGCACGGGCAGGCTCGACCGATGACACTCCGGCTCCGCGTACGTGACCTCGATCCGGCCACCGGTCTCATTGGTGATGGTCTTCAGCCGCCACTTGGCGAACGGGCGTGCCATGTCGAGCCCATCGACCCGGTTGTCGCGCAGCTCCCCGTCGAACTGCAGCGGCGGCATCGCCACCGTCCCGCCGACGTGCCCGGTGTGAACGATCGACTCCAGCCACAGCCCGGGGTCGGTACCGTCGCCGTTCGAGGGAAACTCGTGGTTGAGCGTCCACGACGCGACATCGCGGTACCCGGAGTCGTGATAGATCTGGGTGGTTATCTTCGCCAGCCGCTTCGTCGTCCAGAAGGTCGGGGTCGTGACGGCGCATGTCGTGCTCGTGCACTGCTGGTCGAACGGCACGTCGGGGAAGTTCTCCGGGTTGGTCGCCGGGTCGCAGACAGTCCCGGGGATGCAGCGCGGCGCGGTGGTGAACGAGACCCGCCCCGGCGCCGGGGCGGCCGAGCCGTCTCGGAAGCCGTACTCGATCCGGTTCAACTGCCCTGCGCGCACGTACTGGGCCCGGCTGTAGTAGTTGGTTTCGGTGTCGTAGTAGTACGCCATCGCGTCGCCGTGGGTGTCGACGACGTAGTCGAGGTTCCACCGGTACGCCTGGGTGCACCACGCGCTGGCGAACACGGCCTGGTGGCACGGCTCCCCCGCGTCGTCGCCGAAGACCGGCACCGTCCATGCCGACTTTGCCGCCGCCGACCGGCCAAAGAAGTACTGGGTGCCATCCCGTGAGGTCAGCCGCCAGTACTCACCGTTATTGTCGCCGTTGGCTGCGCCGGTGAGCAGCTCCACGCGCCATCCGCTGTCCTCCTCGGACTTCCAGACGCCGGTCGCGTCGTCGCGTACCAGCTCGCCGCTGATGCCGGGCAGCGCGACCGTCGCGTTCTGGGAGGCGAAGCACAACTCCTGCGAGGTGGCCTGCCCGTCCTCCTTGCACGACTGGTAGGAGCGCTCGATGAAACCGGCCTGCGAGTCGAAGCCCTCACCGATGATCGACGGTTGGTTGTTCGTCGCCGCCATCCGCCCGTCGACACTGCCGGAGGAGTAGTTGAGGCCCAGGTCGGGGGTCAATCCGGGAAGGTCGGGCACCCCCATCGGGTACGACCAGCCGAAGTCACCGGAGTTCAGCCCGACCTGCCAACTCAGCGACGGCGACAGGGTCGTGGCCTGGAAGCTGCCGTTGGGACCGCTAGATGCGGCGGTCACCGCGAACAGACTCGCTTGGGCGAAAGTCGGATCGTCATCCGCACGCTGCCCGCTCGGCAGGCGATACTTGGCCGGCAGCGGCAGCTCGGCCCGCAGCTTTCCGTTTCTCAGATCGTTACGGCCCGGGAACACCTTGCCGTCGTGGACCCGCACGAACTGCAGGCGCGAGGCCCAGTCACCGCCGTAAGCGTGCCTCAGCCCGCGGTAGTCGACCTCGACAGACGCGGTCTTGGCATTGTCGCTGGAGACTCGCAGGAGCAGGCCCTTGACGCCGGCACGGGAGGCGGTGGCGCGGTCGAGCACCTCCGCTCGTACCCCTGTGGGCGCAGCGACCGTGGCCTGCCAGGTCGCGCCCGGCGAGGTACGAAGGAACCTGGCCTCCTCGCGACCCGGCCTGTGTCCGGCGGTTTGAGCGGCACTGGTGCCCGGCGTCGACGCCGGCTTGGGCAGGTCAGGACGGAGCGGGCGATCCGGTTTGGCCTGCGCCGGCACGGCCAGCAGCGTCGCTGCCAATACCGCCCCGGTCGCCGACGCCACAACCGCACGCCATCTCGTTACTCGTTTTCTCATGCGGGTAGGGTTGGTCGGTGCCGCACGCCTGTGCGCATTTCGGAGCGCACACCGCGCCGGTGTCCCGCCGCCAACCGCCTTGGTAGTGCGGCGCCGGACCAGACCCGAGCCGTACCCGCGGATCTCCGCGCAGGATGGCCCCGTACAGCGACGTCAACAGCGGGCTCGGCCGCGCTTTGAGATCGTTGGCCAGATAGCCACAGGCGCGCCGGTACGCGTCAACGGCGGCCGCGACATCGCCGCTGCTGCTACAGGCCACCATGAGGTGACCCCAGGCCCGCTCGCGATATGGCTGGCGGCCGAGAAAGGAATGCAACAGCAGGCGTGCACGATCAGGCTCGCCCGCCTCGATCAGCAGTTCGGCGTACTCCTCCATGGCGGACTGCCACAGGACGAGCAGGGCCTGCGCGTATCCGAACAGGGCCGGACCCTGCGGCACGTCGAGCATCGGGGAGTCGCGGTACAGTGAAACCGCATCAGCAAAAAACCTGATAGCCGAGGCCCCATCCCCGGCGCGCCGCGCAGCACGACCTTCGTCGATCATGGCCTGGAACCGCAGAGCATCGACACTGCCCGGGATGGTCAACGACCAGCCGTAACGGCCCTGGAACAGTTGACCGCCCAGGTCCATCACCCACAGCCGCAACTCGGCAAGATAGCTGCGGAAGTTCGAAGCGGCCGAGGCAGGCACGGAGTCACCCCATAATTCGGTATAGGCCGTCGCCCGACGTAGCGTGCGCTCCCGATCAAGCAGCAGCATCGCCAGTAGGGTGCGCGCTTTCCCGGTCGGAATGGGTACCAGGCGACCTCGCTGCCGCACCTCCAGTGGGCCCAGCAAGTTCACCGCCAACTGCTCCATGGGAAAGATCGTCAATTCGTCGGGCGCCGGATGTCCACGGTCCCGAACGTGCCCGAACAAGCCCGAACAGCCAGGGCGGGCTCCGGACTACCGGGCCGTCGTGTGCCGCGTCGAAAGCCACGCGGCGCACGACGGCCCGATGCGTCAGATCTTCGGTGAGATGGTCGTAATGTCGCCGGGCACCTCGGCGGCGTTCGCCGCGGTGATCAGCTCATCGAGCGTCATGTCGTGGGTGGTCGCGTCACACGGGTCCCAGACCTTGAAGGTGCTGGTGTACTCACCCGTCGCACCGGCGCTGCTGTCGACCGATCCATACCCATAGATCATCACGTAGTGGCGGAGCAGGCCGCTGCCGCCGGACGTGCCCCAGGGCAGCAGCTGCGGCTTAACCAGCAGGATCGACGGCTGGCCCTGCTTGATGCCGCGGCGGACCCGGTCGATGCCGTACTCCAGCGGCAGGTTGCTGTCGCCGAACGAGTACCACCCGTACAGGTCGTAGCCCATGCCGATCGGGGTGTGACCCGACAGGGTGGCCGCCATGTCCGACGGCAGCGTGGCGGTGGAGCTGGTGTGAGACTGGCTGGCCAGCTCGTTCTGGCTGGGCACCGTCGAGATGCCCATGCTCGCCGCGGCGGCCTGCAGGGTCCCCGGGCCGCAGTAGTTGCCCTTCTCCTGCGCCCAGCCGCGCAGCTTCAGCACGCCGGTGTGCAGCTCCGGACACTCACTGCCGCCGGAGGTGACGGTCGCGTCGGCGTCCGCGCCGCCGACGTCCTCACCAATGAGGATCTGCGCGACATCCAGAGCCATCAACCCGTAGTTGATAAACGGCCGGGCGCAGACCTGGATGGAGAGCGCCGCATTTCGACCGAGGTACTCAGACGCCGACGCGCTGCTCGGGGATGGAGAGGCCGTAGAGCGCCATCAGCTCCGGGCTGTCGATCCGGCTGCCGTCGGCCACTGAGTCGCAGGAGATGTCGACGATCTGATCCTTGTGCGCTAGCAGGTACGGCCGGGCCCCGACGTCGGCGCTGGCCAGGGTCGCGATCCCGGACCAGTGCCGGCGACCGAACACCATCGGGTAGCCGCGCAGTCCGTCGTAGGTGGCGCAGACCAGCACGTCCGGGTACGGCAGGGCGGCCACCCGGCGGACCGCGCCGGTGGTGAGCCCGGGCATGTCCACCGGCACCACCACGACCGCCTCGATCCCCTCGTCGGTCAGCGCGGCCAGCCCGGCCCGGATCGAGGAGCCCACCCCGGTCCCCCAGGCCCGGTTGACCACCACGGTGGCCGCGGTCAAGTCCGCCGTCTCGCGGACCTGGTCGGCCGCCGCGCCCAGCACGACCACGACCTGCTCGCAGCCCGCCTCGCGCATCGTGTCGACCAGCTGGCTCAGCAGGGGCTTCTCCCCCTGGTGCAGCAACGCCTCGGGTCCGCCGATTCGACGGCCCCCACCAGCGGCGATGATCATTCCTGCGATCCGGTTCAGCGGTGCCCCCTCGACCAGGGGGACGGACCGGGGGCAGCCGCGCCCGGTCCGTCCCGTCGTACGCACACCGGACCAACGAGCGCCACCGGGAGCGGGTAGCGGGGCAAAACGGAAATTTGTGGTGACTATGCCGCGTCGGCGTAGCAGTCGACGATGGACAGGTCGAGCGGAAACCGGACCGGAGTGTCCCCGAAGAGCAGCCCGGCGGCCCGGGCGCCCGCGGCGGTGACCGCCGCCGCCACCGTCTCGGCCTGCTCGGCCGGGCAGTGCACCATCACCTCGTCGTGCTGGAAGAACACCAGCTCGGCCCCGGTGCCGGCCAGCGCGGTGCGCAGGGTGGCCAGCAACGTGGCCGCCCACTCGGCGGCGGTGGCCTGGATGACGAAGTTGCGGGTGAACCGGCCCCGGGACCGGGCCGCCCGGGCCCGGGGGCCCTGCGGGTCCGCCCCGGCGTCCGGGTCCGCCTCCTCCCCGTCACCGAAGCCCACCGACCCGGGCGGGCAGGTACGCCCCAACCACGACCGCACCAGCCCGCCCGCCTCACCGGTGCGGGCGGCCGCCTCGACGTATCCGAACGCCGTCGGGTAGTTGCGCTTGAGCACCGCGAGGGCGGGCACCGCCGCGCCACCGGTCTGCCCGTACATGGCGCCGAGCAGGGCCACCTTGGCGCGGGCCCGGTCACCGGCGAAGGCGTCCCGGGCCAGGGCGGCGTAGAGGTCCCCGGCGCCACCGGCGGCGGCAAGCCGGTCGTCCCCGGAGACCGCGGCGAGCACCCGGGGTTCGAGCTGCCCCGCGTCGGCCACCACGAACGCCCAGCCCGGGTCGGCCACCACCGCACGCCGGATCACCTTCGGGATCTGCAACGCGCCGCCGCCCCGGGTGGCCCAGCGGCCGGAGACCACCCCGCCGGGCACGTACTCGGGATGGAACCGGCCGCCGGAGACCCAGGCGTCCCGCCACGCCCAGCCGTGCGCCGTCCAGATCCGGTAGAGCTCCTTGTATTCGAGCACCAGCGGCACCGCCGGGTGCTCCACCCCGCGCAGCACCCAGGCCCGGGTGTTCGGCAGCTCCACGCCGGCCCGGGCGAACGCCTTCAGCAGCTCGGCCGGGGAGTCGGCGTGCAACTGGCGGACGCCGAACGCGTCGGCGATCCGGGCGGCCAGCTCGGCCAGCCGGCGGGGCGGCCCGCCGACCGGCGACGCCTCGCCGAGCAGGTCGGCGAGGATCGCGTCGTGCACGTCGGCGCGCCACGGCAGGCCGGCCGCCCCCATCTCGGCGGCGATCAGCGCACCGGCCGACTCGGCGGCGACCAGCAGCCGGAACCGGCCGGGCTGCGCGGTCGCAGCGATCCGGTCGAGCTGGTCCGCGTACACCCGGGTCAACGCCTCGATGCCCGGGCCGGGCGGGCCGGACGGCGGGTCGAAGAGCGCGCCCTGGCCGTGACCGGGGGGTTCCGCCGGGCGGGGCGCCGGGTCGGGCGGCACCGGCGCGCCGGTGAGCCGGGCCCAGGCGGCGGCGAGCGACCGGGGCTCGCCCCAGCGGCCCGCGTACCCGAGCAGCAGCGCCTCGGTGAGCTCGACGTCGTGGCAGCGGTCCAGCCGTACGCCGGCGCGCAGCAGCGCCGGGTAGAGCGGGGCGCCGGTGGCCCAGACCCAGCGGGGACGGCCGGCGGCCTCCCGGGCGGCCACCGCGGCGGCGAGGTCGGCGACCGGCTCGGCCGGGCCGGCGGGTCGGCCGGCAGGGTCGAGGGGTTGCAGCACTCCCCCGCCCCGCTCGTCCGACACCACCGCCACCAGCACGGACGCGATTCTGCCTCGCCCCTCCGACACTCGCCGCGCCCCGTTCGACCAGGCGAGGGGCGGGGGCTTACTTGCCGACGCCGGCGGTGAGGCCGGACTGGACCTGGCGCTGGAACACGATGTACACGATCAGGACCGGCAGCATGGCCATGGTGACGCCGGCGAAGAGGCCGGACCAGTCGGACTTGTAGCCCTGGTTGACGGAGAGTTCGATCAGTCCCTGGGAGAGCACCTGATGCTTCGGTTCGCCGGCCACCGACTGCATGAGCAGGGTCGGCAGGTACCACTGGTTCCACTGGCCGAGCACGTTGAAGATGCCGATGCTGATCAGGCCCGGCTTGGCCATCGGCAGCATCACGCTGAAGAAGGTCCGGGTGTGCGAGGCCCCGTCGACCATGGCCGCCTCGGCGATCGAGTCGGGCAGCGTCCGGAAGAACGAGTGCATGAAGAAGATCGTGAACGACAGCGACCAGGCGACGTAGACCACGATCAGCATGAGGTGCTTGTTCGGGCCGAGCAGCGGGAAGGTGATTCCCATGTTGTAGACGCCCTTGAACAGCGGCACCGCTGCCAGGTAGATCGGCAGGGTCAGGCCGGAGAGGAACATGTAGTAGATCAGCCGGTTGCCGCGGAACTCGTAGCGCGCCAGGGCGTACGCGGCCATCGAGCCGAGCAGCATGGTCAGCGTGACGCTGCCGGCCAGCACCAGCACCGTGTTGAGGAAGAACGACCCGAGGTGTCCCTCGGTCCAGGCCCGGGCGAAGTTGTCCCAGTGCAGCTTGCTCGGGATCAGGGAGAGCGGCTCGCGGATGACCTCCGAGTCGTTCTTGAGTGCCGACATCACCACCCACACCAGCGGGTAGACCACCATCAGGGCCCAGACCACCAGGAACAGGTGGGAGAAGCCGTTGAAGATCCGGGCACCCACTCCGGCCCGGCGGGCGTCGGCCCGCCGTACGGGCGCCGGGCGGGACGGGCTGGCCTGGTCGGCCCGGCCGAGACCATGCGTCGCCGTGCTCATCGTCACGCCTCCTTCAGTACTCGATGCGGTCACGACGGGTGATCCTCAACTGCAGCGCGGCGAGCAGGATCGTGAAGATGGCCAGCGCGACACCCATCGCGCAGGCGTAGCCGTACTGGCCCTTCTGGAACGCGGTGAAGTTGAGCACCGACGCGAAGATCTCGCTGGCATGGTTCGGGCCGCCCTGGCTCGGGGTCATGACGAAGACCAGGGCGTACATGTCCAGCGCGATGAAGCCCAGGTAGACCCAGGCGACCGAGATGGTGTCCCGCAGCAGCGGCAGGGTGACCCGGAAGAAGGTGTGGAACCGGTTCGCGCCGTCCAGGATCGCCGCCTCAAAGATGTCCTTCGGGATCGACTGCATCGCCGCGGAGAAGAGCACCATGTAGAAACCGGCCCCGCTCCACACCGCGATGAGCAGCAGCCACCACAGCACCGCCGGTACGCCGAGGAAGGGCTCCGGATCGGCGGTGAACGCGATCGGGTTGTCCGCGTCGACCAGTCCGATCTTGATGAGCATCCCGTTGATCAGGCCCTGACCGTCGGTCCGGTAGATCTGCTGCCACATGACGGCGATGACCACCAGCGACAGCACCTGCGGGAAGAAGAAGATGATTTTGTAGAGGCCGGAGCCGACCACCCCGCGGATGCCGGCCCTGTCCTCGCGTCCGCCCACATTGAGCAGGAACGCGAGGAACAGGGCCAGCGCGATGGTGAACAGCGGCACGGTGACCAGGAAGAAGACGTTGTGCCAGAAAGCCTTCCGGATCAGCTCGTCGGAGAGCAGCCGGACATAGTTGTCCAGCCCGACGAAGTTCTGGGAGCCCGAGAACCCACCCCAGTCGGTCAGCGAGTATCCCGCCGCCTGCACGAACGGCCACACCACGTAGAACAGGTACAGCGCGACAGGCAGGGCCAGGAAGCCCGTGACGAAACGCGCGACTCCGTGCCGCATTGGACTGCCTCTCTCGAACGGATCAGGCGGTGCGGGTCTGCTTCTTGATCGACGAGTCCTTGGCGACCTTGTCGGCGGCCGTCTGCATCTTGTCGATGAACTGCTGCGCGGTGAGCCGGCCGGCCATCAGCTCCTCGGAGAGGTTCTGGCTCTCCTTGTCCAGGTCGGCGTAGAAGTCCTGGAACTTGACCGAGATGAGCTCGCTGCCGCCGTTCTTCATCAGGGCGTTCGCGCTGGACAGCGCCGAGTCCTGCACGTTGTCGCCGGAGCCCTTGGTGGAGGCCAGCGACTTGGTCAGCTCGGCGAACTTGGCCGAGCCCTCCTTCGACAGGATCGCCCGCAGGAACTCCTTGGCGGCGGCCTTGTTGGGGGCCTTGCTCGGCACGACGAAGCCCTCGCCGGAGGCGGCGAACACGTCCTTCGGCGCCTTGTCGCCCGGGTTGGACCAGTAGTCGGAGATCGTGAGCTCGAAGCCCGGCGGGATGGTCGCCGACATCTCGTTCTTCAGCCAGGTGCCGACCTGGATGAACGCCGCCTTGCCGTCGAGCCAGGCCTGCTGCGACTGGGTGTGGTCGAGCTTGCCCGGCAGCAGCAGCTTGTCCTTGACGAGCTTCTCCCACGGCTCCAGCGCCTTGAGGACGCCGTCGGCCTTCCACGCGTTGTCCTTGAGGTTGTCGATGTCGACGACCACCTGCTTGCCCGCAGACTTCCAGATGCTCGCCATCAGCGCCCACCGGGGGTAGTAACCGTGGACCGCGTCGTGGACGTAGGGCGCCATGCCCTTGGCCTTGATCTTCGGAGCGAGCGCGAAGAACTCGTCCCAGGTCGTGGGCGGCTGCCAACCCTCCTTCTTGAACAGGGCGGCGTTGTACCAGTTGCCCCAGACCGTGAACGCCACGTTGACGACGTAGAACTTGCCGTTCTGCGTGCCGTCGGACACCGTGCCGGGCAACAGGGTGTCGGCGACGGTGCCCTCGCCGTCCCACGCCGGGGCGGTGAGCAGGTCGTCGAGCGGCTCGATGGCACCCTCGTTGATCAGCGTGCTGCGGTCCATCATGTCCGCACCCGAGTTCATCACCAGGTCACTCGGCTGCGTCGCCATCTTCGGCTGCTCTTCGGTCTTGATCTTCTGAGTCGAGCTCATGTTGACCGTGACGTTGGCGTGCTTGGCGTTGAAGATGACCTTGTCTTCCTTCGCCCACTGGTCACCGAGGCCACCGTTGAAGATGACCACCTTGACCGCGCTGCCGTCCTTGACGCCGAACGGGTTGTCCTTGCTCTTCGCGCCGCCGGTGTCGTCGGACTTTTTCGGCTCGCTGCCGGCGCAGGCGCTGAGCAGGCCCATCGCCGGGGTGGCGAGCAGGCCGGCCGCGGCGGCCCGCCGCAGCAGCGTCCGCCGGCTGAGGTCGCCGAGGTTCTCGGGAGTAACCGACATCTTCGTCTCTCCTTGTGGTGTCGGGTCAGGCGGTGCGCCGGAGGCGCCCGGCGTACCGCGACTCGAGGGCGAGGTTGTGCTCGTCCCCACCGGGGACGTTGGCGGAGAGGTAGATAGGGGGTACCTCTCCGGCCTGGTGGAACCGTCGTACGACCTCGGCGGTCAGCAGCTGCGCCAGCAGCGCCGCGGTGACCGACGAGACCGCACAGACCGCGCCGCCGCCCTCGAGCGGCAGCAGTGCGTCGCCGTACGGCGCGCCGTTGTCCAGCACGACGTCGGCGAGGTCGGCGAGCCGGTGCCCGGACGGGTGCCGCGGGGCGACCCGTGCCGTGTGCTCGACCGAGGTGACCGCGATCAACGGATGGCCGTGCGCCCGGACCAGCGCCGCCAGCTCGACCACCGAGCCGTTGATGCCGGACTGGGAGGCGACCACGAACACGTCCTCGGGCTGCGGCGCCGCGAGGGCGTAGAGCTGGTGCGCCACGGCCGGGTCGCGTTCCAGCTTGGGGTCGGCGAGCACGTCGCGGGGCGCGTCACCGTGCAGCACGAGGTCGTGCAGGGAGAGTCGGTTGGTGGGCACCAGCCCGCCGGCCCGGGCCACCAGCTCGGCGGCGAACGCCTCGGAGTGGCCGGCGCCGAAGGCCTGGAGCACCCCGCCGGCGCGCAGCCCGGCGGCGATCAGGTCGGCGGCCCGGTCCACCGCCGCCGCCTGCGTGTCGACCAGCCGGTCGAGCACCGGCCGGACGGCGTCCGCGTAGCGCTGGGCGCTGATCATGAAGTGCCCCCCTTCGCGGCCTTGTGTCCATCGACGGCCTGGGCGGTACGCCGGAAGGCCGCGTGGGCGCGGTCGTGGGTGCGCTGCGCCACGGCGATGTAGAGCAGGTCGAGCACGACGAGCTGAGGGTGCCGGGCGGAGAGCGCGTCGGGCCGGAAGGTGGTGGCCTGGCTGGCGGTGACCAGCACGATGTCGGCAAGCTCGGCCAGCGGCGAGCGGGGGAAGCCGGTCAGCGCGACCGTGGTGGCGCCCCGGCTGCCCGCCTCCGCGAGCAACTCGATGGTCTCCCGGGTCTGCCCGGTGTGCGAGATGCCCAGCGCCACGTCGCCGACACCGAGCAGGGCGGCGCTGGCCAGCCCCTCGTGCACGTCGCTCCAGGCCCAGGCGGCCACCCCGATGCGGTGCAGGCTGAACTGCATCTCCTCGCCCACCAGCGCGCTGCCGCTGGCGCCGAAGATGTTCACCCGGCTCGCGCCGGCGATGGCCACCGCCGCCTTCTCCACCTCGGCGAGGTCGAGCAGCGCGGCGGTGTCGTGCATGGCGCGGGTGTCGGCGGCCATGATCTGGTCGAGGACCCGGGACAGTGGGTCACTGGGCTGGATCTCCCGGCCGATGTCGACGGTCCAGCCCGCCGAGCGCGCCCGGCCTGTCTCCGCGGCGATGCCGAGCCGCAGGTCGGCGTAGCCCTCGAAGCCCATCGCCCGGCAGAACCGGGTGATGGTTGCCGGTGAGGTGCCGCTGCGCTCCGCCAGTTCCACGATGGTGGCCCGGGCCGCCGCCTCCGGGTCGCTGAGCACGTGCTCGGCGACCCGGCGCAACGCGCCCGTCAGCTCCCCGGCCCCGGCCCGGACCCTGGCCAGCACCCCGTCGGAGGAGACCGCCACCGCACCCCGCCGGTCGACCGCGTCGGCGTCGACCACCGCGGTCCCCGCGGGGGTGTCCACCTCGTGATCAACCATGGGACGCCTTTCGGAAAGAGTGTTTACTGTTAGTGGTAAAAGTTCTTACTAAGCACCCCTCCCTGTCAAGACCGTGGGCGAAATTTTTCAACGAGATCTAGTGAAGAATCGCGGTCGTCAGGCCGGGAGGAAGCGCCCAGGGGGCCCGGGTGCCTCTGGTTGGCGATGTACTCCTTGCCTGCGACCCGGTCGTTCTCGCCAGTGAACTCGGCCAGCTCGGCTCCCAAGTCGCGCGCACGTCGGCCATCACCTGCTGACGAGGGGCGAGCATCGCCTCATCGAGTACACCGCGGCGATCTTTGGTGACGAAAACCAGATGCACGTGCAGGTTGGAAACCCGCCGCGGCCTCGCCGGACATGCGGGTCCGACGTTTCATCATGATGATGGGCCGATCGGTATACTGTGGACGGTGTGGATCGTTGTTCAGGTGCGGTTGTTCCCTGACGCTGGCCAGGAGGCGGCGTTGCGGGACACGCTGGCCCTGTGCAACGAGGCCGCTAATGTCGTCTCGGTCGAGGCGTATCAGGGGCGGGTGTTCGGCAAGCAGGCGTTGCAGCGGCTCACCTACGGCCGGTTGAAGGCGATGGGGTTGTCGGCTCAGCCGGCGATCCACGTCGCCCGCAAGGTCGCCGGCGCGTACGCCACCCTGAACGCCAACATCCGCGCCGGCAACCTCGGCAAGCCCGGGTCGAAACGCCGCCGCAACGCTGAGGGGAAGCCGGTCGGATTCCGCCGGGACGCCGCGCAGCCGTTCGACGACCGCTGCCTGTCCTGGCAGATGCGGTCCCGCACGGTGTCCATCTGGACGACAGCGGGCCGGCAGGCCCGTATCCGGTTCGGCTGCTCTGACGGGCAGTACGCGGTGCTGTCCGCCTACCGAAAGGGCGAGTCTGACCTGGTGTGCCGTGACGGCAAGTGGTACCTGTACGCCACCTGCGACATTCCCGATGTCGAGGTGAAAGAGCCTGACGGGTTCCTCGGTGTGGACCTGGGCCTCGCGAACATCGCCACCACCAACGACGGCACCCGACACAGCGGCAAGGGTTTGAACCGGGTGCGGCACCGTAACCAGCGGCTGCGGACCAAGCTCCAGCGTATCGGCACCAAATCGGCCAAGCGGCTGTTGAAGGCCCGCCGCCGTAAGGAAGCCCGGTTCGCGGCCGACACCAACCATCGCATCGCCAAGCAGATCGTGACCGAGGCCGAACGCACCGGCCGCGGCATCGCCCTGGAAAACCTCACGGGCATCCGCGACCGGGTACGGCTCCGACGGCCCCAGCGGGTCACCCTGCACACGTGGGCATTCCACCAACTCGGCCAGTACATCGCCTACAAAGCCGCCCGGGCCGGGCTGGCCCTCGTCCACGTGGACCCGGCGTACACCTCGCAGGGCTGCTCCGCCTGCGGGCACATCGCCAAGGCCAACCGGCCCAACCAGACCACCTTCCGATGCACGTCGTGCGGCTTCGCTGAGCACGCCGACGTGAACGCAGCCCGCAACATCGCCACCCGCGGTGCCACGGACTGGGCAGCCGTCAGCCTGCCAAACGCGGCGTGACCGATGCAGCCAGCACCGACCACGATCCGCAAGCTCAGCCCTTCAAGGCCGAGAAGCTGACACTGTTACCTGGCGCACAGCCCGAGGGGGCGGTGGATCTTGCCTAAGCGACCCGGGCGGACCAGCATGAAGGGGCACAACGCCCGAGCACAGGGAGGCCAGCCGATGTCCGACACCGTCGTGGTCGGCCTCGACGTCGGGGGTACGTCCACCCGCGCCGCCGCCGTCAGCCTCGACGGCGTACGGCTCGGCACGGGCCGGGCCGGCGGCGGCAACCCGACCAGCCACGGTGCCGAGCGGGCCGCCGCCGAACTGCTCGCCGCGCTGCGCGCCGCGCTCGCCGACGTCGACCCGACCCGGGTACGCGCCGGCGTGATCGGGCTGGCCGGGGCCGGCCGGCTCCTCGCCGACCCGCAGGGGCGGGCCGCCTTCGACCAGGCCTGGTGCGACGCGGGTCTGTGCTGCCCGTACGCGGTGCACGGCGACGCGCTGGTGGCGTACGCCTCGGGCACCGCGGCCCCGGACGGCACCGTGCTCATCGCGGGCACCGGCGCGATCGCCGCCCAGGTGCGCGACCTGCGCCTGGACCGCACCGCGGACGGGCACGGCTGGCTGCTCGGCGACGCCGGCTCGGGCTTCTGGGTCGGCCGGGAGGCGGTCCGCCGGCTGCTGTCCGACCTGGACCGCGCCGACCCGCCCGGCGAGCTGGCCCGTCTGGTGCTCGCCGAGCTGACCGGCTCGGCCGAGGTGGCGGCCCGGCCGCGGGCGACCGCCGAGGCGGTCGTGCAGGCGGTGACCCGGCGACCGCCGGTGGAGCTGGCCCGGCTCGCGCCGCTGGTGGTGACCGCGGCCGGGGCGGGCGAGCCGACCGCCCGGGCGCTGATCGGCGAGGCCGCCGTGCTGCTCGCGGAGAACGCGGCCCGGATCCGGCCGCCCGGCGCGGCCGACCCGGTGGTGCTCGGCGGCGGGCTGCTCACCGGGGACACTCCGCTCGGCGCCGCGGTCCGTGCCGAGCTCGCCCGCCGGTGGCCGGACGCGCCGCTGCACACGGCCGGCGACGGGGCCGCAGCGGCCGCCTGGCTCGCCGCCCGCGACCTGCCCGAGGTCACCGACCCGGCAGCCCTGCACGCCCTCCTGGTTTGACGACCACCTGACCCCCGTGCCCCTCGGCCCCGCGCTGCCCCTGCGGGCGACGGGCGACGGCGGACCACAACCCCACTCCGCCTTTGGACCTGACATCACCACCGACTCACGACGGAGGCCGATCCCGCATCCCGCGGTCGGTCCCCTGAGTCGTTGGAGCCGTCAGCTCCAAAGCGCCTCGAGGAACCATCACCGCCAGGAACGGCGAGATGGTGTGGCCCCACCTGCGAACTTGATGACGCAGCCGACTCAGCGTGGAGTCTGCCCCGCGCGGCACCGCCGACCCGGGGCCTGAATCGTTCACGTCATCAAGTTCGTAGCATGCGAAGCGGCACCCGCCCTCGGCGCCGCGGAGGCCTGGAGGGCGGGAAGCCTTGGAGTGCGGGAAGGCTCGGAGGGCGGGAAGGCGCGGGGTCAGGGCAGGGCGGTGAGGGTCTGCTCGAGGCGGCGCCAGACGTGACTGCGCCAGCCGCCGTCAAGGAGCGTGAACGTGCGCCGCTGCACCGGGTCGTCCGGGTCGAAGCCGGAGTGTTCCAGGAACAGCCGGGTGCCCCGCCCCTCGGGCACTAGCGTCCAGCTGACCACGGTGTCCAGGCGGCCGCCCCGCCAGGCCCAGCGCAACCGGCGCGGCTCGTCCAACTCCAGCACCTCGCAGTGGACCAGGCCGTCGAAGCCCTGACCGGGGCGCGGGGTGGTGCGGAAGCTGAACCGGTGTCCTGGCACGGGCCGGAAGTCGTTCGGCATGAGCCAGCGGGCCAGCAGATCAGAATCGGTCAGCGCTCGCCAGACCTTGGCCGGCGGGTGGGGCAGGAACTGGTCGAGGGCGATCGCCGTCGACTCAGTCATCGGGCAGCCCGTCCAGCACCTCGCGCAGGTCGGCCAGGCGGGCCCGCCAGAACTGCTCGTACGGGCCGAGCCAGTCGGCCACCTGGCGCAACGGCTCGGGCCGCAGTGCGTAGAACCGCTGCCGGCCGACCGGCTGTTCGGTCACCAGGCCGGCGTCCTTGAGCACCCGCAGGTGCTCGGAGAGGCTGGGCCGGCGCATCTCGAAGTGGTCGGCGAGCCGCTGCACCGGCTGTTCACCCCGTTCGAGCAGCAGCCGGAGCACCTCCCGCCGGGTGGGGTTGGCCAGCGCCGCGAAGACGTCCCCCTCAGACACGGGTGGCCTGGAGCACGATGCCGTTGCCGTCCGGGTCGTCGAAGGTGACGTACCGACCCCAGGGGGCGGTCTGGATGCCGTCGTCGGCGAAGACGACGCCCCGCTCGCGCAGCCGGGCCACGTCGGCGTCGAGGTCGTCGGTCTCCAGCACCAGGCCCTTGAGCGAGCCGGGTGGCATGGTGGGGAACCAGGTGACCAGGGTCAGCGCCGTCGCGGCGCCCTTCGGGGCGACCTGGACCCAGCGACCGCCGGGCCCCATCGGGTTGTCCCAGACGAGGTCGAAGCCGAGGACGTCGAGGTAGAAGTCGCGGGCCCGGTCCTGGTCGCTGACAGGCACGGAGAGGAGCTGCACGTGGGTCACGGTCATGCCACCACAATAGGTAGGAGATTTCCTACCGGTCAAGTCAAAGGGCGGGTAGCCGCCACCTCATTTGAGCTGGCCGGCGGTGAGTCCGGCCTGGATCTGCCGCTGGAACACCGCGTAGACCACCAGCACCGGCAGCGTGGCGATGGTCAGGCCGGCGAACAGGCCGCTGAAGTCCCCCTGATAGCCCTGGCTGACCGCGAGCGCGGAGAGTCCCTGGGCCAGGACGTACTTCGAGGGGTCACCCTCGAGGAGCACCGCCGGCAGGAGGAACTGGTTCCAGTGGCTCAGGAAGTTGAAGATCGCTACACTGATCAGTCCCGGACGGGCCATCGGCAGCATCACCCGGAAGAAGAGCCGGAAGTGACCACACCCGTCGATCAGGGCCGCCTCGGCGACCGCGGTCGGCAGGGTGCGGAAGAACGCGGTCAGGAAGAACACCGTGAACGGCAGCGAGTACGCCGCGTACACCAGAATGAGGCCGGGCCAGGTGCCGAGCAGGCCGGCGCTGCGGACGACGAAGAAGAGCGGCACGAGGGCGAGGAAGACCGGGAACATCATGCCGCCGACGAACAGGTAGTAGACGATCTGCCGGCCCCGGAACTCGTAGCGCGCGAAGACGTACGCCGCGGTCGCGCCGAGCAGCATCGTCAGTGTGAGCGAGCCGGCCACCACGATCGCGCTGTTGAGGAAGTACCGACCGATGTGCGCCTCGGTCCAGGCCCGGGCCCAGTTCTCCAGGCGCAGCGCGCCGGGCAGCCCCCACGGGTCGGCGAGGATCTCGCCGTCGCTCTTGAACGAGCTGAGGAACATCCAGAGCAGCGGCAGCACGGTCAGCGCGGCCCAGACCAGCAGGAAGGCGTGCGACGCCACGTTCACCACGCCCAACTCGGGGCGGGCCGGGCCCGGGGCGCGACGGGCCGGGCCCGGCTCCGCGCCCGTCGCGGCGGGCTTGTCCAGGGTGGTCATGAGTGCTCGATCCTCTCGCGTCGTGCGGCCCGCAGCGCCAGCACCGCCACCGTGAGGGTCAGGAAGAACATCACCACGCCGATCGCCGTGGCGTACCCGAACTTGTTATCGCTGAAGGCGGTCTCGTACATCCGCAGCCCGACCACGTCCGAGGAGAAGTTCGGTCCACCGTTCGTCATCTGCTGGACGAGGATGAAGCCGTCCAGCGCCGCGATGGCCAGGTAGATCCAGGCGACCTGCACGGTGTCCCAGAGCAGCGGCACCGTGATCCGGCGCAGCGTGACCCAACGGGACGCGCCGTCGAGAAGCACCGCCTCGTAGATGTCCCGCGGGATGGCGGACATCGCCGCGCCGAAGAGCACCACGTAGAAGCCGACGTTGCTCCACACCATCACCGCCAGCACGCACCAGAAGGCGGTGCGCGGATCGCCGAGCCAGGTCGGCGCGGGCAGGCCGAGAGCGCGCAGCGCGCCGTTGAGCAGGCCGTTGTTCGGGTGGTAGATCTCCTTCCAGAGCAGCGCGATGATCACCACCGAGAGCACCTGCGGGAAGAAGTAGACCAGCCGGTAGAAGGCGCTGCCGCGGACCCCGGACACTCCAGCCCGGTCGCTCCGACCGCCCATCGAGAGCATGGTGGCGAAGAACAGGCCGAGACCGATGGTCAGCACCGGCACCACGGCGAGCAGGACGGCGTTGTTGCCGATCGCGTTCCACACCCGGTCGTCGTGCAGCATGGTGCGGAAGTTGGCCAGACCGACCGGGTCGGCCTTGGCCGAGTAACCCAGCCAACTCGTCGTCGAGATCTGGAACGCCTGCAGGTACGGCGAGATCACGAACAGGACGTAGAGCGCCAGCGGCGGCACCAGGAACGCGATGATCAGCGGGTACTTGCCATGTCGCACGAGGGGGATCCTCCTCCAACGGGCCAGGAAGGTGGGGGCGGGCCGACGCCCGCCCCCACCAGCTGGCTACGCGGCCCGCTTGTACTTCTTGATCGAGCTGTCCTGGGCGATCGAGTCGGCGCCCTTCTGGCACTGGTCGAGGAACTCGGCCGGGCTGATCCGCCCGCTGAAGAACTCGCCGCACGCGGCGTCGACGAGCTCCCGCTCCAACTTTCGGTAGTAGCTGTTGTAGACCCAGTTGAAGCCGTTGGAGCCGGACGCGTCCAGCGCCTTCGACACGGTGGCCAGGCCGAACGGCAGCTCGACGCCCTCGGTGGCGCCGGCGACCACGGGCAGGCTGGAGACCTTCTTGGTGAAGTCCTGGGCGCCCTTCTTGGAGAGCATCACCCGCAGGTACTCCAGGCCGCCGGCGAGGTTCTTGGCCTTGGCCGGGACGATGAACGGCTCGCCCGCGGTGCCCCGGATCGCCTCGAACGGCAGCTTGTCGCCGGCCCCCAGGCTGGGCGTGGGCACGACGGTCATGTTGAAGCCGGCCGGGGTGACCTTCGCCTGCTCGTTCTCCAGCCAGGAGCCGCAGGAGACGAAGGCGGCCTTGCCCTGGCTCCAGGCCGTCTGCGACTGGATATGGTCCAGGCCCGCCGAGCCGTCCAGGATGTACTTGTCCTTGACGATCTGGTACCACGCGTCGGCGGCCGCCTTCATCGCGTCGGACTTCCAGGCGTTCGGCTCCAGGTTGTCGATCGCCACGCCGACCGACGGACCGCCGAACTTGATCGCGGTGGAGATCACCGGCCAGCTCATGTAGCGGGGGTGCACGCCGGGGTAGGTCCAGGGGGCGATGCCGGCGGCCTTGATCTGCTTGCAGAGCGCGATGTGGTCGTCCCAGGTCTTGCCGTACTGCCAACCCCGATCAGTGAAGAGCTTGGTGGAGTACCAGATGCCGTACGCCGTGTACGTGTAGTTGACGACAAGGAACTTCCCGTCGTACGAGCCGACCTCGACAGTGCCGGGCAGCAGCGTGTCGCGCACCTTCTTGCCTGGGATGTCGAGGCTTGGGGCGTCGAGCAGCTCGCCCAGGTCGGCGATGGCGTTCTGGCTGACCAGGCCGTTGAAGTCGATCTGGTCCTTGCCGGAGTTGTTCACCACGTCCGGCGGGCTGCCGTCCACGAAGCGCGGCTGCAGGGCCTTGCCGATCTCCTGGGTCGCCGAGTGCTTGATCTCCGCCTTCGGGTACTTCTCCTTGTACATGGCCTCGTGGGCCTTGGCGTACTCCTCGCCGAAGCCGCCGTTGAAGATCACCACATCGAGCGGGGCGTCCTCCTTGACGCCGAGCGGGTTCTGCTCGCTCTTGGTGCCCTTGTAGGTGTCGGTGTCCTTCTTGTCGTCGCCGCCGGAGGTGGCGCAGCCGGCGAGCAGGCCGACGGCGGGGGTGGCCAGCAGGCTGGCGGCGACGGTGCGCCGCAGGATCTCACGCCTGTTCATCGCATCTCCTCGGTTCGGGTACGGGCGGCCCGCCGAGGGTGGGGGTACGGCGGCCGCGACGTCGAGGCACGGTGGGGTTACGCGTTGCTTGTCTTCACTTCATTCCGTATTACTGAAGAATTTCTACGACAGGAGGGCGCGGACCACAAGACCCGACGACCGAACCGTTATCACCACGGACAAACTTCAGCTGGCATAACCTGGCGCCATGCGCCGCCTGCGGCAGCTCGCCGAGCGCACACCGCCCAGCCGGGAGCGCTACGCCGACCTGCTCCGGGCACTCGCCATCACCCTGGTCGTCCTCGGCCACTGGATCATCAGCGTGATCGGGCGTGACCAGGCCGGACACCCCACCGGGCACTCCGCGCTGGGCGACCTCCCCTGGGCCTGGCCGCTGACCTGGGGCGTCCAGGTGATGCCGGTCTTCTTCCTGGTCGGGGGTTACGCCAACGCCGCCGCGCTGACATCCTGGCGATCCCGAGGTGGGGACGCCACCGGCTGGCTGATCGACCGCAGCAGCCGATTGATCCGTCCCACCACCGCGCTGCTGGTGGTGCTGGCGGCCGGCGCGGCGGTGGCCCGGCTGCGCGGCGCCGACGCCGTCGAGATCCGCACGGTGGTCTGGTTCGCCACCATCCCGCTCTGGTTCCTCGTCGCCTACCTGGTGGTGGTCCCGCTGACCCCCGTCATGTACGCGCTGCACCGCCGCGCCGGCCTGGTCGTACCGCTGGTGCTGGTCGGGCTGGTCGCGCTCGGCGACCTGGGCCGGATCCTCGGTCCGGACAGGCTGGCCACCGGGAACTACCTCTTCGGCTGGCTGGCCGTCCACCAGCTCGGCTTCGCCTGGTACGACGCCCGGCGCGCGAGCCAGGCATCGGGCGGGGGTGACGGCGACCGGCCCGGACTGCGCCGGCGACGGCTGCCCACCTCGCGGCACGCCGGGGCGGTGCTGCTGCTCGTGGGGCTGGTCGCGCTGGTGCTGTTGACCCGCGTCGGGCCGTACCCGGTGGCGATGCTGAACGTGCCGGGCGAGCGCCTGGACAACACCGCCCCGCCCAGCCTGGCGCTGCTCGCGGCGGCCACCGCGCAGCTCGGGCTCATCCTGCTGCTGCAGAATCCGGCGCGACGGTGGCTGCGCCGCCGCGGCCCCTGGCAGGCGGTGATCGCGGTGAACGCGGTCGTGCTGACCGTCTTCCTCTGGCACCTGACCGCCGCCGTCCTGCTGGTCGGCCTGCTGGACACCCTGGGGGTGCTGCCCACCCCGCAGGGCGCCACGGCGGCCTGGTGGGCCTGGCGGGTGCCCTGGCTGCTCGCCCTCGCCGTGGTGCTGGCCGCGCTGGTCGCCGTGTTCGGTCCGATCGAAGCCCGCACCCGGCGGCACGCCCCGGCGAGCACCGCCGGCCCGATCCGGACCGCACTGGTCGCGATCGGCTACGCGGGCCCGGTCGCCGGGCTGCTGATGAACAGCCTCACCGGCAAGACCGCGCCGGAGCCACTGGGGCTGCCCGCCCCGGCGCTGGTGGCGTACCTGGCCGGGGCGGCGGTGCTGCGACTGCTCAGGTCTGGGTGGGGAAACCGAGGTTGACCCCGCCGTGCCGGGGGTCGAGCCAGCGACTGGTGACCACCTTGCCGCGGGTGAAGAAGGCCACCCCCTCAGCGCCGTGCGCGTGCAGGTCACCGAAGAGCGACGCCTTCCAGCCACCGAACGAGTAGTACGCCATCGGCACCGGGATCGGCACGTTGATGCCGACCATGCCGACCTCCACCTCGTGCTGGTACCGCCGGGCGGCCCCGCCGTCGTTGGTGAAGATCGCCGTGCCGTTGCCGTACGGGTTGGCGTTCACGAGGTCGACCGCCTCGTCGTACGAGCCGACCCGCACGACGCTGAGCACCGGACCGAAGATCTCGTCGGTGTAGATCGACATCTCCGGGGTGACGTGGTCGAAGAGAGTCGGGCCGAGCCAGAACCCCCCGCCGTCCCCCTCCGGGGTGACGTCCCGCCCGTCCACCACCGGCACCGCGCCGGCCGCGATCCCGGACTCCACGTAGCCGCGGACCCGCTCGGCGTGCGCGGCGGTGACCAGCGGACCCATGTCGCAGCCCCGCCTGCCGTCCCCGGTACGCAGCCGGGCCATCCGCTCGGCGATCTTCGCGACCAGGGCGTCGGCGACGGGCTCCACCGCGACCAGCGCGGAGATCGCCATGCACCGCTCCCCCGCCGAGCCGAAGCCGGCGTTGACCGCCGCATCGGCGGCCAGGTCGAGGTCGGCGTCGGGAAGCACCACCATGTGGTTCTTCGCCCCGCCCAGCGCCTGCACCCGCTTGCCGGCCAACGCGGCGCGCTGGTGCACGTACCGGGCCACCGGGGTGGACCCGACGAACGACACCGCCTTGACCCCGGGGTGATCGAGCAGGGCGTCGACCGCCTCCTTGTCGCCGTTGACCACGTTGAGCACACCGTCCGGCAGGCCCGCCTCGCTGAACCACTCGGCCAGCAGCAGCGCCGCGCTCGGGTCCTTCTCGCTGGGCTTGAGCACCACCGCGTTGCCACAGGCGACGGCGACCGGCACGAACCAGAGCGGAACCATCGCCGGGAAGTTGAACGGCGAGATCACCGCCACCACCCCCACCGGCTGGCGCAGGCTGTACGAGTCGACCTCGGTGGAGACGTTCTCGCTGAAGCCGCCGCGCAGGGCGGACGGGATGCCGCAGGCGTACTCGATCACCTCCAGGCCCCGCTGCACCTCGCCGGCGGCGTCCGCGAGCACCTTGCCGTGCTCGGCGGTAATCGCCTCGGCGAGCCGGTCACGCCGGGCGTGGACCAGCTCGCGGAAGGCGAACAGCACCGCCGTCCGCTTGGCCAGCGACGCGTCCCGCCAGGCCCGCCCGGCCCGCTCGGCGGCCTCCACCGCGCCCGCCACGTCGGCGGCGGAAGCCAGCGCCACCAGCCCGGTACGCCGGCCGGTGGCCGGGTCAAAGACGTCCCCGCGCCGCTCCGAGTCGCCGACCACCCGCTTGCCGTCGACGAAGTGCCCGATGACCGTCGTGCTCACGCCGCCACCTCCGCCGCCGCGCAACTACGGATCGCGTCGACCAGGATGGCCAGGCCCTCCCGCGCCTCGTCCTCGGTCAGCGTCAGCGGCGGGCCCATCCGCACCACGTTGCCGTAGAGGCCGCCCTTGCCGACCAGCAGACCGCCGGCCCGGCACGCCTCGAAGACCCGGGCGGTGAGCGCCGGGTCGGGCTCGCCGGTGCCCGGCCGGACGAACTCGACGCCGAGCATCAGGCCCTTGCCGCGGACCTCGGCGACGCAGTCGAGGTCGGCCAGCGCGGCCCGCAGGCCGTCACCGAGGATCGCGCCCACCCGCTCGGCGTTCGCCTGCAGGTCGTGCTCGAGCAGGTAGTCGAGGACCGCGTTGCCGGCCGCCGTAGAGATCGGGTTGCCGCCGAAGGTGGAGAAGCTGATCGCCGGCACCGCCTCCAGCACGTCGGCCCGGCCGACCACGCCGGCCAGGGCGAAGCCGTTGCCGATGCCCTTGGCGAAGGTGAGCAGGTCCGGGGTGACGCCGTGCGCCTGGTAGCCCCAGAAGTGCTCGCCGGTCCGCCCCCAGCCGGTCTGCACCTCGTCGCTGATCAGCAGAATGCCATGCTCGTCGAGCACCTTCTTCCAGCCCGCGAAGAGCCCGTCCGGGCCGTGCACGAACCCGCCGACGCCCTGGATCGGCTCGGCGATCAGGCAGGCCACGTCGCCGGCGGTCTGGGTGACGAGCACCTCGCGCAGGTCCTCCACCGCCGCGTCGATCCGGTCCGCCTCGTCGAGCCGGGCCAGCAGACCGCGCAGCCGCTCGCCGGAGTGCAGCCAGGCCACCTGGAGCGGGTTGAGCGCGCTCGCCGACCAGCTGCGGTTGCCGGTCACGCCCATCGCCGCGTACGACCGGCCGTGGTAGCTGTTGCGCACCGCGAGAATCTGGTGCGAGCGGCGGTAGTTGGTGGCCACCAGCAGCGCCGCCTCGTTCGCCTCCGTACCGGAGTTGGTGAAGAAGACCCGCGCGTCGGGGATGCCGGAGACCCGGGCGATCTTCTCGGCCAGCTCCACCTGCTGCCGGATCAGGTAGAGGGTCGAGCTGTGCACGATGCCGGTGCGCAACTGCCGCTCCACCGCGTCCCGGATCTCCGGGATGTCGTAACCGATCATGTTGGTCAGCACGCCGCCGAAGAAGTCCAGGTAGCTGCGGCCCTGGGCGTCGGTCACCCGGCGGCCCGAGCCGCCGACCAGCTCGATCGGTTCGGCGTAGTAGAGCGGCATCCAGGACGGGAGCACGGCCCGGTGCCGGGCCAGCAGATCGTCGGAGGTCATCGTCGCACCCTTCAGCGGCGGTTGGTCCTCGCACGCTCTCACCACCCGATGAGGGGAACAACTGTCACTGTGTAGCGCAGCGAGCCCGCCCGCCTAACACCGCGTCAACCGTCCCGCTGCGGTTTCCGCAGTCGAACCCGGGCAATTCTCCGGGTAGTCACGATCCACAACGGCCGGTGTCCGCGTACGGACGGGCGGTAGCATCCGCCGGGTGCGGACGACGGAGGTGGCGCTGCCGGCCGGCGCGGCGGGAACGACCGACGGGGAACTCGCGGCAGGGGTACAGGCCTGGGTGGACTCGCCGCCGCTGCGCGCCCTGGTAGGGCACTTCGGCGGTGACTGGCCGGCCGGGGACCTGCCGGCGGTGCTGGCCGGGCTGGACGACTTCTCCGCCCGACACTGGGACTTCCGGCAGGGCCGGGAACGGCCCGAAGCCCGGGAGCCCGCCTTCGACCCGGCCACCACCCGGCTGGTGCTCGACGCCGCGGCGGCGCTGGGCCTGGTCCGGCCCGTCCCGCCGGCCCTGCCCCGCTACGCCCACCTGCTGGTGCTCGGCGGGCTGGCGCACGCCTGCCTGCGACGCACCGCGTACGCCGCGCACCTGGCGCGCACGGTCGCCGGGATCTCCGGCGAGGTGGCGGCGCTGGGCAGTTGCCGGGCGCTCTCCCCGGCCGAGTCGCGAACGCTCGCCCATGCCGGGATCACCGGCTGCGTCACCGAGGTGGACGCCCTCGACGCGGGCGTACGCGCCGCGTTTGGAGTGACGACGCCGAGCGAGGAGACCGGCGAGGGGGCGGACCACCCGCACCGGGCCTGGTCCTCGCGCACCTACCGCCCGGCCGGGCTGCCCCCGGTGCGGGTGCTCGCCGCCCCGTCGAGCGAGCCGGACCGGCGCCGGGCGCACACCGCCGACACCCAGCGGTTCTGGGCGGAACACGTCCGGCTACGGGCCGGCGACCCGGTGCTCATGGTGACCGCCCCGATCTACGTGCCGTTCCAGCACTGCGACGCGCTGCGCACCCTCACCGTCCCGTACCGGTGCGGGATCGACACGGTCGGGGTGGACCCGACGCTGGCGGCAGTGGCCGGGCTGCCGGAACCCACGCTGACCCCCGGCCGGTACCTGCAGGAGATCCGGTCCGCGATCCGGTCCATGCGCGCCCTGCACGCCGCCCTGCCGGCCCGCCCCTGACAGCGAGGCGGCACCCGACCGACGTTCCCGGCTACAGTCCGCCCGTGTCCGCCGCGGAGATCACCCGCTTCCTGACCGCGCTGCACCGCATCCACGACCGGCTCGGCGCCGCGATGGAAGACGTCCACCAGGTGCGAACCACTGGGGAAGGCGGCGAGATGAGCCCCTGCTTCGACATCGAGGACACGGACGCCGGCGTACACGTCGGCAGCCGGTACGTCCTCCGCAGCGTCGCCTCCCTCGGCGACCAGTGGGACTTCGACGCGCGGGACGACGTGTCCGAGATGACGGTGTCGGCGGCGGTGCTGATCGGGTCGGCCCACTGCGAGGCGTCGGTAACGGTCACCGCGACGATGCGGGACCCGGCGCTGTCCCCGTACCCCCTCGGGCACCATGTGCTGCACGAGGCCAGGCGGGTCTGCGCGGACGGCGGGGCGGCGATCGACGCCCTCACCGCCCTGGTGGACGACCTGGCCTCCCCCGTGACGTTCCTCCAGCGGCTGGGGCTGGTGGTGCAGCGGTGACCGGCGCCGACGCGGACCTGGCCCGACTGCTCGCGGCGTTCCTGCACGCCCACCGACGCCTCCTCGCGTACGCCAGGACACACCTCGCCGTTCGGGAAAGCGAATGGGACCCGGGAGGACACGTTTACCTGACCAACTACCGGACCACGGACGGGTACCACCGCCGTGCCCCCGTCGAACGCCACACGCTGCTCCGCAGCGACGTCGGGATCACCGTGTCCGATCCGGACGGGGACACCTCGGAGGTCAACGTCGAGGCCGTCGTGCGGCCGTACCCGACCGGCTTCGAGGTCTCGGTGGAGCTGCTGCTCGGGGCCGGCGAGCAGTCGACCACCGGCTGGCCGGCAGGCCTGCACCTGCTGCACGGGGAACGACGCCACTGCGCGGACGTGCCCGAGGCGCTGACCAGCTTGGCGGCCTTCGTCGACCGGCTCTACGCCATCGAGGACCCGCTGGCGTCGGTGCGCTGGACCCGTCGCTGATCCGGCGTCAGCGGGCGGTGTCGGCGACCGCCTGCGCGAAGACCTCGGAGCGGTGCTCGAAGTTGCGGAACTGCCCGTAGCTCGGCGCGGCCGGGGAGAGCAGCACCACCCCGCCGGCCGGGGTGAGCTTGCGGGACAGCCCCACCGCGGCGACCAGGTCCTCGGCGAGCTCGGTCCGCACCGCCGGCAGCCCGGCGAGCGCCTCGACGATCCGCGGCCCGCTGTCCGGGATGCCGATGACGGTGATCTCCCGCTCAGCCAGGTGGTCGCGCAGCGGGGTGTAGTCCAGGCCCCGGTCCGTCCCGCCGACGATCACGGTCAGCGGCCGCCCTTCGTACGCGTCGATCGCGTGCATGGCCGCGTACGGGCTGGTGGCCAGGGTGTCGTCGACGAAGGTGAGACCGGACGGGTCGGGGATCTCGGTGAGCCGGTGGGCCAGGCCCTGGAACTCGGCGACCGCCACCGCGAGGGTGTCCTTGGCGGCCACCACGTCCACGCCGAGCGCGTCCAGCACGGCGAGGGCGACGCAGAGGTTGCCCTCGTTGTGCCGGCCGACCAGCGGCAGCACCGCGCGCGGGAAGAGCGGCTGGTCCCGCAGGTGGAACCAGGGGACGCCGTCCGGACCGGCGGCGACGTGGGCGGCGTCGGGCAGCCCGGCCCGCACCGCGGCCCGGTCCCCCAGCTCCAGCGCGAGCCGCGGGTCCGCGCCGTTGACCACCACGGTGTGCGGGCCGTGCGCGAGCAGGTTCAGCTTGTCCCGGTAGTACTCCCGCTCGCCGCCGTGCGCGTCGAGGTGCTCGGGGAACAGCGCGGTGACCACGGCCACCCGGGGAGAGTCGGTCAGGTCGGCGCACTGGTAGCTGGACAGCTCCAGCACGTACAGCTCGGCCTCGGGCAGGTCGAGCAGCGGCACGCCGATGTTGCCGCCGAAGACGTTGGGCCGGCCCGCCGCGGTCAGCAGGTGGCTGATCAGGCTGGACGTGGTGCTCTTGCCCTTGCTCCCGGTGACCCCCACCGTCCGGTCGGCGTGGTCGGCCATCCAGAGCGCGCTGCCCTGGGTGATCGGGACGTCCCGATGCCGCAGCTCGACCAACCACGGGTGGGTGTTCGGCACGCCGGGCGAGCGGACCACCACGTCGGCCGCGACCAGCCGCTCGAAGCCCGCCTCCCCGGTGACCAGCGGCGCGGCCTCCGCCAGCGCCCCCTCCCAGGGCAGCGTGAGGAAATTCGCACTGTCGTCGACCACGACCAGCTCGGCCGGGCCGTGCGCGGCGATAGCGGTCACCGCGGCCCGGCCCTCCCGGCCGGCTCCCCAGACGGCGACATGACGTCCGCGCAGATCAGACAGGCGCACAGGCTCTCCTCGTTGACTTCCTCCCCCTCTTACGGAATGAGGGGGAATCCAGCCTATACAGGCCGAGTTCCACGGGCGTTCGAACGGCTGGTGGCCGCTGTCGCCCCTCCGGCACCGGCTGTTCGCCGGGGGCAGGGGATTCCGCCCTGTCCTGCCGCGACGGACCTGCATCCCGCCCGCCAGCACCCGTCCCGCCCCGACCCTGACGGCGGTGGTTGGGTGGGCGTCGACCGCGGCCTTGCCGCTCTCGTCGTGGCTGCCGACACCACCGGCCGACAGTGGCTGCGCGTCACTGATCCGCCGCGCCCGCTGCGGGCCGCCCTGCCGAGGCTACGGCGTCTAGCCCGCCAGGTCGCCCGCAAACAGCGAGGCTCGCGCAACCGGGCCGAGGCTGTCGCCCGGCTGGCTCGTGCCCACCATCATGTCGCGAATGTGCGTCGCCACTTTCTGCACAAGGTCGCCAACCGGCTGGTCAAGACCCACGACCGGCTGGCTCTGGAAGACCTGTACACCGCCGGTCTGCTGCACAACCGGCGTCTGGCCGCCGCCATCTCCGATGCGGGTTGGGCTGACCTGGCCCGCATCATCGGCTACAAACAACGCTGGCGAGGCGGGCAGGCCACCATGGCACCCCGCTGGTACCCGTCCACCAGAATGTGCAGCGCCTGCCGCACCATCGGCCCCGCCCTACCCCTGTCCACACGCATCTTCCGCTGCGACGAATGCGGGCACACGGCGGACCGAGACGTCAACGCGGCGGTCAACCTCGCCGTCTGGGCCGAACAACACCACGCCCAGACCCGGGACCCCGAAGCACGAGGCCCGGTCATCAACGCCTCCCGAGGGGACGGCTCTGGCCGGCGCCCGCGCGCCGGTGAAACCAGCCCCGACGACGGAGGAACCCCGCCGCCACGAACATCCGTGACGGCAGGGACGCCCGAGAAGGGCGGTGTCTCATGACCCAACGGACTATTGAGACACGCTGTAGTATTGCGTGTGCCCAACGAGCAGCTCCGGCGGATGGACGCCTTCACCTTCCCGTCCTACTCGATCGACTTCGCCACCGGCGAGGCGTTGTTCGACTACGCTCTCACCGGCCCGGAGGGCGAGCAGCGGTTCACCGAGGTGATCACCTTCCCGCTGCCGGCCGAGCCGGTGTCGGACGAGACCGCGGCCACCGTCAACCGGGTCCTGGACCTGCTGCACATCGTCGCCGGGGTCAGCTACTACAAGGCCGCCGCACCGCACCGGCTGGTGCTGCCGGCGCCGCTGGGTGCGGCCGCCGTCGAGCTGGTCACCGCCGTCTACACCAAGGGCCTCGCCGAGTACGCGTACCGCAACCAGCTCCCGCACGTGCTGGAGCTGCGCCCGGAGGTGCCGGCCGGCGAGGTCACCCCACCTCGGGTGTACGACGACTCGGATCGGCGCCCGCTGTGCGCGGTCGGCGGCGGCAAGGACTCCATCGTCAGCCTGGAGGCGCTGCGCCGGGCCGGCTTCGACCCGGTGCCCTTCTCGGTCAACCCCAACCACGTCATCGTCTCGGTCAACGAGGCGTCCGACCTGGTGCCGCTGGCCGCCCGGCGGCGGATCGACCCGGTGCTGTTCGACCTCAACGCGGCCGGCGCGCGCAACGGGCATATTCCGGTCACCGCGATCAACTCGCTGATCGCGGTCGCCACCGCCGTGCTGCACGGCCTCGGCCCGGTGGTGATGTCCAACGAGCGCTCGGCGTCCGACCCGAACCTGGTCTGGCAGGGGCACGAGATCAACCACCAGTGGTCCAAGGGCGTCGAGGCGGAGGGGTTGCTGCGGGCGGCCCTCGCCGAGTACGCCGGGCTCTCCGAGCCGTACTTCTCGCTGCTGCGGTCGCTGTCGGAGCTGCACATCGCCCGGCTCTTCGCCGAGATCGACCGGTACGACGCCGTGGTGACCAGTTGCAACGCCGCGTTCAAGCTGCGCGACGCGAGCGAACGCTGGTGCCGGAACTGCCCGAAGTGCCGGTTCGTCTTCCTGGCCATGGCTCCGTTCATGCCCCGGGAGCGGCTCACGAAGATCTTCGGCGGCGACCTGCTCGCAGACGAGGCGCAGATCCCCGGCTACCGCGAGCTGCTCGGCGTGGACGGGCACAAGCCGTTCGAGTGCGTCGGCGAGGTCGAGGAGTCGGTGGTGGCGCTCAGCCTGCTCGCCGAGCAGGACCAGTGGCGCGACGCCCCGGTGGTGCGGGCCCTGGTGGCGGCGGTGCCCGACACCGCCTGGTCGGCCGCGGCCACCTCGGACGTCTTCACCCCGGCCGGCCATACCTTCGTCCCCCCCGCCTACGCCAAGGCCCTGACCACCCTCACCTGACCCCACCCGCCTGGCCCCGACCTCATCCGCGCGCCGCCCGTCGGCGTTGACCATGAGGTTGGCTGGACGATTTGTCCGATCCGCCGCCGCCAACCTCATGATCAGCGCCCCCGAGGGGGCAGGGGTTAGGGGGTGCGGACGGCGTCTAGGGCCAGCAGGGCGACGTGGAGGGAGAGGCACGCCTCGACCGAGTCGAGGTCGACGTCGAGGATCCGGCCGATCCGGGCCAGCCGCTCGTAGAACGCCGGCCGGGACAGGTGCGCCGCGGCGGCCGCCGCCGACTTGTTCCGGCCCTGTTCCAGGTACGCCCGCAGGGTGCCGAGCAACTGCTCCCGGGGATGCCGGGCGTCGTACGCCAGCAGCGCGCCGAGTTCCCGTTCCACGAAGGTCTGCAGGCGCGGCTCGTCCCGCAGCAGGTGCAGCAGGCCGGCCAGGCCGACGTGCGGCAGCCGGAAGATCGGCAGGTCCCGCCGGTCGCGTCGGGCCGCGTCGGCGATCTGCCGCCCCTCGACCAGCGAGCGTCCCGCCTCCCGCAGGCTGGCCACGCCCGACCCGGCGGCGATGATCACGGGTGCCGGACCGGCCACCCGCGGCGGGACCGGGGTCGAACGGGGCGAGCCGTCGCTACCGCGGGGCGCGCCGACGGCGACGGGACGGGCAGCCGCGTCCACCGGGCGCGGGGCGGGCCGGGGGCCCGGCGGGCGGGCCGGGGTGGCGTCGAGGCGTACCCGGCGGAGCGCGGCGGCGAACGCGGCGAGCGCCTTCTCCTCGGCGGCCGGGTCGGCGAGGGCGAGCAGCACACCCACCGCCTGGTCGTCGACGGCGCTGGTCAGGGCGGTGAGCTTGGCCTCCCGGAGGGCCTGGCCGACCGACTCGGCGAGGTCGCGCAGCCGGGCCAGGCCGGCGTCCGGGCCCGGCTCCCCGACCTCCGCCGCGTCGTCGGCCCGGTACCGCACCACGACGCCGACCAGGTGGCGGCGGTCCAGCGTCACGCCGAGCGCCTTGGCCCGCAGCGCGACCTCGTCGACCGGCCGGGAGTGGTCGATCAGCGCGGTGAGCAGGGTCCGGTGGATCTGCCGTTCCAGCCCCTCGGCGTCACGCCGGATCAGCCGGCCGAGGGCGAGCGTGGAGGCGGCCCGCTCGACGAGGATGGTGAGCCGGGTGGGCGGGGTCCCCGGCCCGACCGGGGCGACGTCCCGGCCCGGCGGTGCGGGCCACCCCGCCACCGGTGCGGCACCGGACCCGGGGATCACGTCGGCGGGCGCCGGGTCCGTCCCGGGTGTGTCCTCGCGCTGCGGGCCGTCCGGCCGCCCGGCGTCGGTCCCGTCGACCGGCGGCGCGTCGTCGGTCGCCACCAGCCGGTCGGGGCCGCTGGTGGTCAGCTCGCCGCCGGCCGGCCAGCGCAGCAGCAGCCGCCCCCAGTCCTCGCCCCGGGCCCCCACGGTGGTGACCAGCCACCCGCTGTCCGGGTCGTACGCGGTCCGCCCGGCGGGACGGATCCGCCGCGAGTGCTGCTCCCAGCCGTCGAGCAGCAGCTCGGCGCTCTCCCCCGCCGGGTCGTACGCGAGCACCCGCCGGGAGAGGTTCTCCAGCACCACCGGGCATCCGGACAGCTCGGCGGCCTGCCGCACCACCTCTTCCGGGCCGGCGCCTTCCACCGAGAGTTCGGTGAACCGTTGATGGATCTCCTCGGTGGCCCGCAGCTCGGTGAGCTGGGCGTCCACGATCAGCGCGTGCACCGCCTCGGTGATCCGGACGAACGGGGTGGCCCGGCGCAGCTCGACCAGGGGCAGCCCGCGCCGCTCGGCGGCGGCCACCATCACCCGGGGCACCCCGCTGATGTAGCGGCGACCGAGCTCGACCACCAGCCCGGAGACCCCGACGTCGGCCAGATCACCGATGAACGCGCGCAGTCCCGCGTCGTCCGCGGGCAGCCCGATGCCGGTGGTGAGCACGAGTTCCCCACCACCGAGCAGGGTGGCGATGTCCGGCACCTCGGCCACGTGCACCCAGCGGACCGGCCGGTCCAGGCCCGCGTCGCCTGCGACCAGGCGCGGGGCGCCGTGGCGTACCGGCACCAGCGCGAGGACTTCACGGACGGTAGGGAACACGGGCGACACGCTACCCTGCGTCACCGCCGATCTCGACTACCAGTTGTCTGCCCGGCCGCCGGCCGTGTCGCGGGGCCCAGGGCGACCATGACCAGCCGAAAGGGCAGGTCGCCCGGGGGCGGCACCCGTCGGCCCCGGGTCACAGCGGGTCATCACGGCCCAGTTCCCAGCAGGCCACCGCGGTGGCTGCGGCGACGTTGAGCGAGTCCACCCCGCGCCGCATCGGGATCACCACCCGCACGTCGCTGGCGGCCATGGCGGCCCGGGTCAGCCCGGCGCCCTCGGCGCCCATCAGCAACGCCGCCCGGGCCCGCTGGCCGGCGTCCAGCCGCTGGATCGGCACCGCGTCCGGCGCGGGCGTCATCGCCAGCACCGTGAAACCCGCCGACCGGACCTGGGCGAGGCCGTCCGGCCAGGGCTCCAGCTTCGCGTACGGGATGGCGAAGACCTCACCCATGCTGACCCGGACGCTGCGCCGGTAGAGCGGGTCGGCGCAGGTCGGGGAGAGCAGCACGGCGTCCACGCCGAGCGCGGCCACGGCCCGGAAGATCGCCCCGAGGTTGGTGTGGTTGTTGACGTCCTCCAGGATCACCACCCGGCGGGCGGCGGCCAGCACCTCGGCGGCGGCGGGCAGCGGCTTGCGGTGGAACGAGGCGAGCACCCCCCGGTGCACGTGGAAGCCGGTGGCGCGCTGCAGCACTTCCGGGGTGGCCGCGTAGACGGGGGTGTCGCCGGTGTCGAGGTCGGCGAGCTGGTCGACCCGCTTGGCGTCGACCAGGTACGACCGGGCCGGGTAGCCGGCCCGCAGCGCCCGCCGCAGCACCAGTTCCCCCTCGGCGATGAACAGGCCGTGCGGGGGCTCCCAGCGGGTCCGCAGCTCCACGTCGGTCAGCGCGCGGTAGTCGGCGATCCGGTCGTCGTCGGGGTCGGTGATCTCGTGGACGGGCACCGGACGATTGTGCCTGGCCGGCCCGCGGGCCCCGGGTGCCGGGCAGGTGCCGCCGGCCGTCCTCGGGTGGTGGGCGGCCCGGGCCGCCCCACCCACCTCACGCCCGTACGTAGCGCAGCAGCACCGACCGGCCGTCGAAGCCCCGGGTCTCCATCAGCCGCAGGTCGAGCCGGTCCTTGTCGGGGAAGACCGGGGTGCCGCCGCCGAGCACCACCGGGTGCACGACCACCTGGTACTCGTCGATGAGGCCCAGGCCGGTCAGCGCTGCCGCGGCACCGGAGCCTCCGGTGAGCAGCAGCTCTGTCCCGGGCTGGGCCTTCAGCTCGGCGATCTCGGTGGCGAGGTCGCGGCCGATCACCCGGGCGTCGTACTCGGCGCTCTCCAGGCTCCGCGAGATGACGATCTTCGGGGTACGCCGCCAGATCGGGGCGAACCGCAGGTTGTGCGGATCCTGGGAAATCTGCTCCGCGCGCGGCCAGTACCAGGACATCAACCCCCACACCTTGCGGCCGTAGAGGAAGGCGTCGGCCTGGTCGCACAGCTCGATTGAGTAGGCCGAGAGCTCCGGCCCCATGGCCGGCCAGTCGAACTCGCCGTTCGGTCCCTCGATGAAGCCGTCGATGGACTGGTGCACCCAGTAGACGAGCTTGCGCATGGTGTCCTCCTGCTCGGTGGCGCCCGGCGGGCGCGGTCACCGGTGGGTCGGAGCCGCCGGACGGGATCCGACACCCCGCGCGGAATTTTTTTCCGACCGCAGTTGCGTCCGGCGGCTACCGTGCCGACCCGTGGCCCGTTCCGTGATGATCGCCCTGGTCGGGGTCGACGGCTCCGGCAAGAGCACCCAGGCCCGAGCGCTCGCCCGCCGGCTGACGGCCCGAGGCGTGCCGGCGGCCTACTTCGAGAACGCGGGCGGGCGGCCGCTGTGGAACCGGCTCGCCCGGGCGCTGGGCCGCCCGGACGGGGTGGCGCTGTTCGGCCGTACCCTCTATCCGGCGCTGGAGGCGACGGTCCGCGCGGTCGCGATGGCCCGCACGGTGCTGGTCAGCCGGCTGACCGGGCGGACGGCGGTGCTGGACCGGTGGACCTGGTGCCAGTACGTGATCATGGCGGCTCGCGGCGACCGGGGGCGGCGGGCGGTCCGGGCGGTGTACCGGATCTTTCCGCGACCGACGGTGGTCTGCTTCCTGGCGACCACGCCGGAGGTCGCCCGGCGGCGGGTCCTGGCCCGTGGCATCGACACCGAGGAGCTGGCTCACCTGCGCGCGCTGGACGCCGCCTACCGGGCACTGCCCGAGTTCGGGTCGTTCGTGGTGGTCGACGGCGACGGCGACCCGGACGAGGTCGCGGCGGCGTTGGACCGGATGGTGTCGCCCATGCTCCAGCGCTGACCGGGCTAGATTCCGAAGGTGGAGTATCTCCTGGTCGACCGGCTGCCCACGGTCGAGGAGTTCGTCGCCGTCACCACCGCCGTCGGCTGGACCGAGGCCTACGACCCGGCGGCCATCCCGGCCTCACTGGCCGCCTCGCTGCACGGGGTGGTGGCGGTCGAGGGCGACCGGGTGATCGGGATCGGCCGGCTGATCGGCGACGGTGCGATCTACTACTACCTGCAGGACCTCGCGGTGGTGCCGGAACGGCAGCGGCGCGGGGTGGGCGCGGCGATCCTCGACCGGTTGGAGGAGTGGATCGCCGGCCGGGCCTCGTCCCGCACCTTCGTCGGCCTGTTCGCCGCCGGGGAGTCGGTCAGCCTCTACCGCCGCTTCGGCTACGCCGTCCACGACGAGATGACCGGCATGTTCCGCGTCGGCCCCGCCTTGCGGGCTGAGCGGTAAAGGAGGGGCTCCCGGCCAGCGCCTCTGGTGGAGAGCCGGGGCATCGTCCTGACCACTCAGCCGCGGCCGCGGCCCTGGAGCCAGCGTAGGAGGTCCTGCGGGATGCCCTGGTCCTGCTGCTGTCGCTGCTGCGGGCTCGGCTGCGGCCGGGGGCGCTGCGGGTCGCCGGCCAGTTCCTGGCTCGGCGCGGTGAAGTCCTGCACCGGCTTGCCGTTCACCGCGGTCCGGATCACCCGGGCGACCGCGTCGATCACCTTCGCCTGGACCGCCGAGCCGACCAGGTCGGTCGAGTCGTCGGGGTTGGCCGCGATGCCCGCTACGGCCACCTGCGGGGTGAACCCGACGAAAGTCTCGGTGGCGTTCTGCTCGGAGCTACCGGTCTTGCCGGCGACCGGCCGGCCGACGATCCCGTCCACCGAGGTGGCGGTGCCGCCGTTGCACTGCCCGTACGCGGACTGCTGGCCGACCGGGCAGCGGGCCGCGTCGGTGGCGGCCCGGGCGATGTCGGTGTCCAGGACCTTCCGGCAGGACGGCTGGCCGACGTCGGCCTTCTCGCCGTTGGCCGCGGTCACCGAGACGACCGGCAGCGGGGAGCAGTACGTCCCCTCGGCGGCCACGGTGGCGTACGCGTTGGCCAGGTCGAGCGGGGTGGTGGCGGCGACGCCCAGGGTGAACGCACCCCAGTTGGCCGCGTTGTCCCTGGCGAAGGCGGCGTCGGACGCGGCCCGGAAGGTGATGCCGAGCCGCTGCGCCATCTCCACCACCTTGTCCTCGCCGACCTGCTCGGCCAGCCAGACGAAGTAGGTGTTCACGGAGCGGCCGAAGCCGTCCCACATCATCCGGTAGCCGTCCATCCACTGCGGGTTGGCGTTGGCCGGGCACCACTTGCCGTCGCAGTTGCCCTCCGCGTCCGAGGCGTAGCGGGTGGGCAGCTTGGCCGGCGCGTCGAAGCCGGTGGCGAGCGGCTTGCCGGCCTCCAGCGCGGCGAGCATGGTGAACAGCTTGAACGTCGACCCGGCCTGGTAGCCGTCGACGCTGGCGCCGCCGGAGATCAGCGGGTTGACGGTGTTCGGGTGGTTGGCCTGCCCGGCCGGGTTGTCGGCCAGGCTGTAGTGCCGGTTGACCGCCATGGCGAGCACCCGGCCGGTGCCGGGCTCGACCGCCGCGATCGGCAGGGCGCGCTTGTTGTCGTACCCGTAGACGGCGGTGGCCCGCTGCTGCGCGGTCGCCTGGATCTTCGGGTCGAGCGTGGTGATGACCGTGTAGCCGCCACGGCGCAGCGCCTGCTCGCGCTCCTTGACGGTGTTGCCGAAGGCCGGCTGGGTCAGCCACCACTGGCGCAGGTAGTCGCAGAAGAAGCCCCAGTCGTCGTGGCCCTGGGCGACCGCGGTGCAGCCGTTGGGCTGGGCGGTCGGGTGCAGGGCGAGCGGCTCCGCCTTGGCCGCGGCGGCCTGCTGCGCGGTGATCGCGTGGGTCGCCACCATCGAGTCGAGCACGTACGCCCGGCGCTGGAGCGCCTTCTCCTTGTTCCCGTCGATCGGGCTGTACTCGTCGGGCGACTGGACCAGGCCGGCGAGCAGGGCCGCCTCGCCCAAGGTCAGGTCGGCGGGCGCCTTGCCGAAGTAGCGCTGGCTGGCCGCGGCGACGCCGTACGCGCCGGAGCCGAAGTAGGCGATGTTGAGGTAGCGGTTGAGGATCTCGTCCTTGCTGAGGGTCTTCTCCAGCGCCGAGGCGTACCGGATCTCCTGGATCTTGCGCCCGACGGTCTGCTCGGTGGCCGCCTGCCGCTCCTCGGCTGTGCGGGTGGGGTCGGTCTTGAGCACGTTGCGGACGTACTGCATGGTCAGCGTGGAGCCGCCCTGCTCGGTGCCGCCGCCCTTCACGTTGGCGACCAGGGCGCGGACCATGCCGCGCAGGTCGGCGCCGCCGTGAGAGTAGAAGCGGCGGTCCTCGGCGGCCACGATCGCCTGGCGCATCACCGGAGCGATCTCCGCCAGCGGCACGTCCGTCCGGTTGACGTCGTAGAACGTGGTGATCAGCGTCTTGCCGTCGTTGGCATAGAGGTAGGAGCGCTGCGGCTGCGCGGGGGTACGCAGCGCGTCGGGCAGCTGCGCGTACGCGCCCAGCACCGACTTGGTGACCAACCCGCCGATCAGATTGCCGGGCAGGGCGGCGACCGCGAGGACGAGCCCGGCGAGGACGCCGGCGAGGAGCACGGTGAACAGGCGCGACAGCGGCGACCGGGGAGACGGCATGGCCACCAGGATTGCCGCAAACACCGCTATCCGACCACCCCGCCAGGCAACTGTCAGTTACCTCACGGCGACCTCCCAGCCACCCCCGGTCGCGTTGATCATGAGGTTGCCGGCGATGTCGATCTCCCGGCCGCCGCCAACCTCATGATCGGCGGCGGCTGGGCCGGGGCGGTCAGGTGGGGAGGGGGCCTTCGGGGGTGGTGGGGGTGGTGGGATTGGTGGGGGCAGCCACGACACTGGCGGCGATGGCGTCACGGGCGATGGCGGCGGGCACCAGGCGCCCGGACCGGTAGCCGATACCGATCCCGGAGACCAGCACGAAGATCGCACCGAAGGTCTGCAACGAGCCGATCAACGAGCCGGCCAGGCCGAGCAGCGGGGCGGCGATCATCAGCATGATCCCGTCGCCGTAGGAGAACATCCCGGACCGGGCGACCGACCATCCGGTCAGGAACCAACCCAGGCTGTAGCAGGTGGCGCCGAACAGGACAAGGGTGCGTGCGGTGGTGCCGAAGACGGGCGCCTCCTGGGCCATCCCGGCGAAGGGCAGCATCAGCACCGTGCCGGCGATGCTCACCAGCAGCCCGGCCGCGGCGATCCGCCGGCACCGGGTGGCGGCGAGCAGGCCGGTGAGCGCCAGCAGCGCGAGCAGCCCGAGCCAGACCGCGGCCACCCAGCCGACCAGGTAGAGCGGATTGCCGTCGGCCGGGTACGGGTCGTTGCCCACCCCGCCGTCGCTGGCCATCGCCACCAGGCCGTAGAGGATCGCGTACGCGGGCAGCAGCCAGACCGCCGCGCGGGCGAACCGGCGTACCGACCAGGCCCAGCTGGCGTTGGTGGCGGGGGCGGCCGGGCCCGGCTCGGAGACGAACGGCAGCACCCCGAACCCGCCCCCGGTACGCCGGCTGCCGAGCGGTCCGGCGGGATCGTGCGCGCCGGGGAACTGGTCCTTGGAGAACAGTTCCTTGGAGAAGAGGTCCTTGGAGAACAGCCTGTTCGCCGGATCCTTCATGCCTCACCTCGTTCCGCCCGCGGGCGGCGCGGAACGCGTACGGCGCCCCGGTTCCTGGTCACCACCCGTCCTCAGACCGATCGTGGCAGGCACCGGGGCGCCGTATGAGGCTTTCTCGCTTTTGCCGTCCGGGCTCGGACGGCGGTCCGGCTCAGCCCCGTTCGCGCTGATCCGCGGGGTCGTTGAGCAGGCTCTCCGGGGAGACCGGCTCGGGGGCCGGCAGCCCCTGCGGGCCCTTGCCACCGGTGGCCTGCGCCTCGGCGACGCGTACCTCGTCGTGGATCTCCTGCGCGGCGGTGGCCGCGGCCTGCGCGGCCTCGGCGGCCTCCCGCTCCACCTCGCCGGCACCCCGGCTGGCCTCCGGCGACGGCACGTCGCCGACCATGTTGGCCAGGCCGCCCAGCGCGCCGCCCATCCCCTCCAGCGCCTTGGTCAGCTCGGCCGGAACGATCCAGACCTTGTTGGCCGAACCGTTGGCGATCTGCGGCAGCGCCTGCAGGTACTGGTAGGCGAGCACCTTCTGGCTCGGGTTGGCCTGGTGGATCGCGTCGAAGACGGTACGGATCGCCTTGGCCTGCCCCTCCGCCTGGAGGATCCGGGCCTGCCGGTCACCGTCGGCGCGCAGCACCGCGGCCTGCTTCTCACCCTCGGCGGTGAGGATCTGCGACTGCTTGAGACCCTCGGCGTTGAGGATCGCGGCGCGGCGGTCCCGCTCGGCGCGCATCTGCTTCTCCATCGAGTCACGGATGCTCGGCGGCGGCTCGATCGCCTTGATCTCGACCCGGGTGACCTTGATGCCCCACCGGCCGGTGGTCTCGTCGAGCACGCCGGACAGGTGCCGGTTGATCTCCTCCCGGCTGGTCAGCGCCCGCTCCAGGTCCAGCGAACCGATCACGTTGCGCAGCGTGGTGACGGTGAGCTGCTCGATGGCCTGGAGGAAGTTCGAGATCTCGTAGGTGGCGCGGACCGAGTCGACCACCTTGAAGTAGAGCACGGTGTCGATCGAGACGACGAGGTTGTCCGAGGTGATCACCGGCTGCGGCGGGAAGCTGACCACCTGCTCCCGCATGTCGACCTTGGTACGCACTGCATCGATGTACGGCACCAGCAGGTTCAAACCCGGGTTCAAGGTCCGCTTGTACCGGCCCAGGCGTTCCACCACGTCCTGGCGCTGCTGCGGCACGATCCGCACCGCCTTGACCAACGTGACCACGACGATCACGGCAACCGCGATCAACACGATCGCTGCAAACTCCATACCGCTCACCTTTTCGCTTCGGGCAGCCCGCCCGGGGTGGAAATGTCGTCCTGCCAGACCAGGGCGATGGCGCCCCGGACCTTTATCACCTGCACCCGCTCACCAGCGGCGTAGCTACGCGTCGCGTCGTACGCCCGGGCGCTCCACAGCTCACCGTCGATCTTGACGAGACCCCGCTCGGCGTCCACCGGCTCCAGCACCAGCGCCGTGGCCCCCTCGAGCGCCTCGATGCCGAACGACTGCCCGCCGCTCTCCAGCGAGGGGCGGGCGTGCCGCCGGATCACCGGCCGGACCACCGCCACGCAGAGCGCGGAGACCACGGCGAAGACCAGCGCCTGGACCGCGACCGGGGCACCGAGCGCGGCCGCCCCGGCGGCGGCGAACGCCCCGGCCGCGAACATGATCAGGAACAGCGTCGTCGTGAAAATCTCGGCGACCGCCAGCACCACACCCAACACGATCCACAACACGGCGTCCACCCCACGATCGTGACACGCCCACGCACGCGATAACGAACCGAGATGATCTCCTAAGCTCGGGACCGCGCCGACCGCGACAAGGAGGACCACCATGGCTCTGCTGCCCGAGACCGCCCGACAGGTGGACGCGCTGGTCGCGCGGGCCCAGGCGGAGGGGCGCGGACCGTCGCTCGCCCTCGGGGTGATCCGGGACGGCGCGCTCGCCCACCTCGCGGTCGCCGGCGAGCACCCCCGACCGGACGAGGACCTGCAGTACCGAATCGGCTCGATCAGCAAGACCATGACGGCCGTGCTGGTCATGCAGCAGCGCGACGCCGGCCGGCTGGCCCTGGACGACCCGCTGGAGCGGCACCTGCCCGGCACCCCGGTGGGCGCGCTCACCCTGCGCCAGCTGCTCGGGCACGCCAGTGGCCTGCAGCGCGAGCCGGACGGGCAGTGGTGGGAGCGGACCGCGGGCGTCGACCTGGCCACCCTGCTCGCCGGGCTGACCCCGGAGAAGATCGCCCATCCGCCGCACCGCGTCTACCACTACTCCAACCTGGCGTACGGGCTGCTCGGCGGGGTGCTGGAACGGATCACCGGGACCCCCTGGGTCGAGTTGCTCCGCGAGCGGATCCTCGAACCGCTGGGGATGCGGCGCACCGCGTACCACCCGACCGAGCCGTACGCCCGGGGCTACGTGGTCCACCCCTGGCACGACACGCTGCGCGAGGAGCCCCGCACCGACACCGGCGCGATGGCGCCGGCCGGCCAGCTCTGGTCGACGGTGGCGGACCTGGGCCGGTGGGCGGCGTTCCTGGCCGACCCGGCCCCGGACGTGCTCGCGCCGGCCACGCTCACCGAGATGTGCGCGCCCGTGGTGATCAGCGACCTGGACTCGTGGACCGGCGGCCACGGTCTCGGCCTGGAGCTCTACCGCGTCGGCGACCGGGTGTACGTGGGGCACGGCGGCTCGATGCCCGGGTACGTCGCCGGCCTCGCCGTGCACCGGCCCGGCCGGACCGCCGTCGTCGACTTCGCCAACGCGTACGGCCTCAGCCGCGGGCACCACGTCGTCGGCCTGGCCCGCGAGGTGCTCACCCTGGTGCTGGACGCCGAGCCGACCCCGCCCGCCCCGTGGCGGCCGGCCACGGCGCCTGCGGCGGGCCTGGCCGAGCTGACCGGCCGCTGGTGGTGGATGGGCCTCGAGTACGAGCTGCGCTCCGACCCGGCCGGCGACCTGCTGGCCGGCCCGGTCGGCCGGCCGATCCTCCGGTTCACCGCCGAGGGCCCGGACCGCTGGCGGGGCCGATCCGGCTCCCAGGACGGCGAGATCCTCACCGTGATCCGCGACGAGGCCGGCCGCCCGGTCGCCCTCGACCTCGCCACCTTCGTCTTCACCCGCACCCCCGACCAGGTCCCCTGACCCACGGACCGCCCCGCGTTGCCGCCAGCCCGCCGGTCGCCGCAGGCCGACCGGTCCGAGGGCAGGCCGACCCGATCCGACAGAAGGGGATCCAGCCGCTACGAACTTGATGACGTGAACGACTCACCCCCGATCCGTTCACGTCATCAAGTTCGCAGCACCACTGAGGTCACCATCTCCCGACCGCCGGCACCGAGCCACGCAGCCGACGCACGACGGGGCCGGGGGCGACCGTGCCCGGCGGAGGGATCAAGCCTGACCGCCCGGAGCCGGGCACGGTCGCCCCCGGCCCTCAAGCGCAACCACTACACAGGCTCGGTGACGAAATCGATCAACCGCTCCATCGCGTTGATCAACGGCGTCTCCACGTCCGCGAAGCTGTCCACCCGGGACAGGATGTGCCGCCACATGTCCGCCGGCTCGGCCACCCCGAGGGCCGCGCAGACCCCCTCCTTCCAGGGCCGTCCCGGCGGCACCACCGGCCAGGCCGGGATGCCCAGCGCCGTCGGCTTCACCGCCTGCCACACGTCCACGTACGGGTGGCCGGTGACCAGCACGTGCGGCGAGGTCACCGCCGCCACGATCCGGCTCTCCTTGGAGCCCGGCACGAGGTGGTCGACGAGCACGCCGAGCCGGCGGCCCGGACCGGGGTCGAAGGCGCGTACCTCGGCGGCCAGGGCGTCGATGCCGTCCAGGGGCTCCACCACGACGCCCTCGATCCGCAGGTCGTCGCCCCAGATCCGCTCGACCAGCGCCGCGTCGTGCACGCCCTCGACCCAGATCCGGCTGGCCTTGGCGACCTGGGCCCGCACGTTGTCGACCGCGATCGAGCCGGAGGCGGTCAGCCGCCGGGCGGCGGGCACCGGGGCGCGTACCGGGCGGCGCAGGGTGACGGGTTGGCCGTCGAGCAGGAACGCGGCCGGGAGCAGTGGGAAGTTGCGCCGCCGGCCGTGCCGGTCCTCCAACACCACCGCGCCGGACTCGAAGCCGACGACCGCGCCGCAGAACCCCGAGTCGGCGTCCTCGACGACCAGGTCCGGTTCGGCGTCCACCTCCGGGGTGACCTTCCGCCGCCGCCAGTCCCCCGCCAGCACGTCCTCGCCGTATCGCCCCGCCATGTCGATCACGCTAATCGGCAGCCCGGCGTGTCGCCCGCCGACGCGCCGCCGCGGCCCGTGGTCGACGGCCGGCGCCGGCCAAGAACCGGGCGAAGCGGGCAGTTGGGGGCAGGTCGCGCCGCCGGAGCGGCAGCCGAGACAGGGACGGCGGAGAACACGTACCCTTTCGGCATGTCCTCCCCCGCAACGGGCGCGGCCACCCTGGCTCTGCGCCGGTCGAGCCGGTTCGTTGCCTGGGTACGCGCCTGGCGGGCCGGCCTGGTGCCGTTCGACGAGGTCGCCGAGGCGATCGCCGGAGACGAGGAGCACCTGGTCGCCGACGCCCCCGGCACCTGGACCGACGTGTCCCTGCGGGAGGCACTGCCCAGCCTGGCGAAGCTCTCCCCGGACGAGATCCGCCTGGTGCTGCCCGCCCCGGGCGACCCGCGCGGGCTGCCCGGCCCGGGCGACTTCGCCGGCGCGGCGCTGCTCGCCGGCGAGGCGGTGGTGGCCAGCGGGCTCGGGCTGGTCCCGGAGGTGCGCAGCCACACCTCCGGTTCCGGGATGACCTGGGAGACGGTGCTGTGGCGGGTGTACCCGCTGCCGGCGGACGCGCCGAAGGCGTCCCTCGCGGTGCCCGGCGCGGCCGAGGCCGAGGCCGAACTGGCGGTCGCGCTCGCCGAGACGACCGCCGCGCTCACCCGGCTGGATGTGGCCCAGTGGCGGCCCGAGCTGGCCGGCGCCCTCGCGGCGCTGCGCCGCCCCGACGGTACGACCGACCTGCCCCCCGGGTTCGACCCGCGGGCCCGCCGGCTGTTCGCCCGCGCCGCGGTGCTGGACCGGGTGCTGGCCCTGGCCGGGGAGAGCGCCCCGGGCGGAGCGGTCAACACCTACGAGGCGCAGCAGCGGGACGCCGCGCTGCGCCCGCTGACCACCGCCTGCCGGCAGGCGCTGGTGGCCGCCTGCAACGCCCCGCTGCGTCCCTGACCGCGGGCCGTGTGTCCGGCGGCCCTCCGCCGTCTAGACCTCGTCGATCAGGTCGGCGATCGAGTCGACGATCCGGGACGGCCGGTACGGGTAGCGTTCCGCCTCCGCCCGCGAGCTGATCCCGGTGAGCACCAGGATCGTCTCCAGCCCGGCCTCCAGGCCGCAGAGGACGTCGGTGTCCATCCGGTCGCCGATCATCGCGGTGCTCTCCGAGTGCGCGTCGATGGTGTTCAACGCCGAGCGCATCATCATCGGGTTGGGCTTGCCGACGAAGTACGGCTCCACCCCGGTCGCCTTGGAGATCATCGCGGCCACCGAGCCGGCGGCCGGCAGCGCGCCCTCGACCGACGGGCCGGTCGCGTCCGGGTTGGTGCAGATGAACCGGGCCCCGTCGTTGATCAGTCGGATCGCCTTGGTGATCGCCTCGAAGCTGTAGGTGCGGGTCTCCCCGAGCACCACGTAGTCCGGGGCGAAGTCGCTGAGCACGTACCCCACCGCGTGCAGGGCCGTGGTCAGCCCGGCCTCGCCGATCACGTACGCGGTGCCGCCCGGGCGCTGGTCGGCCAGGAACTGGGCGGTGGCCAGGGCGGACGACCAGATCGCCTCCTCCGGCACGTCGAGCCCCATCCGGGCCAGCCGGGCCTGCAGGTCCCGCGGCGTGTAGATCGAGTTGTTGGTCAGCACCAGGAACGGCTTGCCGGAGGCACGCAGCTTCTTGATGAACTCGGGCGCACCGGGCACCGGCTGGCCCTCGTGCACCAGCACGCCGTCCATGTCGGTGAGCCAGCTCTGCACCGGCTTGCGGTCATGCATGTGTCGTCCCAGGGGTGTCGGAGGTTGGTCGGGCTCAGGGGCGGCGGGCCGGGGGCACGCAGCACAACGCCGGGCAGGTGTCCCACATGGGCAGCTCGCCGAGGCGGCGGACGAGCCGTTCGCCGGCCGGGGCGGTGCGTTCCAGCACCAGCTCGCGGACCATCGCCACGAAGCGCGGGTCGGTGCCCGGGGTGCCGGCCCGGACGAAGTCCAGGCCGAGCTGCTTGGCCGTCTCCAGCGCCTCGGTGTCCAGGTCCCAGACCACCTCCAGGTGGTCGGAGACGAACCCGATCGGGCTGACCACCACGCCGGTCACGCCCTGCTCGGCGAGGGCGGCCAGGTGGTCGTTGACGTCCGGCTCCAGCCACGGCACCTGCGGCGGCCCGGAGCGGCTCTGCCAGACCAGGTCGTACGGCAGGTCCGGCGCCGCGGCGGCGTGCACCAGCCGGGCGGTCTCCGCGAGCTGGGCGGTGTACCGGCCGCCGTGCGGGCCGGCGGTGGCGGCCGCCGAGACCGGGATGGAGTGCGCGGTGAACACCACCCGGGTGCTGTCCCGCTTGGCCGGGTCGAGCTGCGCCAGCGCCGCCCGCACCGCGTCGGCGTGCGGCTCGACGAAGCCGGGGTGGTCCCAGAACTGGCGCAGCTTCTCGATCAGCGGGGCGTCCGGGCCGACCGCGGCCCGGGCCGCGGCGATGTCCTCCTGGTACTGCCGGCACGAGGAGTAGCCGCCGTAGGCGCTGGTGACGAAGGCGAGGGCCCGCTGGACGCCGTCGTCGCGCATCCGCGCCACGGTGTCGGCGAGCATCGGGTCCCAGTTGCGGTTGCCCCAGTAGACCGGCAGGTCGACGCCGTTGGCGGCGAAGTCCGCGCGGATCGCCGCGAGCAGGTCCCGGCACTGCTGGTTGATCGGGGAGACCCCGCCGAAGTGCAGGTAGTGCTCGGCGACCTCGGCGAGCCGCTCCGGCGGCACGCCCCGCCCCCGGGTGACGTTCTGTAGGAAGGGCAGCACGTCCTCGGGCCGCTCCGGGCCGCCGAAGGAGACCAGCACCAACGCGTCGTACGCCATGGGCTCATTCTCTCCCGCCCAGGATGACGGGGATGCGACGCCCCCTGGGTGCGGATGTTGAGCGGGCCCCTGCTGCGCCGCAGGCGTCAGCAAGGGGCCCTCTCCGGGCGGCTCAGGAGCCGATCGCGTGGTAGCCGCCGTCGACGTGGACGATCTCGCCGGTGGTGGCCGGGAACCAGTCCGACAGCAGCGCCAGGCAGGCCCGGGCGGCCGGCTCCTGGTCGGTGAGGTTCCAGCCCAGCGGCGCGCGCTCGGCCCAGGCGTCCTCGAACTGCTCGAAGCCGGGGATGGACTTGGCGGCGATGGTGCGCAGCGGGCCGGCGGCGACCAGGTTGCTGCGGATGCCCCGCTTGCCCAGGTGCAGCGCCAGGTAGCGGGAGGCGGACTCGAGCCCGGCCTTGGCCACGCCCATCCAGTCGTACACCGGCCAGGCCTTGGTGGCGTCGAAGGTGAGGCCGACCACCGCGCCGCCCGCCGACATCAGCGGCAGCGCCGCCATGGCGAGGGACTTGTACGAGTAGGTCGAGACGTGCACCGCGGTGGCCACGTCCTCCCACGGCGCGTCGAGGAAACCACCGCCGAGGCAGCTCTGCGGGGCGAAGCCGATCGAGTGCACCACCCCGTCCAGGCCGTCGACGTGCTCGCGCACCTGGTCCGCGAGGCCGGCCAGGTGCTCGGCGTTGGTCACGTCCAGTTCGATAACCGGGGCCGGTTCGGGCAGCCGCTTGGCGATCCGCTCGACCAGGGAGAGCCGGCCGTAGCCGGTGAGCACGACCTGGGCGCCGTTCTCCTGGGCGAGCTTCGCCACCGAGAAGGCGATCGAGGCGTCGGTGATGACGCCGGTGACCAGCAGCCGCTTACCGGCCAGAAGTCCGGACATTGATTTCCTCCGTGCTCTGCTCAGTGACCCATGCCCAGGCCGCCGTCGACCGGGATGACGGCGCCGGAGATGTACCCGGCCGCGTCCGAGGCGAGCCAGGCGACCACGGCCGCGACCTCGTCCGGCTCGGCGAAGCGGCCGGCCGGGATGGCCTTGCGGTACTCGGTGCGTCGCTCCTCGGGCAGCGCCGCGGTCATGTCGGTGTCGATGAAGCCGGGCGCCACCACGTTCGCGGTGATGTTGCGGCTGCCCAGCTCGCGGGTGATCGAGCGGGCCACGCCGACCAGGCCGGCCTTGCTGGCCGCGTAGTTGACCTGCCCGACACCGCCGTACAGGCCGACCACTGAGGAGATGAAGATCATCCGACCCCACTTGGCCCGGAGCATCTTCGTCGAGGCCCGCTTGGCGCAGCGGAACGCGCCGGTCAGGTTGGTGTCGAGCACCCGGGTGAACTGCTCCTCGGACATCCGCATGATCAGCGTGTCGTCGGTGATGCCGGCGTTGGCGACCAGCACCTCGACCGGCCCGAGCTCGGCCTCGACGGCGGTGAACGCGGCGTCCACCGACTCGGCGTCGGTGACGTCGCACTTCACGCCGAACAGGCCCGCGGGGGCGTCCCCGCTGCGGTGGGTCACCGCCACCCGGTCGCCCTGCTTGGCGAAGGCCTGCGCGATGGCCAGGCCGATCCCCCGGTTTCCGCCGGTCACCAGCACGGTACGGGCCACCGTTCCCCCTCTGCTCAACTGATCTCTCAACCGCTGGCGAGCCTAGGGGTTACCGGCAGGTAAGCGCTAACGCGGCCAGGTCACACCGGGGTACGACGCGGCGGCTCACCCTCTGGTGGGACGACGGTGACCGGGGCGGCCCGTACGCTGCCGCTGATGGAGAAGCACCCTGTCCGGGCCGCCTGGCAGGCGCTGCGGCGGACCGTCGCGGGACCGGACTTCCCGCCCTCCCAGCCGCCGCTGGAGCGCTGGCCCCGGCTGTCCCGGTACGCGCGCCCCGTCGGCCTGCTCGCGGTGGTGGTCCTGTTCGCCGCCACCCTGGCCGAGGAGACCGGCCGGCACCTGCCCGGGGTGGTGGCGATCCTGTTCGCGGGGCTGACCGTCGCCCCGCTGCTCGCGTTGCCCCGGCGTCCGCTGTTCGCCTGGCGGCTCACCATCGTGGCGCTGCTCACCTGCACGTTCAACGCGCCGCCGGGCCAGGCCTGGCCGTGGAACCCGGTCCTGGTGCTCGGGTCGCTGCTCGTGCTGGCGGTGGTGGCGGCCCGGGTCGACCGGCCGGTGCTGCTCTGGGTCGGCGTCATCACGATGGTGCCGGTGGTTACGCTGGTCGGCTCCAACAACTGGGCTGGCGTACTGCTGCTGGTCCTGACCCTGCTGGTGCTCGGCCACCTCGTCCGCGGCAACCGGCTGTCCCGCCGAGCCCTCGCCGCGCAGACCGAGCTCAGCGAACGGGAGAAGGAGCGCCGGGCGGTGCTGGAGGAGCGCACCCGGATCGCCCGCGAGCTGCACGACGTGGTGGCCCACCACATGTCGATGATCGCCGTGCAGGCGGAGACCGCCCCCTACCGCCTCGGCGACCTGCCGGAGCCGGCCCGGGCCGAGTTCGCCGCCGTCGCCGGGTCGGCCCGGGAGGCGCTCACCGACATGCGCCGCCTGCTGTGGGTGCTACGCAGCGAGGCCGCGGGCCCGGCGACCACGCCCCAGCCTGACCTGGCGGACCTGCCGGCCATGGTGGAGACCGCCCTGCGGGCCGGCCTCGCGGTCACCCTGGACGCCCCCGCGCCGACCGCCGGGACGCCCACGCCGGTCGGGCTGGCCGCGTACCGGATCGTGCAGGAGGGGCTGGCGAACGCCGCCCGGCACGCCGCCGGCGCCGCGGTGCGGGTCACCGTCCGCCCCGGTCCCCGCGCCCTGGCGGTACGCGTCGAGAACACCGCCGGCACGGGCGCGCCGACCGGGGCCGAGCGGGGCGCCGGGCACGGGCTGACCGGGATGCGGGAACGGGCCCTCGCGCTGGGCGGCACGTTCGCCGCCGGGCCGGTCGACGGCGGCGGCTACGCCGTGGCCGCGCAGCTGCCCTACGACGGGGAGGACGGTGCCGGATGATCCGGGTGCTGATCGCGGACGACCAGGCGATGGTCCGGCAGGGCTTCGGCGCGCTGCTGGCCGCCCAGCCGGACCTGCTCGTCGTCGGGGACGCCGCGGACGGCGCGGCGGCCGTCGAGGCGTCCCGCCGGCTGGACCCGGACGTGGTGCTGATGGACGTGCGGATGCCGGTGCTGGACGGGCTCGCCGCCACCCGCCAACTCCTCGGCGACCGCCGGACCGACCGCCCCCGGGTGCTCATCCTGACCACCTTCGACCTAGACGACTACGTCTACGAGGCGCTGCGCGCCGGGGCGAGCGGCTTCCTGCTCAAGGACGCCCCCGCCGCCGACCTGGTGCACGCCGTCCGGGTGGTGGCGGCCGGCGACGCGCTGCTCGCCCCGTCGGTGACCCGCCGGCTGATCGCCGACTTCGCCGCCCGCCCCGGCCGGCGCCGGCCCCGCCCCACCGACCTGGCCGCGCTGACCCCTCGGGAGACCGACGTGCTCCGGCTGATCGCCCGGGGCCGCTCCAACACGGAGATCGCCACGGACCTGGTGGTCGCCGAGCAGACCGTGAAGACCCACGTCGGGCGGATCCTCGCGAAGCTCCAGCTCCGCGACCGCGCCCAGGCCGTGGTCCTCGCCTACGAGACGGGTCTGGTGGCCGCCGGCGAATAGCTCCGGGGTAGTACGCCGGGAACCAGCCCGCAGGGTGACGATCTCCGCCCGTCCGCACCGCACGCTTCCGCCGGACCACTTCCGGAGGGAGCACCACGATGCACTGGACCCGACCCGCCCGGGTGGCGGCGACCGCGCTGCTCGGCCTCGGCCTGCTGGCACCGGGCCGCCCCGGCCCGACCGCACCGGCGGCGTACGTCGAGGCGTACCCGACGGTGGCCGCGCGGTTGCGCGCGGGCGGCCCGCCGTACGACCGGTGGGCTGCGGACGGCCGGCGGTTCCTGGTCTTCGATCCGCGCGGCGACGGCCTCGCCGTGGAGGTGCTGGGCGACCTGGCGACCGCCGATCGGATCGCGGTGCTGGTGCCCGGGGTGGGCAGCACGCTGCGGGACTTCGACCGCGGGCTCGGCGGGGTGGCCCGGCGCGCCCCGGCCCGGCAGGCCCGCGACCTGTACCGGGAGCTGCGGGCGGACGACCCGGCGGCCCGGGTCGCGGTGCTGGCCTGGCTGGGCTACGACGCGCCGGACGGCATGCTCACCGCGGCCGGGACCGCCAGCGCCGACCGCGGCGCGGCGGCGCTGCTCGGCACGCTGCGCACCTTGGCCGCCCGCCGGCCGGACGCGGCGATCACCCTGATCGGGCACAGTTACGGGTCGCTGGTGGTCGGGCGGTCCGCGCGGCGCGCCCCGGCGCAGGTCAGCGACCTGGTGACGCTCGGCGGCATCGGCACCGGCGTGGACCGGGCGGGCCGGCTCGGTGGCGTCCGGGTGTGGGCGGCCGAGGCGCCGACCGACTGGATCCGCCGGGTGCCGCAGGTACGGCTGCCCGGCCTGGGGCACGGCATCCGGCCCGGTGACCCGGCCTTCGGCGCCCGGCCGCTGCCGGTCGACGGCGTCGCCGGGCACGACGGCTACCTGGTGCCCGGCACGGCGACGCTGCCGGCGGTCGCCGCGGTGGTGCTGGGTGGCGAGGTCCGGGCGGGGGTCGCGCGATGAGGGACCGCGTCGTGGACGCGCTGCGGGCGTACGCCATCGGCGCGGTGGTGCTGGGGCACTGGCTGGTCACCGCCCTGGTGCTGGCGCCCGACGGGACGGTGCACCAGGCCAGCCCGCTGGCCACCATGCCGGCGCTGGCCCCGGCCAGCTGGCTGTTCCAGGCGCTGGGCCTGTTCTTCTTCGCCGCCGGTCACGCCGCCGGCCGCTCGCTGGCCGGCTCGGCCGCCAGCCCCGCGCGATGGCTGCTCCGCCGGCTGGGCCGCCTGGTCCGGCCCGCCCTGGCCCTGCTCGGCGTGGGCGCGGCCGGGCTGCTGGTCGCGATCGTGTTGGGCGCCCCGGACGACGTCCTCAGCGTCGCGGTGACGCTGACCGCCAGTCCACTGTGGTTCCTGCTCCCCCTGGCCGCCCTCTCGGCGCTCACCGCGCCACTGGCCGCCGCCGTACGGCGATGGGGACCGGTGCGCTGCGCGGTGCCCGCCGCGGCCGTGGTCGCCGGCGCGGATCTCGCGGTACGCCTGCCGGCGGCACGCCCGTGGCTGCTGCCGGTCGCCGTGCTCGCCGCGTGGTCGGTGCCCTACCTGCTCGGGCTGGCACACGCCGAGGGACGGCTCGCGGGGCGCCGCGCGGCCGGGACGCTGATCGTCGTCGGGGCCGTCGCGCTGGCCGCGCTGCTCGCCCTCGGCTATCCGGTCAGCGCGGTCGGGGTGCCCGGCGCCGGCCGGTCGAACCTGAGCCCGCCCTCGCTGCTCGCCGTCGCCCTGGCCGCGGCGCAGGTCGGCGCCGGACTGCTGGCCCGACCGGCGCTGCGCCGGCTGCTCGACCGGCCCGCGTCGGCGCGCCTGGTCCGCGGGGTGAACCGGCAGGCCATGCGCGTCTACCTCTGCCACCAGCCGGTCCTGGTCGGGGTCAGCGTGCTGGCCGCCCGGTTCGCCGGTCCGCTGCCCGGGCTGCACACCCCGCCCGACGGTCCCGGCTGGCTGGCCGCACGGCTGTGCTGGCTGCCGCTGCTCGCGCTGGTCCTGGCGGTGCTGGTGCGCTCCGGCCGAGGGCACACTCGTCGGCCCGCGACGGCGCTCGTCGACCGGGCGGCGCGGGCGGACCGGTCGGCCGAGTGCGGGGCGCCGGGCCGTCGGGTGTACGATGATCCTCGTTTGCGGGCGGGATCGCCCGTGACCTTCGTGCCCCGCCGACCGGAGGAGGTGATCGCTGTGCGAGATAGCGATCCTTCCAGTCGTGGCCGGGCCGACCGTCAGCCCCGCTGAGCCGCGACTCAGTCGGCGCAGCTGACCCCGCTTCCCGCCCCGGTGCAACTCCCGTCTCCTCGGCCGTCGGCCGGGGGTGATCCTGCCGCGTGGCCCGTCGGGCCCGCCGGTGGCGGAGCAACCCGGTCACGACTTCGTGTGCGTACGTCCTGAGCCACCCCTGCGGTCCGGACCCTGCCGCCCGGACCGTCCCGTCGCCACGGAGCAGTCACATGAGCCGTTACGTCGCCCCGCTGGGCTTCACCCTCGCCGCCGTCTGGGTGGCCGTCCTCTTCGTCCTGGCCGGCGGTCGCTGACCGCGCCGGCCGGGGCGCACCCCGGCCGGCCGTCGCTGCCGTCCCGCCGGCCGTCGCGCCTCAGATCAGGCGGGACGACCAGAGCAGGCTCAGCGCACCCGCGCAGAGGGCGAGGAGCAGCGCCATCCCCGCGTACCACTGGGTGATCTCCCGCGGCTCGGTGCGGAACCCGATCGAGCTGCCCATGTCCTGGTAGACCTGCTTCAACTCGCTCACCGAGGCGGCCTCGTAGAAGTAGCCCTGGGTGGTCTCCGCGAGCTGCGACAGCGCCGCCCGGTCCACCGGCACCCGCTGCAGCTGGCCACCGATGTCCACCTGGCCCGAGTCGGTGCCGAACGCGATGGTGGAGACCGGCACGTTGGCCGCCTGCGCCGCCGCGGCCGCCTCCTCCACCGACCGGCCCGAGGTGCGGTAACCGTCGGAGAGCAGCACGATCCGGGCCGGCGGGATGCCGGCCGCGCCGTCGGCGGGCACCGAGCGGATCGCCTCCAGGCAGGTGAAGACGGCCTCGCCGGTGGCGGTCGCCTCGGCCAGCACCAGCCCGTCGATGGCGGTGGTCACCGCGGCCCGGTCCTTGGTCGGCGGGACCAGCACGTTCGCCGACTTGGCGAAGGAGACCAGCCCGAGGTTGTAGCTTTCCGGCAGCTCCCCGACGAACTGCTTGGCCGCCTCCTGGGCGGCCTCCAGTCGGTTCGGGGCGACGTCGTCGGCCTGCATGGACAGCGACACGTCGATGGCCAGCATCACGGTGGCCCGCTCCAGCGGCTCCTTCGTGTCGATGGCCGGCCGGGCCAGCGCGGTGGACAGCACCAGCAGGCAGAGCAGGAAGGCGGTGGCCGCCACGTGCCGCCGCCAGCCCAGCCCCTTGGGCGCGAGGGTACGCAGCAGGTCGACGTTGGTGAACCGCATCGCGTACGCCCGGCGGTGCAGCTGCCGCCAGACGTACGCCGCGGCCAGGGCGAGCACCGGCAGCACGGCCAGCAGCCACCACGGTTGCAGAAAACGGATCATCGGGTCGTCCCTCGGGTCCGGGCGTGCCGCTGGGCGGCCACGAACCGCACCATGTCCAGCAGCCAGTCTCGGTCGGTACGCAGTCGCAGGTGGGCGGCGCCGGCGGCGCGCAGCTCGGTGGCGACGGCCGCGCGCTGGGCGGCCGCCGCGTCGGCGTACCGGCGGCGCAGGCCCGGGTCGGCGGTCTGCACCTCGTGCAGTTCCCCCGTCTCCGGGTCGACCACCGGCAGCACCCCCACGTCGGGCAGCTCCAGCTCGCGCGGGTCGACCACCTCGATCGCCAGCACGTCGTGCCGGACCCGCAGCTTACGGAGCGGCCGGCCCCACTGCTGTGGCGGTGCGAGGAAGTCGGAGATGACCACCGCCACACCCCGCCGCCGGGGCGGCCGGTTGAGCATGTCGACCAGCGCGCCGAGGTCACTGCGCCCCGGCCGGATCTCCGTCCCGGCGATGGCCCGGAGCAGCCCCTGCGCCTCCTTGCGGCCGGCCCGGGCGGGCAGCCGCCGCAGGGTGCCGGGTCCGGTGGCCGGCGGACCGCTCCGCCACCGGCCGGTCTGTGCGGGCAGTGCGGCTCCGGTGCCGACCACCGCACCGATCCGGTTGCCACCCCGGACGGTCAGGTGGACCAGGGCGGCCGCGGCGGCCACCACCACGTCGCGCTTGAGCCATTGCCCGGTGCCGAAGTCCAGGCTGGCCGAGAGGTCCACCGCCAGCCAGGTCTCCAGCTCCCGGTCGGCCACCGTACGCCGGACGTGGGGCGTCGTGGTCCGCGCGGTGACCGGCCAGTCCATCCGGCGTACGTCGTCGCCGGGACGGTACTCGCGGGACTCCCCCGCCTCGCTGCCCGGTCCGGGCAGCAGCCCGGCGTAGTCGCCCTGGAGCAGCCCGTCGAGCTTGCGGGTGACCATCAGCTGCAGCCGGGCGAGGACGGCGCCGGAGCGGTCGCCGGTGGCCGGCAGCCGGGTGGGTGGCGTCACGGCCGCTGCCCGGGCCAGCCGGCGCCGGGCGGCGCGGCTGGTGGCGGCGTGGCCTGCTGCCGGGGCGCGACCGACGGCAGCGGGATGGTCGACATCACCCGGTGCACGATGTGGTCGGCCGGCACGTCGTCGGCGAGCGCGTCGTAGCTGAGCACCAGCCGGTGACGCAGGATGTCCGGGGCGATGTCCTGCACGTCCTGCGGCAGCGCGTAGTCCCGGCCGCGCAGCAGGGCCAGCGCCCGGGTGGCCCGGACCAGACCGAGCGAGGCGCGCGGGCTGGCGCCGTACTGGATGAGCTGCGCCACGTCCGGCATGCCGTGCTCGGCAGGGGCGCGGGTGGCGAGCACCAACCGGACCGCGTAGTCGACCAGCGCGTTGTGCACGAAGACCTGGTCGGCCTTGTGCTGGAGGGCGATCAGGTCCGGGGTGTCGAAGACCCGGGCCGGCTCGGGCGGGGCCACCCCCATCCGGTAGACGATCTCCCGCTCCTCGGCGTCGGTCGGATAGCCGACCACGATCTTCATGAGGAAGCGGTCCCGTTGCGCCTCCGGCAACGGGTAGACACCCTCCTGCTCGATCGGGTTCTGGGTCGCCATCACCAGGAACGGGTCGGGTACCGGGTGGGTCTCGCCGCCGATGGACACCTGGCGCTCGCTCATCACCTCCAGCAGCGCCGACTGAACCTTCGCCGGAGCTCGGTTGATCTCGTCGGCGAGCAGGAAGTTCACGAAGACCGGGCCCAGTTCGACGTCGAACTTCTCGCTCGACTGCCGGTAGATCCGGGTGCCCATGATGTCGGCCGGCACCAGGTCCGGGGTGAACTGCACCCGGGCGAACGACCCGCCGACCACCTTGGCCAGGGTCTCCACGGCGAGGGTCTTGGCCACGCCGGGCACCCCCTCCAGCAGGCAGTGCCCCCGGGCGAGCAGGGCCACGAACATCCGCTCGACCATCCGGTCCTGGCCGACGATCACCCGCTTGATCTCGAACAGCGCCCGCTCCAGCAGGGTGGCGTCCTGGGCCGGGGTGGTGCTCACCGGCGGCGGCGCGCCCGGCACGGCCTCGGTCGGAATCGGGGCGTCGGGCGTGGTCGGCTGGGCCACCGGTCCTCCACAGCTTGATCGTCGTCGCGGTGTCGTGCGTATCAAGACTGTCATGCCCGGCTGAGAGCCGAGGGTGGGAGAGGGACGATTTTCGCCGCGCCGTCCCTCCGCACGGAAAACGCTGAACACGGGTGGACAACAAGGGGCCCAGCGTGTGTACGATTCACCCCGTCGCCGGGCGGCTCCCCCCGTGGCCGCCCGGCGCTAAGCTTCCCGGGCGTGCGGGCCTAGACTCGCCCCGGTGACCACTCCCACTCCCGTCGACGAGGCGCCGATCTGCTCGGCGCGGGGGTGTCGCGCCCTCGCCGTCTGGGCCCTGCGCTGGAACAATCCCCGCCTGCACGACGCCGATCGGCGCAAGACCTGGCTGGCCTGTCCCGACCACCGGGAGTCCCTCGGGGCGTTCCTCGACGCGCGCGGCTTCCTGCGCGAGGTGGTGCCGGTCCCGCAATCGCCTACGCTCGAACCGTGAGCGAGCGAACCATTCAGCTCAGCAGCGTGGCGCCCCGCCGCCGTCGAGCGAAGCGAGGCGGCGTGAGCGAGCGCAGCGGATCACCGCGGTGAACGGTGACGACCTGGCCGGCCGCCAGCCGGCCCCGCCCGGCCCGCTGGAGCCCTGGCCGGACACGGTCCGGTGGCAGCCGATCTCCCGCGACCTGATCTGGGTGGAGCTGATCCGGCTCGGCATCGGGTTCGCCGTGGCGCTGGTGGTGCTCGGCGTGGCCTGGGCGGTCACCGGCCACTGGCTGCCCGTCGCCGCCCTCGGCGTCGCGGTCCTGTTGACCGCCTGGCGGACGGTCACCATCGTCCGGGCGGTGCACGCCTGGGGGTACGCCGAGCGGGAGAACGACCTGCTGGTCCGGCACGGGCTGCTGGTCCGGCGGCTGTCCATCGTGCCGTACTCCCGGATGCAGTTCGTCGACGTGACCGCGGGCCCGCTGGAGCGGGCGTTCGACCTGGCCACGGTGCAACTGCACACGGCCGCGGCGGCGAGCGACGCCCGGGTGCCCGGCCTGCGGCCGGCGGAGGCGTCCCGACTGCGGGACCGGCTGACCGCGCTGGGCGAGGACCGGGCGGAGGGGTTGTGAGTCACGGCCCGGCCGCACCCGAGCCGGACCCGCCCCCGGCCGACTTCGAGCCCGGCACTCCGCCACCGCACCGGGCCGCCGGCGACGACCGACCCGCTGCCCCATCCCCGTCACCGTTCCCCCCGGCATACGGACCGCCCGCGCCGCCCCCACCCGGCCAAGGCGCACCCGGCTACGGCCCACCCGGCTATGGGCAGCCCGGGCCGTCGGGGGCCGGCTGGCCGGGCCCGGCCGGGCCCGGCCCGTGGCCGCCACCCGCACCCGGTCCCGGCTGGCCGGGGCACCCCACCTCGCCCGCACCGGGGGGTGCGGAGCCGCGGCAGCGGTTGCACCCGCTGAGCCCGGTGCTGCACGGCGCGAAGTCCCTGGTCGTGGTCATCGCCGGGCTCTCCTGGTCGACGCTGTCCCGGGTCGGCTTCGGCTGGTTCGCCGTGCTGGTGACGATCTTCGCCGCCGGCGCCACCGTGCTGGCCGTGGTCAGTTGGTGGAACACCGGCTACCACGTGGTGGGCCGCGAGCTGCGGGTGCACGAGGGCCTGATCTGGCGGCGTACCCGGGCGATCCCGTTGGAGCGGTTGCAGGCCGTCGAGGTGGTCCGGCCGCTGCTGGCGCAGCTCACCGGGCTGGCCGAGCTGCGGCTGGAGGTGGTCGGCGGGGGCAAGACCGAGGCGCCGCTGGCGTACCTGGGGGTCGCCGAGGCGGTCGCGCTGCGGCAGCGGCTGCTCGCCGTCGCCGGCCGCGCGCCCGAGGTCGTCCCGCCCGCGGCCGGCGCGCCGCCGCCACCGGCCCCGGCCGGCCGGCGGCTGCACGCCGTACGCAACCAGGACCTGCTGGTCAGCCAGCTGCTCACCCCGCAGGCGTTCCTGCTCCCGTTCGGCGTGGCGTTCGTGGTGGCGCAGTTCCTCTCCGAGGGGTCGTGGTCGTTCATCGCGGTGGCCAGCACGATCACCGCGATGGCGGGTGTGGTGCTGCAACCGGTGCGCCGGGTGCTCGACGACTGGTCGTTCCGGCTCGACCGGGACGACGACACGCTGCGCGTCCACAACGGCCTGCTGGAGACGCGGGTGCAGACCGTCCCGCTGCACCGGGTGCAGACCGTCCGGGTGACCTGGCCGCTGCTCTGGCGGATGAAGGGCTGGCTGCGGCTGCGGCTGGAGGTGGCCGGCTACTCGGCCGCCGAGCCGGACGACCGGAACCGGCCGGACCGGCTGCTGCCGGTCGGCGACGCGCGAACCGGGGAACTGATCGTCGCCGAGGTGCTGTCCGGCGTACGGCTGGGCGCGCTGCCGTCGACGCCGCCGCCACGGCGGGCGCGCTGGCTGCGCCCGCTGACCCGCACGGCGGTCGGCGCCGGCCTCGACGATCGGGTGTTCGTGGCCCGCTCCGGGCTGCTCACCCGCCAGTTGACGGTGGTGCCGTACGCCCGGATCCAGAGCGTGCGGGTGACCCAGGGGCCGGCGCAGCGGCGGCTGCGGCTGGCCACCGTGCACGCCGACACCGCCGGCGGGTCGGGCGCGGCCGCGCCCGACCGGGACCTGGCCGAGGCGTGGGACCTGGCGGCCGAGCTGACCGCGCGGGCGCACGCCGCCCGGCACGCCGACGGCAGCCGGCGCCACTGAACAAGATCAACGCTCCGCCGGCACGTGTCAGCGCTCGGCCGGCACCGGGTCGGCGATCGCCGGCTCGACGTCGACCGGGGCGGCGTCGACCGGGGCGGCCGGGGCCGGCACGGTCGGAGCCGGACCCCGGGCGGGTGCCGCCGCCGCGCGCCGCGCCCGGCGGGCCGCCCACCAGCGTTCGGCCAGGCCGACCACCAGGAAGGTCAGCCCGACGTACGCCCAGCCGACCAGCACGTCGATCACGTAGTGCTCGCCGCTGTAGACCAGGGTGAAGGTCATCGCCAGCGGGTACGCGAGCAGCAGCGGCCACCAGCGCTTCCGCACCGAGCCCAGGAAGAACAGCACCACGAAGAGGGCGAACGCGGTGTGCAGCGAGGGCATGGCGGCAACCGGGTTGGAGGCGATCTGCCCGGCGTTGAGCAGATTGCCCGCGCCGTGCATGCCGATCTCCTTCCAGCCCCGGGTGGAGATCCGGGCGACCTCGGTGAGCAGGCCGTTCTGCGCGGCCCACCACGGCGGGGCGGCCGGGTAGAGGAAGTAGGTGGCCAGCCCGGCCGCGCAGAGGAAACCCCAGCGCCGCATGTACGCCGCCCAGCGCGAACGGTCGCGCATCCAGAGCACCGCGGCGGCGGCGAACGTCGCCACGAAGTGCGAGAAGTAGACCCAGCTGACCGCCACGTCCCACCAGTGCACCTCGGGCCGGTAGAGGTGCTTCTGGAGCCAGACGGTGGGCACCTCGCCGCCGGTGGCCCAGCCGAGCATGAACCGGTCGGCGACGATCAACTCCATGGCGTGCGGGGTCGCGCCGTTGTCGGCGAAGCCCCGGGAGAGGTTGTACACGGCCAGCAGCAGCACCACGGGGATCCAGTCCCGCGCGAAGCGCAGGTGGCTGCGCCACGGCTTGGCGGAGTGCCAGGCGATGGTGCCCGCCCAGATCCAGAGGAAGGCGTACGCGGGATCGGTCGGCAGGCCGATGGCGAGCCAGGCGGCCACGAAGGCGACCCCCCAGATCGTCATCGCCACCACCCGACGGCGTCCGCCGTCGGGCGAGGAGGTGGTGCCGGTCCGGGCGGGGGGCTGGGGGTCTGTCACGACGGCCATCGCGGTCAAGGTTAACGGCGGGCTACGGATCGACTGACGCCGACCACCCGTCGGTCGACGCACCGACGACGGGGACACCGGGCGTCTCGGCCCCGGCTCGTCTAGGCTCGGGGCATGCAGGAGCAGCCGGAGACGCCGTTCGCGCCGGGCCTGGCCGCCCGGGTCGAGCTGACCGTCACGGACGCCGACACCGCGCAGGCGGTGGGCTCCGGTGACGTGCCGGTGCTCGGCACGCCGAGGGTGCTCGCCCTCGTCGAGGCGGCGAGCGTGGCGGCCACCGCGACCCGAATGCCGACCGGGCGGACCACGGTCGGGCTCCGCGTCGAACTGGACCACCGGGCGCCGACCCCGGTCGGGCGGACGGTGATCGCCTGGGCCCGGCTGGCCAAGGTCGACGGCCGGCGCCTGCTGTTCGAGGTGACCGTCGCCGACGGCGACGAGATCGTGGCCGACGGGCGGGTCGAGCGGATGCTGGTCGATCGGCAGCGCTTCCTGGAGCGCGCCTCGCAGGCGTCATGACCGTCCGGTTCGTCGAGGTCGCCGACGGCGTCCACCTGCTGCGTGAGCCGCTGCTGCAGGTCAACGTGACGCTGGTGGTGGGCGACGGCGCGGCGCTGCTGGTGGACACCCTCTCCACCGTCGGGCAGGCCCGGCAGCTGGCCGAGGCGGCCCGGGCGGTCACCGCGCACCCGTGGACCGTCGTCAACACCCACCACCATTTCGACCACTGCTTCGGCAACGCCACCCTGGCCGCCGACCCGCCCCGCCCGGTATACGCGCACGAGCTGGCCGCCGCCGCGCTGCGCGACCGCCCCGACGAGCTGCGCCGGGCGGCGTACGAGGAGATGCGCGACGAGCAGCCGGCGCTCGCCGCCGAGCTGGCCGGGACCGAGCTGCTGGCCCCGACGCACCCGGTCCTCACCGAGACCGTGCTCGACGTCGGCGGCCGGCGGGTGGTGGTGCGCCACCCGGGCCACGGGCACACCGACGCCGATCTGGTGGTGCACGTGCCGGACGCGGACGTGCTGGTCGCCGGCGACCTGGTGGAGCAGAGCGGCCCGCCGGCCTTCGAGGAGTCGTACCCGCTGCAGTGGCCGGACGCGGTGGCCGAGCTGCTGCGGATGACCACCCCCGACACGATCGTGGTGCCCGGGCACGGCACGCCGGTCGACCCGGAGTTCGTCCGGGCCCAGCACGCCCAGTTGGTCCAGCAGGCCTGGCTGATCCGGGCCGGTCACACCGGCAACGCCCCGCCCGAGCGGGTGGCCGCGGAGTCGCCCTTCGGCGCACGTCCCGGTCTGATCGCCGCCCGCCGCGGCTACGCCGAGCTCGACGGCACCGCCTGACGCCGGCCGGCAAGTCGCGGAGCGGCCGGCAAGATCGCGCACGATCCAGGAAGTAGGGGCCTCGCCACCAGCCACCAGCAGGTGGGCACTACTTCATGGTTCGCGCACGCTCCGGTCGCCGGAGGCCGCCGGGACGGGCTGATCGGCGGAGCGGGGCCGGCGCAGGCGGGTGAGCAGGGCGTCGAGGTGCGGGACGGCGCCCAGGACCGCGTCCCGGGCGGCGGGGTCCAGGCCGGCCAGGGCCTCGGTGAGCAGCGCGCTGCGGTGCGCCGCGTGATCGGCCATCCGGGCCTGGGCGGCGTCGGTGAGCCGGAGGCGGACGACGCGGCGGTCAGCCGGGTCGCGGTCCCGCGTCAGCAGCCCCGCGTCGGCGAGGTCGCGGACCAGGGTGCTCACGGTGTTCGGCGCCGTGCCGAGCCGTCGGGCCGCTTCCTTGCCGCTGATGCCGGGCTCGGTGCGGACCAGCAGGAGCAGCTCCACCTGAGCCTCGGGCAGGACCTCCCGGTTGGCCCGGCCGGCGGCGCTGCGGCGCAGCAGCCGGTGCAGCTCCCCCACCAGGGCGCCCAGCCGGGCGACGGTCTCCTCGGTCGGCACCAGGTCACCTACTTCACAGCGCAATAGTTCTGCCTACAGAGCTAAGGTTAGTCGGCGATCATCGACCCTGGGGGACCCGCGTTGAGCCAGACCGCGCTGACGACTCCGCCACCGGCCACCGTCGTGGCGGGCCCGCGCGCCGGCGGGACGGCACTGCTCGTGCTGCTCGGCACCCTCACCGCGATCGGCCCGCTCTCGCTGGACATGTACCTGCCGGCCTTCCCGGCGATGACCCGCGAACTCGGCACCGACCAGGCCCAGATCCAGCTCTCGCTGACCACCTGCCTGATCGGTCTCGCCCTCGGCCAACTGGTCACCGGCCCGCTCAGCGACCGCTGGGGGCGGCGGCGTCCGGTCCTGGTCGGCGTCACCGCGTACGCGCTGCTGGCGCTGGTCTGCGCGGCGGCGCCGAACGCCCCCGCGCTGGCCGCCGCGCGCCTCGCCCAGGGCGTGGCCGGCGGGATGGGGGTGGTGGTCGCCCGGGCGGTGGTCCGCGACCTCTACGCCGGCCGGGCCGCGGCGAAGTACTTCTCCCGGCTCACCCTGATCTTCGGCGTGGCACCGGTGGCCGCGCCCAGCGTCGGCAGCCTGGTCCTGCGATACGGGTCCTGGCGGGCGGTCTTCCTCACGCTGGCGGCGATCGGGCTGCTGCTCGCCGTCGCGGTCGCGCTGCGACTGCCGGAGACCCTGCCCGCCGAACGACGCAGCACCGGCGGCCTGGCCGCCACCGCCCGCACCATGCGGTCGCTGGCCGCCGACCGGGTCTACCTGGGGTACGCGCTGACCCAGGGCCTCGCCTTCGCCGGGCTCTTCGCGTACATCTCCGGGTCGTCGTTCGTGTTCCAGGACGTCTTCGGCGTGTCGGGGACCGCGTTCAGCCTCGTCTTCGGGCTGAACGCGCTCGCCCTGGTCACCACCGGGCAGGTCAACGCCCGGCTGCTCGACCGGTACGACCCGCGCCGGCTCCTGGTCACCACCCTGCTGGTCAGCGCGGTCGCCGCCGTCGGCGTGCTGACCGGGGCGCTCGCCGGCAGCCTGGCCCTGGTCGCGGCGCCCCTGCTGGTCTTCGTCGGCTCGCTGGGCATGGTGACGCCGAACAGCACGGCGCTGGCGCTGGACGCGCACGCCCGGCACGCCGGCACCGCCGCCGCGCTGCTGGGCGGCATCCAGTCGGTGGTGGGTGCGCTCGCCGCGCCGCTGGTGGGGCTGGGCGGCGAGGGCAGCGCGACACCGATGGCCGCCGTCCTGGCCGTCACCGCCGCGCTCTCCCTGCTCGCCGTGCACACCCTCGCCCGCGCCCGCTGACCCCGACCGTCAGGCGGGGAAGCGGGCGAGCACGGCGTCGCGGGCGGGCATGGCGACGGCGCCACCGGGAGACTCGCAGACCAGCCCGGCGACGCGCAGGGCGAAGGCGACCCGCTCCCGCCAGCCGACCGGGTCCACCGGCTCGCCGGCGGCGAGCAACTCGGCGATGAGCGCCCCCATCACCGAGTCCCCGGCACCGGTCGCGTCCACCGCCCGGACCTTCGGGGCGGGGATACGAACCACGTCGTCGCCGGCAGCGAGCAGGGCGCCGTCCGCGCCCAGGGTGACCACCACGGTGGCCGCGCCCAACTCCCGCAGGTACGCGGCGACTCCCTCCACCGGCTCGCGGGGGTAGAGCAGGGTGGCGTCGGCGCTGCTCAGCTTCACCAGGTGCGCGCTCGCGGCGAACTCGGCGACCACCTCGCGCAGCCCGTCCAGCGCGCCGTGGCCGTCCAGCAGCCGGGGACGGACGTTCGGGTCGAACACCCGCAACGCCCCCGCGATCGCCCAGGCGCGCCGGGCGGCGGCCAGCACCGGCGGGTGCAGCAGCACGATCGAGCCGCAGTAGAGCACGTCGGCGCCCTCGACCAGGGCCACGTCCAGGTCGTCGGGGGTGAGCAGGGCGTACGAGCGGGGCTCCCCGTAGAAGCGGAAGTCCGGTTCCGAGCCGGCGAAGGTGGCCACCGCCAGCGCCGTCGGCGCCGGTACGGTGACGGCCCCGGCCAGCCCGACGCCGGCCGCGCCCAGGAAGACGCGGATCCGCTTCGCGAGCGCGTCATCGCCGAACGACCCGACGAACTCGACGTCCCCGCCGAGCCGGGCCACCGCCACGGCCACGTTGAGCGGCCCGCCGCCGATCGCCTGCCGGTAGCCGGGTTCGCCGTCGTACCTGGTCTCGAGCAGGTCGACCAGCGCCTCGCCGAGCACCACCGCGTAGCCCATCCTGGCTCCTTCCAAACCGTCGTACCCCGATCCTGGCGCATCGCCCGGGCGCGGCGCGCGGGGACGACACCGAGACCGTACCGGCGGCGACCGATCGCATCGAGATTCGACTATTGCCTGCGGTACCCGGACGTGATGGGATTGCGCCTGCCGGAGTGGCGCGGGGGCTGCCGCGCCGCCGGCCGCCGGGTCGAGCCGACGCGAGGGCACACCGGTCCGTGGCACGGACCGCAGGCGGTGTACGCCTCCCGACGGCCCCGGCCGCACTCCGACCGCCGGGCGTGGCACCGCGATCGTCACATCCGCTCGTCACAGCGGGGCGGACCGGTGCGGGTCCCGTCCCGCGAGTCAGGAGAACCCGTGCACCGATCCCGTACGGCCGCGCTGCTCACCGCGGCCACCACCCTGGCCCTGGGCGCCTTCGCCCTGGCCACCGGTTCCGACCCGGCCGCCGCGCACGGCGCGGCGATGACCCCGGGCGCCCGGACCTACCTGTGCTGGAAGGACGGCCTCACCCAGACCGGTGAGATCAGGCCCAACAACCCCGCCTGCGGGGCCGCGGTCGCCGAGAACGGGGCGAACTCGCTTTACAACTGGTTCAGCGTGCTGCGCTCCGACGCCGGCGGCCGGACCGTCGGCTTCATCCCCGACGGGAGGCTGTGCAGCGGCGGCAACCCCAACTTCAGCGGCTACGACCAGGCGCGCAACGACTGGCCGATCACCCACCTGACCGCCGGGCGGACGATGGAGTTCCGCTACAGCAACTGGGCCCACCACCCGGGCACCTTCTACTTCTATGTGACCAGGGACAGTTGGAGCCCGACCCGGCCGCTGGCCTGGAGCGACCTGGAGGAGCCGTTCCTGACGGTCACCAACCCGCCGCAGCGGGGCTCGGTGGGCACCAACGACGGGCACTACTACTTCACCGGCACCCTGCCGGCGAACAAGAGTGGCCGGCACATCATCTACTCACGCTGGGTCCGCTCGGACAGCCAGGAGAACTTCTTCGGCTGCTCCGACGTGACCTTCGACGGCGGCAACGGCGAGGTGACCGGGATCGGTTCGGGCGGCACGCCGTCACCCACCCCCACCACGCCGACGCCGACTCCGACCGGCCCGTCGCCGACGCCCACCACCAGCCCGACCATGCCGCCGCCGGGCGGCGACTGCATGGCGGTCTACCGGGTGGTCAACGCCTGGCCGGGCGGCTTCCAGGGCGAGGTCATGATCATGAACCACAGCTCCCGGACGTACGGCGGCTGGACGGCGAACTGGACCTGGGCCAACGATCAGGCCATCACCCAGTTGTGGAACGGCACGCCGAACACGAGCGGGGCGGCGGTGACGGTCACCAACGCCCCCTACAACGGCACCATCGCGCCGGAGGGCACCACCACGTTCGGCTTCACCGCCAACACCTCCGGCACCAACACCCTGCCCACCGTCACCTGCACCGGCCGGTGACCCGACCCGCGCAGTGAGGAAGGGCCCCCGGTTCGACCCGCGGGGCCCTTCCTTCCGACCTGGGTCAGCGGACCATGCTGCCGACGACGGGCTTGGTGAGCAGGGCCGACTGGTTGCGCTGGATGCCCGGGTCGAGGGTCTTGGCCACGAAGATGGCGTGCCAGATGCAGAAGATCAGCACGGTCCACACCTTGCGGGAGTGGTCCGCCTCCTCCCGCTTGTGCTCCTCCAGCAGCCGCATCGCGTACGACAGGTCGATCAGGTCGCCGGCGCCGGAGGTGGCCAGCACGTGCCGGGCCCACTCGTACATCTCGCCGCGCAGCCAGACCCGGGTCGGGGTCGGGAAGCCGAGCTTCTTGCGGTTGACGATGGCCGGCGGGACGACGCCCTGCAGCGCCTGGCGCATGGCGTACTTGGTGGCCTCGGAGCGGGGCGGGAGCTTCAGGTCGACCGGGATGCCGGCCGCCACGTTGAAGACCTCCCGGTCCAGGAAGGGCACCCGCACCTCCAGCGAGTGCGCCATCGAGATCCGGTCGGCCTTGACCAGGATGTCCCCGCGCAGCCAGGTGTAGAGGTCGACGTACTGCATCTTGGTGACGTCGTCCAGCTCGGTGCACTCGGCGTAGATCGGCGCGGTGACGTCGGTGTAGCGGACCGAGGGGTCGTAGCGACGCAGCAGGTGCTGCTTCTCCTCCTCGGTGAACATCCGGGCGTTGCCGTAGTAGCGATGTTCGATCGGGGTGGTGCCGCGCTCCAGGAAGCTCTTGCCCTTGACGCCCTGCGGGATCGCCTTCGACACCGCCCGCAGGCCCTTCTGCACCCCGCCCGGCAGGCCGTTGACCGTGCTGAGCGACAGCGGCTCGCGGTAGATGGTGTATCCGCCGAAGAACTCGTCCGCGCCCTCGCCGGAGAGCACCACGGTGACGTGCTCGGCGGCCTTCTTCGCCACGAAGTAGAGCGGCACCAGCGCCGGGTCGGCCACCGGGTCGTCCAGGTGCCAGACGATCCTGGGCAGCGCCTCGATCATGTCCTGCGGCCCGATCTTGGTCGGGATGGTGGTCACGTCGAGGTGCCGGGCCGAGTCCTGGGCGACGTCGATCTCGGAGTAGCCGGGCACGTCGTACCCGACGGTGAAGGTGAGGATGTTCGGGTTGAACTCCCGGGCCAGGGCGACCACCGCGGTGGAGTCGATGCCGCTGGAGAGGAAGGAGCCGACCGGCACGTCCGAGCGCATGTGCATCCGGACGCTCTCCCGCAGCGTCTCCCGGATCTCGTGGTAGAGCTTCTGCTCGTCGGCCACCGGCGCCGGCCGGAACACCGGCCGGTACCACCGGCGCACCTCGATCCGGCCGCCCGGCGTCCAGGTCAGGTACTCCCCCGACCCGATCCGGCTGATCCCCTTGTGCAGGGTGCCCGGCTCCGGCACGTACTGCAGGGTCAGGTAGTGGCTCAGGTTGGCCGTGTCGATCCCGGCGTCGCCCTGGTACGCCGACTGCGCGAACGGCAGCAGCGCCTTCTTCTCCGAGGCGAGGTAGAGCCCGTCCTGGGTCTCCAGGTAGTGCAGCGGCTTGATGCCGAAGTAGTCCCGGGCGCCGAACGCCCGCCGCTCCTGCCGGTCCCAGATCACGAAGGCGAACATGCCGCGCAACTTCGTGAGCACCTGCTCGCCCCAGTAGTGGTAGCCGGCGACGATCACCTCACCGTCGCCGTTGGTGGCGAACTGGGCGCCGAAGTCCCGGATCAACTCGTCCCGCAGCTCGATGTAGTTGTAGATCTCACCGTTGAAGGTGAGCAGGTAACGGCCGTTCGCGTAGGGCAGTGGCTCGTGGCTGAGGGCCACGTCGATGATCGCCAGGCGCTTGTGCGCGAACACCCCGTCCGCGTAGCGGCCGGAGGCGTCGCCCACCACCTCGACCCCGGTCTCGTCCGGGCCGCGGTGGTGCAGGCACTCCAGTGCGCTTGCGATGTGGTCGCGGTGGGCGGCGGCGTCACCGCGCGCGCTGAAGAAGGCCAGGAGTCCGCACATGATGGCCATCTTTCCACGCGCCCGGAGCGGCCGTCCCGGCACCGCAGGCTCTCCCCGCTCCCGTGCGCGCGGTACCGTCTGCACCAGCGACGAGGCGGAGGAGGCGGATCATGGCCGAGGAGCGGACCCAGCAGGGTAAGCCGGCGGACGGCACCGAATCACACGACCCGGACTTCCCGGAGGCGTTCCTGGCGTTCATGCGGCAGGGCTGGCGGGACAGCGAACTACCGGTCGGCCCCCGCCCCGAGGTGCCCAACTACGCCAAGCGGCGGGCCGCGCTCGCCGCGGCCTTCCCCGGCGAGACGCTGGTCATCCCCACCGGCAACGAGAAGGTACGCGCCAACGACACCGACCACCCGTTCCGGGCGGGCAGCGACTTCGCGTACCTGACCGGCGACCTCGAACCGGACAGCGTGCTGGTGCTGCGCCCGAGCGGCGACGCCACCCTGTACATGCGGCCCCGGTCGTCGCGGGCGACCGACGAATTCTTCCGCAGCCGCAACGGCGAGCTCTGGGTGGGCCGGCGGCCCACGCTGCACGAGAGGTCGACCGAGCTGGGCCTGCCCACCGCCGACCTGACCGAGCTGGACGCGGCCCTGGCCGACCTGGCGCCGGGGCGTACCCGGGTGCTGCGCGGCTTCGACACCCGGGTGGACGCGGCGGTGCGCCCGTACGACGGGGCCCGGGTCGAGGGGCAGCCGGGCCGCGACCGGGAGCTGGCGATCGCCATCTCGGAGCTGAAGCTGGTCAAGGACGAGTGGGAGATCGCGCAGCTGCAGGAGGCGTGCGACGCCACCGTGCGCGGGTTCGAGGACGTGGCCCGGGCGCTGCCGGCCGACCGGGGTGTCTCGGAGCGGCTGCTGGAGGGCATCTTCGCGCTGCGCGCCCGGCACGACGGCAATGACGTCGGGTACGGCTCGATCGTCGGTGCCGGGGAGCACGCCACGATCCTGCACTGGGTGCACAACCACGGCGCCACCCGGCCGGGCGAGCTGCTGCTGATGGACATGGGCGTGGAGAACCGCAACCTCTACACGGCGGACGTGACCCGGGTGCTGCCGGTCAACGGCCGGTTCACTCCGCTCCAGCGCCAGGTCTACGACGCGGTCTACGCCGCCCAGCAGGCCGGCATCGAGGTGATCAAGCCGGGCGTGGCGTTCCGGGACGTGCACCTGACCGCCATGCGGGTCCTGGCCGAGGCGCTGAAGGACCTCGGCCTGCTGCCGGTGAGCGTGGACGAGGCGATGGACCCGTCCTCGACGGTCTACCGCCGCTGGACCCTGCACGGCACCAGCCACATGCTCGGCATCGACGTCCACGACTGCGCCAACGCCCGGAAGGAGATGTACCGGGACGGTCCGCTCGGCGAGGGCTACGTGCTCACCGTCGAGCCGGGGCTGTACTTCCAGCCGGAGGACGAGCTGGTCCCCGAGGAGCTGCGCGGCATCGGCGTGCGGATCGAGGACGACATCCTGGTCACCGCCGACGGCGCGGTGAACCTCTCGGCCGGGCTGCCGCGCCGCTCGGACGAGGTGGAGACGTGGCTGGCCGAGCAGCGCGAGGCCGGTCCGCGCCTGCCGGGCTGATCCCGGCCGGACGACCCTGACGGCGGGCCCACCGCCGACGGCTGCGACGTTTTCGTCGTTGTGCCGCCGGTGGTGGGGCCCGCCGCTGTTTGCGCTGCGCGGCACCCTCGTCACCGGCACATGCCGAACGGTGTCCGCCGCCTGCCGTGAGGCGAATGTGGGGTTTTTTCAGATACGTCCGCCTCGTGAGGATCCTTCTCATACGGTGTGGATCAGAGGCTACAACCGGTTTGTAGCTGGTCGCCCTGCCAGGGGCGGTGCGACCCCTTTGTGTAACCGAAAGGGCGGAAGGCTCTGATGTCCAACGACGTAACGACTTCCGACGGCGGGGCCCCATCGACCCCGCCCACGAGCAGGCGGCGGGCGATCTGGGTCGCCACCGGCGTGGCCGGGCTGACCGGCGTCGTCGGGCTGGCGGCGCTGGGTGGCCTCGCCGCTCGTGACGACAAGTCCGACGACGCGCAGCGCGTCGCGGAGAACCACGCGGCCGCGCCGCAGAATGCGAGCGACGCCGGCAAGGGTGGCGAGAAGGAGGCCCACGAGGAGCAGAACCGGGCGGACGAGAACGGCCGGGACGGCAAGGAGCGGGGCGAGCGCGGTGAGGAGCGTGACGAGCACGGCCGCCGGGTGCGGGAGGTGCCCTGCCGCGACGAGAAGCTGGTCGAGGCCATCGACCTGGCCAACCGGGATCACGGTGGCACGTTGAAGCTGGCCAAGGACTGCGTCTACGAGCTCGACTTCGCCGACAAGAAGTCCGGCACGGCCCTGCCCACGATCCGGCAGGACATCACCATCAAGGGCAACGACGCCACCATCAAGCGCGACTCCGAGGACGCCTTCCGGCTCTTCCGGGTCGCTGACGGCGGCGAACTGACCCTGAAGGACCTCACCCTCAAGGACGGCAACGCCGCCGAGTTCAAGTACGGTGCCGCGCCGATGACGCCGGGATCAGGCTCGCCGGGCGGATCGGATTCGCAGGCGGCGCCGTCGATCCCGGGGCAGGAGAAGAAGGAAGAGAAGAAGGAGGGCGAGGCGGACGGTGGCGCAATCCTGGTCGAGCGGGGCGGTAGCGCGCACCTGGAGAAGGTGGAGCTGACCCGTAA
>NZ_JBIDCT010000021.1:139501-149352 GCF_043204735.1 Micromonospora sp. NPDC047740
CGCCGGCGGCGTCTTCAACAACAACGGCAAGGTCAAGCTCGACGAAAAGACCACCATCACCGACAACGACCCCACCAACTGCGGCGGCACCGTCAAGGACTGCTTCAACTGACCGACGGCCGGCGAAACCTATCCCACACAGCGATCCGGCCCCCTGCCACCTCGGTGGCAGGGGGCCGGATCCGTCGGGTCAGCTCTGCACGAAGACCGCCACGCTCCGCGCCGGCACGGTGAACGTGCCGGTCGTCCGATCGAACGAGGCCGTGCGGAGCACCGGGTCGGCCGACGTACGCAGCACCGGGTGCAGCGCCACGTCCGCCCCGCGCAGGCCGGTCACCGTCTGCGTCGCCGCCGCCGGCGTGGCGTTGAAGACCACCGTGACGGACTTCCACGCCCCGCCCAGGCCCCGGGCGTCCAGGGCCATCGTGAGCACGCCCGGGGTCTCCTGCGTACCGGACAGCGGGAAGGTGACCCGCTGCTGCACCTGGTCGGCGGTGGTCAGCCCGAACACCGGCGAGGACCGGCGGATCCGGAGCAGCTCGGCGTACCGGGCGTCGGCCAGGTCGATCGCCGCGCAGTCCGGCACCAGCTTCGGGTCGGCCAGCAGGGGCTTGGCGTACGGCCACTTGTCCCCGTTGTCCGCCGCCGGCGGGAGGCCCGCGCCGAACCCGTTGCCCTGGGCGCAGTCCCACCGGATCTGGTTGAACCAGTCACCGGAGTTGTACGAGTTGCGATCCAGCGACTTGGAGCGCAGCCGCTCCGAGCCGGCCGTCACGAAGCCCGTCCCCTGCCCCATCACCACGGTGCTCAGGGCGAGCACCTGCATCCGGGCCCGGTCCGTGGCCGAGGTCCCCGGCGGCAGCTTGTACGCCAGCGCGTCGTACAGGATCTCGTTGTCGTGCGCGTCGACGTACGTGACCGCCTCGCCCGGCGCGGCGGTGTAGCCGGCCGGTGAGCCGTTGTAGTCGACCTGGGCACCGGTGACCTGCCGCCCGGACGAGTCGGTGAACCGGTAGCCGCGCAGGTTGCCGGCCAGGCCCACCTTGATCAGGTCATGCTGGTGCAACAGCCGGGCCCGCTGCTCCGCCGCCGAGCCGTTGACGTCGTCACCGTTCGGGTCGGACCAGAGGCCGGAGGCGAAGCCCTGGATCCGCGGGTTGCCGTCGAACGGGCCACCGCCGCGTACCCCGTCCCGGAGCCGGTCGTTGAAGGTGCCGATCCCGGTGCCCGCCATGTTGGCCTGGGTGGCCTGCACGAACCGGGCGTCGTTGGCGACCTCGCCGAAGTTCCAGCCCTCGCCGTACAGCAGGATCTTCTTCCCGTCCACGCCGTCCCTGGCCAGGCTGAGCTGGTCCAGCGCGGCGCGCACGGCCAGGATGTTCGCCTTCGGGTGGTGACCCATCAGGTCGAACCGGAAGCCGTCCACCTTGTACTGCTTGGCCCAGGTGACCAGGGAGTCCACCACGAGCTTGCCCATCATGGCGTGCTCGGGGGCGGTGTTGGCGCAGCAGGTCGAGTTCGCGACCGTACCGTCCTCCAGCAACCGCTGGTAGTAGCCCGGCACCACCTGGTCGAGCACCGACTTCGGGTCGGTACCGGCGGCCGAGGTGTGGTTGTAGACGACGTCCATCACCACCCGCAGGCCGGCCCGGTTGATCCCGGCGACCATCTGCCGGAACTCGGTGGTCCGCTGTGCCCCGGCCGGGTCGACGGCGTAGCCGCCCTCCGGGACCGTGTAGTGCAGCGGGTCGTACCCCCAGTTGTAGCCGTCGGAGTCGGCGACGGCCGACACGCACTTCTGCTGCTCGTCCGAGTCCGGCGGCAGCGCCGCCAGGTCGCAGCCGGGCTGCCGCTGGTCGGCCCGCTTCTCGGGGATGGTGGCGAAGTCGAACGCCGGCAGCAGGTGCAGGTAGTTCACCCCGGCCTCGGCGAGCCCGGCGAGATGCTTCATGCCGGCGGTCTTCGGGTCGGTGAAGGCGAGGTAGGTGCCTCGCCGCTCGGCCGGCACGGTGGTGTCGGCGATGGAGAAGTCGCGGACCGACACCTCCTGGATCTGCGCCTTCGCCGACGGGACCGGGGCCGGCTTGCGCAGCGTCGCCCAGCCGGCCGGGGCCAGCGCCGGGTCGGCCAGATCGACGAGCTGGCTGTGGGTCGAGTCCGGCGCGAGGGCCACCGAGTAGGGGTCCGTCACCGACGCCGTGACCAGCTTCTGCGCCGCCGGCTGCCAGGCCTCCACCCGGTAGCGGTAGTACTTCCCGGTCCAGTCCTTCGTGCCGCGCACCGACCAGACGCCGGTCTGATCGTCGCGGCTCATCGACACCGTCTTCGGCTCGGCCGTCGGCGAGTCGAAGAGCTGCAACGCGACGGTGCGCGCGGTGGGCGCCCAGACGGCCAGGGTGGGCACCTTGCCGGTGAACGTCGGGCCGAGCTTCGCCTGGGTGGCGGGCCGGTAGACGTCGTCGAGCACGCCCGGGGTCTGCACCCCGGTGGCGCCGAGCAGCTTGCCCTCGGCGTCCCGCTCGGTCACCACGAGCTGCCCGCGCAGCGCCGCCGGCACCTTGGCCAGGTCGGCCCGGTCCAGGCTGAAGGTGCGGTAGGACCACAGGTGCGGCCACGCCGCGCGCTGGGCCTCGGTGAGCCCGTTGCGCTCCGCCCGCAACGGCAGCGTGGTGTACGTCCCGGCCAGCTCGCCGTCGGTGATGCTCAGCCCACCGGCCGGGGCGGCGACCAGGGCGTACCGCTTGCCGTCGGTGGGCCCGGTCTGCCAGGCGACGGTGGACCGGTCGATCCACTGCGCCTTCTGCTTGGTGATGTCGAGGTCCTGGGCGACGCCCGTGGCGGTCGACGGGAGCAGCCGGCCCTTGATGCCGGCCAGCAGCCAGACCTCGCGCCCGGCGGCGGCGAAGTCGAGCCGCTGGTCCTCGGGCTGGTCCTTCTCGTCGCCGGAGTGCACGATGTAGCTCAGCCCGGTGGCCCCGGCGGCCAGGGGCACCCGGAACACCGCGCCGAAGGAGTCGATCTTCTCCGGCTTCAGCGGGTTGCCCCAGTCGGTCGGGGTGGCCGCGCCGTCCCAGAGGTGCAGGCCCCAGCCGTCGTAGTTGCCGTCCGCCTTGCGCCAGTGGATGACCGCGGTGCCCTGGTCGGCCGGCGGGTCGGGCTCGCCGGTGGCGGCCTGCCGGGTCGGGTACACCGTCGGGTCGCCCTGCTTGACCCAGATCTCGCCGGTCTGCGTCACGTCGATGCTGCGGTCCTGGTCGACGTCCTTGGTCCCGTTCTTGTCGACCACGAGGAAGCCGATGGACCTGGCGCCCGGCTTCAGCTTGACCCAGGCGAACCGGCCGAAGGAGTCCTCACCGGCGAACGGCTGCCCCTTGGGCCACTCGGTCTGGTACGCCGGGTCGATGTCGCCCCAGGTGTACAGGCCCCAGTCGGCGTATCCGCCGGCCGGGCGCTGGTAGTGCACCACCGCCCAGTCCCGCGACGCGCTCTGCGCGGGGGTGCCGACGACGCCGGTGGACCGGGTGCTGGCGACGCGGCCCTTGCCGTCGCGGACCACGGCCTTGTACTCGACCTTCGTGCCTCCGGGCAGGCCGGTCAGGTCGTGGTGGACGGTGTACGGCGCCTTGTGCGCGCTGCCCAGCAGGGTCCACTTGCCGCCGGGCACCCGGGCGGCGAAGGTGACGGCCGCCAGGGGGTCGCCGGTGACCTGTGCGGTGACGGCGGCCCGGGTGGCGACCGGGGCGTCGCCGGGCTCGGTGACGGTGACCGCCGGGGCGGCCCCGGCCTGCGGGATCGCGCGGTCGGCCCGAAGCACCACGGCGGACATGGCCGGCACGGTGACACTCAGCTTGCCGTTGGCGCCGGCCGTCGCGGTGGCGGCACCGCCGTAGACGCCGGTGAAGGTGGCATCGGCCGACCAGGTGTCCACGGTGACAGTCTGCGCGCTCGCGGCGTTGTTCACCGCGACGACGTACTCGGTGCGGTCGGTGGGCAGGATCCGGGAGAAGGCGAAGACGCCGGGGCCGTCGGCCGCATACCGGGTGACCTGGATGCCGTCCCGCAGCGCCGGGTGGGCCTGCCGCAGCCGGCCCAGCTCGGCGATGGTCCGGTACAGCGGGTGGCCGGTGTCGTACTGGTCGCCGGCGTGGGTACGGGTGGTGCCGATCAGGTCGTCGTCGAGGTAGTCCGGCACCTGGCTGGCGAACATGTCCTGCCGGGCGTCCTTGTCCCCGCCGGGGCCGGTGAAGCCCTGCTCGTCGCCGGAGTAGACGACGGGCTGGCCGCGGGTGAGGAACATCAGCTGGTGGGCGAGCTGGTCGCGGCGCAGCTGGCTGGCGTCGTCCCCGCCCGCGGCGGCGATGAAGGAACCGATCCGGCCCATGTCGTGGTTGCCCAGGAAGGTGGTCAGCCGGTTGGCGCCGGTGTCCCGGGCGGCGTAGAGGTCGTCCCGGGCGTACAGGTCGGCGAGCGTCTTGGCCGAGCCGCCGGCGGCGGTGTAGCCGCGCGCGGCCTCCTGGAAGGAGAAGTCCAGGGTGGCCGGCAGGCCGCCCTGCCGCACGTACGTCGACTCGATCTCCTGGTCGGCGCTGTAGACCTCGCCGAACATGAAGAAGTCCGGCTTGCCGGCCTTCTCCGCGGCCCGCTGGATGCCGCGGCTGAACTGCGGCCAGAAGTCGAGGTTGCTGTGCTTGACCGTGTCGAGGCGGAAGCCGTCGACGCCGGCGCGCGTGATCCACTGCGCGTAGATGTCGATCATCCCCCGCACCACCTCGGGCCGCTCGGTCCAGAGGTCGTCGAGGCCGAAGAAGTCGCCGTACTCGCTGTTCTCGCCGGCGAAGGTGGAGTCGCCCCGGTTGTGGTACATGGTCGGGTCGTTCAGCCACGCCGGAACCTTGACCTTCGCGTCGGCCGCGCTGGCGAAGGTCGGGGTGTACGGGAAGGACTTCTCGTTGACCTGCGGGAAGTCCCGGGTGCCGTCGGCGTAGTTGCGGTCCTCGAACGCCCGCCCCTGCGCGTCCCGGTACGGCGCGGTCTGCTTGTCGACGTAGCCGTATCTGTTCTCGGCGTACCTGATGATGTCCGCGGTGTGGTTGACGATGATGTCGAGGTAGACCTTGATGCCCCGCCGGTGGGCGAGATCGACCAGCTTCGTCAGCTCCTCGTTCGTGCCGAAGTGCGGGTCGACCTGGGTGAAGTCGGTGATCCAGTAGCCGTGGTAGCCGGCGGAGACGTCCGCGCCGGTGCCCTGCACGGGCCGGTTCTTGAAGATCGGGGCCAGCCAGATGGCCGTGGTGCCCAGGCCCTGGATGTAGTCCAGCTTGTCGATGAGCCCCTTGAGGTCACCACCGTGGTAGAAGCCCTTGTCCTTCGGGTCCAGGCCGGTGGTGAGCCGGTCGCCGGTCAGCCCGCCGGTGTCGTTGCGCTTGTCCCCGTTGGCGAAGCGGTCCGGCAGGACGAAGTAGAACTGCTCGGCCCGGGCGCTGTTGCTGCCGGCCTTGAGCAGCGCCTCGGCGGACGGTTCCTGACTCCACTGCGGAGCGTTGGCGGCAGCGAGGACGTCGGGGACGGCAGCGCGGTCGCTGCCGTCGGCACTCATCTGGTGAACGGCGACCGGCACGCCGACGAGCGTGAGCACGAGGGAGGAGACCAAGGCGAGCAGCGCCTTGGGGGATATCGGCGGGGGTTTCATCGACGGCCTTTCTCTGGTCGCTGATTCGCCCGCACGCTAGCCCTTGCCGAAACGTTCTGCAATACCTTGCAAACCAAGTCGCAACAAAGCAGCCGTCTTGCGAAACGTGCCCGTTCCCACGATCGTTGTGCCGGGCGGAGGACGCGGCCACGATCGACGGTGCCGTGGCGAGCGGGCTCAGAAGCCGGCGCAGCGCGCGCCGTTGACGGTGCGAACCACCCGACCGACCCGCGGTCCCCTGCTCCGCACCGGACACCCGATCGGGAGCGAGACCGAACAGTGCCCGACCTGTCGCGCCGGCCCCCGGGCGACGGGTTCAGCCGATGGTGCAGTCCGCGCCGTTGACCGTGCACCGGTCCGGCCGGTCACCCGTGCCCGTCCGGTTGAACTCCAGTCGCACGGTGACGCTCTGCCCCGGCTCCAGCGCCCCGGTGCCGGCCAGGACGAACACCCCGCCGCCGCGGGAACTGGCCGAGACCCCGGAGGCGGACGAGGCCTGGACGCTCTTCACATTGCCCGCGAAGGACAACTTCACCGTCCAGTCCTGACCCGCTCCGGACCCGTTCGCGACGGTCAGCCGGGCGGAGAACCCCCGCCGATCGCTGCCGGTGGCCTCGTACCGGGCGGTGACCGCGCCATCGGCCACGAGCGGCGCGGGCTCGGCCAGCTCCGGCGCGGCCCGCGACGGGCTGACGGGTCGGGTCGGGCCGGCCGGCCGCGACGGGCTGGGCGACGCCGTCGGCGCGGCGGTGGGTTCGGCGGTGACCAGCGGCACGGCCGGGTCGCCCGGCGTGGCGGAGGGGCTCTCCAGGCCGTGCGTCGGCAGGTAGATCGGCGGCGCAGCGGCCGCCGGTACCTCCCGGCGCTCCGGGCCCCGCGCCGCGAGCAGGGCGATCACGAGCAGGGTGGCGAGCAGGCCGACGCCGAGCAGCACCACAATCCACGGCACCGACATCAGCAGCCTGGGCGCCGACGGCCCGTCGGACGGTTGGCCACGTCCGGCGTTCATCACGTCCCCCCTCGCCCGAAGCCGAGCGCCAGCGTAGCCAGCCATGAGCGGCGGGTGGCAGCGGGCCGCCAGGTTTCGCCCGTCCGGGCCACCGGAACGCGGAGAACGGATGACCACCGCCCGGCGATCGGCCCGCCACCACGAGGCGTACGCACCGGAGCGCACCGCATGTCGGCCAGACTGTCCGGACTCATCGACGGAAGACCGGCCGGCTCGGCCCGGTCCTACGTCGAGGTTTCCGCCGGCCGTCCATCATGGACCGCTCCACCGAGCCGCATCACGCGGCGACGCGCCACCGGCGGCGCCCGACCGACTGGCCCGCTGCCCGGCAACCGCGGCGGCGGGCCGTCGGTCCAGTGGTCGTCGTCGTGGACCAGCGGCGCGTCGACGGCTGAGCCGCGGACGGCACCCACGCCGGCGCGGCGTCAGGCGGTACGGATGACGGTGCAGATGGCCGGCCCGTCGTCGGTGGCCCGCAGCAGGTAGCGGTAGCGCTCACCGGGCACCGCCCGCCCCCGGCTGTCCAGGAACTCCCACCGCACCGCCACCTCGGTGAGCAGCGCGGAGACCTGCTGCACGTCCTCGATCTGGGCATTGGCCGCGACCAGTTCCCGCTCCCGGTAGTCGGCGGCCGCGCCGACGAAGCTGAGGGCCACCGCGGCCGGGGAGGTGAACGAGAAGCTGTACGTGTCGGCGACCACCAGCCCGGGCAGCGCGTAGCAGCCGGCGATGGCGGACAGGTCGCCGGTGGTCAGCGCCACGCCGTACCGGTCGAAGAAGTCGGTCAGCGCGGCGAGATGCGTGGAAGCCGTCACGGGGCTCTCCATTACCGCGCGGCGGCTCCGGCAAACCTGGTCAGCGCGGCGGGATGCGTACCTCGATCTCGGCGCCGAGCTGCGCGCCTCCGGTGAGATCGAGGTCGTCGCCGCTCCAGAACCGACCCGGGTCGTACCAGTTGGGCCGGCGACCGGCGGGCAGCAGCCCCATCGCCTCGTAGGTCACCGCCACCACCTCGGCGCAGTACGCGGTCTCCAGCGCCCGGTCACGCACCGGCACACCCCCACCCTCGGATGTGGACGGCCGGCGGCGGCGCAGGTCGGGCACCCGACCCCGCGCCCACCGCCAGGCGAGCTGGGCGGTGGACGGGAACGGAGTGCCGTCGAGACGCGCCACGGTGCGCAGCACCGCCTCCTCCATCGCGGTGTCGGCCGGCGGTTCGAGCTGGCGCAGCCAGGCCCGCTGGCCGTACCGGTTGGCCCAGACGCAGACCGCGTCCCGCAGGTCGTGCAGCTGCACGCCGCGCTGGTGGGTGCCGGTCCACCGGTCCGGCAGCGAACGACCCAGCTCGGCGTGCCACATCAGCGGCGGCAGGTCGTCCAGGACCACCGCCATGCCCACGTGGTTGACCGGGCTGTTGGTGGTGAACTGGATGGCGCGGTCCGGCACGCTGCGCCCGCGGAACACCCACACGTCCCCGGTCCGGGTCAGCTCCACCGCCGCATCGAGGCTGATGCTCATAACGGACTACCCTAGGCCGATGCGGCAACGGATGCGGTGGTGGAAGCTGCTCGGACTGGCCGGCCTCGCCGGCGTCGCGGCGACCGGCGTGGTCGTGGCCCGGGCGGAACGACGGCGCCGGGCGTACACCCCGGAGGAGATCCGGGACCGGCTGCGCGAGCGGCACGCGCAGGCGACGCGGCCATCCTCCTGACTGACCCGCCGGCTCACTGGTCCGCGCGGCGCACCGCTTCGTCCAGGGCCTCAGGGGTACGACCGACCAGTGCGCTGCCGTCCTCCAGCAGCAGGATCGGGCGCTGGATCAGCTCCGGGTGCGCGACCATCGCGGCGATCCAGCGCGGCTCGGCGCCGTCGTCGCGGGGCCAGTCGGCCATTCCGAGGGCCGCCGCGGCCGGCTCGCCGGTGCGGCAGATGTCCCAGGCCCGGGCGTCCAGCCGGCGCAGCACCTCGGTCAACTCCCCCGCGCTCGGCGGCTCCGCCAGGTACGCCCGCAGCCGGTAGGGTACCCGCGCCTCGTCGAGGGTGGCCCGGGCGGTGGCGCACTTCGAGCAGGACGGGTTGTGCCAGATCTCCATGATCCGACATGATGGCACGCCGCCAACCGGCATCCACGGTGACCGACGTCCGGCCGCATCCCGATCAAGATCCGCCCGAAGCGCGTGCATGCCTCTCGACCGGGTTGGGCGGAGATACGCCGCCTCACCAGCCGCGGTCCGCGCCCACACCACTTCGGCTCGACGCCGGCAACCTGATGGGGCCGCCGGGTGGCGAGTCATGAGTGGAACGCCATGGCGGTGACTGGTGGCTTTTGACGGCAATGGCGTTCCGCTGAGTGCCATGCCTGTACCAGCGGGCCGGCATCGACGTCCGCCCAGCTTCCGAGGATGCCGTCTTGCCTGCGCTCATCGGCGGGGTCTGTGCCCGTCCTCGCTTTGCTCTGCAGCCAGATACGCAGCCTGGCACGTTCGGTGAGTGTTGCGTATGTGGCTGCAGAGCAAAGCAGGGTGCGGGTGGGTCTGGTCCACGGCGGGATGTGACGGTGGGTGAGGGTCGAGTGTGCGTGTGGCCCTCGACCGTTTCGTGCCGGAGGTCCGTCGACACCCGTTCGATCCGGCCTGCGCGGGATGGGCTGTCTGGTGGGCGTCTCGCTCTGCGTGGCATGTCCGGTTCGGGCCTGGGTGTCCGGTGGCGGGGGTGGCCTCGGGGGAATCAGGCTAGGGCCGGGGGCGTTGTACATGGCTGACCGCGCCGGATCTGCGACCCCCTGAGGGTGGCCCCGGCTGCGGCGGAATGATCGGCCGCCGGCCGTGGTTACATCCCCGGGCCGCGCAGCAGATCCCCTCCGGATCCGCCAGCCGGTCCCCGGGAAGCCGGGTGGAATGATCCCCGGTCCCCGGTCGTTACATCCCCCGGCCGCCCGAGCACCCCAGGGCCGGCCGCCGGAAAGCCGGGTGGAATGATCCCCGAGCCCCGGTCGTTACACCGCGGAACGCCCCGTGCAGGCCCCCCGCTGTGGCCGCCGGGCAGATTTCTGACTTTCCCTTTCACGCGGCGCCCGCGCACCCCCCTTTCGCGTGTGTGTGCCGTTCCCCCGACCGAAAGGCTTGTGATCATCATGCGTACCAACACCATCCT
>NZ_JBIDCT010000022.1:0-140261 GCF_043204735.1 Micromonospora sp. NPDC047740
CGATCCGCCGACGCCGCCACCAAGCCCGCGCCATGAACAGCCATTACGCCCGACAAGCCCTTATCGAGCCGTGATCACGATCCCCGGCTGGAGTATTAGACCGGGCGGTGTGGTGCCACAAAACTGGCAGCTGGCGATCGCGGCTTGGTGCCTATCTACCCTGCTTGCGGTCGTCGGCATAGCGGTCTCAGTATCGAACCAGAGTCAGGTGGCCTGGCTCCGGGCGCTTAGCATCGTGCTCGGTGTCATCGCTGTCACGTTCTTCGTCGCAGCGTTGGGGCGCACGTTGTCACTCGTGCGTCGCCTTCCGCTAGGAAGCCGGGACTCGGTCGACATGCGCATCGGCATCCACTCGTCCCGGTGGGCACAGTCGCCGCGCGATGTCGCGGATGCCTACGAGTTCTTTGCCTCGCTGCTGCCGCGTGATCCGCCATCCCTGGCCCTGATACAGGGGCTCTACCGACGAAATCCGATGTGCATTCGATTGATCGAGAGCGAACGGAACAACAAACGTTTCCTGGTGGGCATGGTCGTCATAGCTCCGCTCTCGGCACGTGCCGTCAGGGACTTCCAGGAGAAGGCTTTTACGTCCCTGGATTCGGGCATGCTGGAACGCTACGTCACACGTAGATGGCAGCGGCCGCGAGGCATCTACCTTGGGGGGGTGGCTGGGACGACATCCGCTGGACGTGCTTGGGCTCTGAGCTTTCTTGAATCGTTCCTTCTAGCCAGCGGAGCCAAGGCGTTGTTTGCACGCCCAGCGAGCCCTGACGGCCTGCGCGTGTTGAAGTCGGCCGGATTCGTGCCGCTAGGCGAACCGAGCCCGTTCTGGCACCGGGAACTGTAGCCGGTGCTCGTGGCTCGGCTTGTTGGGCGAGTGCGGTCCGTTCGCTGTCTCCGTACCCTGACCTCAGGGCCGAACTCGTCGACACCGCCCAGGAGACGGTCCGACGGGTCCTGCTCACCGACGCCCTCGGCGAGGTCCGTGCGGCTGCCTGCTCGACCTACTACGCGGCTGCCGCATCCGGCGCCGCCGCCCGACCTCCACGCCGACCTCCCCTCGATCACCACCCCACCGTCGTCGGCCTCGTGCACCCGGTTCACCACGACACCGCGCAGATGTTGCAGTAGCTGTTGAAGTCGCACAGTGCTCGACCAGCACGCGATCCTCATAGGACACGAGGTTGGTCAAGGCGGACCACAAGATCATCGTCAGAACCGAATTACTCGATCGCCCACAGTTCCGGCCCGACGACACCGACACCTCAGCCGCGGAGACCTACTCCGCGAAGCTCACCTACCTAGCCGGGCTCATCACCGGCACCGGCGCCGACATCGTCGCCCTGCAAGCGGTCGGTGCCGGCGCCTCTTCCTCACGTCGGAACCCCGCCAATCACGCCGCGCACAGGGCGTGGCTCGCCTTGGGCGTCGTCAACGCTCGTGGCGGATGCCATAGAGCGGCGAGTGCCGGTTATCCGTGACTACAAGGGGCCGGGAAACATCGCGCCGTGTATGAGCGCCGGATCGGACCGTGACGTCAGCGACTCTCGTCGACGTCGATGGGGCAGGGGCTTCTGCCCCTGCCCCATCGGGTTAACGACATCTACTCATGATCTTCTGGCTTGGATTTGCGACTGCTGAGCATGCGTACGGTGGTGCTGAGCCTGATCGGCGCATCGTCGGGGCCTCTGAGGAACGGGTTGATGTAAACGGGGCGGCGCTGCGCTCTGCCGGGTCCGTATGGCTGATTGCGCCAATGACCGGACACCCAAAACCGGCTGGTTTGGGAGCGGCCTGGATCGCCGGGTGCCGCTTGGCTGGGCGGCGTGCTGCTGCGGTTGGCGCGAATGCGTACGACCCGCACCTCGGGCGCGGGTCGGCTGGTGCGGGCGTAGGTCTTGCGAACGGCTTTGTCGATCTCCGCTGTCGTGACTTCGGCGGCCTGCTGTGCGACCAGCAGCCATGTCGCGAGCAGCGGTGCCGCCGGATGGTCGCGAGGTAGCAGGTGCTGCTCGTGAGCCTGGACCGTGCTCATTGGGCCGAGCCAACCTACCTGTTCACGGAGTCGCTGGAGTGGTGAGCCTTCCAGTCCCCCGCCGATCGTGCGGTAGTTGACCAGGTGCCAGCCGTCGCTGGTGGTGGTCCAGGATGCGGCGGTGATCTGTCGTCGTGTCACCGGCCGCGACCACACGAGCAGCCCGTCCGTCGATGGCATGAGGTCGCGGCTAATGGTGACGTCGGGGAGCCTCTGTGCGGCATACTCGGCCAAGTCGGTGAAGTCGCTGTCGATCCAGAACAGGCATGATCGGTCCAGGCCGGCGGCGATCTGTTGACGTGCGTCGGTGTCCACGAGTGCGGTGGGAAGGTTGTCGGCGCCGTGGTAGAAGCGGGCGAGCCGGTCGCGTACCTTCGGCAACTCTCGGGCGGCAATGGCGGTGGCAGGCCAGGCGGTTGTTGTGATGAGCGTTCGTCCCGGGTCCCGGGCGTTCAGGAACGCCAGATGCAGTTCCTCGATGCGCTCTCGCGCCTCCGGATGGTTACCGAAGCCGAGGACCTGCACCGCTCGGTCGACGACCTTGTCGTTCCTGCCATCGTCAATGTAGGTCTGGCACGTTGCGCACGTCGCCCATGCGTGACCGAAGTTCTGCACCAGTCCCCCGGCCGTACCGATGGCGACGGCGGCGACTTCTCCGCCGACGAGTGTCCACGTCGGGTACGGGTCGCCGCAGAAGTCGCAGGTGCGGCTGACGGTGTCGAGCTCGCTGACCGGGACGGGTACCGGTTCGTGTCCGTCGGTGGTGAGTTGGATCGGGTGCACGTAGGTGGGCGGGGAGCCGACGGTGTTGAGTGGGGCCAGGCAGATCTGGCAGGCCATCTCCTGCCGGGCGGGGGTCATGCCATTGCCTCGTGGTTCAGCTCCCGGTGGTCGCGGAGGCGTGGTCCTCGACGGCTGTCGGCGGCCGGCATCGCCATGCCCGGCTCGTAGACGGCGTGACGGTTCCGGCCGTGGTGTTTGGCGTGGTACATCGCGATGTCGGCACGGCGTAGCGCCACCTCTTCGAACGGGTCAGTGGCTTCGGCGAGCGCCAGGCCGACGCTGGCGGTGACCGTGACCGTGACGGGCTCGCCGTCCGCGGCGAGTTCGACGGGCTGGGAGATCAGAGCGACGAAGGTGTCGGCGATGCGGGCCCGGTCGTCGGAGCGGACGGGCAGCAGTGCCACGTACTCGTCGCCGGCGAGCCGCCCGGCGGTGCCGCCGTGGAGGGCGGCGATGTCGGCGATACGGTCGCCGACGGCGACGAGGAGGTCGTCTCCCCTGTCGTGGCCGTGGGTGTCGTTGACCGGTTTAAAGTCGTCGAGGTCGATCAGGACGACGATGATGGGCCCAGCGTTGTCGGCCTCGGCGAGGGTGGCGTGCGCGGCGACCAGGCCGGCGCGGTTGAGCAGGCCGGTGAGCGGGTCGTGTTCCAGCTGCAAGATGGCGTCGATCAGGCGGTTGCGGAGTCGGCGGATGAATGGCCACATGGCGAGGCCGCCGAGGGTGAACGCCACCAAGGCGGTGGCGATCATGATCAGTGGTAGGGACACTGGAGTTCTCCATTTCACTGGAGAACCCGGGACGCGTACGTTGTCGAGGCGCTGCGTCCCGGGTCCAGATGCGACGACGGCCCGCCTTGTGGCGGGCCGTTTCGTGTTTGTGCCGCTCGTTGGCGGCACAGCAGCGGCCGCCTCCCTGGGGAGACAGCGCTGGCGTGGCTCAGTCAGCGGATGTTGTCGGCGGTGTGGAGCTGGCGATGCTCCAGGTGGCGCCTGCGCGGGCGGGGATACCGCCCGGCGTTGGATTCGCCCGGCCGGTAGGCGGGCCGGTACGGCTCGCCGGTGCGTGGCCGCCGGTCCAGGAGGCGGCTCATGCGCGGGATTCGCGCCAGACGGCCGGGCGACGGCCGGTGAATCGGAAGATGCTGCCGGAGAGTGCCATTCGGCCTCTTGGGCGTCGGTGCGACGGCGGACCTCGGCTGTTCGTGTTAGCGGCGCACCGGGTGCGCGGCCTGGTCCGCGCGGAGTGCGTCGGCCAGGTCCCCCGGAATGACGGCGTAGGGTGCGACGGCCAGGAGCACCTCGGCCGGGTCGAGAATTGTCTCAACCCGGCCGACCCGAACCGTGACGGGTTCATTGTCGGGGTCGGTGACCGGGTCCCAGGCGAAGTCGACGACGGTCGCGAAGAAGGTGCGGTGTGGGTTCCAGCCGGCCTGGATCGTGTAGCGCTCGAAGCCGGGTTTGGGCGTGAGGGTGTAGATGCTCATCGCTTCCTTCCATGGGGGTGTACGGCCGAGCCCGTCTGACATGAGGTGCGCCGGACGAGTCATGCCGCGGCGGCGGCTGACGAGGGGGCCGGCGCGGGCGCCGGAGTACCGGTGCTCATGCCTCGGGCTGGCAGGCGCGTTCCTCGGCCAGGTCGACGATCTTGTCCCGTCGCGCGGCGGGAAGACCGGCGAGCAAGTCGACGCACTGCTGCTCCTGTGCGGTGACCGGCTGCGCGAACACCTCCTTGTAGGCCAGACGTGCTGCCTCGTGTGCGGCTTCGATCGGGCCGCTGTGGTCATGGGCGACGGCGACCTGACGCAGCTGCTCGGCCGCGGCAAGCGGGTCGCGGGACAGCGTGAGGTCATAGATGCGGAAGTTCGCCGGAAGGTCCGCCGCGCCGATCGCGGTGATCAGGCACAGGTTCGCCTGGACCTGGCAGGCGTACGCCTCGCTGCGGGCCGGCGTTTCGCCGCGAGCCCGCACGGCGGCGCGTTCGGCGTTCCATCGCAGCCGGGCTTCTTCGGCGAGTCTGGCGAGGGCGAGCAGCATGCTGCGAGTGGGATCCAATGGGTTCTCCTGTTGTTGAGGGGTTTCGGCTACCGGGTTGAGGGGTTGGTTCGGGCGGCGGCGATTGCCTGCTCGAACACCGATGGCGGGAGTCCGCCGTGCAGCGACTGCAGCAGCAGGTCGGCGAGCTGATACGCGGGATCCACCTGCAGGGCACGGTGCGCTGCCATGGCGGCCAGGGCGCCGTCACCGCAGCGCCACGCGGCGAGCGCGAGCAGGGTGGCCGGTGCCGGCACAAGCGGTTCATGGGCGCGGCGGGTGACGTCGGCCCAGAACGTGACGTGCCGGTCGTGCGGCTGCGTGAGGTCCGCAGCAAGGTCCCGCACCGATGGCCGCTTCAGGAGCACGGTGAGCCAGGCGACCTCGTCGTCAGTGAGGCACCTGCCGCCGTCGTGCTGTCGCAGCGCGTCGCGGACCGCTTGCGCGCCGGCCTCGTCCACGCCCGTGTTGCCGGCGGCGCTCACCGCCTTCAGGCGGGCGATCGCCTCCCGGGTTGCGCGGCGTATGTCGTCACGGGCGGCGCCGCCGACGGATGCGAATCGGGCGGCCACGGCGGCCCGGTCCGGTAACGCGACCAGCCCGGCGGCGGTGGCCTGTACGGCGACGAGTGAGGTCGGGTCGAGCGGGGTTCCTTGGGGTGGACAGCAGGCGGGGTTGTCGCAGGTGAGGTTGTAGACCCGGGTGCCGGTGACGCGGAGCAGTTGCCGGAGGGTCATGCCGCTGGCGGTGAACGCGTCGCCGACGCTGCCTAATGCCGGGTCGACGTGGTCGGGGCCGCCGTAGCCGATGAGCATGATGTGAGTGATCGGCTGCTGCCGCCGCACGACCGGGACCAGGTTGGCGGCGAGGTCGAACAGGTGGCTTGCGGGGGCGCCGGGGGCGGGCAGGTCGGCCCGGGCGGCGAAGACGACGCGGCGGTCCCTGCTGGCAAGAACGACGATGCTGCCGTCGCTGGGCCGGAAACCGAGGAGGTACGGCACCGCGGTTACCAGGTCGGCTGGGGATCGCACGGTCAGCTTGTGGTCTGGAAACGACATGATGATCTCCACTGCTGATTGAGGTCGACAATTGGCCGCAGGCGAGCGGGTAGGCGCCGCGCCTGTCCGCGTCGGCTGGGCGCAGCGCGACGCGGCCCCTGCGGGAACAGGCGCACCGATCACCCGGATCGGCGCGCCTGACGGTTCAGTCGCTGTCGAGGTCCAGGTACAGGTCGATACCGACACCCTCGAGGCTCGTGGTCACTGTGATCGGGTGGTGGTCGATGCCGGCGAGCGCCCGGGTCAGGTCGGCGCGGACGAGGGCTTCGGTGGCTGCGGTAGCGCCGGCTGAGGCGGTGTGGCCGCGGAGCCAGATCTCGTACTCGTGGCGCCCCGGAATCCGCCAGCCTTCGGAGGAGATGGTCCATCGTTGCGGCAGCGGTTCAAGCCCCCATGTGGCGAGGGCGTCTTCGCAGCCGGGCCGGCAGTTGACTTCCTCCCCACGCCTGCAGGCGGAGGGATTCCCGTGGCTGAGGCGTGTTCACGCCGTGAGCCTTGCGGATGGTTGGCGCTTCGCGGACCGGGTAGCCCCGAGGTCTCCACGCCCTGTTACCGCCAGCCCGGCGGCGAGTATGTTCTTGGCCGCGTTCACGTCGGCGTGGTCCTGGTGCCCGCAGGCAACGCACCGGAAGACCGCTTGGCTCTTGCGGGATTCCGGTGCGACATGCTTGCAGGCGTTGCAGGTCTGCGACGTGTACGCGGGGTTGACCTTCTCGATCTTCGCACCGTGGTAGCGGGCGGCATGCTCCAACTTCAGCAGGAACCCGCCCCAACCCTTGGACAGGATGGCTCGATTTAGGCCGGCCTTGGCCTTCACATTCCGGCCGGGCTGTTCGACAGTGCCCCGTGCGCTGGCGGTCATGTCCTTGATCCGCAGGCGCTCGACGGCGACCAGCCCGTGGCCACGCACGAGCCGCACGGCTTCCTGCGCGGCGAAGTCGACCCGCCGATGCCGGATGCGGGCGTTGAGCCGGCCGATCTCGGCGCGTACGTTGTCGCGGCGGTTCGATCCGTGGTTACGGCCATGAACCCGTAGTGACCGAGACAGGCGCTGCTGCAACCGCTTCAGCCGGACCGCCTCGCCCCGGGTGACGAAAGCCCGATCATCCAGACCACCGTCAGATGTGGCCACCGCGACGGCCACACCCCGGTCGACGCCGATCGGCGGTTTACCGTTCGGCGCGGCCTCGGCAACGCCGTCCTCGACACAGAACGAGATGTACCAGCGGCCACCGTCGCGGGAGACCGTGGCGTTGCGGATGACACCGCCGAGCGGACGGGTCCACCGGAAACGCACCGGCCCGAACTTCGGCAGCCGCACCTCACCCCACCGCCGGCTCAGCCGCCGCACAGCGATCTGCTCTGGGTCGGGGAACCGGAACGACGGCGCGGTGCGTGTCTTGGACCGCCACCGCACCTTCCACGTCCCGTGCGTTTTGCACGCGCGTTCCAGGTCGCGCAGGGTCTGCTGCAACGTGTGCGACGGGGCGTCGGCCAGCCACCCGCAGTCCGGGTCCTTCTTCGCTTCGGCCATCTGCCGGGCCTGTTCGCTGTAGTTGATCCAGGCTCCGCGTCGGCGGTACTCACGGCGCTGCTCCAACGCGGTGTTCCACACCGCCCGGCAGATCGCGCCCACCGTCTCGGCGTAGGCAGCCTGCTCCGGCATGAAGGCGAGCAGGTAGCGGCGGCCGGTCAGCATTCAACGGCCTTCTGCTGCTGTGCCGCCCGATTGCCGACGGCAGCCGAGTGGATGCCGGTGACCAGCCCGGCGCACGACGCCAGCCGAAACGTGGCCATGTCGTGGGCTCGGCCGGAGCCGCTGTCTCCGCCGACGACTGGGGTGACACCGCTGAGGAGATCGGGCGGGGTTGCGTTGTGGTCGGCGAGGGGATCACCGCCTGTCAGATACCAGGCGGGACAAAGCATCGGTCCTCCTTGGGACTCGAAGGAAGTCGGCCATCGGGTGGTGGCCGCCTGCAGGGATGGGGGTGTCCTGCCCCGGTCGCAGATGAGGCGAGGGGCTGGTCATGAGTGCTGAGGGTCTGAGGCTGGCGGACGGCGGCCGACCGGGAAGGGTGGGCGCGATGCCGTCGCGGACGTGTCAGATCAGCACAGAGAAAAGGAGAAGAGCCCTCAGGCTAACCGCGTTGCCGCTGGTGTGGCCGGAGCTGTCAGGTCCGGCCGCCTGGCAGAACCTGACAGCCCAGCTCACCTGCTGTCAGCCGTCGGCGGGCGTGATGCGGGAGTTCGGCTGGCCACGCCGCAGGACCAGGACATCCTCATGCGCGACGAGGTGCACAGGGAGGCCCTCGGCCCTGGACTTGCGTACCGCCATGAGCCCGAACATCGAGGCGCGGTGCACGATCTGGCCGTCGCGGACGGCGGCGAGCATCGCCGCGCACCGCTGCACCGGTGTCAGCCCGACCTGCTGCGCGACGGTCAGGAGTTCGCCGGGCAGGTCGATGAAGTCGTCCGGGCGGCGGCGTACCGGTCGGCAGGTGATGACTACCGTGCCGCCGGGGCGCAGCAGCTGGTAGCTGGCGGCCAGGATCGCGGTGAACCCGTCGAGCAGACCTGACCATCCGGCGTAGGCGAGGTTGCCGCTTGCGCGGTCGCCGTACAGGTGGGCCCTCTTCCTGACCCCGGCACCGGTCATCCGCACCAGCCCGTGGGTGGATCGCCCGTACGGCGGTGAGGTGAGCACGAGTCCGACCTCGCCGACCGCGGACGCGGGGGCGAGATCGAGCAAACGGGTCGCGTCGCCGGTGATGACCTTCGCCGTGCCGGCAGCGCCCTGAGATGCGGCGAGGGCGACGTTGGCCGCCGCCAGGGCGGTGAACCGCGGTTCGATGTCCACGCCGAGCGCGTGCCGCCCAAGGTGCATGGCCTCGACGAGGGTGGTGCCCGACCCGCACATCGGGTCGAGCACCAGGTCCCCCGCCGCGGTGTAGGCGGCGATGGCGTGCGCGGCGAGGTGAGGCAGCATCTTGCCCGGATGCGTGGACGACTCCCGCACGTACCGGCCGCGCCGCTGGTCACGAGCAGGCTGCTGGCAGGTCAGCCACACGGACGTGATCGGCATCGGCTCAGGCATCGCCATCGCCTCCCGCGGTCGGGCGGGCAAAGACCAGGACATCGGTGTGGATGTCCAGCTGTGTCCGCTGGCCGCGCGTGGGTGGCTGGTCGGCCGCCACGATGTGCTGCAGGTAGGACAGACCTGCCTGCTTGGCCGCGATGACGACGTCGACCGGAAGGATCGGGTCGCCGTGCACCAGCAGCACCACCAGGCACCCGCCGGGCAGGAGCCTCGCCCGACCACGAGCGAAGAACTCGACTGGTACGCCGACGTCGCGGGCGAGTGGCCAGCCGGTGACGATCAGCATCGCCGCGTCGCTCCCCCAGCTCATCGAACGCGCCGCCTGCAGGTGGCTGTGGCGGTGAGCGGCGAGGATGGCGCCGGCAAGTTGCGGCCCGTCGGTCAGGTCGATGATCAGGTCGGACGGGTGGGTGAGGTTGTAGACCAGCCGCATGCCCAGCGCGGTGGACATGGTCTCCCCCGGCTGCGGGGCGGGTATCGGCCAGACGGTGATGGGCACGGGCGGGTCGCCGGGCACCACGTCCCCGACGGGGGCGGGTGCGTTGTGATGGTTTCTCTCGGTCATGGGCATGGTGGCCCCCGGACCGGCGGGCGTACTGACGGTCCTCAGTGCGCCGCTGACAGGCCGATCGAACCCGTCCCCGGCCTAACAGATCCCGTCAGCCCGATCTCTGACGGCCACCTCGGTGGGCGCGGGCGGTCGGCGCAGCAGCGAACCTGACACCACCGGGCACGACCTGTCCCGGTCTGACAAACGCTCGTGGTGTCAGGCCGGGCTGTCCCAATCGAGGTCTCGGAGCCGTCGCACATCGCGAAGCGCTCCCCTTCGAGAGGACATCACCATGCCGGCGACCACCCGCACGAGTACGGCCGACACGGCCCTGACCACCGCCGAGAAAGCGTTCGACATGCTGACCTGCGAACCCGCGCCGCTGGTGTTCGACGCGCGTCCGGTGCCAGGCCTGCCGGACACGACGATGCCGCTGGACGAGCTGCGCAGCCTGCTGGTGTGCGGGCGCTACGACAGCGACACCACCGACGAGCTGTGGCGGCAGCTGGCCCACCACGCCCGCGACCGGGGACCCGCCTGGGTCGTCGGCGCGATCGGCGTGGCCCTGCCCGCACTCACGCACCTCGCAGCGAAAATCAGCCGCGGCCACGCCCGGCACGCCGACGACGTGGACTCCGAAGTCCTGGCCGGGTTCCTCCACGCACTGCGCACCGCGGACCTCGCCCCTGCCCGGCTATGGCTGCGGCTGTGCTGGGCGGCATGGCGCGCCGGCGCCGCGGTCATCAAAGCCGACGACAGCGAGGAACTGCCGCTGGACCTGCCCAGCGGCTCGCGGTCGCCGAGGATGCCCTACGGGCACCCGGACCTGCTGCTCGGCCGAGCAGCCGTCGCCGGCCTGATCACCGCCGAAGCCGCCGAGCTCATCAGCGCGACCCGGTTCGGCGACGCGCTGATCGAGCACCTGGCCGCCGAGCAGGGCGTGACCGCGCCGGTCCTGCGCATGCGCCGCCGCCGCGCCGAACGCATCGTGGCCGCAGCCGTCACGCGAGGCGACCTGTCCGGCCCGATCCGCTCGCCCGGCCGTCGCGACGCCGTCATGACGGCCTGACCAACCTCGAAGTAGGGCGGGGCAGCGGTTGGGCGGCAAGGCCGCCCGGCGTGATCGCCGTCAGGGTCCCGACCAGGCGAGCGATTGCCACTGGGACCACCCGTTTGTACGAGCGCTAGTCACGTCGCTGGCCTGGGACCAGGGCGTGGAAATGGCCACCCACCCGGTGTTCACCGTCGCCACCGGTTGCCCGGTCTACTTCTGTGACCCGCACAGCCCCTGGCAACGCGGCACCAACGAAAACACCAACGGCCTGCTACGCCAGTACTTCCCCAAAGGGCAGCTACGACTTCCGCACCATCGACCAGACCGGCCTGGACGAGGTCGCCCACGAACTGAACACCCGACCCCGCCAGACGCAGGGCTGGACCACCCAACCCAGCGGCTAGCCGAACTCATCGCGCCCTAACAATTGCACTCACCACTTGACGCCACCGGTGTCGAGGTCTTGCGTCACAACATGATCATCGACACCCTCTCTTCATGCCCAGGCATCGACCCCTGACTTCGGAACTCGTCTAGCTGGTAGGCAGGCCGGTCACGGTGCACTGCGGTGGCTCGGCGCCGATCGCGCCGCTGCGCCCTGGTGGATCTCGCCGCAGTTCCCGTTCCTGTGGCGGCTTATGGTCCCGAGCAGTGAACCAGAGGCCTCAACCGGCAACATCCACCACATGTGCTCCCAGAACGTCTGCCCGTTCAAGGCCGTGACTTACGGCTGCGGCATTGATATTTTGAGATTCGGCCACTTCGTCTAGCGGCAGGGGGATCGCAGTGGGGGTCTATCTGGAGATTACTTCGATGGGTGACCTCGCAGAGATGATATCCAATTCAGGGCGCTTCATCGGAAGGCCGTACGGTGCTTACATCATCGCGTTGGCGACAATCGTAGATGAAGAAGCTCTGGACTGGCTCTATGAGTACAAGGAAGCCATGGATTCTCTCACGGCGGAGCTCGTGGCGTTCATGCTTTTCTACAACGAGGCTGAGCTAAAAATGGGTGACCCCACCGCCGAAAGCCATGGCCCGTTCATGATGACCATTAGAGACATCATCGACGATAACAGATTTAGTGATCAGTTACCCCTGGCTCACCGCGGCAAGACAGGCTTTGCGATCTCCACGACGTACGGGTCGGACGCAGTCGCCCGCGAGCTCGGAATAGTGGACCAGCTGCCATGTTTCGTCATATTTGATGACCCTAGCTCGAACTCAGGCTCCTTCCATACGATGCCCATGACGGGCGACCGTTCCGACTTCCTTGTATTCCGGGAGCTCATGGCAAAGTTTGCACAGGATCCAGCGAACGCCGAGTATTGGATCGTGTCAGAGAAGTGGGACCGCGCCGCCATTAGGCGGCAACAACTGCTCGGCCTAATCCACGGATTAAAGCACGAGCCGGCCAGATCATCGGAGGTGACTGAGGCGAGAAAAGAGGTTGAGGAAATCGACAAAAAGCTGGTCCAATATGTCGACGAACTCAACCGTCTTCCGAAGCCTGCCCTGGGCCCGCATATCGAAAAACTCCTCAGAAGGCGCAGGCGCTCTGCGAAGATTAAGACGCTTCGCAGGTCTGCGACCGCTATGGCGACCAACACGCCAACGGTTCTGGACACTGTGACCAAGGTTGCATCTTCGCTCGGCTACAAGTGATCCATGCCGGTCACGAAGTTACCTTCGACCACCGCCCTGGTGACCAACTTGCCCGCAGCCACTCTCGCCACCGTTTTTCTCGCCCTCGCCGCACTGCCCATGGTCCGACATGATCATCGGCACCGTCCTTCATGTCCAGACATCGATCCCTGACATCGGAACTACTCGTCTAGGGAAGGATTGTGCGGTTTTCGATCGGCCTCCCCGGCCGGCGCGGCTGCTGGTCGCCCCGCCGCCCGGCGTCCAGGCCTTGCGGGCCGAGTTGGCGCGTCACCTGCCGCAGGGCGTTGCATAACGCCAACTCTTGGAGCAGCACCCGCGTTCCGCACTGTTCCGGATCTTGCGATGCGGCCTGACTACTCACTTACAAGGGGACGATGCCCCTGGCGGAGCACCCACGGGTTTGTGAAACTCGATGCGTCGCCCGCCGACGTCGACAGAGCTTGGCACCTGCGAGCCCGTTTACAAGAGTGACGCTGGAATCCGCCCCGGTATGTACCCCGGGTTGCCGCTATGAGCGCGTGTCTGAGTTTCTTGATCTTTCGCGGGTTCCGCGAGCGACGCCTTGTCGGCTCGGGTCCATCCTGGAGGCGTCGTGGAGATCGTGAATCCGCGGGTCGCGGCGGTCGACGTAAAGAAGCAGATCACGGTGGCGGTCCGGGTCCCGGCCGAGCAGGCCGGGAAGCGCCGCCAACAGGTCCGCAAGTACCCCACCTTCTGAAGCGCCTTTCGGGAGATGACCGCCTGGCTGCTCACCGAGCAGGTCACACACGTGGCGATGGAAGCCACCGGCGTGTCCTGGCGGCCCGTCTTCCACGCTCTGAGCGAGGCTGACCGGCTGGAGCTCCTGCTGTGCAATCGCCCACCACGTCAAGAATGTGCCGGGCCGCAAAGCCGACGCCTCCGACGCGGTGTGGCTGGCCGAACTCTGCGAGGTGGGACTGCTGCGCGGCCGACCGGCGCGGCGCTGGAAAGCTCAGTCCGCGGTTCAGTCGTTCAGGACGTTGAGCAGCGCGTCGGCTGGGCTGGGGCTGGGCGGCCCTGCGGGCCACCACTGCCCGCAGCGGCGGCGGAACGGGTACCAGCGGCCATCGCGGCCATAGCGGACCTGCACATCGCGCCCGACGGTCCAGCGGTTGCGCCAGTTCTTGAGCTCCGGTGCGGCGCCGCTGCCCTCCCACGCCTCGCGGAGCGCGTCGGTGGCCCGGGAGACGAGGTCCTTCGGCGGGCTGAAGACCGCGTCGAGGGCGTCCACGCCGGCGCTGCCGGCGTACTCCCACGCCTTGATTGCCCGGGGTAGCTCGCCGGCTCGGCCGCTGGCTTCCTCGAGCCGCTTCGCGGCCGGCGAGTGCGGCATCTGCGAGGCGAGCCGCACGGCGTCCTGCCAGGCGTCGTGCTCGGGGGCGAGCACCTCTGCGGGGGTGGCGACCAGCAGGCGCCTGGCACGGGACGCAGCGTCCGCGGCGAGCATCCCCAACGCCTCGGCGTCGATGCCCGGCGCATCGTGCGGGGCCAGCAGGGGCGCGAGCGGCATCGCCTCGCCGTGCACCGGCGCTGGCGGCCCGGGCAGCGATGCCGGGGCGGTGGCGTACGCCCCCTCGGCCCAGGTGCCTGTGCCGTCCTCTTTCTCGGCGGTGATCGCCCGGCCGGTGTTGCGCGAGCGCAGTTCCTCGACCAGCTCCGGCTCCGCCCGTCCACGCATCAGCAGCAGCACGAACGGGTCCCGGTCCAGCAGCCAGGACGCCTGGTAGGACAGGGCGGCGGCGTGCCGGCAGGGGTGATCCCAGGACGGGCAGTCGCACTCCGGCTCCAGGTCGCCGTAGCCGGGCAGTAGCCGCACTCCGGCGTCGTCGGCGGTGTTCACCAGGTCCTGCGGCATGTCCCGGTCGAGCAGAGCGGCGATGTGCCCTGCCTTGGCGGCCACCCTGTCCAGCAGGCGGTCCCATTCGGCGTCGGGGAGGGTCCCGATGCGTACCACCGTGTCGTGCGGGGTGTACTGGTCGCCGTCGTGGACCGGCGCGGAGATCCGGCCCGGACTCACCGTGATCGACCCGACCTGCCCGGCGAAAGCGTATCGCCGGCCCTTCTTGAGCTGCTGCGGGTCTAGCGCCGTACACTCCATCGACTCGATCCAGGAGTTGCCCCACCAGGTGTCGGCGAACTTCCTGCCGATCCGCTTGCCCGGGCCGAACGCCGGGAAGGTGCGGGCCCGCCCGTCGTGCTCGGCCGGTTCGGCGTCGCCGTTCAGTTCGTCGTCGAAGTCGAAGTCCACGTCCCTCATCCCTCATTGGGCAGCTGCACGAGCCGCAGCAGCTCGGCGTCGGACAGTTCGGTCAGGGCGGTCTCACCGCCGGTGAGCACCGCGTCGGCCAGTTCCCGCTTGGAGTCCAACAGTGCGGCGATCCGGTCCTCCAGGGTGTCCTGGGCGATGAGCCGGTGCACCTGCACCGGTTTGGTCTGCCCGATCCGGTAGGCGCGGTCGGTGGCTTGTTCCTCCACTGCGGGATTCCACCAGCGGTCGTAGTGGATGACGTGGTCGGCGCGGGTCAGGTTGAGACCGGTGCCGGCCGCCTTCAGTGAGAGCAGGAACACGGGTACCGTTCCGGCTTGGAACTGGCGCACCATCTCCTCACGTCGGGGCACCGGTGTGCCGCCGTGCAGCAGCTGCGCTGGCACACCTCGCTCGGCGAGGTGTCGTTGCAGCAGTCGGGCCATCTGTACGTACTGGGTGAAGACCAGGGCGGCGCCGTCCTCGGCGAGGATGGTCTCCAGTAGGTCGTCGAGGAGCTGCAGCTTCTCGGAGCGTCCGGGAAGCTTGCCGTGCGGCTGTTTGAGATAGTGCGCCGGGTGGTTGCATACCTGCTTGAGGCCGACGAGCAGTTTCAGCACCTGGCCACGGCGGGTGATGCTGGTCGTGCTGGATCGGATTTCGGCCATCACCTCGTCGACGACCCGGCGGTACAGCATCGTCTGCTCGCTGGTGAGCGAGACCAGGTGGTCGGTCACGGTCTTGGGCGGCAGCTCTGGGGCGATGTCGGGGTCGGATTTTCGCCGCCGCACGAGGAAGGGTCGGAGCAGGCGGGACAGCCGCTCGACGTTGGTCGTGTCACGGTCCACCTCGATCGGTCGGGCCCAGCGGGCCCGGAACGTGTCGACCTTGTCCAGCAGGCCGGGGGTGGTCCAGTCGAGGATGGCCCACAGCTCGGAGAGGTTGTTCTCCACCGGCGTGCCGGTGAGCGCGACGCGAGCCTGGGCGGGGATCTGACGCAGCGCCTTCGCGGTGCCGCTGAGCCGGTTCTTCACGTTCTGCGCCTCGTCCGCGACGAGCATTCCCCATGGCCGCCCGCTCAGCGCCGAGGCGTCCAGCCGCATGGTGCCGTAGCTGGTCAGTACGAAACCGCCGGCGAGGCCGTCGAGGGAGCGGGCGGTGCCGTGGAATCGGCGGACCGGTACGCCGGGGGCGAACCGGCGGATTTCTCGTTCCCAGTTGCCGAGCACCGATGCGGGACAGATGACCAGGGTTGGTCCGGCGTGAACCGGGTCGGCCTGGCGGCGCAGGTGCAGTGAGATGACGGTGACGGTCTTGCCCAGCCCCATGTCGTCGGCGAGGCAGCCCCCGAAGCCGAGTGAGGTCATCCGTTCCAGCCAGCGCAGTCCGCGCAGCTGGTAGTCGCGGAGAGTGCCGTGCAGTTCGGCGGGGGGCGTCAGCCGCTCCGGGCCGCTCTCCGGCTCGGCGATCCGATCGCGTAGGGCGCCCAGCCAGCCGTCGGCCACCACCTCGACCCGCTCGTCGTCCACCTGTGTGCTGCCGATCAGCGTCGCGGCCAGCGCGTCGTACGCCTTCAGTGGTGGCAGCTGCCGTTCCCGGGCCTTGCGGGCCAGTTCCGGTGCGACCGCCACCCACTGTTCGCGCAGGCGGATGATGGGCCGCGAGGTGGCGACCATGTCCATCTCCGGGGCGGTCAGCGGCTCGCCGGCCAGGGTGAGCTGCCAGCTTTGCGCCATCGGGGCGGCGGAGCGGAAGAAGTGGGCCACCTGCGGCGGCTGCTCGGGCGGCGATCCGATCAGGACCCGGGCGTGGAGGTCGCGGGACAGCTGCGGTGGCCACTGGACGTCAACGCCAGCCGCCGCGAGCCGCGCCTCGGCCCCACCGAGCAGGTCGACCAGGTCCTCGTCGAGCAGCTCCAGCTCGACCGGGGCGGCCTCGTCGAGGAGCCGCTGCAGCGGTTGCCATGTTGCGGCGGCCCGACGCACCGCGAGCATCGCCTCGAAGGTGGCCCGCTCTCCGAGACCGTGCTCATCACCTTCCCACAGCGCCGCCGCGTCGCTGACCAACGTCGGGTCGGCGAGGCTGCGCATGCGGACCACCGCGGTGAGACCTGTGGTCTCGAGGTTGCCCCGGCCCTCCAGCCGCAGCGCCACCCGCAGACCGGTGTCCACCCCCGCGGAGACCTCCCGCGCCCATTCGCGCAGGTCCGTCACGGGCTCGGGGTTAAGACCGGTGAACCGGGCGTCACCGGTCAGCCATGCAGCCGCCGGCGTCCGGGGCAGGGTGTCGGCCACCGCGTCCAGGAATGCCCGCACCAGCCCCTGCGCCTCGGGCAGCACAAGCTGCTCGGCGAAGGGATCGATCGGCACGGCACGGGCCTCAGGGGGCATCGCGGCGGCGAGCGCGCGGATGCGCTCCACATCGGAGACGTCGAACGGGCCGACCCGCCAGCTGTCGTATCCGTTCGGGGAGACGCCGGGCAGCAGCCGACCGCGGGCGACCAGGTGCAGGCCGGTGACCGCCACCGCCGACCAGAACGCGGCGGCGGGCGTGACGTCCTCGTCGCGCAACGCTGCGAGGTGGCGGACGGCGTCGCCGACCGGCACGGCACAGACCGGCACCTGCCACGCGGCCACCGGGCCGTCGAGGGGCAGGGCGAGGTCCAGCTTCCGGTATTCGCCGAGCTCGTCGCACTCGTCCGGCACTGCTGCGCCGGCGGGGTCGTAGAAGCTGACCGTGCCGGTGCGGGGTGGGTCGCCCGACTCGAAGACGACCGCGAACCGCCCGAGTCGCAACCTGTACCTCCTGTTTGTCGACGTGGACGCAGCCGCTCTGCGATGCCGCGACACACTTACGTACGGCGTGCCGTGCGTTCGAATCATGTAGCCGGGGACTGAGGACACCGAGCCGCACGCCGGCCGGTACGGCTGCGGAACAGCTCACCGGGCCGGTCGCCGACCCGGGGCGAGATACCGTCTGCACGATTTCCCCGCCGGGCACCCGGCGGCCGATGCGGCCACCGCCGGCCTGGTGAACCACAGCGCGCCGTCCGGGCCGGTGGTGGCCGCGTCCGGCCCGCCGCCACCGGTCGAGCACTCCCCGACGCCGTCGTCACAGGTTCTTCTCCAGACCGTTCTCGGCGGCGATGCGGGCGATGTCGGCGGGAGCGCCGGCCATGAGGACGCGGGTGTGCTCGGTGACCAGGTCGATGGGCCAGTCCCACCACGCGGCCCGCAGCAGCCGCTGAACGTCGGTGTCGTCGAAGCGCTGGCGGATCGGGCGGGCGGGGTTGCCGCCGACGATCGTGTACGGCGCGACGTCGGCGGTGACCACGGCGTTTGCGGCGATGATCGCGCCGTCGCCGATGCGCACGCCCGGCATGACGAGTGCGCCGTAGCCGAACCAGACGTCGTTGCCGACGATGGTGTCGCCGCGGCTGGGCATGCTGGTGACGATATCGAGGGTCTTTTCCGTCCACGTGCCGCCGAACATGGTGAACGGGAAGGTGGACACGCCCATTGTCGGATGGGCGGCGCCTGCCATGAGGAACCTGGTGCCCGAGGCGATCGCGCAGTACCGGCCGATGATCAGCCGCTCCGGCCCGTAGGCGTAGAGCACGTTGCGGTGCTCGAACTCTGTGGCGTGCTCGGGGTCGTCGTAGTAGGTGTACTCGCCGATCTCTATGGCCGGCGAGGTGACCAGCGGTCGGAGGAAGACCACGCGTGGATGCGCGGCCAGCGGATGGACGGTGGTCGGATCAGGGACCGTCGGATCGGGGTTCACGGTGATGTCCTTTCACGTCGCAGTGGTATGTCGCTGCGGTCGTACGGGGCCTGTCCCGCAGCCCTGAGGATCTCGAGCACGCCGGTGATGGAGACCAGAAGTCTGGCTTGCGGGAGCCAGGGGCGGCACCGTGACCAGTTCCTCCTGCATGCCGACGAAGTGGGTGGCGCCGGTGGTCACGAACATCGCTGCGAGGCTGCGCCGCGGCCGGTCGCGGGCGCGGTTCCCCTGGTCGCCGAGCGGTGGCCCGCCAGACGACCAGGGCGACGACGACCAGGATCAACAGCGGGTTCCATGCGATGCCTCCCTGTCTCTCGAGCGTCGCAGGCGGTGCCGCCATCACGACGGCACCGCCACTGCGCCGAAGGATCAGCCGGCGTGCTGTGGATCGGGCTGCGAGACCCACTGCACGAGCTGGTAGATCACACCGTTGGGATCGGCCATCTGGAAGTAGCGCTCCCCCCACGGCTCGGTCTCGATCGGGGTGACGATCTCGACCTCCTCCTGCTGCAGCCGCGCGTAGTCGGCGTCGATGTCTTCGACGGTGAACACGACCAGCAGCCCATCGGCGCGGCCGGCAGCCGACGTCGGCTTGAACGTCGGCAGCCCGGTGCGCAGGTAGATGAGGTTGAACCCCGCCTGGGGGTGGGTCAGGGAGCAGAACCCGTCGGCAGCCATCACTTCGGTGAACCCGAGATGCTGCTGCACCCAGGAGGCGGAGGCCTGGACGTCGGGGACGTTGAGCGAGATGGCGGACTCGGTGATGCGCATGTGGTGGGCTCCTGTCGACTCGGTGGACCCTGCGGCGGCCGGGGTGGTGGCGCGGGTGGTCGTGGTGCGGGTCATCGACGGCCCCCTCGTCCGGGTTGACGCCGTTGGTGGGTGCTCCGGCGGGTGACCTGCGGCTGAGGGACGCCCGCGGGGCGGCTGTTCGGGCCGGTGGGCACGGGTCCGGTGGTCGGTGCCGGACGTGGCCTGAGCACCTCCGAGGTGGCGGGACGGGGCGTGGCCGATGAACGGTTGCGCAAGCAGGTCTCCTGTCGTGGTAAGCGATCGGGTTACATTATACATCGTACACCGTACGCCGTACAAGGAAGGTGTGGCAGAATCGCTCCCGTGACCCAGAACAGCACCGGATCAGGCGAGCCCAGCCGCACCCTCGCCCTGCTGTGGGGGGAGCCCTCCGAGACGGCACGGCGCAAGGGGCCAGCCCGGTCGCTGACCATCACGCAGGTCGTCGACGCCGCGCTCGCGCTTGCCGACGAGCAGGGCCTGGCCGCGGTCACCATTCGCGCGGTGGCCGAGCGGGTCGGGGTCTCGGCGATGTCGGTCTACACCTACGTGCCCGGCAAGCCCGAGTTGCTCGACCTGATGGTGGACGCCCGTTACGCACGGATGACCCGTGCTCCGTGGGCCGGGCAACCGTGGCGCGAGCGGCTCACCACGGTGGCCGAGGGCAACCGGGACCTGCTCACCGCCCACCCCTGGCTCACCGAGGTCGCCGCCCTGAGCCGCCCCCCGCTCGGACCGGGCGTGATGGCCAAATACGAGCACGAGCTCGCCGCATTCGACGACACCGGGCTCTCCGACGTCGACATCGACGCCGCCCTGACCTACCTGCTCGGGTTCGTGCAGTCGCACTGCCGATCGGCCCACGACGCCGTCCGGGCCACGACCGACACCGCGATGAGCGACGCCGACTGGTGGGCCGCCAACCAACCCGTCCTCGCCCGAGCCCTCGACCCCAACGTCTATCCCCGCGCCGTCCGCATCGGCTCCGCCGCCGGCGAAGCGCAGGGCAGCGCGTGGCACGCCGGCCGCGCCTGGGCCTTCGGCCTCGCACGCACCCTCGACGGCCTCGCCGCCCTCATCGACGACGCCAGCTGAGGCGGACACGCTTCCTCGCACGCCGGGGCGACCGTGCGCCGGACGGGAGGGCATCGGCCTGCAATGCGACGCGCAGGAATGCAACAAGATCAGCCGATCGCGTGCGTTGATTCCATAGTGGATGCATGGCGCCGACTCGAGACAAACCCTTGCCGGTTTTGGAACAACTCTTCGAAGCGCCAGTGGGAGTCGATCATTCCCGCACACCTGTCCATTTTCGACCAGTAGTTCCTGTGGGCACTTTGGACAATTACTTTTGTGAATATGCTTGCCGGGTTCTTGGTTGGTTACGTATCGACGGAGGTGCCGGTGAGACACAGAAGACGATGGCGGTCAAGACTTGCCGCGGTGGTTGCGGCTCTGGTTGCCGCGCAGGTGGCGCTCGTTGCCGCCCCGGCGTCGGCAGGGTCGGGCCGCCTGTGGGAGGTGGAGGTCGCGAAGATTCCCACCGCCAAGTACACGCGTGACGCGAAGGTTTACGTCACCGAGGCCACGCAGGCGTTGCGCCCGTATGTCGGTGGCGGGTTGGGTGACAGCCGGATCGACACGGTGTTGGCGGATGTCGGCAGCCGGTACTTCGATGGCGCCCGCTTGAAGAGCCTCGCTGATGGCGCGATCGCGTTCGACAATCTGAAGCACCTTGAGGCGTTCCTCAAGGGCCGACTGAACGGTGCCAGCCCGCCCAACGGGGAGGCCGAGCAGGCCCACGTGGCCGCCGTGGTGGAGACCCTCACCGGTGTGCGGTTGCTGGCGGACGCGGCGATCCAGGACGCTGAGGCGACGATCGGCCCGTTCCGGGCCAGCCCGCCGCCCGCGCCCGCCCCGGCGGGGCTGGCCGAGGCGTTCGCGGACCTGGATGCGGCCAAGGTCAACCTGGCCAAGGCCGACGACATGCTGGTCAAGGCCAACCCGGAGCCGGCAACCATTCAGGCCGGAAACGCGTGGTCGAACGGCTTCAACGTGCTCACGCGGCTCGGCATCACCTACACCGGTGACCACGACAACGACGGCGTCATCGACGTAGTGGAGTTGCGGTTCGGCTCCAGCCCGCTGCTGGTCGACTCCGACGGCGACGGACTGACCGACAAGTTCGAGATCACCGAACTGGCGGGCTGGACCCGACCCAACGCGGTCGACACCGACCAGGACTCGATCGCCGACGGCGCCGAGGACATCGACGGCGACGGACTCACCAACCTTCAGGAACAAGACCTCGGCACGTCACCCACCAACCCGGACACCGACGGCGACGGAGCCACTGACGGCGCCGAGGTGGCCCAGGGCAGCAACCCGCTCGTGGCCGACCAGCCACGCGCCCCGCCAACGCCCGGCGACGTCCCGCCGATCGACCCCACCCCCACCGACACCGACACCGACGGCGACGGCCTGCCAGACCTCGTGGAGGAGGACGGCCTCACCGACCCCGCCAACGTCGACACCGACGGCGACGGGCTCTCGGACTACACCGAGGACGACCTCTCGATCAACGCGCGTTCTCAGGACAGCGACGGAGACGGTCTACGCGACGACTACGAGGTCGCCAACGCTGAGTCCCAGGGCCTCGACCCCGGCCGCTTCGACGAGCAGATCAGCAAGTGGACGTATGTCAGCGACTTCCTGCTCGGCATGTTCGCCGGCGACTTCGCCGAAAAGGACTCGATGGCATGGCTCGCCGGCAACCTGTGTAGCGGCGGGCTGAGCGTCATCCCGGTCGTCGGCTGGATCCTCGGCGGGCTCGCCGACATCCGCGACACCATTGCCGCGCTCATCCACGGGGAGTGGGTCAGCGCGGGGCTCAGCATCCTCGGCGTCGTCCCCTACGCCGGCGATGCGATCGCTATCCCGGCCAAGGTCGCGAAGTTCGTCCTCAAGTACACCCACCGCCTCATGCCGGCGGCCCGGTTCGTCGCAAAGTACGACAAGATCCCCGACACGGTCAAGGAGCTCACCTACGAGCTCATCATGCCGGAGGTCTGGGCAGCCCTCGTCGAACCGGAAGGCCTGGCACCAGCGGCCAGCGGCAGAATCAGTAAGAAAAACTTCAACAGGCTGCTCAGCGGCGAACGCACCGACCTCAAGAAGCTGCACTTCGCGATGCAGGCGGTGGGCACCAACGGACAAAAGCTGCACCTCCCCGGTCCCGACGTCAGATGGGCCAGGGGCAGTACCGACGGCCAGAACATCTTCGTCGACGAAATCATGGGATTCCGTGATGACCGCACTCGCGGCCAGCCCCAACTGTGGCTGATGCAAGCCGGCGCGCCAGGGCAGTTCGAGCCCAGCGGCCGGTCGATGGACTACGGCGAGTTCTCCCCCGACGGCTGGACCCTCCACGAGGTCAAGACCGGGATCCCCACTGAAGACGACAGAAAGAACCTGATTCAGTGCAATGAGGACGCCTGGTACGCCGACCCGGCCAACCAGGCCAAGGTCCTGCAAGACAATGAGCGCAACTTTCAGTTCCGGAGAAATGAGCTCGGGGACAGGGCGGTCAAGGGGAAGCACTGGCACTTCATGCCACACGGAAAGTACAACTCACTTGGCATATCGGACGCCGTGCTCGATTGCCTGCAAAAGAACAACATCCCCTTCACGATCCACTTCCCGATAGGCGACTAGCCAAGTAGGCCGGGGGCCGGGTCGCCTGCCCGGCCCCCGGCGCACCATGAAGGAACATGAAGCCATGACATCTGAACTACCCCCGTACGCGGTGCCCGACATCGAGTCCGAGGAACCCAGCGGTAACCCGAGCTACGTCCTCTACCGCGTCGACCGACTCGCCGGGTTCCCCCCGGTCGCCGCGGCCATCGGCGGCGCCCCGAGCGTCATGTCGGCGATCTGCTCGGACGACAGCTTGATGCGGGAGATGTTCTCCCAGACCCCAGACACAGTCTGCAAGCAGCTCTGGGTCGGTACTGACGACGGGCTGCACTGGGAGTTGAGCTTCGGCGACGGCGTGAAGTTCATCGTCGATGCCGGGGATGAGCCCGTAGATCTCCTCAGGGATGCTCTCGAGGTGCAGCCCTGCGTCGTCTCCGCCGAACGCTATTGCGATGAAAACTTCAGGGTCGAAACGGCCCGGGTGCTACGGGCCGACGAGATGGCGGCCTACTTCATCGACACGGTCGTCACCGCCCACCGTGAGTTCGCCCGCCGGCAACGCATCGACCTGCCGTACTGAAGTTCGCCACCACCACAAAGCCGGGCGGCCCCGCTCATGAGGCTATCCGGCCTGAAATCCGTGACGGCCGGCAGGTGCGTCCCCCGCCGGCCGTCCGGACTGCTATCTAGGGGCCGCGCACTTACCTACGATCCGTGGACCAGCTTCGGGTCGGGTTAGCGAGTGAACCGCCCTCGGGCTAGGGCCTGTGTCAGGGCTTGAGCTGGCTTGAGGGTCTTCGCGTGTCGGAGATCGAAAATGGGCGAGGTCTCCGGTAGATGGTTCAGCGACCAAAGCAGAACCTGAAACCGGAGACCTCGTGGACACCCTAGCGGTGACGACGCGGTTCGACCTGATTGACGTGCAGTGGGCGGTGTCGGAGCCGTTGCTGGCGGCGCCGAAGCGGCCGGGTCGACCATCGGGAGTAGTTCGGCGGGGTCGAGCCGACCTGCGGTGTGCTGACCGTGTACCTGCCGAGAAGGGCATCCGTGCAGGTCGTGAGCCCTCTTGACCTCCAGGCCCGACCTTGGTCTACAACTAACTTGATCTTGAGCGTTGCACATCCGTGGATACCCGGCTGATCATGCCGACAGCCCCTGGTCGATCACCTTCTTCCCGACCACTGCGCGTACCAGCTTGGTGATTTGCTGGGTCGGTTCCGCCGCCGGGTCCGGGAATGTCAGGCGGTGCAGCATGATCCCGTCGAGCTGGTCGAGGATCAGCCGGGAGTCTGCGTGCGGGTCGGCCGAGCCCAGGTCGCGCAGCCACTGCGCTGCCCAATCCCGGATCGCCTCGGCGGTCTCGGCGAGCTTCTGGCGCAGCGTCGGCCGGAGCGCAGCCTCCACGAACAAGCTGTACCGTGCCAGCGTCGTCGCCCGTTCTTCGCCGGTGGCCCGGTGTACGAACGCGGCGAGCGCGCTGGCGAGCTCATCCGGCGTGTTGGGGCGCACCAGGCCGGCGATCGTTTCCCATACGGCCTGTTCGCGCATGGCGAAGCGGTCGACAACGGCCTCGACGAGCGCGTCGCGGGTCTTGAAGTAGTTCGAAGTGGAGCCGGCTGGCAGCCCGGCCGCAGCATCGACGGCGCGGTGCGTGAGGTGGCGGACGCCCTGGCCGCCGAGGATCGCGATGGCGGCGTCGAGCAGTTGCTCTTGACGGGTCGGCATGCTACGGGACACTACATCAGTAGTCTGTGGACTACATCTGTAGTACGTTGAGGACATGAAGGGAACCGTGGCGATCATCGGAGGTGGCATCGGCGGGCTCGCCGCCGCCGTCGCGTTGGACCAGCGTGGCTGGCGCCCCACCGTGTACGAGCGAGAGCCCGACCTGTCGGGTGCCGGCACCGCGCTGGGGATCTGGCCCGCGGCGCTGCGCGCGCTGGACACAATCGGCCTCGGTGACCGGGTCCGTACACTGGGCCAGCCCCAGCGTGCCGGCACGTTTCAGCGGCTCGACGGTGGGCGCATCGCCGCCATCGACGTCGCCAAGCTTGAGCGGCGCACCGGCGACCCGGTCATCCTGCTGTCCCGGCCGGCGCTGCTTGCCCTGTTGTGCGAGGCGGTCGATCCGTCGGTGCTGCGGTTCGCCACACCGGTACGCGACCTCGATCCGCTGCGCCGGGAGCATGACCTCGTCGTCGCGGCGGACGGGATCTTCAGCCGGGTCAGGGTGGGACTGTTCGGCGCCGGCTGGCGCGCGCGGTACACGGGAAGCACTGCGTGGCGTGGCTGGCTCGACGGCATGGCGACCGAGGCGTTCACCGAAACCTGGGGGGCGGGTGCGAAGTTCGGCGTGACGCCACAGGAGGGCGACCGGACGAACTGGTACGCCACCACCACGGCACCGGAGGGTGCGTTCTCGCCCGGAGCCGAGCTCGCCGAGCTGCGTTCCCGTTTCGGGGACTGGGCGGCCCCGGTAGGGCCGGTTCTCGACGCGATCCGTGAGGACGGCATCCTGCGCCACGATCTGTACGCGGTGCCGCGCCTGGCGTCTTTCGTGCGGCACAACGTCGCGCTGATCGGCGACGCGGCGCACGGCATGCCACCTGATCTGGGCCGGGGCGCCTGCGAGGCGCTCATCGACGCCGTCGCACTCGCCGAGGCGTTGGAACGGGCACCGACCGTCGCGGACGGGCTTCAGCGGTACGACCGGCAGCGTCGCCGTACTGTGCAACGGCTGGCGAGCATCGCCGGCGCGGCGGCCGGACTGACCCGCCTGCGGCCACTGTGGCTGCGAGACGCGCTGTTGCGGGCCGCCATGCTCGGCGGCCCGCCGAGTTAGGACGCCTCTCTCGTGCGCGGTTCGTTGGCCGCGTCCTGGAATGTTCAGCCATGATGCAGGCGCAGGAGTTCTACCACTCGGTGTTCGGCGGCGAGATCACGGTCATCACCTACGGCGACTTCGGGATGCCGAAGGACCTGCCCGACGCCAGCAAGGTCGTCTGGGGCCAGGTCGCGGCCGAGGACGGCTTCCGCGTCATGGCCTACGACGTGCCCAGCCAGGCCAGAGCCGGCATCGCGCCGGCGCCCTCCACGCGACGCGAGAACGGCATGACACTGACCGGCGAGCCGTTCTTCCTGTCCGTCCGCGGCGAGACCGTCGAAGAGGTCAGCGCACTGTGGAAAAAGCTGGCCGAGGGCGCCACCGTCGTCGAGGCGTACGGCCCGGCGCAGTGGGCACCCGCGTTCGGGATGCTGACCGACCGCTTCGGCATCACCTGGATCCTCGACGTCGCCGCCCAGTACGCCAACGCCTGACCCTCGCCCACTGGCAACGGGACTTGGCGCGTCGCGTCAGGCCGACGTCAGCTCAGCCGCAGATTGTGCTGTTCGAGGGCGGCCTCGATGATGTCCAATGCTTTCGGCCCCATGCCGTGCAACCTGGCAAGCTCTGCGCGTGGCACACCCGCGAGCTGGCGTAGCGCGGTGTAGCCGGCGGCGTTCAGCGCCCGCGTCGCTGGCGCGCCGATCTTCGGCAACGTGTCAAGGGACGAATTCACCGCTCGATGCTAGACCGTTATCCCACGCCCGATGCACCTGTCGCGTCAGGCGGGGATGCCTGATCATGACGACCGTGTGACCCCGCGATCGGCTTGATGTCTCGGCCGGATATGGTGTCGGACCGACTGCAGGGAGCACGATGGTCGGCGAGCCTGTTCAGCGCACCTTTCCGGACCTTGACCCGGACACATTCTGGGACGACAACGAGTACGCGCTTGGCGCCTACGTCGACGTACCTCCGTCGCCCGCGTTGATTGATTCGGTGGAGGCAGAACTGGGCTACCGGCTGCCGGCGTCGTACGTGACGCTGATGCGGTCGCATAACGGCGGGATACCGCACAACACGTGCTGCCCAGCGCCGAGTCGGACCACGTGGGCCGAAACTCACGTCGCCGTGGACGGCATCATGGGGATCGGACGGGAGAAGCGCTACTCGCTGGCAGGCGAAGCCGGCAGCCGGTTCTGGATCGAGGAATGGGGCTACCCAGCAATCGGCGTGTACTTCGCCACGTGCCCATCCGCCGGGCACGACATGATCGCGTTCGACTACCGGGACAGCGGTCCTGATGGCGAGCCGCGAGTAGTCCATGTAGACCAGGAGTGGGACTATCGGATAACAGTGCTGACACCGAACTTCGTGTCCTTTGTGCAGGCCATGCAGCCCGAGAGCGAGTACGACGACGAGGTTTGAGACTCCTGCCCGGCGCACATGCCCGTCAATGCGCCGACGCTGCACCGCGATCCAGGTCGATATCCGGACATCGGCTATGTCCGAACGTTGTCGCACCAGTACGCGCCTGGGTCGACGGATACTGGACGCGCCAGCGCCGCCGCGCACTGCCTGCGGCAGATCCGGATGACGACTCGATCTATTGACTGCTCGCCGATGGGAGGATCGATGGTGTGATCGAACTGCCTGAGGGATCTTGGTGGGATTGGGACGTTCTGCACTTCGACGGCTCGCAGCTTCGGTTGGCCGCAGGCCACGACCTGACCTACCACCACGGTCTTGAGGTGGCCTTCACAGACGTCGTATACCTGGCCTGCCCGACCCAGTTCCGGGATCCTCGGTTCCGGGAACCCACCCTCGACGAGCGCGCACTGGTGCGTCGGCACGTAGGTGAAGAACCACCAGTGATCACTGCCTTCGACATCGACGCACCGGCCGAGGATGATCTTCTTACCTGTCTCGTCGCAGCAGGGTCGGTTGAGGTGGTACCCGGCCTGGTCTACCGCTACTGGCGTGACAACCTCGCCGCTGGAGAACGACTGGCCCCGCACGTGGGGCCGCCAGAGCAATCGTAAGGTTCGCACCCCGCCGGAGCCGCAGCTGCTGCTGACGGCGACGCCCGCCGCAGCGGAGAGCGCGCACGATCGGCGGCCAGATGAGTGCGTCCGTGATGCACGGTTGGAAATGCCAAGTTCAGAGATGTCCTGGCAGACAAGCCTCCGCCTGGCTGACCACGAGTTCCCGAATCAGGAGTAACTCTGCAGCCGTGCTCCTACCCGAGCGGCCTTCAACCTCATGCCACCGGTCTAGGCAGGAGATCACGTATCTCCATTGCGCACCTGTCAGCGACACTGTCACCTCTTGATCGTCGTGAGGCCAGTTGGTGGGGCTTGTTGTTTCAGGAGTCCAACCAGAGGTCTGGCGCCAACCTTCTCGAAGAATCTGGACTCCGGCATCTACGAGATCGTGCGGGTCACCATTCTCGGCCTCGACGTTAACCACGTTGTCGAGGACGCGGTCGACCCTCCGCCACTGCCGAGCGGGCATCCGGACTGCGCAGGTGCTCGGCTCATCTGACTGATGGGGCATGCGCAGCATGGTGACCGACGGACGTCTGGTGGTCAACAACTCCCGCCGTTCGGTCTCGGCACTGCGATGACCTGTCCGCGGCAGATCCGTGCGTTCCGACCTGAGCGCGGCAGGCCCTGCCAGCGGTCCCCAAAGCACTGGTCAACTGAGCACCGGGCTGTTCATCGGTAGAGCGGCTGGTCCTGGGTGGGGTCGGCGGGGACCACGTCGAGGCGCGGGTCGGTGGTGAGTTGGGTGATCAGTGCCCGGGTCCCGCCGATCCCGGCCCAGTGCGGATCGATGTCCTTGGCCACGCACCAGGCGTGATCAGCGGGCCAGGCGAATGCCGGCTCGGCGTTGCTGAGACGACGCTGGCCCGGCCACCCCGCAGCGGTGTCCCATGTGCCGACGTCGGCTAACGGCCCTCGAAACAACCAGTACGCACGGCTCGATGCGCGTGGTTTCCGGGTTCACCGACTGGTTCGAGCGCACTACTTTCGGCAAGACCGAGCGTCGTCTTGATCGACTGGCTGTGACGCTACGTAACACGCGGTCAGCGGCAGATGCGTGCGTTCGTCGTACAGGAAGTCGCGCGGCGCAGGCGCCAACTCAGGGAAGGTCGGGATCTGGGTGCTCGGCCCCGAAACGCTCGCCCGTTTCGTCGTCGACCAGCGAGTTGTCGACCAGCCATTCAACCGCCCGCCGCTTTGCGCGCAGGCCGCGGAAGGCGTACCACGCGGGCCGTAGGTGCGGATACTCCTCATGCAACTCGTTCTTGAACCGCCGGAAGGCGCCCTTGCCCTGGATCGCTCGCGCGAGTCTGCGGCCGGCCACCGCATCACTGATCCTCTCGGCAAAGTCGGCCATGTCCTGGCACCAGACGTAGGACAGCAGCGGATCAATACCGACCAAGTCGACGGCGTCAAGGTCGATGGGCGTGTGCCCGTCGATGCCGCCATCCATCGTCCAGAACATGATCTCGCCGGTTTGCGGGTTGATCAGCCATCGGTGCTCGTAGTCGGTCTGGTCCTCGAGCCCCTAAACCCGCTTCTGTCCGCGCTTCGGCCCGCGACCAGCGGCATGAGCGAGCATGCCGACCGCTGACCGGGTCCGCGTCACCTGGCTGCAGCGGGGGTCTGGTCACGGTTACCGGCTCGGTGGGCTCGGCGTCGGGCGTAGCCGAGCAGGAGAGGGCGGACGCCCTGTCTGTCAGTCGTCGGCTTCGAGGGCAAAGGTATTGCCGTCTGGGTCCTGGAACCACGCGATACGTCCACCGCCGGCCCGAGCGGTGATGCCCTTGGCATCGTGTTCGAACTGGTCATAGCGGATGAACTCGACGCCGGACGAGACGAGTTCGTCAACGATCTGGTCGATGTCGTCGACGTACCATGTCGCCAGTGTCGCCGGGGTCTTTCCGGCAGTGACCGCCTGGTACACATTCAGTGCTGGCGCGCCACCCGAACCATAAACGCGGCTGCCGTCGGCGATGTTGGCGCTGGGGCCGGACTGCAGCGCCTGGAGGCCCAGTTTGCCTTCATAGAACGCGACCGCCCGCTGTATGTCGGACACGGCGATTGACGTTCTGACGTGATACGCGCTCAACGGCATGAACCACTGTCCCACGCGTGAGCGGGTGGGCCGGGCTGGCCAAGGCGCTTCTCGAAGGCCCTGTCGAGTCCGTGGGACCATCCGCACTTCGGCGTTCCGAACATCGACCGGCACGGCAGGCAGGCCACAAGGCGTGACGGCGCCGGCAGGGGCAGCGCGCACGGAAGGCGGCGGATCAGTGCACTGCTGGATACGTCCTGGGGATCGAAGTCCGACCCGAGTACGGACATCCTTGTGCCTACGATCTGGCGTGGGTCCTTGTTGGATGACTGGTCCTGGCCGTTCCGACAGGCTGGGTGAGCCCGACGCACGCTGGGGCGCGCCGTGCGCCGCACCGGCAGTGGCCAAGTCAGGGTGAGGCCTCCGTTCAGCGGTAGCGCGTACCACCGGCTGGCGAACTCATCCAGACGGGCAAGGATGCTTTCCACCAGCGGTGACTCGAGCAAGCCGGGCTGCACCCGTGACGTCCAATCCGGTAGCGCAGAACGGCGGCCGGCCCGGACCTCCCACAACGGCTGACAGAGGGAGGCAAGGGTCTCGGAGCGGCTCACGTCGGCGTGGGCCCCCTCGCCCGAGTCGAGGGGGCAATTCGGTGTGGCCGGACGCCGCGCCCGGTCAGCTGGTGAAGGACTCGGGGCCGAAGCGGCCCCACGCTACGAAGGCGGCCAGGGCGAGATAGGCCAGGTTCACCACGATCACCTTCGTCTCGTGGCGGCGGAGGTGCGTGATCATCGCACCGGCCATCATCAACGCCAGACCGACAGCGGCCAGCGGCACAAGAATCGGCGCGATGCCGATGGCGGCGGGCAGGACTAGGCCCACCGCGGCCAGGGCCTCGAGGGCTCCGATGGCCTTGACGGCACCGGTGCTGAAGTCCTCGACCCATCCCCCGCTGGGGGCGGCGGCCAGCTTCTGCTTGGGCTGGGTCAGCTTGATGGCGCCGCCGGCGAGGAAGGCAGCGGACAGCAGTGCGGCGATGATCCACAGAGCCAGGTTCATGGGGTTTCTCCTTGCGGGGTTGGAGGGGGCTCCGGTCTTGAAGCCGGAGTGGCGATCGGATCCGTGTGAGGGGCATCGCCGGGTCCGGTGATGAGCCGTCATGCGGCACGTCCGTCTCGGGGTCGTGGCGCCGGCGTCATCAATGGTTCAGGTGTCGCTGCCGGATCGGCGGGCTGCGCGGATCTGAGCACCGAGGTCGCTGACCGAGTCGAGGTGGCGCAGCTTGTCGGGGTTGACGATGGAGTGGATCGCCTGGATCTCACCGTCGGCGATGTCGAGTCCCAGCACACCGAAGAGCCGGTCCTGCGAGTCGAACATCATGGCGCCGGGCAGGCCGTTGACCTCGGCGATCTGGATGCGCACGCCACCGTGCGGTGCCACCACGGACATCGCGGTCACCAGGTGCCGTGCCACACGATTCCGGCCGTTGACCGGCCGCGCCAGCGCGGGGACCTTCCCGCCACCATCGCCGTGCAGAACCACGTCCTGGGCCAGCAGTGCCTCCAACGCCCGCAGGTCGCCCTGCTCGGCGGCGGCGAAGAAGCGCTGGGCCAGCTCTTCTCGCTGCTGCCGAGATGCGTGGTACCGCGGCCGACGCTCTTGGACGTGGGCACGAGCCTTCGCCACCAGGTGTCGGGTGCTGTCGACGTCGGTGCCGATGATGTCGGCGACCTCGGCGTACGGATAGTCGAATACCTCGCGCAGCAGGAACGCGGCCCGCTGCCGCGGCGAAAGGGTCTCCAGGAGGACGAGGAACGCCAGCGACAGCGAATCAGCGGTCTCCGCGTGGTCCGCGGGTGACGGACCAGTGACCAACGGCTCGGGCAGCCACTCCCCGACATACCGCTCCCGCCGCGCCCGGGCCGAGCGGAGCTGATCGATGGACAGCCGGGTGACCAGCGTGGCGATGTACGCCCGCGGCGAGCTGATCGCCTCGTCGCGCCGCAGGGTCTGATGCGTCCGCAAGAACGCCTCCTGCACCACGTCTTCGGCCTCGCTCACGCTGCCGAGCATCTGATACGCGATGGCAAACGCCCGCGGGCGCAGCTCGCCGTAGAGATCAGCGGATGACACCGGTCAGCCCAGCCCCTCGATGAAACCCTTGCGCCAGCTCGGGTATTGCAGCGTCCAGCCCAGTTCGCGTTTGGCCTTCTCGCTGGAGATCCCGCGAGCCTGGGTCATCAGGTTCACCGGCGCCTCGCCGGCCAGCAAGCGGACAAGCCACGCCGGGAAGTGGCGGGGAGGTTTGGCACCGAGCGCGCGGGCAAGGTAAGGCAGCCATTCACGGACCGGTGCCGGATCGTCGTCAGCGACGTGGTAGATACCGCGCCTGCCGTGTTCGATGGCCGAGACCGTGGCCGACGCGGCATCGGCGATGTGCACTAGCGACCACACCCCAGCACCGCTGCCGACGATCGGGAACTTCCGCGCGCGGATCTGCACGGCCATGACGGCATCCTGTGCGGCCTCGATTCCGGTCCCCGGACCATAAAAACAACCGTAGCGAAGCGCGATGCCCTCGGCCCAGGTAATACCGGTCACCGCGGTCTCCACGTGGCGCAGTGCGGCCACGGCCTCCTCGGCATCAGCGGGCGGGTTCGGCTCGATCCGGCCGTCTTCCTCAGCGACCGGCCCGTCGGTGCGTTCCATCCACATCGCGTTGCTCTGCGCTACGAACTTGCGCACCCCGACGGCACGCGCTGCGGCCAGCAGGTGGTCAGTGCCCTTGGTGCGCAGCCGGTTGGTGGCGGCCGCCATCTGCTTGGCGTGCCGAAAGTCCGCCGGTCCACTCAGCGCGGTCAGCTGATGCACGATCACCTCCGGCTCGGCCTTGGCCACGGCATCGGCCACCGACTCGGGGTCGAGCGCGTCGACGATGACCGGTTCGACGCCCAGCGCGCGCAAAGTGCCGGTCTTGGCGGCCGAGCGGGTGGTGCCGACGACCTCGTGGCCGCGTGCCACGAGCTGGGTAGCCAGGTGGCTGCCGATCGCGCCCGACGCTCCGGCGATGAAGATCTTCATGACGTCTCCGTTCGTTCGTGCTCACCAACAGAGACGAGACGGCCCCGCACCCCATGAACGGCTGTTACCCAGGTCACACGGCGCGCTAGCCACCACCAAAGGGAACCAGCCTGGCTGGCCGACGGGCAAGGTCAGCCGTCATGGCCGCATCATGGGCCGTGCGGAAGCAGGTGGAAGCCGAGCGCGGCGAGGCGACGCCAGAGGCGGCAGCCACGGTCTGGCTCCTGAAGCCCAGCGCCGGTGAGGAGCTGGGCCTGTCGCGGGTACTCGCTGAGCCCCGCCACGACGAGCTGCGCCAGCAGTGGCGCGACTACCGCGACGAGATGACCCGATGGCCACCTCTTCGGGCAAGTCACAGCCCGGACCGCCGACAACAAGCCTAAAACAAACTTCGCCGCAACCCCTTGACTAGAGGGGAACCAGATCCGCGCACCTGATCTTGGTGAGGCGCGACCCAAGCGGCGCAACCTGCCTCTGACAGTGGTGCCGCAACACCCCACCCTTGATCTCAACTTTGGTTGAGGTTGCAGGATGGCAACAGGCCTGACCCGCATGTTGAGGAGTATGTACGTGAGTACGGATACCAGCTTCTACTCGATCATCGACTACACGGTTGACGGCCTCGGTACCCAACAGGAGTTGGTAGCGGTTTTCGCGGAGATCCAGGAGCGCTGGGTGCGCTTTTATCCTGGCTACCAGTCGGCCCGCTTCCATGTAAGCACCGACGGCACCCGGGTGTACAACATCGTGCGTTGGGCCAGCGAGGCGGACTACCGCAACTTTGTGGAGACCTCAGACACCGAAGGCCGGATGGCCGCCATCCGTAAGGCCCTGGAGGGCCTGTCCGGCAAGGCCGAGCCGCGCATGAGTGGCGTTCCCACCTACACCGTCGTCCGCGAGGTTGGTCCGGGACCACAGCGTCTCGACGCCTAACCGAATGGACCACACCCGGTGTCTGCCTCGGCTGGGGAACACGGGCCGAGGCAGACACCGGGTGGCCGATAGCCACCTCACCGAAGGACGTTCATGAGAGTAGAGGTCTACGCCGATGTGCTCTGCCCGTGGTGCTATATCGGCAAGAGACGCCTGACCGCCGCGCTGGAGCACGTCACCGAGCGGGACAAGGTACAGATCATCTGGCGCAGTTTCGAACTGGCACCTGATGAAGGCCGGACCCCCGGCCTCACCGCCGCGGAGGCCATGACGGGTTGGTGGGGGGATCAGGCGCCGACTCGGATAGCCAGAATTGAGGCTCTGGGCGCTGCGGAAGGCCTGACGATCAACCTGCATCGGGCCCGACCGGTCAACACCTTCGACGCGCACCGACTGTGCCACCTCGCCGCTGACCGAGGCCGAGCCGACCAGATGATGGAGCAACTGCTGCGCGCCTACCACACCGACGGGCTCAACGTCGCCGACCCGCAGGTCCTGCAACGCCTCGGCGGCGAGGCAGGGCTCGCTGACGCCGAGGTCCGCGCTGTCCTAACCAGCGACGACTACGCCGAAGACGTCCGAGCCGACCGGCGTCGCGCGGCCGAACACGGCGTCACCGGCGTCCCCTCGTTGGTGATCAATGGCGGGCGCCCAGTGTCGGCCATCCAGCTCCCCACTCAGCTTCGTCGACTACTGGAGACTGACCGCCCTGTGCGGGGCGCCAGGCCAGACTTCAGTGGTTCATCGAGATAATCACCTGCACTGACATCGGCTACGTGCCCGCCCACGTGGCCGCTCTGGTCCGTGGCTGCCCGCTACGCGGAGTGATCGCTGCGGTCGAGCCCGCGCGCTCGATCGGCGGCAGACGTGGGCGCGCACGCTGGCCGGCTTGTCAGCTGTCGAGCAGGCGGCTCCAGTCGACGGTTTTGGCCCACTCGGCGAACGTGTGCCACCGCACGGCCGGGTACTGCTCCCGCAGCCTGTGATGTCGAGGAAGTAGGTGTTGTCCTCGAAGCGCTGGAACATGTTCGCGACCTCGTCGCCGGCCCAGCGGCGTACCTGGTCGACGGGCAGCTGCTGGTAGGGAATGTCGCGGCCGAGGACGTCGCTGAGTGCTGCCGCGGCCTGTTTGCCGGTGACGCTGTCCGAGGCTAGGTCGATCCGTTTGCCGACGAACTGGTCGGGGTTCTCCAGGGCATGTACGGCCATGCCCGCGATGTCCAGGACCGTCACTTGGTCCAGGTTCTTGTCCGGCGACAGGGGCATCGCCAAGACACCCTCACGGAGACGGTTGAACGCGACGTTGAGGGTGTTCTCCATGAAATACGTCGGGCCGAGCACCGTCGCTGGCAGGTCCCGGTCCCGCAGGTACGCCTCGACCAGCTGCTTACTGCTGGCGTGCGCGACGTTGCTGTTGACGATGCGATCTGCGCCTCGCACGGAGGAGTACAGCAAGTGGACACCGAGCTGCGCGGCAACGTCGATGAGTAACCGTCCCTGGGCGACTTCCTGCTCCTTGCCACCGGCTCCGAAAGGCACCGACAGGCCAAACACGGCGTCCGCGGCTGCGGCCGCCTTGGTCAGCGCGGTGGCATCGGCAAGATCGCCGGGGGCAAGACGGGCGCCCTTTGCCGATAGGCCCCGCGCGGCCGGCGACTCGGGCGAACGGACGTAGGCGATCACTTCGTGACCGCGCTCGAGCAGCAGGTCTGCGACGGCTCCACCCTGTCTGCCGGTGGCACCGGTGACAAGAACCGTAACCATGACAACATACCTCCCAGCACGAATGAGCGAGTGGTCTACTGTGGAGCCAGCAGGGCGGCGAGCTGCTCTCGACACCGCTGCCTGTACTCCGCTGAATGCGGCTTGACGCCGAGGATGGCTTCCACAAACTGCGGCAACGCCACCGGCGCGAAGGCAAGAACGTGCGACAGCAAAAGGATGAACTCGGCCTCCACCACGTCGGTCAGCTCGCCGGCGGCCTGGCGCCGGCGGATCGACGCGATCGCCTCGGCCGTGCCAGCCTTCTGCTCCCGGTGGCCGGGCGCGCCCGCGTCAGGGCTGTCACCGAGGCTGCGCCAGATCACCAGGCGAGACCAGTCGGCGTTGTCGAGGGTGTCGTCGAGGTAACCGGCGAACGACTCGTCGAAGGACCGGCCCGCCGGCGTCAGTGACGCCTGGCGTTCCCGCCAGCGGCGGCGCAACTCGTCGAGGACCCCCTGCTTACCGCCGAAGTAGTAGGAGATCAGCTGCTGATTCACCCCGGCCCGCGCGGCGATGCCGGCCGTCCGCGCCCCCGCGTACCCCTTGGCGCCGAACTCCTCTAACGCCGCCTGCAGTACCCGCTCCCGGGTCTGGTCCGCGGCCTTGCCTCGCTCCTCCGGCTTGGCTGCGCGCCGGGGTCGACGTGCTTGCTGATCTGCTTCCACGCGAGGACCGTAAGCCGTCAACCATCTGCATGACAATCGTCATGCAGATGGTTGAGACGCGGCCCACGTGAGTTGAGACGCCACACGGGTGACGGCCATGCTCCCGCGCTCAGCCCTGGCCATCGTCGACCTCTCGCAGTTAACTGCCGCTGAACGGGGACACATGTCGGCGCACGCTCATCGACAGTTCCGCGCGTTCGCTGTCTGCGGCATGGCCGAGCCGCCGACGGTAGAGCCGTCACATCTGGTAGCGATCGGATCGCGACCGATGAGGACGCCGACGCTGAGCCGGACGTCGATCCCAGATACGTTCGGCCGATGGAAGACGAGTTGCCCAGCGGCGGTATCGAGGTGCAGTCTGGCAACGTAGCGGCACTCGAAGCCCGCTGGGCCGACTGCTGGAAGCCGCGCGATGTCGCACGCCGCTTGGACGGGATATCCGCGCCTTGGTATGTAGCGGCAGGCTGGGCGCTGGACCTGTTCCGCGGTGAGCAGACCCGCGAGCACCACGACATCGAGATCGCTGTGCCGGTCGGGCGGTTCCCAGAGATCCGCGAGCGTTTCGCCGAGTTCACGTGCGACGCAGTTGGCGCCGCTCGGATCTGGGAATCGGACGGCGACGCCACAGGTGCTGACTGCCACTCGGCAGACGTGGCTGCGCGAGCCAGAGACGGGACGTTACCTGCTTGACGTCTTCCGTGAGCCGCACGACGGCGATGTGTGGATCTGCCGGAGAGACGAAACGATCAGGCTGCCCTCTGCCGAAATCATCCGGCACACCTCGGACCGGATCCCGTACCTGATCCCTGAGCTCGTTCTTCTCTTCAAGGCCAAGCACGTACGCCCAAAGGATCAGGCGGACTTCAACGCCGTTCTCCCGCTGCTGACTCATACCCAACGCGAGACGCTGTCCGGGCTGCTGAAGCAGGTGCATCCGGGACATGCCTGGCTGGCGGCCCTGCAGCCCGGGCCCCACGGTGCGCCCCGGCAACAGCGACCCAGAACGGCCTCTGCCCCCATTCCAGCAGATCGCCGCAGGAGCGGCACCGGCAAGCATCACGAAGGGGTAGCGCGCGAACCGCGGCCATGAGAGTGAGGCTGATCTTGGCTGGATTGATGTCGGCCGGAGTTGTCGTATCCGGGCCGCGTTGTTCGTAGCTAGTGTGAGCGGCCGCCCACGACGGCGCGGTCACGACCAAAGGAGCGACCGATGCAGCACCCACCGGCCAAGATCCACCGCATGTTCGAGCTCGTCGAGCCGATCGCCACCGTCACCTTCTCCGAGGTGCCGAACGCGGCGTTCCTGGCCTTGGGTATGCGCAACTACTGGGACGGGTACTTCGCGGGCCGGGCCGCGCCGCTGGGCCTGGCGCCGGCCGAGGTGGTGCACGCGGTCTTCTACAACTTCGCCGACGGCGAGGTGGCGCGCCACATCCCGTGGGTCTGGGGGAAGACCACCCCGCAGGAGGCGATCGCCGTGCGCGAGCGGGGCAGCGCCGCAGCGCTGCGGCAGAGGATCGGGCAGCTCGCCGACACCCCCGGTCTGGTGCGGGCCGCCGGCCTGGCCACCCGGGCAGCGGTCAGCGCGCCGACCGAGGGCCGCGCGCTGTACGCCGGGCTGCGGGCGCTCGACGTGCCCGAGGAGCCGGTGGCCAGGCTCTGGCACGCGGCGACGCTGCTGCGGGAGCACCGCGGGGACGGCCACAACGCCGCCCTCCTCGCCCACGGCATCGGCGGCACCGAGGCCCACGTCCTGCTCGCCCTCTCCCTCGGCATGAGGGCGGAGGAGTTCGGCCGGACCCACCACCTGCCCAAGGCACAGCTGGCCGGTGTCGTCGACGGGTTGCGCCGCCGTGGCCTCGTGGACGCCGCCGGCGGGTTCACCGACGCCGGCCGGGAGACCAAGGAGCGGATCGAGGCCCTCACGGACGAACTGGCGGCGCCGGCGTATGACGTGCTCACCGCCGACGAGCTCGACGAGCTGATCGCGGGGCTCGAGCCGATCGCCGCCGCGGCACAGGAAGTCGACGCCTGAGCGGACGCGTCAGGCGACGGCCACGAGATCAGACGGTTGCTGCGCGCGGTCACTCGCGTGCGCTGTCCGGTAGCGAGCACACTGCGGCAGAAGAGTACGTCCGCGGGACGCCTGGTCGACGCGTCAGGCAAAGGCTGATTGAGCAGCGGGATCTGCTCGGATTACAACTCTGGCGGATATTGGATTGGATGAACCCCCAGCCGTTTGAGGATCTGGTTGGCCCGCTTGAGGTACTCACGAACGGCTTGGTCGAAGGCACCTGCGGGCAGCGACCAAGCGCTGTTCTGCGGCTCGCCCAGTCGGCCCAATGCGGGAGGGATCGCCTCCATCCAGCCGAACAGGCCGCGTCGTTTCATTCGCTGTCGGTACAGCGCCCGGCCAGCCTCGGTGAGCCAGTATCGGTCGGTTTCGACATCCGCCCCGGTCAGGCCCACGGCTAGCAGCCGGGGCACTGCGCGCGTGAACTCGGCTTCGGTCAGGATGGCGTGGTTGATGCGGTCGGCCTTCTCGATGATCTCGCTCAGCCGGTAACCATCGTCCGGGCCTATGCCTCCGATCGAAGAGAAGACCCAGGCATCTGAGTCTGACCACGTGGCCATGCTGTCAGAGTAGGAGATAGCCGTCGCCCTCGATGGCTCACCGCGCGACCAGCGGCATGACCGGATGTTCGTGTTCTCCACGGCCGTCCGGCCATGAAAATCATCAGATCACCGAGGATCACGCGGTGATCGTCAGTGGAACCGGTAGGCCCTGCTGCACCTCGAGGACCGCCCGCTCGCCCAGCGATTGAGCCAGATCGACGGTGGTGGTACGTCGCGCGCCCATGTCCGGGCATGTTTCGCCGGCCGCGTGGGGGTGCTCGATGACGATGACGACGACCGCATTGGCCGACTCGATGGCCTCCGCACTGTAGTCGGCGCCGCACGGCTTGTTTCCCGGGCTCGGCGCACCGGTGAAGGTGACGGTCAGCTGGCGGCTGTTCGTGGTCGTGGTCGCCGACTCGATCGCCAGGCCGGCGGGTGCGTTGTAGGGATCCCACGACGGCGGCGTGACCTTGACCGTGGCCGAACTGGCGACCGCCACCCGGGTCACCCGTGCCGCCGTTCCCTTCAGCGTGTACTCCCAAGCCGGCACGGTCGCCGGGCCGTGTGTGGTCTGGATCCGCGCCGTGGTCAAGCGCGCACCGGTGACCTCCAGCGGTACGCACTCGGGGCAGCCCCCGGCACCCGCCACTGCCAGTTGCTTGAGTGCTTCGTCGGCGGAGAGCAAGGGAACTTCCTGGGCCGCACCGCTCTCCCACACCACCTGTCCGGTCGGTTGCCGGAGGGCGGGCAACGCGTTGGCGGCGAGGACCCGGCCGGACATCAACGCTTGTTTGTTGTCCCCATTAGTGGGTTCCCAGTCGCCGACCTGACCGGTCAGGTCCCCCACCGGAACGAAGCGCTGCGAGCCGCCAGCATCGAGGACTGCCTTGTCGTACCGGGCCAGAGCGTCACGCGCCTGCTGGCGCTGCCTGTCCAGCCCTTCCCCACCCGGCCCGCTCCAACCCGTGTCACAGCCAGCGAGCACGGCCACCACCGCGATCCCAAGCATCCAACGCCGCCGAGCCATCCCCGCTCACCTCCATGACCCTCTATCCAAAGAGTCCCACGAGGGTCCAGAAAGAGAGACGGCTCGACACCGAATCGAGATTCGGCACCGCCTTCGTGAGCGCCATCGCCGTGGCCCCGGCCGGGTGCCTGCCTAGTCGCGGTAACCGCAACGACACGACCGGATCGCACGCTCATCTCGGCAAATCCGGTCGTCCGGGACGCGCTTCAGCGGCCATGACAGTGTGTTCGCTGTGGGGTCTGCGCGGCCATGCATTCTCGGGCCCCTGACGCCCGAGGTAGGGCGAGTTCCTATTCGGTCGCTGTGGTGGGTCTTGGGGCGGCGGCGGGGATTGGTGGAAGTCGGCGCAGTGCTCGGGTGGCTAGCACGGCAAGCGGTACGCCCACCGCTAGGACGGCGATGACCTGCAGGGAAGCGATCGCGGTGAGGGTTGGGCCCTGTGCCTGGTCGCTGTAGTCGAGCAGGGTTACGACTCGCAGGGCGATCGTGGTTGCGGCGAGCAGGGTGAGCGCCAGTGACCATGGCAGTGTGCGAGATGGACGACGGGATACTCGAACGGCCAGGTAGACCGCCATGGCGGCAGTGACCGTCGTGCAGTACAGCCCAGGCCAGTCCAGCAGCCTCAGTGCCGGTTCGGTCTCCTCGATGATGAACAGCGGCACGGGGACGAGGAGAATGCCGATCGGCGGCGCGAGGAGCCAGGGCCGGCGCGGCACAGGTGGAGCTCCGTGGTGAAAGGCCGCCATGGCGAGTAGCAGGAAGACATCGAAGAGCCGCATCGCCCAGGGCGACACGGACAGCGGTGCGCCGCCGGCGGCTTGTTCCACGGCGGTGGTGATGGCGGGAGGCACGATAGCGAGCAGGGCGACTGCCTGGGCCACGCGTCGGTGTCCGAGGACCAGCGCGATGTAAGCCGGTAGCCACGCGTAGCCGGCCAGGTTCCAGGCGGTATTCCAGATGCCCGACGGTGCAGTGAGTTCCCATTCGGGTGCAGGAGTCGGCAACCAGGCGATCTTCCCGGACAGCCACAGTGTGACGGCGATGCTGGCGGTGACCATGACGGCGTTGGTCAGCATCGCCATCAGGGTTGCCAGTCGCACGGCTTGCCCCCAGGCGTAAGAGCGGGGTGGTGCGTCCGCCCCGCCGAGACGCAGCCGAACGGCGAGGGACACGATGCTGGCGACCTCCGACAAGCTCGGCCGACCGTAGTCCGCGGCGTACTCGGCGGTGTCGGGATCGCCGGTGTCCATGCTGTCCAGGAAGGCAGCGACCATGTCGTCTTCCCATTCCTGCCGGTAAGAGACGGGCAGCAGTCGCAGAATGACCCGGTAGCGCTCCTCGAGCCGGCTCACGACGGCGTCGCTCCAGTGATCCGGCTCCGCTGGCCGCGCAACCGGGCCGAGGCGAGGCGCGCGTTGGCAGCCAGCCGTTGAGCCTCTGCATCCAGGGCGCCGCGGCCTTGCTCGGTCAACCGGTAGTACCGGCGCAACCGTCCCTGCCATGCCTCCTCACGGTCCAACTCGACCAGGCCATCACCGACAAGCCGGTCCAAGACCCCGTACAGGGAGCCGATCTTCAGCTGCACCCGCCCCTGCGACAGTTCTGCCACCTCCGCGACGATCCCGTAGCCATGGCGCGGAGCATCAAGCAGCGCGGTCAGGATGAAAAAGGCCGGTTCCGTCATCACCCGAGAACTCATCCACCCAATATAATGGAAGGCAAGATATGCTGCCATGCCGAGTGCTAGATCACGTCGGTGGATCCAGGGTCCCCCGGGCGCGCAGAGTCGACGACGGAGGAGTGATCATGGGCGACGGTGATGCGGCGGACGGCGAACGGGCGGGCCGGATTTCACTCCTGCGATACCTGCAGTGGAGAGCAATGTCGTCGGCGCCCCACCCACCAACCGAGCCATCGTCCTCGGTCCCGGATACAGCGGTCACGTCGTACTGACCCGGACCCACAAAAGGTTCACCCCGCTCCCCCCACTCGCAAGCAAACACCTCGGCGGCGGAGCGAGAGGACTCCCGGGCAGCGCACACCGATCATCCGTAACGGGGGCCGGAAGCCGAGCAAAACGACCGCATCTCGGCATGATCGGGTGCACTGATCTCGGCATGACCGAGCGGATCGCGGCTACCTATCGCGTGTGGTCAGCGCCCGTTGGCTGTCGGGCGCAGGCAGTCCCGTTGCGGTATGACGCCGAGTTCAGCTGTGCTGAACCCACAGGTTTTCCTCGACATATACGCCGCGGTCCCGTTCCCGATCGATCAGCACGAGGTTGAGTGCGCCGGGGACCACATACTCCCGGGTAACCGGAAACAGCATGTCCGCCCAGCTCTCCCAATCAGCGACGCTTCCTTCAATCACCATCGACCTCTGAGCTGGACAGAGCACGCGGGCTCCCATGCGTTGGTGGGTGCGGATCCACGGATCGATAGAGAGTCCGTCCGGGCGGGTCCACCCGGCGTACTCGGCCATCGACACCATCGGGTACCGGTGCTTCCACGTCGGTCGAAGCGGAGCGACCACATGCGCGAGGCCGTCGCTGTGCGCTCGTCGCGCCAACTCCTCAAGCACGACACCGGCCATGCCACGCTTGTCATGCGATGAGCCCACGGCCACCGCCATGAAGCTCAGGCTTGTGGGCTCGATTCCCGCTTCGTGGCCTTCCACCGCACGGATCAACGCGTCGTCGTAGCCGGACGGCAGGTCGTCGACGGTGCCATCCCAGGCCATCGGCACTCCCCATCCACCGGCGACGACAGAACCCTCATCGAGCACCATGACGTCATATCGCGCGAAATACTCCTTGACCCGGCCCATGTATCTCTTCGGCACGTCGTCGTGGAAAATGAACTCTGGCCAGCGTTCTCGGAACACGACGGCCGCCGCCTCGTGCAGCTCGGGCCGATCGGTGCGAGTCACGATCTCCACGCCGGCAAAATATCGGCGTCGCCAAGTGGACGCAACGCCATTGTTCGGGCGAACCCATCTACTCAACTCGGCAGATCCGTGCGCCGAGCACCGCGATCCACCCGTTACAGGGCGTGACGCGCGGTACCGCCCCGCGTCGGTGTCCGGTCGTCATCCCGGCAGAGCCCCGTTTCCCGTACACCGGGGAGCGATTCCCCCCTTGAGAGGGATCGATTCTGTTCCCGGATCGCCGAGCGTAAAGGTCACGCAGGGCCGCGGCACCGCGGCCGGATCGGGAGGACGACCATGCGCAGAACATTCGGATGGGGCATCGCCGCGGCGGCCATTCTAGTTGCGGCGGCGGCGGCGGCGGCGGCGGCGCCGGCCGGGGCCGCGGACCGCAGACCGGCGCGGGTGACCGGATCGGCGGAGTTCGCCTTGCCGTACGGGCAGGACGGCGACGTGCGCTCGTTCGCCTTCGACGCCCGGTCGGCGCCGTATAGCCGCCCGATCCCGCTTCCGGGCGGGGAGATGGGCTCGCCGGCGGACGCGACAGGCACGGTGCGGGTCGCGCACTGGGTGGCCGCAGACAACATCACCGTGCGGTTCGAGGCGGCTGTCGACTGCATGATCACAAGCCCCGGTCATGCGACCCTGACCGGCATCGTCACTCGCGCCGACGAGTACGCCAGCGACTTCCTCGGCAAGCGGGTCGGTTTCAGCGTGCAGGACGGCGGCCGCGGCCGCGACCGGGTCGGCTTCACATGGTCAGCTAGCGCCGACCAGAACGAGGCAGGCCAATGGGGTCCGGCCCGAATCGGTACCTGCCTCGCGCCCGCCGCGTTCGCCACGGTGACTCGCGGGGACTACACGGTGCGGCACGCCGAACTGACAGCACCGCCTGCCGGCAACTGACCTTGACCACGCCGTAACAGCGCCACGGCGGGGCGAGATGACCGCCCCCGCCGTGGCGCGTCTCAGATGCGACTCGCCGCATCCGCTCTTCGGCTACCGGGCGCTGCCTTGATCTGTTGTGGTGACACTGCGTGGTGCGCGGATCGCGGCTCAGATCAGTGCACGCCGAACTCATGGGGCGAGGGCCCTGGTCGGTCGTCGAGCTCGCGGTACCAGATCCGTTGCCAGCGGTCCTCCGCCGGGGAGGCACGCCAGCGTGCGGCGGGGCCGTCCGGGTGGACGCCACAGGTCGGGCATGCGCGGCCCTGGTCAGCGAGATCGGCTACTCGGTCGCCCCTGGGCTCGCGGCCGAAGCCACGCGGACCATCGGTCGCGGCTCCGGCCTGGTCTAGGCTCGGCTGGCATGACGACTCTCGGTGTGGTCTTCCGCCCGCAGAACCCGCCCGAACGCCTCCGGTCCGTCGCGCGCGCCGCAGACGAGGCAGGCATTGAGGAGCTGTGGCTCTGGGAGGACTGCTTCCTCGAGAGCGGCATCGCCACCGCGGCCGCCGCTCTCGCCTGGACCGACCGCCTGGCGGTGGGTATCGGCCTGCTTCCGGTGCCGTTCCGCAACGTCGCGGTGCTGGGCATGGAGGCCGCTACGCTGCACCGGCTCTTTCCCGATCGGGTGCGCCTCACCCTCGGCCACGGCGTGCAGGACTGGATGGGTCAGGTCGGCGCGCGGGTGGGCTCGCCGCTGACCCTGCTGCGCGAGCATATTGAGGCGTTGAAGGCGCTGCTGGCCGGCGAGACGGTCACGGTCTCGGGCCGTTACGTGCGGCTCGACAAGGTCAAGCTCGACTACCCGCCGACGGGTGCGACCCGAATCTACGCCGGCGCGACCGGGCCCAAGACGCGGGCGCTCGCCTGCGAGGTCGCCGACGGGATCCTGCTGACGGCTGGCACGCCACCGGAGGAGGTGGCCGCCGTCAGGCACACGGCCAAGGCCATCACGGTGTATGTGCACGCGGCGACCGGCCCCGACGCCGCGGCACGCATGGCCCGTGAACTGGAGTTCTGGGGCGAGTCAGACAAGTCCGATACAGCCGCGCTCGGTGGCGCCGCCGACATAGCTGCCGTCGTGAACCGTTACAAAGACGCCGGAGCCGATGCCGTGATCCTCCAACCCACCGCTGACGAACCCGATCTTGAAGGCTTCGCGCGGTTTACCGCACAAGAGGTCCGCGCTCTGGTGCAGTGACGTTGTCAATACCTTCTGTGGAATCTGCGGTGGCTGCTGGTCGTCGACCACCTGCCGACGCTTGACGGCACGGGAAAGCGGACGCACTGAATTCGGCATGTCAGTCTGGCCAAGCCGGCCGCTGGGCCTTCACGGTATGTAGCGCCCGGATCGCGCACGGTCGGCATGAGTGAGCGGATATCACCGGCGCCCGTGACGAAACGACGGGCGGTGCCACGTCGCGATGGTCGTTGGCGGGTGAGGTCGCACAGGGCCTAACGGACTGGTCGAGCCACTATCTCGGATGGGCGATGCTACGGTGCGCGCCTATGCCGGTATCTCTCCAGTTTCTGCGAGTTGCTGGGCGACATCGGCGAGTTTGCGGTTTAGCCGCTGGGATGTGCGACGCAGCAGATCGAAGGCGTCACCGGCGGACAGGCGTTGGCGTTCCATCAAGATACCCTTGGCCTGCCCGATGACGTCACGGGTGCTCAGTCCTCGATGCAGGGCGGCTTCGCGACGGCCGACTTCGTCGCGGCGCTGTGCCATGGCCACGGCCACGGCCACGTATGCGGCCAGGATCGAGCCGAACTCCTGGTCTTCCTCACTGAATGCGCCAGGTGTCGCGCTGTAGAGGTTGAACGCACCGAGCACCGACCATTGGGCCGGCCGATGGACAAACAGACCATGGCACAGGGCACTGGCCATTTCGAACTCGACGGCGGTAGCGGCCAGGACCGGCCAGCGCGGCGAATCGGCCAGGTCGGCGACGTAGACGGGAGTTTCATTTTGCATCGCTTCGGGGGCAGGGCCGATTCCGGTCGCGAACTGGATGTCGTCGAGTTCGGCGGCGACCGCGTCGCTGGTCACGGTATCGACGACGCGTCCGTGGCGGTACAGCGTGACGCTGGCGCAGTCGCATCCGGCCACGGCGCTGACGGTGAACTTCAGCACCTGCGCGAGCGTGTCGCGCAGGTCGTCGTTGCCGAACAACTGCTGGGCGAGCGGGGCGAAGCTGGCCAGCAACGTCGGCCCGTACGCCTGTGGACCCCATTTCGCGGCAGCGCGGGCTCGATCATGCGCCGCGGCACGCCGGTCGGCTGCGGCGCGCTCGCGCTGGCGCTCACCGTCGGCGCGTAGGTCCCTGTCCACCACGGGTTCCCGGTCGGCCCGAGGCCGCGCCGCCCTGGGCCGGCGGCCGGTTGGTCGCAGCTGGTCGACCCGCCGCTCCCGCTGCAGCAACTCGCGCTCACGCTCGTCGGCCAGGCGCTCGCGCAGCCCTGCGATTTCCTCGCGCTGGTCAGCGATCTGGTCTCGTTCGTCTGCTTGATCGTCGCGTTCGGCGGCAACAAAGTCTCGCCGATCGGCCAGCCACGCGCATTCCTCGACGTCAACGGTCTCGTCGGCGTGCCGAGCTGTCGCGACCCGCTCGCTGGCGGCGCGGCGGCGAGCAGCGCGTGCCCGAACACGGGCGGCGGCCTGCCGCGTCCGGTCCAACTCCGCCTCGGCCCGCCGCACGGCGGCCTCCGCGCGGCGCAGCGCCTCTGTCTCGGCCGCCTCCGCCGCATCGTCGGCCTCGCCGGTCGGTGAGGCGCGCGGCGGCCGGTCGGCCTGCTGCCGGTCCTGCCCGTATTCCTGGCGATTGGCCAGCCGTTCCCGCTCGTCGGCCAGCGCTTCCCGTTCGTCAGCCAGCCGTTCCCGCTCGTCGGCCAGCCGTTCCCGCTCGTCGGCGCCAGCTTCCCACAGGTCAGCCTGCACCATGCGCTCCTCCAACGGCCTGTCACCGTGCGGCAACTCCGCCTGCCCCTTCGCTTGGGCCACCCGCAACCCCTCCGGCCTTGTCGTCCCACATCCGGCGCGCTGCTAACGGCGTAAACCCCAGCAGGCCGAACACCCGTGCCGGTATTCCCTGCAGCCCATTAACCTGAAACTGTCGTCCACGACACGTCGCGGCCGCCCACGCGGTCACGATCAAGCCGGTGCTGTGGGCATCGATGAAGGCCACGTGCGACATGTCCAAAACAACGGTCGCGGCCGCGCTCGATTCGACGACGCTCATCAGCCGCCGATGCAACTCCGCGGCCGTCGACAGGTCCAGTTCGCCCGCCAAATGGATCACGACGGCACCGTCGACACGTCGTTGCGACCAACCAAGACGGCCCGGCCCCCACTGCGGGGCACGGGTCTTACTACCAGATATCCGGGACACCAGCCATCTCCTCATGGAGCATCGGCTGGGTCATCAACCTGGCGTCATTCTCACCCCAACCAGGCCGCCTGGCAACCGATGATCGTGGCCAGGCGATGGATCATGAGGCCCTCGGGCGGCCTTTCAGCCCGGCCGCGCGCCGAGAGCGGAGGCGGCTAATCGCCCGCAGCGTCCGGTCACGGCGTCGGGATCGCCGTCGTCGCCAGCCCGCGACAGCATCGCGCTCAATTCGGCACGAATGAGAGCCGGCTCGATCAGGTTGTGGTGACAGTGTGTAGCGCGCGGTCAGCGGCATGAGGACGTCCCGCACGTATGCCATAACACCGCCGAGCATTCGCTGGCGGATCTCTGGCGCGTGGACACGCTCGAAGCCGCAGCCGTCGTCACCTCCCACCACCTGTACGGCCAGCCGCAAGGGCCGGTCGAAGACCGGCCCTTGCCGGCCCAGGCCACCACGTGTCGGCGTACGAGTTGCAGTGCAGGGCCGCGTACGCCACCGAGGACGCAGCGGCCATCGACATCCGCAAGCTCAGCGGCGAGCTGATGGTCGAGCCGCCGCCCGCGCACAGAAATCATCGACTACACACAGTGATGTTCGCCGAGCCCCGGTAGTGTCCGGATCTGCCGAGAAGAGGGTGTTGCCCAAGCCGGCGTCAACGCTCGGGCGTTTCCGCCAACGCGTGGTCGGCGGCGTCAATCCACACCTGTGCGGATTCGATCCGCCGGCCGGCCTCGAGGTGAAGGTCGTTGCGGTCCGGTTCCAGCGCACCGGTAATCGCGCGGATCCTTGTCCTCAGCTCAGCGATGGTGTGTTGGACGTCCTCGGGCTCGTTGACGGCTGCGGCGAGCCTCCGCGCGTCGCGCCGTTCCCAGATCGCGACAACCACATCCCGTGCCACCTTTGACAGCACTCCGGTGCCGGCGAGAGTGATCGCGAGTACGAGCGGCTGAGCCGGGTTCGGCACAGTCAGCAAAAGGGCCGCGCAAGAGATCACCCAAACAGAACTCATCAACGCCGAATCGGTCATTGCTCTGCGGGATGCCACGGGCGGAGGAGCAAGGGGCTTCGCGGCATAGCGAAGCGTATCCGCGGCCAGCTCCAGGCCACCGATGATCGCCGGGGCGCAGCGCGGCCCATCCAACTCGGCATGCTGCCTTTTCACCGCAGCTCGCTCGGCCAAGTCGGCGCAATCCCGCAGCTGCGCTGCGATGTCGTTCACCGGTGGCGCTCGCGGGCTTCGAGCCAGATTTCGATTGAGTCGATGGCTTGACAGACACATCTGTCTGCGACGCTGACCCCGAACAGGTGCCGATCGTGTCGGCGCAACCAGTCGAAGCCGGAGGCGCTGTGCGCCACGTAGGCAAATCGATGCGCGCCAGACCAACGTTTCATCACGACGGCCAACCCGTCCCGCACCCCCCACAGCATCATGATGATCTCGGCGGCCGGATCGAGGTCGACCGGCGCCACCATCTCCAACGGCGATGCCGGCCGCTTCGTCCGCCGGCGGTTGACCCTGTCCGCCAACGCATCGTTCAACATGTTCACCGGCCACACCAGCGCCAACACCACCGCCACCGTGGCCGTAATCGTCCATCCCGCCGAGAGGCCGATGAGCTGTCTAGCGAAAGCGGCCACCGCCCAGGCGGCCACCCCGACCGCCACCATGCCGAGGCAGGTACGCGTCCACGCGGAGATACCGCCGGCCGCGCCGGTGAGGGCTGCGCCAGACGCACTGAGACTGTCGCGGGCCGTGTCGATTCGAGGATGCTTTAGGCCATCAGTCAGCGAGGCGAATCGCGCCACGGCGACCTCCAGCAGGTGCTTGTTCAGCGCAAGATGCTCGTACAACTCACCGCGGTTCACGCGGTCGAGAGTCGCACGGACGGACAACCTCCGCAGCCATCAATGAACCAAGTCTGGTCGCCCTCAGCGGGCTCAAGATCAGCGAGCCCATGTGCTTGCAAGGCGGGGCTGGCAACATCCTGCCGGGTGGCGAGTACGAAGATCCGCAGGCAGTTCGATCACACCGTCGATCCCCCCATCGGCGGCAGCGAATGAATTGAGCCGGCATCCGGATCTGCCGCAGAGCATGTGCGCCGACCGCCGAATCGTCGTCACCGTCGGTATACATCATCCTTGTTGCCGGCCACGGTCTCGAGTACACGCTCTTGCCGATGACAGCTGGTCGCAGCCCCCGTACGTTGGCGTCATGGCGACTTTTTGGACCTTGGGATGCGATGCCGACCATCCGCAGCGGATCGCCGCTTTCTGGGCGCTGGCCCTCGGCTATGTCAAGGAATCTGGCTTCGACGAGCCCGATAACGCGTCGATCGTCGACCCGGATGGCCGGGGCCCCGCCATTAGTTTCCTGAAGGTGCCCGAGGGGAAAGCCGCTGAACCAAGAACCGGTCGCCGAATGCATATCGATGTCATGCCGACCGACGGGACAACGCGATGAGGAGGTCGTGCGGCTGAAGGGGCTCGGGCGCGACCCGAGTACGAGGATCATCGCAAGCCCCAACGGCCCCGGTTGGGTGACCAGGGCCGACCCGGAGGGCAACCTGTTCTGCGTCGAGCGCAGTCAGGAGCATCATGGCCCATGTCAATCGTCCCGCTGATCTAGGGTGACCTGGTGCCTTCGAAACCCGTGACAACCGTCCTGTTCGATTTCGCTTGGACCCTGTTCGCCAGGGACCCCAACCGCTGGGTCGGCAGCGCGGCGGCCTTGATCGGCCGGGAGGTGGCCGCCGGTGAGGCGGGGCGCATCGCCTCGGATTTCGCTGAGTTGCTGCGGACGACGGCTACGGACCCTGCTCACATCGCCCGGGACTTGGACCCACAGGTGTGGGACCGGGCGATTCTGGCTGTCCTGCAGCAAATCCGTGGGGTGGACTTGCCGTTTGCGCGAGCCCTGCACGAAACGCGCGCCGAAGCGCTGGCGCCGTACGCGGACACGGCGTCCACTCTCGCCGCGCTGAGTGCCCGCGGTATTCGCCTTGGCGTGGTCAGCAACGTGGGCTGGGACATTCGCATCTGCTTTGCGAGGCACGGCCTTGACCGCTACATCGATGCATTTGTTCTTTCCTACGAGGTCGGCTTCGTCAAACCCGATGTACGGATCTGGCGCACCGCAGTCGAAGCCCTGGCGGCACAGCCAGATCGAACGTTGATGGTTGGCGACCATCCCGGATGCGACGGCGGTTCCGTGGCCGTCGGCATACCGGCCCTGGTGCTGCCGATGGTGAGTTCGCCAGCCCAGCTTCGCGGGTTCGATCAGGTGCTGGCGTTGGCCGGAATCTGAAGCCGGTTCGGTTCCTGGTTTGTCGAGGTTGCCCAATGCGCTTCGGGAAAGATCTCCGATTCTTCCAGCATGAAGTCGAGGGCAAGTCCAGCAAGAACCGAGTGCATATCGATGTCCGGGTGGCCGGTCCAGGCCCCTGGAACATGGTCGAGCGCGCCCGACTGATCCGGCAGAAAGTCCCCGAGTTGGTCGCCGCTGGCGCGACGGTGATCCGCGAGGAGTGGTACGGCGACGTGCTCGGCCACGTCGTCATGCAGGACCCCGAGGGCAACGAGTTCTGCGTCGCTTGATGCCACGGCCACTGCCCGCGATTCGGTATCCGGATCTGCCGCGATCCGAGCGCTACTCACTGTCACGGTGATCGGGTCAGCGGTCGCTCTCTCATAGCCGAGAAGCGGACGTCACGCTCGATGCCGTCGGCTCGCCGGGCCCGCGTGCCCTGCCGTCGTCGTGCACGACGACGATCGGTACGACTAGCGCGCCTGCGGGATGTCGGAGCCCCAACGGGTCGGCCGCCGCCGACACGGCGGTCGATCCTTCGGGGCACCGAGCACCGTGACACACGACCGGGACACCGCAGGGCGCAACCTGTGTAGGAAGGGACAGCCGCCGGACGTCCGACGGTGCGCCCGAAGCCAGCGGCATGCCCACTCAACCCGCCCGAGGTGAGTTCCTCGCCTTATCCGGCCCCCCGGCGCTCCTGCTTCCGCGATTCGAGTATGCGGGCGCCGATCAGGTGCCGACGCGGCGTGTCTCGTAGGCCCACATGACGATCTCGACGCGGTTGCGGGCGTTGAGCTTGCGCATCAGGGCGGCGATGTGGGTCTTGACGGTGCTGAGGCTGATGGACAGCTCATCGCCGATCTCGCTGTTGGTCCGGCCGCGAGCGGCAGCCAGCAGGACCTGTTCCTCGCGAGCGGTCAGCGGCTCGACAGGCTCAGCTGGCACCGAGCGCGAGCGGCTGTTCGCGAAGGAGGACAGGAGCTTCGCGGTGATGTTCGGTGCGATCAGGGCGTCGCCGCGGGCGGCGGCATGGATGGCCTGGGTGAGCATCTCGGCGCCGGCGTCCTTGAGGAGGAAGCCTCGGGCGCCTGCCTTCAGCGCGCCGTAGACGTACTCGTCGAGGTCGAAAGTGGTGATGACGACGACGGCCAGAGGATCGGCCACGTCGGCCCCGGCGAGCTGGCGGGTGGCTTCGATCCCGTCGACCTCGGGCATGCGGATGTCCAGCAGGCACACATCGGGACGCAGCGAACGGGCCATGGCGATCGCCCGGCGGCCGTCGGCGGCCTCGCCGACGACGGCGATGCCCGGTTGGGCGTCCAAGATCATGCAGAGCCCTGCCCTGACGATGTCCTGGTCGTCAGCGACCAGCACGCGGATGGTCATGACGCGCGCGCTGTCCGAGGCAGCGAGGCGTCGACGCTCCAGCCGCCGTCCGGGCCAGGTCCCGCCCGGAGGGTGCCGCCGAGCAGGCTCGCCCGCTCGGCCATGCCGCGCAGCCCGTAGCCGGCGTGCGGGGAGCTGGTCGTACTCGCCTCGCCGTCATCGCGCACTCGCAGGTGCACCTGGCTGCGGGATGCGGTGACGTCGACGGTGACGTGGGTGGCGCCGGAGGCGTGGCGGGTCGCGTTGGTGACCGCCTCGGCGGCGATCAGGTAGAGGGCGGTGCTGACTGCTGGCTCAACGGCCTCGACGTCACCGGAGACCTGCACGCGGACGCCCAGCACCTCGCCGCCGGGACGAGCGAGTCGTTCGACGTCCACCACCCCTCGCCGGGGGGCGAGATCGGCGTCCGTACCGTCGCGCAGCACGCCTACGAGGGCTCGCATCTCCTTGAGCGTCCGGGACGCCTCTTCCTCAATGGTGACCAGGGTAGCCAGCGCGCGCTTCGGATCTGCGGCGGACAGCGCGCGACCTGCCTGTGCCTGGACGGCGATGGCCAAGACGCGGTGGCCGACCGTGTCGTGCAGCTCGCGGGCGAGTTCGTTGCGCTGGTGAAGCCGCACCTGCTCGATGTCGCGGTCGTGGCTTCTGGTGCGGTAGCGCACTGCCGCGCCGAGCGCGGCCGAGAACAGGAAGAAGCCGTAACCGGCGACCTTCTCCGCGGGTGAGGTCGGGTCCGCGATGAGGGTGACGGGTAGCCAGATGAGGATGATGCCGAGTCCGAGGGCAGCCTCGCGAGCTGCTCCCCAGCGCAGCAGGGCGTAGGGCAACACAAGCAGCCCTGCGATGCCCAGCAGACCGGTGGCATCAATGACCGCGATCCTCGCGATGTCGAACGCGAGAACGGCTCCGAAGGCAACGGTGACTGCGGCCAGCGGCCGCGTGCGTCGCCACAGCAGGCACGCCGCGACCACGACGCTGACACCGACCAGCAGCGGCGCCCACGCCCTGTCGTCGCGCAGCAGTACCTCGACGAGCGAGATCGCGACAAGAGCCGAGGACAGCGCCCAGTCCCGCCAGACCCGCACCGGCGGGCGTGCGGGGCGAGGCTCAGCCAAGATGCCAGCACGCATGCTTCCCCCTCCCGGACAACGTAAGGGGGCCGCCACTCGGGCGGATCAGCCGAAAGTACTGCGGATGTCCCGCGCCTGCGGCCAGGACCGCTCGAGCCCGCAAGCGGATGTGGCGCCCGTCAACGCTGGTCATGGTTAAGACATCGAGTGAGCCCACCCGGCTGACGCCAGCACACAGGAGACGTGTTGACATCCTCCCGGCCCTGAAGGGGCCGGGATTCCCACGGTCGCCTGTGAGGTTTCCTGTTTCATCGCCGACTGCCTTGCCGGGAGGACTTTCCCTTGAGGTCTTACATCAGCTCCGCAGGCGTTTTACCTCTCCGCCAGCCCGGCGGCGAGGATGTTCTTAGCAGCGTTGATGTCCCGGTCGTGCTCGGCCTTGCAGCCCGGGCACGTCCAGGAGCGGTCGTTGAGGGCGAGGGTGGTGTTGATCCGCCCGCACACGGAGCAGGTTTTGGACGTGGGCAGCCACCGGTTGATGGGGATCACCTGGCGCCCGTACCACTGGGCTTTGTACTCCAGCATGCTGCGGAACTGACCCCAGGCCGCGTCGGAGATGACACGGGCCAGGCGGCGATTGCGGAGCATGTTACGCACGCTGAGGTCTTCGATCGCGACCGTTTGAGTCTCACGGACGAGTCGAGTGGTCAGCTTGTGCAGGTGGTCCCGACGCCGGTCGGCGATACGGGCATGGATCCGGGCCACTCTGAGCCGGGCCTTGGCCCGGTTCGCGGAGCCCTTCTGTTTGCGGGCCAGGTTCCGCTGCGCCTTGGCCAGCTTGCGCCGGTCGGCCTGCCCGTACCGCGGGTTGGCCACCTTGCCTTCCTCGTCGCTGATTCCGGGGATCGGGTGAGACAGGGTGAGCAGACTGGTGATGCCCGCGTCCACACCGACCACGCCCGCGACCGGCGGCAGCGTCTTCACCGTCGGGTCCTCGACCAGGATGGAGACGAACCAGCGCCCGGCAGCGTCCCGGGACACCGTGACCGTCGAGGGTTCCGCCCCTTCGGGCAGGGGCCGCGACCACACGATGTCCAGCGGGGTGTTCATCTTGGCCAGCGTGAGCTGACCCTCCCGCCAACGAAACGCGGAACGGGTGAACTCCGCCGACGCCCGCGACTTGCGCTTGGACTTGAACCTCGGATACCGGGCCCGCTTGTCCCAGAACGCCACAAACCCCGCCTGCAGATGCCGCAGCGTCTGCTGCAACGGCACCGACGACACCTCGTTCAGGAACGCCAACTCCTGCGTGCGCTTCCACTCGGTCAGCCACCCCGACGACTGCGCGTACGTGGTGCGCCGGCGGTCCACCGCCCACGCCCGAGTGCGTGCTTCCAGCGCCCGGTTGTACACCAGACGCACGCACCCGAAGGTCCGGCCCAGCTGTTCGGCCTGTTCAGGGGACGGATAGAAGCGGTACTTGTACGCCCGCTTCACCACCTCACCCACGCCTCACACCCTACCAACCGTCCATGTAAGACGATCACTGAGGGGAGGGGCGGCGTTTCCTCCCGGCCGTAAACGGCCGGGTTTCCACGCCGCAAATCCGATGACCAGAACCGACAGACCAGCCGGTGCGCTCCAGGAAGCGCACATCCCGGTCCAGGCGAAGCTCGCCGCAGCCTGGGCCAGCTTCATGTTCCTCTACATCTACGTCGACTACCTCGCCCTGTACAAGCCCGGCTTCATCAACGACATCCTGGTCGGCGTCGTTCATGAGTTCGACACCGGCCCAACCTTTGTCGCCCTTGCGCTCACGCTCGTGGCCATCCCGATCCTCATGATCCTGCTCTCCACGACACTCCCCGCCCGTGTCAACCGCGCCACCAACCTCGTCGTGGCAACGCTCTACATTCCCGTCTCGGTGTACAACGCGGAGGGCGAGTCCTGGACCTACTTCTACTTCTACGGCCTCTCCATCGGACTCGAGCTGCTGCTCCTGGCCTTCATCCTGCGCGCCGCATGGACCTGGCCCCGGACCATTCGAGCCACCGCCGGCCGCGACCCCGCCCAGGCCCGAGTGTGACGCTCGAGGCAGGCCCGGTGTGCGGGGTCGCTGACAGCGGCGCGAAGCACGGCCGGTACGTGCTCGCCGCGACGGTGTCATTCCCACACCGTGGCGATGCCTGGCGCGACCGCATCACCGCCAACCGGGCGGTGGCCTACCGCATCCACGAAGACGTGGACCGGCGCCGCTGGTACGTGACCGCGTCGTGGACGATCCCTGCGGCCCGGATCATGCCGCTGGCCACCGCCACGCTGAACGGGATCATCGGTGTGGATACCAACGCCGACCATCTCGCCGCCTGGCGCTTGGACGAGCACGGCAACCCAGTCGGTGAACCGCGCCGCTTCTCCTACGACCTGTCCGGCAACGCGGACCATCGTGACGCACAGGTACGGCACGCCCTGATCCGGCTTCTGCACTGGGCCAAGCAGCACGGGCTGAACATCGCGATCGAAGACCTCGACTTCGCAGCGCAGACCACGCGGGAGAAACACGGCCGCCGCAAGCGGTTCCGCAAGCTCATCTCCGGCATGCCAGTGGCCAAGCTGCGGTCCCGGCTCGTCAGCATGGCGGCCGAGTTGGGCATCACCATCGTCGCTGTCGATCCCGCCTACACCTCCAAATGGGGCGCCCAGCACTGGCAGCGCCCCCTGACCAGCACCAACCGCAAGACCACCCGTCACGACGCCGCTAGCATCGCGATCGGACGACGCGCCCTCGGACACCCGATCCGGCGACGGACGACACCGCCCCCCGACGACCAGAGCGATCGCCGCGGGCATCGGAGCGCCCAGGCCGAACCTGGTGCCCGAGGGCGCGAGGGAACCCGCCCCCACATTCCCGGACCACGGACACGATCCGATGGAGCCGGACGCGGAGCGAACGCGGGAAACCAGTGTGCCCAACACCGTTCGGGGCACGCGACTGAGCCTGTGCAACCCATGCTCAGTCTTTAGGAACGGTTCAATTACATCGGCCGTCGCTTCTGGTCCTCTGAACATCCGCTAAGTAGCCGCGATCCGGGGCAGCTAGCCCACGTCCACCGATTACTCATCGTGAGTAGCGGACCTGGGTCGTCGGGCCGGCCGCCATCGCAGCGTCCCGAATGCTTCGCGCCCCCGACCTCTGCACATTTGCCGTACCCGACTCTGCACCGGAATCCGTACGCCGACACCACGCCCCGCGCCCGGGCGACGCAGGGCACCCTCCCCCGCCAGGCCTCACGGTCAGGCGGGCAAGCGTCCGGAGGGGCATGCACCAGCGGATCGGAGGCTGCCCCGCGCAGCCCACCGGCACCAGGGCGTGAACAACTATCAGCACACCGGCCACCGGCCACGGGGAGCCGCCCTGGGCGCAGGATTCCACCTGAGTGCCCACGCGGCCCCGCCACGATGGGAAACGATCCCGGAAACTAAATCCGACTCAGGATCGCTGAGCTGATCTGAGACGGCTCGACACAACGAACGCAGGTCTCAAGATCAGGTTAGGCGGGGCGGATGGACAGACAGGTCCAAGCGCCGACGAAGACGCGGTCACCGGCGGTGATCGGCACCGGGGTCTCGGCCGGGACGGGCGCCGAGTGCGGGTCGTTGAGGTACGTGCCGTTGGATGAGCCGAGGTCGACCACCGCCCAACCGTCGGGCTGCAGGACGAGGAGCGCGTGGGTGTGTGAGACGCCTGGGTCCTCCGGTGGGCCGCTGAGGTCGATGTCGGGGTGTATGCCCCGGGAGCGGCTGGATCGTCCGATCAGTAGCTGCTGGCCCACCAACGGGAATCGGCGCTCGGCGGCGAATCGAGGAAAGGTCAGCCCGTCGGCGTCCTCGCCGCCCATGCCGAGGACCGCGTCGAAGTAGCCGCGGTCGGTGCCTACCACGACGACCAGCGCCGCCGGCGTGGCCGGGGATGGCGGTCCGGCAGCCGTCTCACGGCCTGCTGCGGGGGCGGCGGCACCAGTGGGCGAGGTGGACGGACTCGTCGCGGTCACCGGCGGGGCGAGCAGGAAGTCGTAGCCGTCCTCCTCGCAGAAGCGGCCAGTGCGGGGCGTATTGCAGACCGGGCACGGCGTACCGGCGACGGGATCCGCGGGCGGGGCGGCCGGCGGGGCTACGGCGGCCGGCGGAGCCGGCGTCGAGGTGCCGGGCATCGGGGCGCCGCACTGGTCGCAGTAGTCGGCGGTCGTCGATTCGTGTCCTTTGGGGCAGGTGGCCATCGTGTCGCTCCCGTCAGGCCTGGGTCTTCTTCACCCGGATGGTCTTCACCGACCGCACGTTGGTCAGCTCGGCGTCCACTCCGGCCACCTGCTTCTTGAGTCGGACCGTGCCGGTCGGCGCGTCGACCACGTCCACCACCCGGGCCAGCAGCTTGGCGGTGTCGACGTGGCCGGACTCGGTGGCCAACTGGACCGCCCGGCCGAGCTTTGCGGTGGCGGTTTCTACGTCGCCGGCGTCCCGGGCTTTCAGCCCGTCCTGAATCGCGGCGGCCAGCTCGGCCTGGCCGGTGTAGTGCGCCACCTGCCGGTTGATCCGGGTGGAAAGCTCCTCGTCGTCAGTCCACCGGGCCAGCACGAGTCGCTCGGTGAGCACCTGAGCGGCGCTGACCAGGCTGACCCGGGCGGCGAGCAGCTCCTCCCCCACCGGTTGTGGCTCCAGTTCGACCGAGATGTGATAGTCCCGGCTCTCGGCGCCCCAGGCGCCGGTCGGATAGTCGCCGATGCGGGCGCTGACCTCGGTGCGCCGGCCAGTGAGGTCCTCGACCTGCGGGAAGACCTGTTTGACGAAGCGGATCCTGGCGCCCGTCGGACTCCACACCCGCAGCGACACGTCAGCGACCGATTTGCCCATCGCGGACGCGGTCATCGCCTGGAACGCCGCCGGCAGGTCGGCCGGATCCTCCAACCCGTCTGCGGTGCCGAGCAGGGTGGACGCTACTTTCCGCAGCTCGTCGGCGACCCAGTCGGCGCCGACGCCTCGGCTGTCGCAGATGAACCGGCCCTCGCAGGCGTCCAGCACCCGCTGCAGGTCCTCCGGCCGCTCGTGCTGGTTCTGCCCGTCTGTGAGCAGGATGGCGTGCTTCACTTCGGCCGGCTGGCCGGCGAACAGGTGATTGGCGAGGTTGAGCCAGGCGCCGATGGCGGTTCCGCCTTCGGCTCGCAGCCCGGCCACCGCCGACTTGGCCTGCGCCCGGGTTTGTGGGGAGGCGGGCACCATCCCCGGCTGCGGTGGGTAGACCATCCAGGCTTGCGCCGAGCCGGCGACGACCGCGAAGGGCACGCCGTCGCGGAGGGTGTCGATGGCGACCGCGGTGGCCCGCTTCGCCTGCTGGATCTTCGAGGGGGGCGCGGTCATCGAACCGGAGGTGTCGATCATGATCACTTGCGCCGCGGTGACCGGTCCGGCGGTGCCCCGCAGGTTCGCGCCGGAGGCCGTGACGGTGACGATCGCGTCGACGATCCGTCGTCCCATCGGTAGGTATTCGTTCTGGTCGACCTCGGCGACGAACTCGGGTTGCCCGCTCATGCCGGTGTTCCTCCTGTCTCGGTTACCGGAAACGGCAGTATGGCGACCGTCACGTTGTCGTGGCCGCCGCCCTCCAGTGCCAGCCTGGTCAGGCCTTGCGCCACTGCCAGGGGTGTCGGCGGGAGGCCGGACACCGCCGCGGCCAGGTCGTTCGCGCCCGGCAGATAGTGGTGCAGGCCGTCGGAGCAGACCACGACCTGGCCGGGACCGGTCGGGCGCAGGGTGATGACCTGGGCGTCCTCGTCGTCGCCGTCCACACCGAGCCAGCGGATCAGGGCCGGGGACCGGGGATCCTCCTCGGCCAGCGCCGCTGGCACCGGCCGGCCGGCGGCCACGCGGGCCCGCAACGAGTCGTCGAGGGTCAACAGCGCCTCGTTCGGCCCGAGCCAGTAGGCCCGGCTGTCGCCGATCCAGCTCACCGTCACCGCGTCCCTGGTGACGATCGCGGAGACGTACGTGCAGCTGGGCGGGGTGTCGCGATCCTCGGGTGCGGCGGCGCCCCGGGCCGCGGCGGCCGCTGCCCGGGCGCCTCGTCGGCCGGCCTCGGCCGGGTCCGCGCCGCCGTGCAGGGCGTCCAGCAGCTCTACGATGGCCGCTTCCACTGCGGCGGTGGCGGCGGTGTCGGCGCGGGTCGAGGTGGAGATGCCGTCGCAGACCACTGCGACGGTGGCGCCGGCGACTCGTCCGATCGCCACCGCGTCCTCGTTGCGTGGTCGGCGGGCCCGGTCCGTCACTGCCGCAAGGTCGCCGAGGTCGAGCTCGGCGTGGTCGCGGCCGAGCGGGCGTCGGCGGCCGCACGAGTCGCAGTATCCGCCGCCTGGCACCTGGGCGCCGCACACGCCGCAGTTGCCCTCGGTCGCCCGGGAGGACAACCATGGTGCGACCGGGGCTGTGCCGGATCTCGGGGCTGGCAGCGGGGCTGCGGTAGCCGTCGCCTCTTCGCGGGTGCGCAGGTTGCGCCCGCATACCTCACAGAAGCGGTCTGCCGGATCGCCGGCCGGGCCGTGTTCGGGGCAAGACGGGGCCGTCATGTCAGTGTCCTCGGCCGGACGGCGTTGGCTCGGTCGACCAGTGCGATACGGGTGGGCGGGTCGGCGGCGAGCTGCGCCAGGGTGCGGTAGGCGCGTTCGAGGCCGAGCCTCAGCCCCTTTTCGTGCGGTCCGTGTCCGAGGACCCGGGCGTCCGGCGGCAGGGTATGCCCGGCGGTGACCCAGGCGACGGCCGCCTCGAGCATTTCCACTGTCAACCGAGCCTGCCGCTCGACGTCCAACCCGAGCCGCTGCAGCCGGTCGGAGGCGGCCAGCAGTTCGCCGGCGCCGGCGGGAAACCCCTCGGCCGGGAGGTTGGCCCGGACCGCGGCCACTTGGGCGGCGATGTGGTGGCTGGAGTTCTCCGGCACCTGGTCGAGGACGCGCAACGCGGGGACTCGGCCGCCCTTGACAAGCTGGAGCCGGGCCAGCGCGAAGGCGGCGCTGATGAAGCCGTGGTCGCACCGCCAGACCCGGTCGTACAGCCGCTCGGCGAGTTCTGGGTCCCCGGTGCTCTCCACTGCGGCGGCCAGCGCCAGCCGGGCGGCCGGCTCGCCGGGCAGTTGGTCGTAGACGGCGTCGAAGGCCACCCGGGCGTCTCCGGGCCGGTTGGCGGCCAGGGCGGCGAGGCCGCGGTACCAGTCGATCCGCCAGTCGAACGGGTCGTCGGCGTAGAGCCGGTCGAGGTCTGCGGCGGCGCCGGCCAGGTCGCCGCCGTCGATCCGGGCCCGCACGATGCGCAGCGCCACCTCGACGCTGCGCATCGGGGCGTTGCGCAACTGCGCGATCAGCTCACCTGGGGCGGTCGCCGTCAGCGTGGTGAGGAAGCCGGTGCCCGGGTCGAGGATGTCCACCTGCGGCAGCGGCAACGCCGCGGCGACCTCCGCCGGGTCGAGCCGCCGGGCGATGGCGGTCACGCCCACCTCGCCAGCACCGGTGCCGAACGCCCGCCGTTCCGGGGTGAACTGCCGGGACACCGCCGGCCGGGGCACGCCGTCGGCGGCCGACAGCGTCTCCCGCAGCACTCCGAGGAGCTGTTCGCTCATTTCGGTCGCCGACTGGAAGCGCCGGTCTGGATCGAGGTGGGTGGCCCGGCGCAGGAGCCGGTCGTAGGACTCCTCGCGGCCCAGCAAGGGCACCTCTGAGCGGTCCGGCAGCCGGTCGGCGTAGGTGCTGGCGAAGCCGCGGAAGTCGAAGCTCGCACCGCGAGGGTCCGGCCGACGGTGTAGAGGTCGGCCGTCACCGACGGCCCCACCTCGGCGACCTCCGGCGCCTGGTAGCCGGGTGTGCCGTAGACCGCGCTCACCTCGTCGTCGACGTGCCGGACCGCACCGAGGTCGATCAGTTTGAGCTGTTCCTCGGCGTGGATGACGTTGTCCGGCTTGAAGTCGCAGAACAGCAGGTTGCGGTCATGCAGATAGCCCAGGGCGGGTAGGATCTCGACGCCGTAGGCGATCACCTCGGGCAGCGGCAGTGCGCGCTCGCCGGTGGCCGCTCGGCGGCTGACCAGCATGTCCCGCAGCGACTGGCCGCCGACGTACTCCATGACGATGTAGCCGACCGGCACGCCGGTCTTCGGGTCGGGATGCTGCACGAAATCGTGGATCTTGACGATGCTCGGATGGTCGATCTCCACCAGATAGCGCCGCTCGGTCACCGCGGCGGCCATCGCGTCCGGGTCACTGGTGTTGATCAGCCCCTTGAGGACCACCCAGCGGTCGCTGACGGTGTCGCTGACGTTCTTGTCCCGAGCCAGATAGATCCACCCCAGCCCGCCGTAGGCGAGCGCGCCGAGCACCTCGTACCGGTCGTCGACCACGTCGCCACGGCCGAGGCGCGGCAGGAAGGAGAACGGGGTGCCGCAGTGGGGGCAGAAGCCTTCGGCGCGGCCCGGGGCGCCGTCTCGTCCCCGGCCGACCGGCTTGTCGCACGCGACGCAGTACCGGCGGGATTCGGCCACCGTCGGCTCGGCCATCACCGCGCTGGCCGGGTCGCGCAGCGGGACGCGGGGCAGTTCGATCAGACCGGCGCCGAGGCCACCGCGGGTGGTCCCACGGCTGCGGCTGGAGCCCCGTGAACCGGTGCGCACCGAACCGCCGCGCGTGCTCACCTGGGTCGAGGCGACGGAGGCGAGTGGCACCGGTGCCGCGCCCGGCCCGGCATCGGGGGTCGGCTGCGTCGGCAGGACCCCGGCCGGGGCCTTGCGCCCGCACTCGTCGCAGTAGCCCTCCGGCCCGTAGCTGCCGGTGCAGTCGGGTCGTACGCACCGCTGGCTCATGTCGTCCCCCGCTCGCTGAGGTCGTTGAGATACCGCTGATACGCGGACAGGGCCCGGGTCGCCGCGGGCAGATCGCACGGGCTGGAGTAGAGAAGGTCCTCGGCGGCACGGTGCCGGCGGGACAGCTCGGTGTGCTCGGCGAAGCCGAGCCGGGCCGCCTTGGCCCGGTAGGCGGCGAGGCGGCCGCGCAGCTCGGCGCGCCGCTCCAGAAGACCGTCCGCGGCATCCCGCAGCCCGGCGGCCCGCTCGACCGCCGCCGCCGCGGCCCGCTCCGCCGCCGCCAGCTCATCGGCCAGTCGGCTCCACCGCCGCTCCCGGTGAAGTTGGTCGAGCTGCGCCAGCTGGGCCCGAAGCGCGGGGGTGGCATCCGGAACTGCGGGCAGCCCGGTGTTGGCGATCTTCTCCTCGGTGACAGCGCAGGCCCGCGCCGCCGCCTCCTCGCCGGCCTCGACCTCAACAATCGTGGCGCGCAGCCGCTCCGCCCGTCGCGGATAGCCGTCGCGCAGACCGACCAACGCGTCGACCTCGCCGGCCACCGTCGCGGTCTCGGCGGCCAGCTCACGCAGCCGGGTATCCAGCGCGGCGGCGGCGGGGCCACCGCCCGGCGCCACCGCCAGCGGATCGCCGGACGCCTCCCGATACGCGTCCGCGAGCCGCTCGCCGAGCCGATCCACGGCGGCGGTGGGCACCCCGTCCGGCCCGAGCGCGTCGACGGCCGCCCGCAGCCGGGTCAACGCCTCGCTGGGCGGCCCGAACCGGACGGCCAGCACCGAGGCGGCCTCATCCAGGACGGACAACCGGTCGATGGCGTCGGTGCTGCCGGTTTCCAGCTGACGGGCGAGCTCCATCAGCGGCAGCCGGACGGCCCCCGGCGGCGCATCGTCGAGAACCATTCCGTCCGCGCCGACCGGGACCACCGGGGCACGCAGCAACCAGGTGAGCTTGGCCAACTCCTCGTCACCGGGCCGGGATTGTTGCCCCCGCAGGGTCCGGAGCTGGTCCAGGAGCGCCCCGAGTGCGGTGAACCGGGACCAGAGCGCGTCAAGCTGGGCGGCCAGGTCGGCGGCGTACCGCTCGGTCCGTCCGGTCAGGCCGGGCAGCCGGGCCGTCGCAAGGCCCGGGTGATTGTCCAGGGCGTACATGGCCGCGGAGATCCGGTCGTGGGCTGCGCCCAGCGCGACGATGGCCACGTCGACCTCGTCACGGCTCAGCGGAACCGGTGCGGTCATGCCGGTCAGTCCCGGTATCGGGCCGTCGGCGGTTGTGGAGCCGGGCCAAGCGCGGCGAGCCACCGGGTGTAGAGCCGGGTCCAGGTGCCGTCCGCCCGCAACTGGGCCAGGACCCCGTTGACGAATCTGACCAGGTCGGTGGCGTCCCGGTTGATGCCGATCCCGTACGGCTCGTCGCTGAACCGTGGCCCAACCACGACGGTGTTGGGGTCCTGCGCGGCCAGCCCGGCCAGAATGCTGTCGTCGGTGGAGACGGCGGCGACCTGGTTCTGCTGGAGCATCACCAAACAGTCGGTCCAGTCCGGCACTCCGACGGGCAGTGGCTTGGCCGGTGCGGCAGCGACATTGCGGATGGACGTGCTGCCGATCGCCGAGCAGACCTTCTGGCCACCCAGGTCGGCGATGCTACGCACGGGCGACCCTCGGCGCACCAGGATCCGCTGGCCGGCGGTGAAGTATTCGGTGGAGAAGTTGACCTTCTGCCACCGTTCGCAGTTCATGGTCATGGTCTGTACGACGATGTCGACGGTCCCGTCCTGCAGGGACGGGATCCGCGACGCCGAGTTCGTTGCCCTGAACTGGATCTTGGATGGATCGCCGAAGATGGCCCGGGCCACCTCGCGGGCCACGTCCACGTCGAAGCCGGTCAGCTCTGCGGTGAGCGGGTCGCGGAACCCGAACCGGTAGCTGTTCTGGTCGACGCCGACGATCAGCCGGCCCCGCTGGAGAATCCGAGCCATGGTCGAGCCGGCCGGCATCTGGCCGGGGCGGGGCTGGGTGGCCGCTGGGCGGAGACTGGCCCGCGGATCGCAGGAGGCGGGGCCGGCGTTGGCCCCGTCCGGGATGTCCGCCGGGTCCTGCACCCCGACCGGGCGGACCGGCGTGACGGCGGACGCGCCGGCCGGCAGGCGTCCACCGCCACCGCCGCAGCCGGCCAAGCCGAGGGTCACCGTCAGCGCCACGGCCGCGGACATCAGTCGAGAGACGTTCATCGGTACTCCGCGATTCGTCGCTGGATGCCCGCCGCAGCGCCGATCACCATCAGTCCGGCCAGGACCACAACCCCGACGTCCATTCCGGAAAGCCCGCGACGGGCAGACCGGGCGTCGGCCTCGAACCGGTCGCTGTTGCGGGTGATGGCGCTGGCGAGCATGCCGTCCAACTCGTTGAAGATGCTTGCCGTCGCGCCGGGATCGCTGCCCACCGCGGCGGTCACCGCCTCGGTGTAACGGCCACCGTCGTCGAGCTGCCGCAGCTTCTGGTGTGCGGCGAGCCAGTCCCGGGCCTGTCCCGCGGCCCTGTCGGCCGCTGCCCGCGTCGGTTCGTCGGCGGCCCGCTCGGCGACGTCGCGCAGCAGTCCGCCGTCGCCGTCCGGACCGATCAGCCGGGCCATCACCGCGGTGTAATCCTTGTCGAAGTCGCCGCCAGCGCCGCGGGCGACCAGGGTCAGCGATTCGTCGGCCCGGGCCTGCAACGCCGCGACCCGGGCCTGGACGAGCCGGTCCACCTGCGCCGAGCCGTCCCGGTCGCTGGCGTCCAGCCGGGCACCGATGACGACCGCCGACACGCCGAGCCAGCCAACCAGCACCACCGCGGCCGCGGTCGCCCCCACCAGACCGATGTTTAACACCCGGTTGGTCCGCCTGGTCAGCCACATCTGCGTCCGCACCAGACCGCCTATGGCCACCAGCCCGAGCAGCACGGCGATCCAGGGGAACCCGGCGCCGCCGCCACGCGCCCGGTCCAGCTCCGCGGTGACCGACCGGTAGAGCTGCTGGGCGGCCGGCAGCATCCGCTGCCGCATCAGCCCCGACGCCTCCCGCAGATACGCCGCGCCGACTGGCAGCCCCTGCCGATTGTAGGCACGCGCCGTCTCGATCAGCCCGGTGTACACCGGGAGTTCGGCGGCGATCACCCCGACGGCGCCATCCCTGGCGCCATCTCCAGACCGCCCGGCCGCGATCACCGACAACGCCGCCGCCGCCGCGGCCACATCGCTCTGGTAGCGGTCCCGCTGCGCCACCGGCTCGACACCGCCGGACAGGAAGGCGCTCGCCGCTGTGGCATCCGCGTCGGACAGGGCCCGGTAGAGGTCCTGCGCGGCCACTACCAGCGCGCCGCTGCGAGACGTCACGCCGTCGATCAGGTCGACCCGCTGCCGCACCCCGGCGAACCCCACCAACCCAACGACGAACCCCAAGGCGACCAGGCCGGTCAGCACGGCGGCCAGCCGGCGCGGCGTGTCCCGGAGGCCACCGACGATCCAGCCCCGCAGACCGACCGACCCGGTAGGCCGCACATCGGTCACCGGCGGAGGGACGAGCGTCGCCGTCACCGGCACCACCCTCTTCAGCACTCGCCTTGGGCAACTCGTCAACGGAATCGCTGGCCGTCAACGTACTCGCCGGACGCAAGTTGCGGCGTCCCGGCGACAGGATGGACGGGCGGCCAGCCGGGACACGGACGCGCCCGCCCGGGCCAGGAGGGCGGCGCCGGCTTCCCATGCCTTGACCGAGTGGTAGTGGCAATGCGGCTGCCCGCCGACCTCGACGCCCACCAGCGACGGCGGGGCCCAGCCGGGGGCGGGTTCGCCGCCGAGGCCGCGGCCGCGGTACAAGCGGTCGATCCGGCGCACGGTTCGGCGTGGTCCGAATTCGATTGACTGGATGATCGAGCGGGTTCTACGGTCGCGCCGATGCGCCCTGGAGAGATCGTCGTCGCTGTCGAGCAGGTACGCGCCCTGATCGACGAGCAGTTCCCCGAATGGTCGGACCTGCCGATCGTTCCGCAGCCGTTGAACGGCACCGACAACGCCCTGTTCCGGCTGGGTGATTCCCTGACAGCACGGCTGCCGCGGGCGCAGTGGGCAGTCGACCAGGTGGCGACCGACGCGACCTGGCTGCCGCGGCTGGCGCCGCATCTGCCGGTGCCCGTGCCGGTGCCGGTCGCGGTCGGCCAGCCGGGCGGGGACTATCCGTGGCCGTGGACGGTCGTCCCGTGGCTGGACGGGCGCAATCCGGAAGCCGGGCAGGACCTCGTCGACCTCGCCGTCGACCTCGCCGGCTTCGTGCGCGCGATGACCGCGATCGACCCGATGGGCGGGCCGGTCAAGGAGGGGATACAGCGCGGCGTACCTCTGGTGCAGCGGGACGAGCTGACCCGCCGGTCGATCACGGCCCTGGGCGACCGGATCGACGGGCGGACGGTGACCGAGGCGTGGGACGAGGCGATGGCGGCGGACGAGTGGCCCGGACCGCCGGTATGGCTGCACGGTGATCTCCTGGCAGGCAACCTGCTGGTCGACCGGGGCAGACTCACCGGGGTGATCGACTTCGGCGGTCTCGGCCGCGGCGACCCGGCGGTCGAGGTGCGGCCGGGCTGGAGCCTGTTCGATGCCCGCGCGCGGGCCGCCTACCGGGAGGCGCTCGGGTTCGACGAGGCGACCTGGGTGCGCGGCTGGGCCTGGATGCTGTCGGGCTCGCTCTACTGGCTGGCGGACCTGTGGGACTCGATCAGCGAGGACGACCGCGAAGACACGATCCGCTACATCGACTACATCGTGCGCCACCGCCACGACTGACCTGCGGCGCCCACGCGATCACCGTCGGGCGACGCCCCGGACGGCACCCGCGCATTGACCTGCTTCTACCAAGCGTTGCTGTGGCGACAACAATCCGACGGCCTGTTCTCGGCACGACCGCGCGATCACCGTGGCAGTGAGCGGATATCGACTGCTCCCGGCGCCGTAGCTCTTGACGCTGTGAACGCATTGACGCCGGCCTGTGATCGTGTACGGCTACGAGGCGTACAGCCCGTGGCCCGGGTCCGTCGGCCGATGTGACCAGATCACCTTCCTGGACTTGGGTCGGCCGAGCGCCACCACGCGGATCGAAACGCTGCCGGCCTGCCCGGCCTACACCCCGCTGCCGACCCCCACGAGTACCGGCCCCTGACCGGCCGGCAGCCCCGGTGGGCGCCGACTGTCGATCGCTACCTCAGTCGCCTAGACCACCCGTCGCACATCACCTGGCAGAGCTGCGTCGCACATCAGCCTGTCGGATCACAGTGTCCTCCGTCGACTGATGTGCGACACGTGTTCGCCAGCTGATCGTCGAGCCAGACGAACGGGCCTCCTGCCGCGCATCGGGTCAGGGGTGCGGTCTTCCAGTGCACGCCGCGTGGTGTTCCTCGTCAGCGTCGGGCCAGTCGACAACGGGCAGAGCGGGGAGGCCGATCCGGGGAGCCACGACTTCGTTCGCTTCGGCCATCCAGGTGCTGGCCCAGACCAGTTCGCCTGGCAGGGCGAGCAGCCGGCGGCCGTCGACGGGGTCGAGACGATCCAGCAGCGGATTGCCGTCACGGTCGGGGCCGCCTCCCGCGCTGCTGCCCCAGCCATGATTGGCTCCGCCTGGGCGGGCGCGGAGCGGGATGAGCACGCCGTCGATGTCGACAAAGATCAACGGTCGTCGGATGCTGGCAGGCACTGCCGAACCGTACCGCTGATTGGCGGTCCCGGCCGCTGACGCCCGCGACCCGTAACCTCCGTAGTGCGCGAGGTGTGGCATGTCCGGACACCAGGCAGGTGTACGCCCAGCTACGCGATCTCGGTGACTGTTTGGGGCGAGAGTGACCGCGATCTCGATGGCGTGCCTCACTAGGACGTGCGGATCGTCGCCAACAAGCTCCAGCCGGCGTCCGAAGCCAGCCGAGCCATGCTTCTCCATCTGGGCCTGCCCGTACCCGTAGGTCCAGCTCGCTGGGACACGATAGGCAGCGGCAGCCCTGACTCCTCCTCCCGGCGGTGCCCACCAGTCCCGCACACCACGTCCCGGAAGGATCCGGCCGGCCAACACCTTGCGGTTCTGCATGAGGCCGCCTTGACGACCTCGTACCGGCATGCTTAACCAGCGTATTTGACCTCAACCGAGGTTGAGCTGGTGGGCTGTTCGCCGTCTGCCCTACGACCAAGGAAGGCGAGCAGCCATGGCGAACAGCACGGCCACGGAGCCCCCTCCGCATCCGACCCCGGCGGATCGACCGTCTCTGATGACGCTTCCGGTGGTCATGGTCGGCGTCGTCCTGGTGGCGATGTCCATCTCGGGGACCGCGGTGGCACTCCGGAGCATCGGTCGTGATCTCAATACCTCCGGGTCCCCGTTGAACTGGGTCGTCGCCGGTTACAACTTGGCCTTCGCAGCCATGACACTCATCGCGGGTTCGGCCGCCGACCGGATCGGCCGCCGACGGGTGTTCGTCGTCTCGGCGCTGGTCTTCGCGGCCGGATTCCTCGGGGCGGTGCTGAGCCCGGCGATCGTCGTCACCGACATCGCCCGCATCGTCTCCGGCGTTGGCGCCGCCGGGATCATGGCGGCCGGCGGTGCCATCCTCGCCTCCAACTACGACGCCGTGGCCCGCAATCGCGCCTTCGCCCTGATGGGCACCATGGCCGGGGTCGGGATCGCCATCGGTCCCAGCCTGTCGGGCCTGCTGATCGGCGCAGCCGGATGGCGGGGGAGCTTCGCGGTCTTCGCCGTCGTCGGCCTGCTGGTCGCTTCGGGCGGGACTCGTGTCCGTGAGTCCCGCGCGACTGGTGTCGACCAGATCGACTGGGCAGGTAGCGTCCTGTTCGTCGCGGCATTGGCACTGCTGATGTTCGCGCTCCTGGAGGCGCCCGCGCTCGGCTGGTTGCACCCGGTCGTTCTGTTCACCGGGATCGCCGGCCTGGTCGTGCTCGTCATCTTCGGCATCGTTCAGCGGCGCAGTGCCACTCCGGTGCTGGAGCCTGCCCTGGTCACCAATCGCGGTTTCCTGGGCTGGAGTCTGGCGACCCTGACAACCTCCATCGGGTTCCTCGGCGTCCTCGTCTTCCTGCCCACCTACTTGCAGGCGGCGGCCGGGCTTTCTCCTCTGGCCGCTGGGGTGGCGATGCTGCTGCTGACCGCCCCTGTACTGATCATGCCCATGGTCGCCGTGGCCCTGGTGAACAAAGCTGTTCCGGCCCGTCTGCTGATCGTGGTCGCTCTGGTGCTGGTCGCTGCCGGGAGTCTGTGGCTAGTGACGTTGAACGCCGACGACGCGGTGGCGGCCGTCGCGGCACCACTGGTGATGATCGGCGTCGGTATGGGAGTGTCCTTCGGCATCACCGACGGCCAGGCCATGGCCCTGGTCCATGCCGATGCCGTCGGCATGGCGGCTGGCTTCCTCAACACGCTGCGGGGAGCGGCCGAGGCTCTGGTGATCGCCGCCTACAGTGCCTCCCTCGTCGGCCTTCTCGCGGCCAGGCTCGGCGACACCACCCGCGCCGCCGCAGTCAGCGCCGGACGCCTCACAGACGGAGCCGAAAGCGTGGAACTGGACGCCTTCACCTGGTCCTGGCAGATGACCCAGCTCGGTGTCGGCCTGCTCTGCCTGGTCCTATCGATCATCGTGGCCGTCCTCATTCACAGCCGCAGCGCGACGTCCCGCCGCACCACCTGACCGCCATCGCCCGGAAGGAACCAAGCAAGGAGTAATGCCGTGCATGCCAGTCCAGACGATCATTTCACGATCGGTGAGGTCATCCGCCGGACTGGCGTGCCCGCCTCCGCCCTGCACTTCTACGAACGCAAGGGCCTGATCTTTAGCGAACGCACCAGCGGTAATCAGCGGGTCTTCTCCCGGCACATGCTCCGCCGGATCTCCTTGATCATCGTGGCCAAACGCCTCCATATCCCGCTGTCGGACGTCGCCGAGGTCTTCGCCGGCCTCCCCGCTGATCGCGCTCCCACCCACAAGGACTGGCAGCGAGTCTCCCGGCGTTGGAAGAAACAACTGGAGGAGCGTCGCCGCGTCATCGAAAGCCTCGAACACGAACTCACCGGCTGCATCGGCTGCGGCTGCCTGTCGATGAAGGCATGCCTGCTCCTCAACCCCGACGACACCCTCCAGGGGCGCGGTCCCGGGCCGGTGCGGCTCCAGCAGCCCAGCACCCCCCTCTACCGGCGACCTCGCGGCCCGTCCAGATGACGAGGGACTCTACGGCTTGCTGCGACAAAGCCGCTGACTGGACGAATACTGGGTCGGCAGCGCCAGGGCGGCTTGGTGGTGCCGCAAGGCGCTCGAACCGAGCGGAAAGCGCTGGTGCGCGACCTCTGGTACCACAGCGTCCAGTTCGCGCTCGGTCTTCACTTCGCACTCATGAGGACTATGCGACCAAGTCGGACATCGAACGCGCACCGTTGTTGCCCGCAGCGACCGGCGAGCTGGTTGGAGCGGCTCATCGGCTGCGCACGGTAAGTCTGGCGGCTCAACACCCGGCAGTCGCCGACGCGCTCACGTACGTGTTCGGTCCCGTGACCTGCACGCTACTGAATTCCAGGTATCCGACCCGATAGCCCGGTCTGACCGGACCCGCCGGCACCCACCCTGGGACACCCCTTCTCGCACGGCGCTTGATGACATTGAGGGGAGCCAGATGCGGACGTTGGATCTCCACAGACTGTCGGATGCTGTTGGTACGTTCCCCACTGATGGATGCTGGATCAAGTTTGGGGGCGCTTGTGGCTGAGCCCGAGGTGGCGCTGCGACCGGTCAACGACTCCGACCTCGACGCGCTGTTCGAACAGATGCGGGATCCCGAGTCGGTCCGGATGGCAGCCTTCACCACCAAAGATCCCGATGATCGCACCGCTTTCGATGCCCACATGGCGAAGGTCAGGACATCACCCGACGTCACAAACCGCGTTATCACGCTCGATGGACGGCTCGTCGGCAGTATCGCCAGCTTCGTAATCGACGGCGACACCGAAGTTACCTACTGGATCGACAGATCGTTCTGGGGACAGCGCATCGCTTCCCGAGCGCTGGCCCTCCTCCTGGAATCGGTTCACGTCCGGCCCTTGTTCGCCCGCGTCGCGAGTGACAACGTGGGATCGCTGAAGGTGCTGCAGAGAGCAGGATTCGCGATCACAGGCACGGAGACGTCCTTCGCCAACGGGCGAAACACTGAGATCGAGGAAACGATCCTGCGCCTCGATGAGCCCGCAACTGCGCCGTTCGATGCGCCGAGCGGAAAAAAGCAGACGCACTGATCTCGGCAGTTCAGGACGCCCGAGCGTCGCGAAGCGCCGACCACCCGCAGTGAGGGCCACGCGCGGCTGACGCCCACGGACGGCGGCAGATCCGGACGACCGTGGGCGCGACCTCGCGAAGTAAGGTCGTGAGATGGTGCCCGTGACTCGGCTGGACCACGCCGTCATTGCTGTCTCGGATTGGCGGGTCTCCACCGACTTCTATCGTGATGTCGTCGGTGCTGAGGTGATCAGCGTTGGCGGCGACCGCGTTGCGTTCCGAGTCGGTCCCAACCAGTTGAACGTTCATGGGCCGGGTATCGACCTTGCGGACAACGTTGCCCGTCTCCCCGTTCGCCCGGGGAACAGTGACATCTGCTTCGTCTGGGAGGGGCCGATCGAGGAGGCGGTGGCACACCTGCGACAACACAATGTCGAGGTGGAAACAGGACCTGTTCCGCGATTCGGCGCCGGCGGGACAGGGACGAGCGTCTACTTTCGCGATCCTGATGGAAGCCTGCTCGAGTTCATCTCCTACGAGGCGCCCCCGCGGCGGGCCAGCCCCGACCCGGCCGACCCCGACAGGCCAGCAGGCGGCCGCCCAGGCGTTGCCGATACCCCACGCTCGTCACGGACCACATCTTCGCGCAGAAGCCGCAGGCCCGAACCCGGCTCAGCATGATCAGACATCCGCTCATCGACAGTTTCAGGATGCCCGCTCGACTCAGAGGCCAACTACCCGTGGCGACCGCTCTTGATCGGTCACCACGCACGGACGACGGCCAAAATCGTGCGCCGTTATCGACGATGTGCGGCGAGGTGCTCATGAAGTCGACTCACCGCTCCCCACAGGTAGCAGGCGGGCAGTCCGCGCTGTAGCCCGGATCTCCCAGAGATCATCCGGCGCCCACGTGCGGATCATGGCCTCGTCCACGGGAGCAGATCATGCCCCAGGCCAACGACCATCCAAATGAGACGCGCCCTAAGGCACTGTTCGCTTCCCGGGAGGTCGAGGCCGCGCTCGATTTGCTGCACCTCACGGACATGGCGTGGCACGACTGCTACGGCCCGCGCGAACTTGAGATACCCCCGCAGGTCCTCGACGACGTGCTGCTGCTGGCGCATGGCAATCTTGCGATGCTCATTCGCATCGCTCGGGAGGCCGTCCTGGACTTTCGCGACGTCCGGGTAGCCGCCGATCGCGAGCGTGCGAAAAGCCAGTTGTAGCAGTCTCTGAGTCGAATTCCGCTCGGCCTGGGTGTGCGCAGATTTGGAACCGAGGCATCCTGTCGTCGGCATGTCCGGACGTTTCTCCGGACGCAAGTGGTCACGATCCGTAACGCCCAGATCGCGGCATGTGCGGATGGGGCAGCCGTTGTCTCTGGCTGGTAGACATACCACCGTGGCCGAGAATCCGCCAACGCCGACTTCGCCCTGCCCTGCGTGTGGTGGCACGCGTGTGGCTACGGGCATACGTACCGACATAGACCAGCAGAGCATCCGGTTGTGGCGGCCATCGCGGCGAGGATGGGGCACTCGAGACGTGACGTCAGTCCGCGCTTTGGCCTGTGTCAGTTGTGGCCTCGTAACGCTCCACGCGGCAGACCTTCCCCGCCTCCAAGCCGAGGCGGCTAAGCATCCTGAGCTGTTCAGGTGGGTGGATTAGCCGGGCCAGCACATTCTGCTTGTTGATCCATGCCCGCATCCGCTCATCGGCTATGTGGGTATGCCGGCCGAGTCAGCATCTCGTGACGCCGCATAGCGCGCGGACCGCGGCATGCGCGGGCGTTGTCGGCGCTCGCGGACCGATCGCTATGTGTCCGGAATCGGTTGGCGCTGGCGTGGTTACGCGTGGCCGCCTACGGTCACCGTACCGACGGTCAACTGTGGTCTGCCTTCCAGGATCTCCCCGATTCGGTCTACCTGGTCGTCGAGATCCCGGCGCTCGGTGACGGTGAGCGTGGTCAACGGTTCGACCGTGATGTGCAGCTCGCGTCCGGAGCGGCGGAGGTGCCAGATCCCGGCAACGGTGCCGTCGATGAGCAGTACCGGAAAGTTGCCGGCTTGGCCGCCGGAGAGTGCGCGTTGCGCGACAGGTCCGGGGAAGAGTTGCTCGCGCGGGTGGCAGCCGACGGTGTAGGCGTCGAAGTATGGCAGTAGCCGTACCCCGTGCGGTGGCACGGGTGCCGGCGCGGTGTCGCCGGCCAGGACCCAGGCGACCGCGCCGGCGACATCGACCTGTTGCAGTTCGTCGGCGAGGGAGTCGAACAACTGGGTCGCCCAGCGGCGGGGCGCGGACAGCCATTGCGCGAACTGCTGCGGTGTTGCCGGCCCGTACGCGTGCAGGTAGCGCCGGACCAGGCCGGCGAGGGCGTCGGGTGCCGGTGCGGGCCGGAGTCCTGGAAGCCACCGTTGCGGGCTGGTGTAGGTGACCTTCCGTCCACGGTTCGGGCCGAAACAGAGTGCCCCGCGGTGTGCGGCAAGGTGTATCGCCTGTCGCCAGCGCGGCCACATGCCGCCGAACCCGGGCACGACCGGGTCGGCGGCCCAGGAGCCGGTGCGGGCGACCACCGCTGCAGTGAGCTCGTCGATGGTCAGTTCCGCATCGGCCAGTGCTTGCGCGATCGCCGAGACGACCTCGTCGCTCTGGTCTCTGGTCAGCCGCGCGTCGGCGGGCAGGCTGTTCGAGGACGGTGGCAACGCGCCGAGCGCGCCGGTCCACAGCGGCAGCTCACGCGTCGGCAGCAGGTGCACGGTGCCGCGCGGCCCGAACGTCTTGACCAGGCTACGTTCCTTCCAGAGCGCGTCTCGAACGTCGTTGCGGGTGATGCCGGCGACGCGCAACCCGATGGACACCTCAGCGGCGGAGAGCACTTGAGCGTGCGCGCCGCACATGGCGGCGACGGCATCGGCTGGTCGGTCGTGTACCGGAGCGGACAGTCCGTGCCGGTCGAGCCGCCGGCCCCATACGTCGGGCCAGGACAGCCGCGGCAGCATCGTCGAAAGGTTGGTCATCGAGCACGTCTCCCGGCGTCGTGGTTCGGGTGGGCGTTCCCAGGCTTCGGATGAGCCTGGAACGTGCCGTCTCGTCGCCCGGATCGGGCGGTGCGGGCGCCGAGACGGCCGGCCTGGCTGGGTGCGGTCAGCGGAGCTTACGGAAGAACTCGCGCACGTCGCCGACGAGTAGGTCGGGTGCTTCCAGGGCGGCGAAGTGCCCGCCGCGGCTGAACTCGGTCCAATGCACCACGTTGTGGTCGCGTTCGGCGAGGGGCCGGATGGTGATGTCGTTGGGGAACACCGCCACCCCGGTCGGTACTGAGGAGCGTGGCTGGGCCTGGCCCCAGGTGCGGGCGTCTTCGTAGTAGATGCGGGCGGCGGATCCGGCGGTGCCGGTCAGCCAGTACACCGAGACGTCGGTGAGGATCAGGTCGCGGTCGACAGCGTCCTCGGGCAGGGCGGCGTTCGGATCGGTCCATTCCTTGAACTTCTCGACGATCCACGCGAGCTGGCCGACGGGTGAATCGGTGAGGGCGTAGGAGATTGTCTGCGGCCGGGTCGACTGGACGATGGCGTACCCGCTCATGTCCCGGCCCCAGGTCGTCATGAGCGCGAGGCGGGCCTGGTCGGCTTCGGTGAGGCCGACCAGCTCGGCCGGATCGCCGGAGGGGAAGGTGCCCAGGTTGTTGACGTGCACGCCGATCACATGAGCAGGGTCGACGCGGCCCAGCTCGGGGGAGACGATCGCTCCGGTGTCGCCACCCTGCGCCCCATAGCGGTCGTAGCCGAGGCGGTTCATCAGCTCGGCCCAGGCGTGGGCTACCCGGTTGGTGTTCCAGCCCGGGGCGGCGAGTGGGCTGGAGAAGCCGAAGCCGGGCAGGGACGGGGCCACGACGTGGAAGGCGTCGGCGGGGTCGCCGCCGTGCCGGGCGGGATCGGTCAGGGGGCCGATGGCCTTCATGAACTCCACGACCGAGCCGGGCCAGCCGTGGGTGAGGATGAGCGGCAGCGCGTCCGGCTCGGGCGAACGCACGTGCAGGAAATGCACCGTCTGCCCGTCGACGACGGTGGTGAACTGGGGAAATTCGTTCAGCCGTGCCTCGTGGGCGCGCCAGTCGTACGTGGTCTGCCAGTAGTCGGCCAGGTCTTTCAGGTAGTCCAGCGGCACCCCGGCCTCCCAGCCGGCGCCGGGCACCTCGCCCGGCCAACGGGTGTGGGCGAGCCGCTGACGCAGGTCGTCCAGGTGGTCCTGCGGGATGTTGATCCGGAACGGGGTGATCTCTTCGCTCATGGCAGTCACACTATGAGGCAGCTAGGACAGCTTTCGCCCTAGGCGGATGGCAAACTTCTGGGCATGTTGGAAACCTCCGCCCGACTGCTGCGGCTTCTCGGACTGCTGCAAACCCCGCGTGAGTGGACCGGCGCAGAGCTTGGGCAGCGTCTTGAGGTCGACGTGCGGACCGTGCGGCGTGACATCCAGAAACTGCGCGACCTCGGCTACCCGGTACACGCCACCCCCGGCGCGGCCGGCTACCGGCTCGGCGCCGGAACGAAACTCCCGCCGCTGCTGCTCGACGACGAGGAGGCCGTCGCCGTCGCCATCGGGCTACGTACCGCCGCCAGCGGCACGGTCACCGGCATCGAGGAAACCTCGCTACGCGCACTGGCCAAGCTCGAACAGGTACTGCCCTCGCGCATACGGCATCGGGTCAACCTGCTGCACTCGGCCACCGTCACGGTCCGCGCCACCGGCCCCACCGTGGACCCGGACGTGCTGACCGTCCTCGCCGCCGCCTGCCGCGACCACGAGCGGGTTCGCTTCGACTACCACAGCCACGACGGCACCGACTCGGTACGCGACACCGAACCTCACCGGCTGGTCCACACCGGCCGGCGCTGGTACCTGGTCGGCTGGGACACCGACCGGCGCGACTGGCGCACCTACCGGGTCGACCGAATTCATCCCCGCATCCCGACCGGCCCTCGCTTCACCCCCCGGCCGGCACCCGACGTCAACCTTGCCGGCTACCTCACCCACGGTATCTCCACCGCCCCCTACCGCTATCAGGCCCGAATCACCCTCCACGCCCCGGCCGAGACCGCCGCCGAACGGATCGCGCCCACCGTCGGTGTCATCGAAGCAGTCGACCCGCACACCTGCCTCCTGCACACGGGATCCAACTCCCTCGACGAGCTCGCCATCTACGTCGCATCGTTCGGCTTCCGCTTCCAGATCCACGAACCACCCGAACTCATCGCCCACATCCGAGACCTCACCACCCGACTCACCGACGCCGTCCGCTGACCGCCAACAAAGCCCCTGGCAACGGCACGGCCCAGCGGCCTCGACCGACTGCCGGCAACCTACTTCGGTAGATCCGGAAGCTGAGCGGTTAGCCGCGGTCAGGCGTCCGCCAGGCAGGGTTTGCCCATCGCGCGCTGACCATCACCTCCGGCGGACGTGAAGAGCCGATCGTCGCGGGAGGGTCGACCTGCTGCTGGGTCGCACTCCGATCCGTGCCTGGTTCTGTACGTGTGCCGTCCGCCGTTGCCCTGGTGATCTCGGCGCGAGGCCGTCTCGGGCGAAGGCCCGGCCGGGGGCGGCCTCTTTGCAGGTCCGATCTCCGTCCGTGAGTCGCTGTGAGGTCTTGTCAGGGCGTGACAGGTGGGCGGCGAGTTCGATCGATCTGACAGCCGAGATCTGGGCGGTGCATGTCATCCATGGCATGCCCGCCCGGTGGGGACCGCCCATCCGGCGAGGCTCACGGTCCGGCACGGCTGGCGCGGCGTACTGACACCGCAACCCTTCACCCGATGCGAGGGAGGAGCGCCCCCACCGGACCACACAGTCCTTCGCCCGGTCCCCGCCGCGGCGGCCACCAATCCCTTGTGGAGGGCCGCAAATGCACACGATCTCTGTCCTCAACGACCTCCTGGCCGCCCCCGCCCCTGACGGCGACGGAGGCCCGCACTCCATTGCGCAGGTCATCGCCAACATCACCGGCTGGGTCATGGGCATCATCGCGGTGGTCGCGACGATGTTCCTGGTCATCGGCGGCCTGCGGTACATGGCCGCTGGAGGTGACCCGGCGCAGGTCGAGCAGGCGAAGGGCAACGTCAAGTCCGCGCTGATCGGCTACGCCCTCGCTGTGCTGGCCCCGGTGGTCCTGCAGGTGTTGCAGGGCATCCTCGGCGGCTGAGGCGGCTGTGATGGTCGACTGGCTGATGAACGGCCTGGTCAGCTGGCTCGCCGAGAAGGTCACCGACCTTCTCGGCAGCCTGCTGGCCTTCCTGGCCTCCTCCATTTTCGTATCGCCGAACGTCACCGTCCTGCCGCAGGTGACGTCGATCGCCGGCAAGAGCGCGCTGGTCGTCAACGCCTGCTTCATCCTCGCGATCCTCGCCGTGGGTATCGCTGCGATGGTCGGCGACTCGGTCGAGATGCGCTACGGCGTCAAGGACCTGATTCCCCGGCTTGTCGTCGGGTTCGTGCTGTCCGCGTTCGCGGTCCCGCTGACCCGTCTGCTCATCGACGTCGCCAACGCCTTGACGGTGTCGATGGCCGGTACGTCCGCACCGACCAGCGAGGCGGTCACCTTCGTTCGGGCTCGGATCGCCTCGGCGATGACCGACCAGAGCGCCGCGCTCCTGATGGCCATCATCGGACTGCTCATCGTCGTGCTGATGTTCATGCTCGTCGGCACCTGGCTGGTGCGGATCGGGGTGCTGGTCGTCCTGGCCGGCGTCGCGCCGGTGGCCCTCGCGTGCTACGCCACCCCATGGACGCAGGGGGCCGCGCAGTTGTGGTGGCGCACCCTGCTGGGTTGCCTGGCCACGCCCACGCTGCAGGCGGTCGCGTTCTCGGCGGGCATCAACCTGCTGATCGACCCGGAGTCGAACCTGCCGATCCTGCTCGGCCTGCCCGGCTCGGACACCCTCAACCTGCTGCTCGTGATCGTCGTCCTCTGGGTCACGATCAAGATCCCCGGAATGGTGCGCCGGTACGCCAGCCGCGCGGGGTCGCCGAACGCTGGTGGGGTTCTGCTGCGCGCGGTGCTCATCCAGGGCGTCACCCGCCACCTACCGCTCGGCCGGGTCGGGCGTACCGCCGTGCGAGGTGGGCGATGACTTACGAGGACACTCCCCCACGCGCTGTCGTTCCGGCCAACGTCAACGAGGCCGACCGCATCGCTTTCGGGCTGACGTTCCGGCAGCTGGGCATCATCGGCGGTGCCGGCCTAACCGGGTTCGGTCTTTACCGCACGTTCGGGCACCTGCTGCCGGTGGTGGCGTGGATCGTCGCCGGGGTCGTCGTGTTCGCCGTCGCGGTCGTGGTGGCGCTCGGCCGCCGTGACGGCCTACCGCTGGATTTGTGGCTGCGGCACGGGTTCACACTCGCCGGTAGCCCGCGCACGCTCGCGCCGGGTGCGGCTCGCGCCAGCACGGTCGCGGCCGTCGTGGGCAAGCCGAGCGTGCCGGCGCCGCTGCGCTCGCCGGTCACGGCGGTCACACCGGCCGGAGTCCTCACCAGTGAGGGCAGCGACAAGGTCCTGATCGGCTGCGGCACCACGAACATTCACCTGCGCACCGGCAGCGAGCAGGGCGCGTTGCTGGACGGGTTCGGTCGGTTCCTCAACAGCTTGACCGGGCCGGCGCAGATTGTCGTGGCCGCGCAGCGGCACGACCTGACCGTCTACGCGCAAGCGACCGTCGATTACGCGCCGCGCCTGCCGCATCCGGCGTTACGGGCCGCCGCCGACGACTACGCCGAGTTCCTGCTCGACCTCGACAGCGAGCGGGATCCGTTGCGCCGTCAGGTCCTCGCCGTCGTCACCGGCGAGCACGCCGCCGAGGGCGCCGTGCGTGCCCTGTCCGGCCTCGGTGTCGAAGCCGCCGCTCTCGACGGGCCGGCAGTCGCCTCGGCGCTCGCGGGCGCGGTCGATCCGTTCTCCCCACCGGTGCCTGGCCCCCGCGCGGTGCCCGGCATCCCCATCACTCTGCGGAGCACATCGTGAACCTGTTGAAGCCCAAGAAGATCGCGGCGGCCGGGGAGGGCCTGCCCTCCCCCGCTGCTGTGCAGGTCACCTCATCGCACGTGCAGGTCGGCGACGGGTACGCCGCCACCTACGCGGTGTGCGGATACCCGGCCGAGGTTGGCCCTGCCTGGTTGGATCCGCTGCTGTCCTACCCCGGACGGGTCGACGTGGCGGTGCACCTGGACCCCGTTGCGGCGCAGCTGGCCGCGCCGATGCTCAAGCGCCAGCGCGCCCGCCTCGAGTCCTCGCGCCGCTTGGACTCCGACCAGGGGCGGCTGGGTGACCCGATGGTCGAGGCGGCAGCGGCTGACGCCGCCGACCTCGCCGAGCGCGTCGCCCGCGGGGCGGCGAAGCTGTTCGAGGTCGGCATCTATGTCACCATCCACGCCCGTACCCTCGACGAACTTGCCACCGTCACCGCCGGCGTGAAGTCAGCCGCCGCCAGCGTGCTGCTGGACTTGCAGCCGGCGACGTTCCGCCAGCAGCAGGGTTGGATCTCCACGTTGCCGGTCGGTGTGGATCCGCTGCGGATGCGCCGCGTCCTCGACACCACCGCCCTCGCGGCGGCGTTCCCCCTCGCCTCGGCGGACCTCGCCGCCCCCGCACCGGGCACCGTCGCCCCGCCCGAGGGAGTGCTGTATGGGGTCAACACCACCAGCAACGGGGTCGTCATCTGGAACCGGTGGGCGCAGGACAACCACAACAGCGTGGTCCTGGCCCGCTCCGGTGCCGGGAAGTCGTACTTCGTGAAGCTGGAAGTGCTGCGCAACCTCTACCAGGGCACGACCGTCTGCGTGATCGATCCGGAGGACGAGTACGCGCCCCTCGCCCACCACGTCGGCGGCACCGTCGTGCAGCTCGGCCAGCCGGGCGTCAGGGTCAACCCCCTCGATCTGCCCGCCGACAACCGGTCCGACACCCTGACCAGGCGCGGCCTGTACCTGCACACACTCATCTCGGTCATGCTCGGGGCGAACCCACCGCCGGCCGAACGAGCCGCCCTCGATCGGGCCATCACCGCCACCTACCACCGGGCCGGGATCAACGGCGACCCGGCCACCTGGACCAAACCCGCCCCGCTGCTGCGGGACCTCGCCGAAGTGCTCGCCGCGGACGGCGACCCAGCCGCCGGGCAGTTGGCCGCGCGGCTCGCCCCCTGGACGGTCGGGAACTTCGCCGGCCTGTTCGACGGGCCGACCACCACCACCCCGCGCGGGCATTTGGTGGTGTGGTCGTTGCGGCACCTGCCGGACGAGCTGCGCACCGTGGGCACGCTGCTGGCCCTGGATTCGATCTGGTCGGGCATCGACAGCCCTGCCACGGGCGCCCGCCGTAGGCGGCAGCTCGTCGTGGTCGACGAAGCGTGGCTGCTGATGCGCGACGGCGAAGGCGCACGGTTCCTGTTCCGGATGGCGAAGGCCGCCCGGAAGCGGTCCGCCGGGTTGTGCGTGATCACCCAGGACGCGGCCGACGTGCTGTCGACCGACCTCGGCCTCGCCGTGGTGTCCAACGCTGCGACCCAGGTGCTGATGCGGCAGAGCACGCAGTCCATCGACGCGGTGTCCGAGGCGTTCAGCCTGACCGCCGGCCAGGCGCGGCTGCTGCTGTCGGCACCCAGGGGTGAGGGGCTGCTCGTCGCCGGCCGTAGCCGGATTCCGTTCCGCGCCCTCGGGTCGGCCGCCGAACACAAGATCGCCGTGACTGGCATCGGGGAGGTGCAGTGATGACCACCTCGACCTGGCCTCAAGAGGTCTGGCACTGGATCATCGCCCGGCCGTGGCTCGGCGTCATCGCCGCCGCCACGATCGTCGGCACGGTGTTCGCCCATGATCAGCTGCTCGCCTGGCGGCACAGGCGGTTCGCGGCCGGCGCGCGGTGGCTGACCATCGCCACCCCTCCAGAGGTCACCGAGGGGGCCGCCGCCGCGTTCTGGGCCACCCTCGTCGGCGTGCTGACACCGTCGCGGTGGCAACAGCGCGTGTTCGGCTACCCGCACGTCGGGTGGGAGTACACGTGGACCGGCCGTGCCCTGACCATCCAGGTCTGGGTGCCCGGAACCGTGCCGCCCGGCGCGGTCGAAGCCGCCGTCCGCGCGGCCTGGCCCGCCGCGACGATGACGACCACCGACGCCGGCGCGCCGATCCTGGTTGAGGTCGGTGAGGAGGTGGGCGGGGCGCACTGGCCACAGCACACCGACGGGCTGCCGCTGCGCAGCGAGCACGACTCGGATCCGCTGCGGGCGCTGCTCGCCGCCGGGGCCGAGGTCCGGAACCGCGAACACGCGTGCGTGCAGATCCTCGCCCGCCCGGCACCCGCCTGCCGCGTGCGAGCCGCCAGACGGGCAGCAGCGGCCACCAGTAACCATCCCCACGGGCGGCCCGATGTGGCCGCCCGCGTCGTTTCCGGCGCGGCGCGGCTGGCCATCGAGCCCCTGCTGTGGCTGTTGGATGTGTTCACGCCCGGCTCGTCGCGGCCGCGCACTGCGGCGGCAGTGGGGCGTGCGGTCGAGCGGGATCCGGTGGCGACCGCGGATGCCCGCACGATCGTGGACAAGGCCGTGCGGGTGCCGCACTTCGAGATCGCGGTCCGGTTCGCCGTGGCCGCCGACGCGGACAAGACACCGGACACGCTACGGGCCAGGCAGATCCGCGGACGGCTCGTCGAGCTTCGGCACACCATCGCCTCGGCCGCCGCGGCATACACCGGCCCGAACCGGCTACGGCGCATGAAGATGCCACAGCCGGTCGCCACCCTCGCCGGGCGCAGGCTGCGGCGCGGCTTCCTGGCCACCGTGCCGGAACTCGCGGCCCTCGCCGCGCTGCCGCAAGACCTCGCCGTGCCGGGCCTCGACCGAGCTCGGGCCAAGGCGGTGCCGGCGCCGGTGCAGGTGCCCTCCGGCGGCCGGGGCGTGAAGGTGCTGGGCCGGTCGCAGATCGGCCACCACAGCGTCGGCCTGACCGTCACCGACGCCCGCCAGCACGTGCACGTGGTCGGCAAGACCGGCGTCGGCAAGAGCACGCTGCTGCTGAACATGATCCTCGGCGACATCAAAGCCGGACGCGGGACGGTGGTCATCGACCCGCGCGGTGACCTGATCACCGACATCCTCGACCGGCTCCCGGTGTCGTACGCCCGTAAGGTCGTGATCATCGACCCGGACCAGAAGAACCCGGGCTGTTTCAACCCCCTCGACGATCAGGGCGATCCGCATCTGGCGGTGGACAACCTGGTGGGGATTTTCGCGAAGATCTTCCAAGGTCAGTGGGGACCGCGGATGGACGACACCATGCGGGTGGCCTGCCTGACGCTGATGCGGCACGCCAAGCCGACCCTGAGCCTGGTCCCGTCGCTGCTCCAGGACCGGACGTTCCGGGCCCGATTCACGCACGGCCTGGACGACCCGGACGGGCTCGGTGGGTTCTGGGTCTGGTACGACGGCATCAACGAGCAGTTCCGCGGGCAGGTCATCGCCCCAGTGCTGGCGCGGTTGCGCGCTTTCCTCTTGCGTGACTTCGTCAAGAGCGTGATCGGTAACGCGCACAGCTCGTTCGACATGGGCAAGGTGCTCGACGGCGGAGTGCTGCTGTGCCGGCTGCCGAAGGGAATCCTCGGCGAGGAGACCAGCCGCATCCTCGGCTCAATGATCGTCGCCCGGGTGTGGCAGGCCGCCATCGCCCGGGCCGCTATCCCCGAGGACCAGCGGAAAGACGCCTGCCTTTACGTGGATGAGTGCCAGAACTTCCTGACGCTGCCCGGCAGTGTCGGGGACATGCTGGCCGAGGCGCGTGGGTTCCGGCTCGGGCTCGTGCTGGCGCACCAGGACTTGGCGCAACTGCCCAAGGACGTCGCCGCGGCGGTGTCGGCCAACGCGCGGTCGAAGCTGTTCTTCACCGTCGACCCGGCCGACGCCAGGGAGTTGTCCCGGCACACCAAACCCGAGCTGGACGAGCACGACCTCGCCCACCTCGACGTGTACACCGCTGCCGCCCGGCTGTTGGTCGGCAACCGGGAACTGCCCGGGTTCACGTTCGTGACCAACCCGCCGGCGCCGGTGGTGGGTGAGGCGACCGCGATCCGGCAGGAGTGCGCCGCCGCCCACAGCTGCACCGACGGCGAGCCGCCGCTGCAGCAGCTCGCCCGCACGGCGATGAAGCGGCGAATGAACTCCCGCGACCGCTGACCCGCTCGCTCGCTCGGGGGCTCGGCTGGGTGCGGCATCGGGGGCTCGTTTGGGGGTGTCCGCGACACGAGACCCCACACGAGTCCCCTCCGCCCGGCCTGTCAGGTGCCTGACCTGCCCAAACCCGCCCGATAACAGCGTCACGTGCAAGATCAACTCAGCCAGACTCCCTACGGGATTCTCTCTCCAGGGGTGAACACACCTATGCCGCTATCGCGCTCTGCTGGCCTGCTGGCCATCTATCCCCACATCACCAGCCGTGACCGCCTGCTGCTTCAGCTGCTCGACGACCACCAGGTCCTCACCACCGACCAGATCCACCGCATGCTGTTCCACGCCCGCCGGACCTGTCAGATCCGGCTCGGTGAGCTGGCCGCCCTGGGCCTGCTGGACCGGTTCCGGTTCGCCCGCGACGGCGGCGGCAGCCAACCGTGGCACTGGACCCTCGGCCACAACGGACACCGGTTCCAAGCCGCCGCCCACAACCGCCCCGAGCCCACCGACCGGGCGAGCCGCCAGACCGTGCAGCGGCTGTCGGCCAACCCGCACCTGGCACACCTGCTCACCGTCAACGAATTCTTCGTCCGGCTCACCTCGCACGCCCGCCAGCACGACGAAGCCCGACTGGACCGGTGGTGGTCCGAGGCGACCACCACCAAGCAGTTCCGGACCATCACCGCCGACGGCCACGGCTTGTGGAGCATCGGCGACACCAGCGCGGGGTTCTGGTTGGAGGCCGACACCGGCACCGAGCCCCTGGGCCGGGTGGTCGCCAAGCTCGACCGGTACGCCCCACTCCCCCACCGCGGCGGGCCCCGCTACCCGGTGCTGTTCTGGCTACCCAACGCCGAACGCGAAGAACACCTGCATCGACTGCTCCGTAGCGCAGCGGCGGACGTGCCAGCAGTCACCGCGACCCAGCAGACCGAGCCGGCCGAGGCGGTCTGGCTGCCCAGCGGCGGCATCCAGCGGGTCCGGCTGGTCGACCTGCCCAGCGACCACGGACGGGCCGTGGCGGACAACCCGAACTTCATCGACGGCATCTTCACGATCTGACAAACCCTGACCGGCACCGCCCCCGATCCTGACAACGCAGGTCACGGGCATGATCACCATTCCTGACAGGGCCGGCGCTGTCAGGTCACGAAGCTACGGTGCTCGGCAGTTTCTCTTCTGCTCGCACCGCCGCCCGTCTGTCCTCTCTCGGATCTGCCCGCGCCAGCGGGACCACCCGCCCACCGTCCGGTCGGCTCGTGACTCCCCGCCCCGCGCCCTCTCTCCGGCAGCTTCCCGGCCCAGACGCCGCGCCCGGTGACACCCCCTCGTCCGCTTCCTCGCGAAGGGATCCCCCATGCCCGCCAACCATCCGATGACCGTCCGCGTCGTCACCGTCTGCTTCGCCCCCGGCGAGGACGCAGACTGGTTCGCCGCCAGCGAGAAGGTCAACGACCTTCTCCACACCGACGGCATCCCGGCCCGCCGCTACCACGTACGCCACCGTCGCCTGCTCGGCTGGTTCACCCGCTGGTTCGGCTACTTCCTGCTCGAGGCAGCCCGCCGCTTCGGCGCGATCACCGTGGCCGCCGGCGGCCGCAAGAGTCGACTCGACCTCACCGGCACCGCAGCCCGCGCCGCCACCAGGGCAAGCCTGCGGTGGCGGGCGTGGAACGCCCACATCGCCCACACCACCCGGCCAGCCCGCCCCTGGGAAGACTTCCTCGCCCAACACCACGCCGACCCACGGAAGGTCCCCCTGACCGAGGCGCGTCGCCGCTTCGAGCAGCAACCCCGGGTGCTCGCCATGCTCGGCTACGCCGACGGCCACACCTTCGACCCCTACGAACTGTCCCTCTACCAGGCCGGCGAAGTCACCTACGTCGGTCTCTACTGGCGCATCGCCCTCATCGGCGACGCGCTGATCACCACCGACGGGCAACTCCTCATGCCCGCCACCACCTCGATGGCCGACCGGCTCCGGTTCCTCAACGCCGCGTGCGCCTACCTGCGCAGCCTGCGCCGCAACGCGCGAGTATGCGCGGTCGCCATCGCCTGACACCCACACCCGAAGGCCGGTCGCAGCCCCGCTGCGACCGGCCTTCGCCATACCCACCCCCACCAAGCGAAGGAGGACTCCTCGTGTTCCTGTCCGATCCCGCGCTGCGACGCATCGCCGCCGAAACCAACGACGTACACCGAGAACATCTGTGGCGCCACGACACCGCCGCCCTCGACCCCCTCAGCGACCTCGCCCGCCTACTCCACAAGATCACCCTCGGGTTCAACGACAACACCGCCACCCTCGACAAGGCCCTCGCCCGACTGGTCGAACAGACCGAGGCCGCGCAGCGGCAGCTTGCCCCCCACGCGGACCTGCACACCCCCAGCCACGCCCAAGCCCTGACCGACGTGCTCGCCGCCAGCGAACGCCACGCCGCCCTCGCAGACATGCTCGTCAACGCCTACCGGGCCTGGCGCAACCACCACCGCAGCGGTGACAGCGACGAGCGGTACGTACTGCTGCAGCCCGGCGACCCCACCTACGGCGTTGCCACGCTGCGCCGGCACGCGCCGGACGCCTGGCTGGTACTCCCCGACCCGGAGGCCGCCAACGCTTTCGACGTGCCCTACCCGTGCCGCGTCGTCGGCGAGGTCTGCCAGACCGACGACGGGTGGGCGCCCGTCGCATGTACCAACCCGGAGCACCGCGACACCCAGCCCGCCATCACCTACCACCTGCCGACCTGCAACGACCTCCCGGCCGCATGCCGGTCGCTGCTGCGGTGGTGGCACCTGCGGCACTCGGCCGCCTGGGCAAACCGCACTCCCGCCCAGCTGACCCCGGCCGAAGCCGCCGGCCTCTCCGCCTAAGGACGGCCCCTGTCCGGCACGTATCCGCGAAACCGGAAGCCACCGGCCACCCGTGCCACCACGCATCCCGCGCCTGCCGCGCTGCCGGCGGCCCACGCCCCGGGCGCACCACAGCCCCGGCACAACCGTGCCGCGCTGCCCAACGAGTTCCCGAAGGAGGAACCCATTCATGGATAACCAGTCCCCATCCCTGTCGCCTGCCACGCAGGCGGTCCTCGACGCGCTGACCGCACTCGGCCAGGGCAACGTCCACGAGATGGCCGAAAGGTCGGGCAAGGCTCGCTCCACCACCGACAAGGCCATCAAGACCCTCGCCGACGCCGGCCTGATCGTCGCGGTCGACACCGGCGCGGACCCCGCCGACGGCACCCCCACCAGGTGGAGGCCCGCTACCCCACCGGCCGGCACCGAGCCCCAGCCCGAAGACCAGACCGGCCCCGCCGACGCCGCCCTCAACCCCGATGACCGTGACGACATCGACTCCACCAACGACGGCAGCACGGCCGAGACGGACCACGGCAGCAGGACCGACCACAACCCGGCTGCCGAAGACTCTTCCGGCGACACCTCGCCGCAGACCACGGACCCGGCCGAGAAACCCGCCGACGAGCCCGACCGCGACGGTCACGACGAGTGCACCAGCACGAACAACGCCCCCTCCGTCCAGCCCAGCCGCCCCGGTGACCGCAAGGTCATGGCCATCAAGGGCGTCCTGGCCGACCACGACGACGGCGCAACGCTCGACGTGATCGTGGCCGAGAGCGGCATCGGACACCCCACCGCCGCCCGCCTGCTGACCGCGATGGAACAGGCCGACGCCGCCCGTCGCCTGCCCGGCCTACCGCAGCGATGGGTCGCCGGTCCCACCAAGGCCAGCGAGGTCGACCCGAACCCGCAGCCGCCCCGCTGCCCGCTGTGCTACCAGGTCATCCGCGGGCTGGCGAACACGCCGAGCGCCACAGCGACCGTGCTACCCCTCATCCGACCTGACGGCACTCTGCACGTCGTCGGGCCGGACGGCGAGACCCACGTCATCGCTCTGCCCACCCGCACGACGGGCATCACCAGGAGCGTGGGCCGCCGCAGCGACGCGACCATCAACGCCGACGGCAGCCAACCGTTCGGCCGCGGCGAGCTGGAGAAGCTGACCCTCGACGTCCTGGCCGCCAACCCCGGCAAGGCGATGACCCCGCAGGACATCGCCACCGAGATCGGCGGGCAGCTCGGCCGCACGGTCAGCTCAGGGGCAGTGCGCAACAACTGCACCAAGGCCGCCGCCGCGAGTCGCATCGTCATGGTCTCCGACGCGCCGCTGACCTTCGCCTACCCAACACACGCCGACGCAGGCAGCACAGAGCAAGGCGACAACGCCACCGAGCAGCCCTGATCCCACCCATCCCAAATCCCATCCGGGGGCCGAGCCGCGCGCTTGGCCCCCGCAGCGCATCGAGAGGGAAATCCCCGTGCCGCACGAACTCGAGACATTCACCGACGGAACGACCGCCTTCGCCAGCGCCCGCTTGTCGGCCTGGCACCAACTCGGCACCGTCACCCAGGACACCATGCGGGCCGAAGAGATCATGGCAGCCGCCCGCCTCGGCGACTGGAGCGTACGCACCATCCGCACGGTCGGCATCGACATCGTCGACGGGATCGAGATGCAGATCCCCGCCGACGACAAGCGGATGACCGTACGCCGTAACCCGGTCACCGGCCAGACGGAGTACCTGGGCATCGTCGGCACCGACTACACCGTGGTCCAGAACGAGCAATGCGCCGAAATGCTGGACCGCCTCGTGGACCAGGTGGGCGGCGCCCACTTCGAAACCGCCGGCAGCCTGCGCCGCGGCAAGAGCGTGTTCGTGACCATGAAACTGCCCGACGCGATGGAGATCGCCGGGGTGGACCGCATGGACCTCTACCTGATCGGCACGACGTCGCACGACGGCACCGCCGCGCTGCGCGTGGACGCCAGCCCGATCCGGGTCGTATGCGCCAACACCCAACGCGCCGCCTTCCAGCATGCGGTCGGGCACTACACGTTCCGGCACACCTCCAACGTCAACTCCCAGATCAGCCAGGCCCGCGAGGCGCTGGGGCTGATGTGGAAGTACATGGAGACCTTCGAGACGGCCGCCGAGCGGATGCTGCACGCGGAGCTCACCATGCGCGAGTTCGAGAACGTGGTGGCCCAGGTGTGGCCGGTCAAGGACAACGCGTCCGAGAAGACCAAGAACAACGCCAAGCAGCGGCTCGGCACGCTCAAGTACCTGATCCGGGAGGCCGACACCCAGAAGGCCATCGCCGGCAGCCGGTGGGCCGGATTCCAGGCCATCACCGAGTACCTCGACCACTACCAGCCCGCCAAGAACGAAACCGCCCGCGCCAACCGGGTGCTCACCGGCAACGTCGGCGACCTGAAGGTGGCCGCCTTCGACCTGCTGAAGGTCTGACCGCATCCCTCGCTCACCGGCCGGGGCGGCGGTCACCCTGCCGCTGCCCCGCCACCGACGGCAGTCGGTGTGCGGGCGGCCTGCCGCCGCCGCAGAAATCGACAGCCAGCACGACTTCTACGACGCCAGCGTGATCGTCGAGCACCTCCTACGCCAAGCCGCCCACGTACTCCCAACCTCCATCAACTGACCCGACCGCTCAAGGTGGGCCGCCCGCGCGGCGGCCCACGCCCTTTTGTGTTTCACGACCCGAGGAGAGCTATGCACCGCGCGCACCCGCGCGGACACCGGCCCTTTCTGTTTTGAACGGGAGGTAATCACCACATGACCAAGGTCATCATCGGCGTCGTCGCCGTCGTCATCGTCGCGTGCTTCGGCGTGCCCATGCTGCTGTCGGCCGTCATGGGCGGCGGCTCCGGCGGGTGCGGTATCGTCGCCGCTCCCGCCGTGCGCCCCTCCGGGCAGCCACCCGGCACCGGTAGGTGGGACACCGAACAGCTGGAGATCGTCGCCACCATCATCGACGTCGGCGTCGCCAAAGGCACACCCCGCTGGGGCTGGGTCATCGCCGTCGCCACCGCCATGCAGGAATCAGGCCTGCGCAACCTGCCCCACCTCGGCGACAGCAACGACCACGACTCCATCGGGGTGTTCCAGCAGCGCCCAAGCCAGGGCTGGGGCAGCGTCGCGCAGCTGTCCGAGCCCGCCTACCAGGCAGGCAAATTCTTCGACAAGCTCCTCACCATTCCCGGCTGGGAGTCGATGCCCCTCACCCAGGCCGCCCAGGCGGTCCAGGCCTCGGCCTTCCCCGACGCGTACGCCAAGTGGACCGATGACGCTCTGCACCTGGTGGAGCAGCTGACCAGCACCCTCGCGGACTGCGCCACCGACGCGCTCGCCGCCCTCCCGGACGGGTTCACGCTCCCCTCCAACACCCCGCCCGCCGTCACGACCGCCATCTTCTGGGCCGTAAACCAACTCGGCACCCCGTACCACTTCGGCGGATCATGCACCGACCCCCACTCCGGCGACCCCGACAAACAGTGCGACTGCTCGTCCCTCATGCAGTCGGCGTACCGAGCGGCCGGCATCTCGATCCCCCGAGTCACCACCGACCAGGCCAACGCCGGAAAGCCCGTAACCGACCCGGCGCTCCTGCTCCCGGGGGACCTCATCCTCATTCCCGGTAGCCAAGGCACCATGGCCTACCCACGTCACGTCGGCATGTACCTCGGCGAGGGACTTGTCATCCAAGCCCCGAAGACCGGCGACGTCGTGAGGATCACTCGGCTGAGCAGCTGGATCAATCAGATCGCCACACTTCGTCGCATCGTCGCCCCGTCAGATGAGGGCTGATTGAGCGCCGACCTGCGGTGAAGTTCGGTGCGGTGACTCCGGCACCAGGTCGGCGGCCGGGTCCAGCAGTGCGCTCAGCCGCCCCGAACCCGTGCGTCGTCTGGCTCAGCAGCTGATTTGCGGCGCCGATGACGTCCGCCGGCGGTCCCGGCTGAGGTGGCTTGACCCCGGCAACGGATTGAGCGTGGATCAGGCCCGCCGGTGGCTGATCCATCGGCGACAGTCCACAACATCACCAAACGGCCCGACAGGGCCTGCCGACGAAGAGGCGGGTTTCGATGGCTAGTCCTGGGCTGGGCCCACAAGCTCCGCCGTAGACCCCTGCCGTGAGCGATCGCAAGCCCCGCCTCCACCGCCATCCTCAGGTACCCGGTATGCCCGCCGCCGCGGCTGCCAGGAGCAGGCTCTCGCGCCGATCGTCGACAGATTCCCGGGCCGCGGTGAAAAGCGCCGCCGCAACGGACGTTCGCCTACGTATCGCACCGCCGGACCGGAAGTGCCGGCGGTGTCAACCCAGAGATCGGCCCGGGGCGCCACGACAGGCGCCGCGGACCCTGACGGACGGAGATCCGCAAGCCATGAGTCAAGCCGTCAAGGCTGCCCTGATCACCACGAAAGATCTTGGGAAGAACGAGCGAGCGGTGGCCATCGCCATCGCCGCCCACGCCAACCATGAGGGCAACGCCTGGCCATCCGTGGCCACCCTCGCCGAGTACGTCGGCTGCTCCGAGCGCACAGTGCAACGATGCCTGGCCAAGCTCGTGCAACTGGGTCGTCTCGTCGTGTCGAAGGTCGCCGGCATCGCCACCCGCGTCTATCGATTGGTGCACACGGATCGACGGGCCACAGCCGCAGCGGGGGTGACAGAACAACCGGCGGGGGTGACAAATTCGCCTGCCGGGGGTGACAGCCAGAGTGTCACCCGAAGTACGGAAGACCAATTGAAGGGTGACGCGCCCGTGAGCGCTGCGGGGTGGCGGCGGCTTCTGCCGACGAGTCGGCGGGCTCCGGCGCCAGCCGGGACCGACTGGCGGCGCGCGGCCACGCCAAACGCCGGCGGCCGGTGCCAGCGTCCTGGGCATATTGGTCAGCCCGCTGGCCGCTGCGTCCCCTGCCGTTCCGAGGCGATCGAGCGCAGGTGAACGGTTCGACGCCAGCGCGGCATGGACCCGCATCGGAGCCCATGCCGCTGCCACGGCGACCTCACTGTCACAAGCCCACGGCGGCAGGACGCCCCTGGCTCAGCCGCAATTGCCCCAGCTCTGCTGGCCGGCCGGGTACACCGACGTCACGCTGCGCCAGCGCGTCCGCGTCTCGATCGGTGGCTGGCGGATGGCGCACTCACCGACGTCGCCAGCGGCGCCGTCTTCTCCCGGCGGACAACCTCCTTATGGATCCTGGCCGGTGTGGACGTCTGACCGAGGTGGACGGGGGGGTGGTCTGCTTCGGCGACTCCATCACCGACGGCACCGGCTCCACCCCGACGCCGACCGCCGTTGGCCCGACCGGCTCGCCGCCCGGATGCTGGCCGGCCCGCCCGAGGAACGGTTCGGGGTGCTCAACGCCGGCATCGGCGGAAACCGGCTGCTGCTCGACGCCGGCAACCCGGGACAGGGCGTGAACGCGCTGGCTCGTCTGGAGCGCGACGTGCTGGCCCGGACCGGGGTGCGCACCGTCGTGGTGCTCGAAGGAATCAACCACATCCAGCAGGCCCCCTCGGAGTACGACCCGGGGAAGCTGGTCGCCGCGTACCGGCAGATCGCGCTGAGGGCCCACGACCGCGGGCTGCGGGTCGTCGGCGGCAGGATCCTTCCGTTTCAGGGCTGGCACAAGATAGTCGGCCCGGCCAACGCCGGATCCGGGAGACGACGGCCGGGGCACCGGTCCACCCACAAGGGCCTCAGTCACCGGCCGGAACCCTCACTTGGGACCGGCGTGCAGGGCTCCGTCAGTTGTCGGCAGCCCAGAAGCAGACCCGGAATCGTTCGGCATCCATGATGGGGATGGGGTTGCCCGGTTGGGCTTCGATCCGGCGCAGTTCGGCGCGGCCGGTGACACTCACCTGGGCGTGGTAGCGGCCCGGTGGCCCAAGGGTCAGGATCGGGCTGGCTTTGAACTCCAACATGCCGGAGACGTGCACGGTTCCGTCGCTCAGTGCCAGGGTCACCTACTGCTGAGCGTCCACGTCCTGGCCGTCGTCGGGTGGGGCGGCGGCCCATGACTCGAGCACGACCCGGGCCAGGTGAAGGGAATCCGACGCGCTCATCAGGTACAGGATGTCATCGCCGGCGACGCAGAGCGGCACCTCGCCGGCGTAGGGGTCGTCCAGAAAATCGGCGGCCGCACCCGCCACGATGATGAAGCCGTGCTCTGGCGGTAGCAGGGCCTCGACGCTGCCCAGTGGTTCAGTCATCGCCCCTCGCAGTGGTTGCGGGGCCGGACGAACGCCCGGCCCCGCAATCATAGGTATTTCGTCAGTAGTGGATCTGGACCGAGCCAGACGTCATGGCCGTCAGGCTGACGCCGCCGGGCCGCACACTACTCAGGCCGCTGACATCGGCCAGGGGTGCCATTGCTGGGAGTGACTTCGAAGGTCAAGCAGCGAGTTGGTAGCGGGCCTGGTGGTTGCGCTGGTGCTCTTGGCCCAGATGGTAGGTCCAGTAGCGGTCGAAGTCGCCGTTGGCGAGCAGTGCGCGGAATTTCAGGACGGCTTCGGCTCCGGCGCTCCGCCCGGCTGTCGACGCGTTCGTCCGACAAATTCGCTACCCGGCGGCCGGAGCGCAGTGATACACAACCGACGTGCAAAACATTTTGGAGTTCCCCGAGGTCCTGCGGCTGATCGAAGACCGCTCGGACGCGTTCCGCGCCGCGATCGCGTCCGCCCCCGACCTTGACGTCCAGGTCCCGACCTGCCCGGACTGGACGCTGCGCGAACTGGCGCAGCACCTCGGCGACGGCCGCCGCCGCCAGGCCGCCATCATCGCGGCGGGCCCGGACGCCGAGCCCCCGGCGAGGACGGACCCGAAGGGCGCCCCGACCGCGCCCCGCGACCGCGAAGCCCTGGACGCCTGGCTCGCCGAGTCGACCGAGCTCATGCTCGACGCGATGCGCGAGGCCGGCCCGGACCGCGGCTGCTGGACCTGGTGGGGCCGCTCGCAGGCCCCGGAGACCAGCGGAGCCGTGGCCCGGCACCAGATCCAGGAGATCGCCGTCCACACCTACGACGCCCAGCTCACCCAGGGGGCCGCACAGCCACTGCCGACGGACGTCGCGGTCGAGGGCGTCGACGAGTTCCTGACGACCGTCTCGGCGACGACCGTCCCCTGGCCGTTCAAGCCGGCGACCATCGACCTGCACACGACCGAGGGCCTCTCCTGGCGCCTGACCCTCAACGCCGACGGCGTCCGCTGCGACGACCTCGCCGCCGAAGCGGAGCCGGGCGACATGGCGATGCGAGGCGCAGCGAGCGAACTGGTCCTCTACTTCTACGAGCGCGTCCCGCTCGACGGCCTGGAGACCACCGGCGACACCGAGCCGATGGAGCAGCTCGCAGACTGGGACCCGAACGCGTAAAACGCGCACTTAGCGGTGGCAGGACGTTCCGGTCCAGGACCATGCGTGGCGCGATCCGCCGGGCGTCCGCTGGAGTCGGTCCTCATCTGCGCCTCCGCGCCCGGTCCCGGCTCGCGTTACATCGTGATTTGCACACCGACGGTGGCGTGCAACCTCGACTGTCGCACGCCACCGTCGATCGTTTGACCTAGCGGGGTGCCAACCGCCAGGCGCGGGTGATCTCTTGCTCGATGCGGTTGCCGTTGGTGTCCCAGGCCTCCACTCGCACCGAGGCGTACCCGGTCGGGGTGTCGGCCGTGCGCGGCGGAGACGACGACCGCGGCGCGTGGGCACACCGTCAGCGCACGACGAGTAGGTCGAGCAGGTCGTCGGCTGGCGTGTCGAGCAGGCCGCCCCAGTCGGCGAGGCGCTCGGCCACCAGTTCCGCGCGCTCGGCGTCCAGCGCCGCGCGGAGCCCGCGGCGCAGCTTGTCTCGCACCAGCGGCTCGGCCTCGGGCCGGCGTCGCGGGTGGCCGATCGGGATGCGGATCTCCTGCCAGCCGGTGTCGGTGCCGTCGGAGAAGGTGATCCGCAGCGCGTTGGCCACCGCCCGCTCGGCGGGGTCGAGGTAGGCGCGGCTGTACTCCGGGTCCTCGGTGACGATCATCCGCTCCCGTAGCGCGTCCACCCGGGGGTCGGCCGCCGCCTCGTCGGTGTAGTGCTCCTCGTCGAGTCGGCCGTGCAGCAGAGCGATGGCCACCATGTACTGCAGGCAGTGATCCCGGTCGGCCGGGTTGGCCAACGGTCCGGTCTTGTCGATGATCCGGACCGCCGCCTCATGCGTTCGGATCTCGATCCGGTCGATCGCGGTGACCCGGTCGCGTACCGCCGGCGCGATGCGGAAGGCGGCCTCCACCGCGGTCTGGCCGTGGTACTCGGCCGGGAACCACGGCTTGAGCAGCACGTTCTCCATCACGTAGCTGCCCAGCGGCTGCGGCAGGGCGACCTGGTGCCCGCCGAGCAACGAGTCCTGGAACCCCCAGCCCTTCGCAGTCAGCGGGGTACGCGGGCTTTCCGCGCCGCGCAGCGCCAGGTAGGCCAGCCGGACCGCCCGGCTGGCAGCGTCACCGGCCGCCCAGGATTTACGCCAGGTCACGTTCGGCGTGTGCCGGTACGTGCGCAGCGCACCGCCATCGACCCAGGCATGCCCGAGCGCCCGCCGGATGTCCTCCTCGGAACCGCCGAGCAGCCGGGTGGCCACCGCGGCCGAGGCGATCCGGACGTACGCGACGTGGTCCAGCCCGTGCCGGTTGAGCGCGGTGCCGAGGGCCAGCACACCCTGGATCTCGTGCGCCTGGATCATGGCGACCAGCACGTCGCGTACGGTCGGCGGGGTGCCGCCGGCGGCCCGGGCCCGCTGGGCGAGGTGGTCGGCCAGGGGCAGGATGGCGGCCAGGTTGTCCGACGGGTGGCCCCACTCCAGAGCCAGCCAGGTGTCGTTGAAGTCCAGCCAGCGGATCAGCGTGCCGGTGCTGAACGCCGCCTGCACCGGGTCGGTGGCGTAGCCGGTCGCCAGCACCCGGCTGGGGTGCGGCGCGGCGGTCGGAAACAGCGGCTCCGCCGTCCGCTGGCACTCGGCGTCGGCCAGCCCGAGGAAGGCGCAGGCGGTGGCGTCGAGGAAGGACAGGTGGGCGGTTCGCAGGGCTAGCTCGGATTCGATCCGCTCCGGGTGGGCGGCATACTCGGCTATCTGTACCAGAACGTCGTCGTAGGCGGCGGACATCAGCTCTCCTATCGGATCGTGCTAGACGGTGGAGGATTCGCGGTCGGGGGTCGGGACGCCGGCGGCCTGCTGGGCCCGCCGGGTCCGCAGCCGCAGCAGCGCCGGGACGCACAGCACGAGCACCAGGAGGCTGTAGACCGTCACGGTGAACGGGGTGCTGACCAGGGTGGTCAGGTCGCCACCGGCGATGTCCAGCGCCCGGCGCAGTTGCAACTCGGCGAGCGGGCCCAGGATGGCGCCCACGATGAGCGGGGCGATCGGGAAGCCGAAGCGACGCATGAAGTAACCCAGGACACCGACGACCAGCAGCAGGTAGACGTCGAACGACGAGCCGTTGACCGCGTACGCGCCGACCAGGGCGAACAGGCCGATGCCGGCGTACAGGTAGGGCTTGGGGATGTGCAGCATCTTCACCCACAGCCCGACCAGCGGCAGGTTGAGCACGAGCAGGATCGCGTTGCCGATGAACAGGCTGGCGATCAGTCCCCAGACCAACGCCGGCTCGGTGTCCAGGAGCTGCGGGCCGGGCTGGATGCCGTACTGCTGGAAGGCCACCAGGATCACCGCGGCGGTCGCGGAGGTGGGGATGCCCAGGGTGAGCAGCGGGACCAGCGCGCCCGCGGCGTTGGCGTTGTTCGCCGCCTCCGGCCCGGCGACGCCCTCGATCGCGCCGTTGCCGAACTCCTCCGGCCGCCTGGACAACCTACGTTCTAGCGAGTACGACAGGAACGTGGGGACCTCCGAGCCGCCGGCCGGGATGGTGCCGAGCGGGAAGCCGATCGCCGTGCCGCGCAGCCATGGCTTCCAGGACCGGCGCCAGTCCTCCCGGGTCATCCACCGCTGTCCGGCGACCGAAGCGATGCCGAAGGTGCTGGCTTGCTGGTGCGCGGCGACGTAGAGCACCTCACCGATGGCGAACAGCCCGACGATGAGCAGCACAGTGTCGATGCCGTCGAGGAGCCGGACGAGGCCGAAGTCGAGCCGCGCCTGCCCGCTCTGGAAGTCGATGCCGACCAGGCCGATGGCCAGGCCGAGGCCGAGGCTGGCGAAGCCGCGCAGCATCGACCCGCCGAGCAGCGAACCCACGCACATGAAGGCCAGCACCATCAGCGCCAGGTAGTCGGGGGCGCCGAGGCGCACGGCCAGATCGACGATCCTCGGTGCGGCCACGGCCAGCAGGCCGGTGGCGATGGTGCCGGCGAGGAACGAGCCGATCGCGGCGGTGGCCAGGGCGGCGGCTCCCCGGCCGGCCCGGGCCATCTTGTTGCCGTCGATCGCGGTGATGATCGAGCCGGACTCGCCGGGGGTCTTGAGCAGGATGGACGTGGTGGAGCCGCCGTACATCGCGCCGTAGTAGATGCCGGCGAACATGATGAACGCGCCGGACGGTTCGAGGCCGTATGTCAGCGGCAGCAGCAGGGCGATGGTGAGTGCCGGCCCGATGCCGGGCAGCACCCCGATCATCGTGCCGACGATCGTGCCGACCAGCGCGTAGCCGAGGTTGGCCAGGGTGAGGGCGACCGCGAAGCCCGCGAGCAGCTCGCTGATTCCGTCCATCAGCCGATCCCTTCCAGCGGGCCCGCAGGCAGGTCGATGCCGAGGCCGTAGGTGAAGCCGAGGTAGACGACCGCCGCCACGGCGAGTGAGATCACCGGGGTACGGACCGGGTGGCGCGCGCCCAGCGCGTACGCGATGCCCCAGAACGCGACGAACGCCGCGACGAGGTAGCCGGCCAGGTCGAGCAGCAGCCCGTGGGCGAGCACCGCGCCGACCACGAGCAGCGCCGGACGGACCTGGGTGTGGGACGGGTCTACGTCACCCTCGCCCTCGTCGGGGGTGCCCCGGTGGCCCCGGAGCACCGCGACGATCAGGGCGGCGGCGACGGTGAGCAGGGCGACCCCGACGATGGTTGGGAAGAACGCCGGGCCGACGCCGGAGGCCGACGTCGAGGCGGGCAGTCCGGCCGCGTCGACCAGCACGGTCACCGCGACCGCCGACAGGAGTACGCCGAACGCGAGTTCACCCCACGCGATCCGGCCCCGGGCCGCCCCGGTCGGCGGTACCCCGCCGACCGGGGTCGGACCCTCGACCGGGCCGGCGGTGCCGGGTTGGTCGGTCGGAGAAGTCACTTCACCAGTCCGAGTTCGGTCAGGACGCCGCTGACCCGGGTCTGCTCCTGGCCCAGCCAGGTGCCGAACTCGTCACCGGCCAGGAAGGTGTCCTCCCAGGCCCGCTCCTTCAGCGTGGTCTTCCACCCGTCCGAGGCGTGCATCGCGGTGACCGCGTCCACGTACGCCTTCTTCTGCTCGGCGGTCAGCCCGTTCGGCGCCATGATCGAGCGCCAGTTGTAGAACTCGACCCCCGGGTGACCGGCGTCGGCGATGGTCGGCACGCCCGGCATGCTCTCCACCGGCTTCGCGGCGGAGACCACCAGCGCCCGCAGCTTGCCGGCCTTCACCTGCTCCTGGAACTCGCCGGTGCCCGCGACGCCCGCGGCGACCTTGTTGCCCAGCAGCGCGGTGGTGGCCTCGCCGCCGCCTGAGAACGGCACGTAGTTCACCTTGGCCGGGTCGATTCCGGCCGCCTTGGCGAGCAGGCCGATGAAGATCTGGTCGGCGCTGCCGGCCGAGCCTCCGGCGATCGGGACCTTCTTCGGGTCCGCCTTGATCGCGGCCAGCAGGTCGTCGAGCTTCTGGTAGGGCGAACTTGCCGGCACCACGATCGTCTCGTACTCGCCGATCAGCCGGGCTACCGGCGTGAGATCGTCCAGGGTCACGTCCGTGCCGTTCGTGAGGACGCCGCTCATCATGGCCAGCCCGGACATGATGAGCAGGTCCTTCTTGCCCTTCTGCGGCGCCACCTGGGCGAGCGCCACGGTTCCGGAGGCGCCGGGGACGTTGGTCACCTCGACCTGGCGGGCCAGGTCGGCCTTCTGCAGCGAGTCCTGTACGGCCCGGGCGGTCTGGTCCCAGCCGCTGCCCGGCGCGGCCGGGGCGATGATGTTGAGCCGGGCGAGTTGCTTCGCGCCCTGATCGCCACCGCTCCTGGCGGACCCGTCGCCGCATGCGGAGACGGTCGCGACGAGCGCGGCCAACACGGCCGCGATGGTGCCGGTTCTGGTGATGCGCATGGTGCTTCTCCTTTGGGGGATGAAGGAGTGGCGTGGTTCGTCAGGCGTAGCGAGATTCCAGTTCGCGGTAGCTGGGCAGGCCGATGATGTCGTCACGCTCGGTGAAGGTCGCCATCCGGTCGGCCAACCGGTCGGTGGAGCCGCTCTCGCGCAGCTCCCGGGCGGTGTCCTGCATCGCTCGGATGGCCGCGCGTTGCAGGTCGGACGGCGCGATCATCAGCTTGAAGCCGAGCCGCGCCAGGTCCTGCGCGTTCATCAGGGGGGTCTTCCCGCCGGCGAACATGTTGATCAGCAGGGGTACGTGCAGTTCGTCGGCCACCCGCTCGATCTGTGCCACCGAGGTGGGCGCCTCGATGAACAGCATCTCGGCGCCGGCCTCGACGTACGCGTGCGCGCGGGCGATCGCGGCGTCGAAGCCCTCCGCCGCGATCGCGTCGGTGCGGACGATGAGCAGTGGGCCGTCGTCGCCGCGGGCGTCGGCCGCAGCCCGGACCTTGCCCGTCATCTCGTCGACGGAGATGAGTTGCTTGTCCTCGTAGTGTCCACAGCGTTTCGGGGTGACCTGGTCCTCCAGGTGCAGCGCCGCCACCCCCAGCCGGGCGAACTCCCGTACGGTGCGGCGCACGTTGAGCGCGTTGCCGTACCCGGTGTCGGCGTCCGCGATGACCGGCACGTCGACCGCATCGACCACCTCGCGCAGCCGGCCCAGCACCTCAGTCATGGTCAGCAGTCCCAGGTCCGGCACGCCACTGCTGCGGGCCACCGCGCCGCCGCTGACGTACACCGCCTCGAAGCCGGCGAGGGCGGCGATCCGCGCTGACAGCCCGTCGTAGACGCCAGGAGCGACGACGATCCCTGGACCGGCCAACCTGGCACGCAACTGCTGGGCGGGACTCATGGACAACGGCGCACTCCTCGCTGGCGGGCCGGCGGACCAGGAACTTCTCCGGCTGAGAACGAGACCGTAGCCTGGTGGGTACTTGTATGCAATAGTGCAGTCCCAGCGATTCATGGCAGGATGAGACGGTGAACAGAGGGCAGGGCATCCTGCGGCGGCAGTCCGGCGCGCAGGCGGTGTACGAGTTGATGCGCGCCAAGATCATCTCAGGTGAGTTCGAACCGGGCGGCCGGCTCACCGAGCCGGAGCTTGCCCGCACGCTGGGCGTCAGCCGGACCCCGGTGCGCGAGGCGCTCCGGCTGCTGATCGCCGAAGGTCTGGTCGACCAGCTGCCCACCGGCGGGTCCCGGGTGGCCCCGCTCGACCCGGCCGACATCCGCCGGGTCTACGACATCCGGGCCCGCCTCGAGGGACTACTGGCCCGGGACGCCTGCACCCGGATGACCCAGCCGGACCTCGACACGCTGACCCGACTGATCAACCTGATGCACCGGCTACGCGGCGACGAGACCGAGGTGCTGCGCATCGGCCGCGAGTTCCACGCCCGGATCGCCGAAATCGCGGAGAACCGCTGGTGCGAGCAACTACTGCACCAGATCCGGGGCCACGTCGACCGCTACCGATCACTGTCGACACGGGAACCAGGCCGGCCAGACCAAGCAGTGGCCGAGCACCAGGCGATCTACGAGGCGCTGGCCAGCGGCGACCCCGACCGGGCCGAGCACGCGATGCGGCTGCATGTTGACCAGAGCGCAACATCCGCCGTGCATGCGGTCGGTCATACCGTACCGACCGTCGACATACCAGACGAACCGTCAGCTAGTCGGTAGGGAGAGACCCGGTCCACCGGTCCGGATCCAGATCCGGCATTGCGCTTGCGGATCTCGTCGGTGGCCTGGGGGACGACTTTGAACAGGTCGCCGACCACGCCGTAGTCGGCCAGTTCGAAGATGGGTGACCCCTCTCACTGCAAATTCCTGGATGCGGCAACCAGCCTCGACACAGCCAGTCGTATCAACGAAAATGCTTGGATGAGACGCCGGCCATGGTATCTGTGGGCGACAATTGCAGCGGTTGGAACGGCCTGCCTGATCACGGCTTCCCTCATCTGGGGCGGCCAGGCGATAGAGTTTGCAAGCTGGGTAGCCGGGATTGGCAGTCTTGTCCTGGCGGCAGTGGCTCTGCTGCCGCGCAGACCGACGCCGCCTGCGGAGCCGACCTTGATCGTGTCCACCCACGAGGGCCGGACTTCTACCCTGCTGGGAGACGACGACGCGGGGAGCCTGCGTTACATAGCTCGACACGACGGCGGAATGCTGCTGATCGAGCCGGAGATCCCCTATCTGAATTCGGTGCGCGATGGCGGCGAACTCACGCCACTACACTATTGGCACAGCCCTTGGGAGAAGTCGTTCCACTGGCCGATCCTCGATATCAAAATCGTCAACAACTCGAACAGGACAGTTCTGTTCCACGAGGCAGCGTTGCACGTCAAGGCGTCCCGACCAGATCCACGCCCCATACCGGTGCTGCATGGGGTGACGTACGGCACATTTTTTGACCTCCTCAATTTGGGCTGGGGCCCTATGGCGAATTGCTCTTTGCGTTTCCAACTCCGAAGGCCCGGGGGCCCTGACGGGGGGAAAGACTTCGAGGCACACTTCGACGTGTCGGCAGGTGGAGGGACCAGAGTGCCCTTGGAGGAGCAGTTTCTTGACGTGGGCGTCGATGTACCGCTACTGGAGAAGCTGGGCCCGTTGGGGTTCAGCTTTGGAGATTACTTAATACGCAGGGACGTGGGGCTAGGCAGACTCGTCGATGACTCGTCAGGTCACCGGCTGTGGCGGCTGGACAGGGCCGAGTACAAGACATTACGACTTCGCGCCCTCGGCCCGTTTCCCGACGGGCATGTGGAGCTCGCCGGAACGCTGCAGTACGACCAAGCCGAGATAGACGGATCGCACACTCGTCGCACGAACGCGATTCGATCGGCAATATCCCTCAACGAGCCCGGGGCCGGTGCACCCCTACCTCCGTCACACAAGTATCTCGTGCAACTCCGTAGCGATGGTAAGAATTACATCGAGACTCTCCCGGTATCCCATTCTTTGGCGCCAGGAGAGAGCGACCGATTCCTCATCAGCATCGCGGCGGATCGGTCATCGGTGCATGAACTGAGCCTGCAATTACGGTACAACGATGACAGGGTGGTCGCCTCCGGTCCGATCAACTTGACGCTCTTCCGCTCAACCGCCGACGAGATGCCCGCCTCGCCCGTCGATCATCAAGAACCTGCCTGACTGGGCGCTTTGATGTGGCCTGTGTGGTTGCCAGGGTTCTCGACCGCCGGACCAGCAGGGCGGCGAAGTTGCGGCTATAACCCCATTCGCCCCAACTGATGCTGCATCGATATGTCAGCTTGACCCGGAATTCCGGGTGCCGGCTGGCGGTGCGCCAGGGCGCGGTGGTGCTCTCACTGCGTGGCCAGGCTCTTGCAGAGCTGGTTCGCCTGCGTGATGGTCGATTCTTGGGGTTCAGCGTCGAGGTCGGCGAGGGCTTTGGTCAGGGCGCGCTGGAGGGTGCGGATGCCGTCGGCGTCGCCGAGGGCGTGGCGGGCGTGCATGGCGCGGGCGTAGAGGGCTTCGTTGTAGCGGTCCAGGTCGATGGCCTTGGTGAGTAGGTCAGATGCGGCCTGCGGATCGGTGTCGAGCAGGTCGTCGGCGAGTAGTAGGTGGGCTTCGGTGCCCCAGCGGCGTACGGTCTCGCGGTGTGGCTGGAGCCATTCGTAGTCTTGGCCTTCTGCGAGGGGTGCGGTGTAGAGGTCGCAGGCGGCGGTGAGCAGTTCGCGGCGGCGTGGGCCGGTGGCGATGGCTGCGGCCCGCAGGAGGTCGCGCAGCGTCCAGACGTCGACGTCGATGGTGGCTGGGTCGAGCCGGTAGCGTCCGGTGGTCTTGATGAGGTAGGCGTTCTTCGTCTCGGCGGTGCCGGCGCGGCCGAGGACGTGTCGCAGGTTGCTCGCGTTGGTGTGTACGCGTTGGTCGGCTTGGCTGATGCGGGCGTCGGGTTCGAGGTATTCGCCGATCTCGCGGGTGGTGACTCCGTCGGGGTGGCAGGCGAGGAATACGGCGAGTTCGAGGGCTTTGGCGCGGAGCGGCCGGCCGGGTTGGGTGATGTTGTCGATGTGCGGCTGCCCGAGCACCCGCAGCTGCGCTTTGCCGGTGACGGCAGGGGCGGACTGCGTGGTGACGGGGGCAGGCTGGTCGGCTGGCTCGGTGTCGGTTCGGTTGGCGTGCAGTGGGACGACCGTGACCGGTAGCGCGGCTGACGCGACGGCGGGTGGTTCCCCGGTCTGCGCCTCCCGCAGCGTGGTGAGGATGTGGATCGCCGGGTCGGGCTCAAGTACGGGCAGGCGCGGTGGGAGCGGCTCGGCTGCCTGGCCCGACACGAGTGTGGTGTGGCCGTCCGGACTGATCTCGACGGTGGCGCCGTGGGCCCACTCGCCGAGCAGCAGGGCGGACACGTGCAGGTCGCCGCCGAGGGCGAGCGCGGTCTTGGTGCGCATGCGGGCGCTGGCGGGCGGGGTTTCGGTGATGAGCATGGTCGGCGGCAGCGCTTCCTCGTCGGGCGCCTGTTGGCGCAGGGTGTCCAGATCCGTGAGGGCGTGCTCGTCGAGGATGCGGCTGCGGTGCAGGAGTTTAGCTTCGATCACGGTGAGCGCGTCGTCGACGCTGTCGGTGACGTGGAGCCGTGGCCATGGGCTGAGGGCCATGGCGTCGGGACCGAGCAGTGTTTCCAGGGTGGCGGCGTCGATGATGACTTCGCCGCGGGCGTCGGGGTGGTGCGGGCCGCCGGATGCCAGGACGGCGACGAGGGTGGCGCGGGCGGCGGCGTGCGCGCCGTTGCCGACGATGCCGGTGCCGCCGGGTGGCAGCGGTGCGAGGTCGGGCACGAGTGCGGGCGGCTCGGTGTTCGGATTCGGCAGTTCGGGGTTGCGGGCCACGACGCGGCGCAGGTGGCGCACCGGTGGTGGTAGCTGCGTGGGTGGGTCGGCTGCGGGCTCGCCGGTGTATCGGCGGCGGCGTTGTGCCCAGACCAGCAGGGCGGCTGCGCTGATCGCGGCGGCGAGTGACCAGGGCAGCCAGTTGGACGGTGATAGCTGCACGCCGTGCTCGTCGGTTGCCACGGTCGGGCTTTGCGTGTCGCTGATGCCGGGCGAGGCGGTCGGCGACGCTGATGCGGTGGGGGTGGCGGTGGCAGGTCGGGTAGGCGATGTGGATTCTGGCGGGCTCGGGGTGGCGGTCGGTGTGCTGCTGGGGATTGCTGCTGCTTCTTGTTCGGTCGTGGCGGGCGGCACTGTGGGACTCGGCGAGTTTGGGGCGGCACTCGGCGATGCCGAAGGAGTCGCGGTCACCGGCGGTGGCGTTGGCGCAGCGGGCGGCGTCGCCGGTGTGGCACCGTTCGGCGGGCGGGCGTCGGCTGGGAGCCGCAGTTCCCAGCCGGGGTAGATGAGGCTGCAGTCGCGCAGGGTGCCACCGACTTGAGGGAAGTGGCGGTGCTTGTTCAGGCGGCAGATCTCCGGCCACCTCTTGGTGTCGCCGAGCCACTCCTTGGCGATCTTGGACAGGGTGTCGTGCCGCTCAACGGTGTAGACGTAGCGGGTGTCGGCGACGTGGATCAGCGCGGGTCCTCGCGCGACGGCTTGTCGAGGAATCACGCCGGTGCTGTCAGCGGAGGCGACGACGGACGCCGAACTGCCACCGTCCTCGCCCGTGTTGAGGGATCCGACGGAGGTGACGGCGATTGCGGCGGTGCCGGCAAGGCCGAACACGAGCCGGTGTAGCGGTGCCGGCAGCCGCAGCGCTGGGATCCGCCACCGGGTCAACACCGCGAGCAGCTCTGCGGTCAGGAGCAGCGCGCACGCTGCCCAGAACAGCCACAGCATCCAGATGGCTGCGCCAGTAAGCACATCCGGGGTGAATCGGCCGCTGGGCTCGTCGAACCAGGTGACAACCTGCGGCCACGTCGGCAACCGTCGCACCGGGGCACCACCGACGATCCACAGCAGAGCCGGTACCCCGACCAGGAAGACCAGAGCGCCCACGACGGCGCGGATTACCCCAACGGCAGCCGACCGCCGCTCTGGCGGTCGGGGCGATGACGATTCGTGTGGGGCATAGACCGTGGGACGCACATATTCGGCCAGCCGGTTGCCTCTGTTCGGGGACTGCTGCGGCACGCTGTCTCCATCCGCCGATGCTGATCTTCCTCCCGCATACACGACAATGGCCGTCGATGGCCATCTCCTCGAGAAGGATTCTCACCATACGCGCACAAAAGATCACTGCGCGGGACGGTGGTTGACGATCCACTCCCCTGCCGGGAGAAACTGCCGCACATGCCAAGCGGGGGCGTCCGCCTATCCATCGATCTCAGTTCGTCGGCCATCGCCGCCACCGTCGACCGACACGGCGCCCGGATCCCCGTCATGCTCGGCGGTGGTCTCGTCATGCCGCACGGCGTCGCCCTCGACCCTGCCGGTCACGTTCACGTCGGGGTGGCCGCAGCCTCCCAGCCGACGGCGGACCATCAATTCGTCAGTGACCCGCTGGAGCTGCTCGGCAGAACAGAGGCCGACCAGCCGGTCGACGGCGTGCATCTGCTCGCCGCACAGCTGTGGCATGTCGCCGACCAGGCCGCCCGCCAGGTCGGTGAGCCGATCACCACACTCACTGTGACCATCCCGGCAAGCTGGGGACCACGCCGGAGAGGACAACTCACCGACGCAGCTACCCAAGCCGGCCTGCCCGCCCCCGCCATGGTCACCGCGCCGGCAGCGCTGGCCGCCTACACCACGGCCCACGGGGTCGCTACACCTGACGGCGCCTGCATGCTGATCTGCCAGGCCGACCGCCATCCGGTCACCGTGACCGTCCTCCAGGTCAGCGCCGACGGGTACCGCGAGCTGGCGACCCGATCGATCGACCTGCCCCGCGACGTGAACCAGGTTCTCGCCCAGCGACTCGTTGACGCGGCCACCGAGGACGACGACCCACTGCGAACCGAGATCGCTCACCCCACACAGGACCAGAACAATCGAGCGCTGCTGGAATCCATCCGACATGCCAGACACCTGTTGACGGCGCAGGATCGCGCACCGGTGCTACTCCCCGCACCCCGCAAGCCCGCGGTCATCACCCACGACGACGTCGCCGTCGCCGCGCAGCCCCTCCTCAACAGCGTCCACGACGCGGTCCGAGACATCCTCGACGCCGCCGACATCGACAGGCAACACCTCAGCAGCGCCTTCCTCCGGCAAGCCGAAGCGATACCCGGCCTGCAAGACCGCCTCGCCACAGCCACCGGCCGCACCCCGACCACCCTTACCGGCCACTCCCACGCCCTCGCCGACGGCGCTCTGGCCCTCACCGCGCCACACCACCACACACCCACTGCCGCCAACACGCAGCTACCACGCGTCCGACTCCGCATCCGGGACCTGACCAGCGCCCTCCTTCTCGGCGCCTGCTCCCTCACACTGCTGCTCCAAGCAATCTTCACCGCAGACATCACCACCACCTACGCTCTCCGGGTCGTCGGCGTCCGCACCTCCCTACCCCAGTTGGGCACCGCCGGCGCACTCGCCATGCTCACTGCCTTCGCCGTCGCGCACCTCGCCCCCACCACCTGGCTCGCCGGAACACCCACCACAGCAACACCCGAGCCCGCGGCCGGCAGCCTCATCCGGCGCGGATACCTCGCCGCCGCCGTCGGCGGCGCGGTCACCGCCGCCCTCTACGGCCTCGCCACCGGCACCTCCGTCCAATTCGACTACAGCCAATACCTGAAATGGACACTCGGCTCCGCGCTACCTCTCGCGGCCTGCGCCGCCGTCATCGCCGCCGCCGCACCCCGGATCCCGGTCCACGCCCTGCCCGCCTGGCTCGCGCGCACCAGACCGGCGATCATCCACGCCGCCATCGCCGTCGCCGGCATCTACCTCATGCGAGCGGCACTCACGATCACTGCGCCCGTCGACCTGACCGGCATGGAAGGCCTCATCGGCAGCATCGGAGCAGCGCTTGTCGGCGTCGGCACCGGCCTGACCGCCAGCCGAAGCCGCACCATCCGCACCATCACCGCAACAGGCCTCGCCATCGGCTACGCCATCGTCTTCACCAACAACACCCACGGCGCGCTCATCGTCGGCTACCTCGTCGCCCTCACCTGGTGGGGCATCCGCCTCACCGCACACACACTGCAACTTGCATTCCCCAGCGCAGGCGCAGCCCTCCGCCGCATCGTCGATGGACGAGACACCTGACGTGCTCCGGCCAGCTGCGCGCCCGCCGGCCACGCGAAAGCTGGGTCCACCGCACACCGCATCGGCCGGCAGGTCGACGACCTGGTTGCCGAGGCCCACGAGATGCCGAGCGTCGGGGCGTACCAGGTGATGGTGCGCCGCTATGTCGAGGGCCGGCTGGCCGAACTGGCCAGGGCGTGGGGTAGGGCCGCGGCCGGCTTCGAGTCCGACCTGCTCACGGTCTTCGAGGACCTGACCGGTCGCGGGCAGGCCGACCCGCTCGGGGCGCTCGCGATGGCCACCGGACGGCCGCGAACCGACCTCGACCATCTGCTCGATGTGGCTCGCCAGCGGACTGATCACGATAGGGCGTAGCTCATCCGGGCAGCGGGAATGGCACCGACCTGGGTGTGCCATCCCGCGAGGCGCGTCAACCTGCTTGCCCGCCGACCACCCTTCGTGAGCTTGATGTAGTCGATGACGATCGACCCTGGTTTCACGGCCTCAAAGCGGATCGGATGCTGTCCGGCGTTCGCGAAGGTCACTCGCCCCAAGTTCACCGGGATGTACTGGTTGGCCGTCGAGCTGTTCTGGTCGACCGCTGCCCCGCTCGCGACGCCGTCCACGTACGCCTGGACCGTCGCCCTCCCGGACGTGTTTGTTTTGTACTGGTACGAGACGTCGTAGGTCCCCGCGACGGGAACATCGACGAGGAACTGGATCCACTCCCCGGCCGGCACCGAACTGGTCTGCAGGTACGTCCTCCCGTTCGTCGAGGAGGTGGACAGGGTGATGCTGGGGACGCTCCTCTCGACCGAGCCGAGTTGCGACTCTCCCTCGATCACCAGGTCAGGTGAGACGGCGATCCGGTACTCCGCTCGCGTCGTGCCGTCTTCCGCAGTGACGACCAGGGTGTCCCCGGTGTCGATCAACGCTTCCGCGCTCCTCGGCCGGCCGTCGGGATCGGTGACCGCATACGTCTGGGCGCTGCCGTCCGTCGACTCGATCTGCGTGGTCAGGTCGGCCGTGGTGGACCCCAGTACCGTCGTGACGACCATCGTTTCGGTGTTCAGGTCTGTCACGTTTTCGTGGCCGCTCCGCTTGAGCTGGATGGCGGTGTTGTGCGGGTCCTTCACCCTCGGCGGATAGGCCTGGGCGTCCGTAACTGTCACGTTGGTGAGGTCTTGGAGTGGAGTCAGCTCGTTTCCCCAGGTGCCGTCGTAGAAGGCGGAGTTACGGACAGTGATGTTGCTGGCGTTCTTCAATGCGATGACGCTGGGGTTGTTCCTTCCCCTCACCATCGTCAGGCCGTCGAGTTCCGCGTTCTTGACGTCGTCGAGCACGAAGGCGTAGCGGTCGTCGTTGCTCTCGAAGTTCGTCGTCACGTTTTTGAAGCTCAACCCCTGCACGTGCCGCGCCCAGAACCCGTAGGAGGGCTGCACCCCGAAGTCGGCGACGTTGTACTTGCCCACGCCCAGCTCGGGAGGGCTGACCTGCGAGTCCTCGTAGCTGTTGCCGCCCTTCACCAGCACGTTCACGTTCTCGAACGTGACGTTCTCGACGTAACCGATGGTGCGGCCGTCCGGGAGGGCCGGTCCGCCCTCGCCGACCTTGTAGCCGGCGATGATCGGCGTCGCCTTGTTCTGGTTGGTGTAGGGAACCCATCGCTTCGAGGGGTCGCTGTACTGGCTGCCCCCGTAGACCTCCTCGATGTTGACGTCCTTGATGTGCACGTTGCGGACATGCCCGATGTTGACGTTGGTGCTCAGCAACTCGTCCCGCTGCACACCGTTCTCCCAGAACTTCGTTCGCTGCGCCTGTCCGCCGATCACCCGGCCCCGGTTGGAGATCGAAATGAAGAAGGGTGCTCGCGTGCGTCGCATCTGCGCCTGGTGGTGGACCGGTCCGGTCTTACCCGAGTTCAGGTAGATGTTCTCGACGGTCGCGCCGTCATTCGTGGAGATGGAGAAACCAGCCTTGTTGCCGGCCAGCACATAGATGTTGTCGACGTAGGCGTTCCTGATGTCGTCGGCTGTCTCGCTGCCGATCTGGAAGAGGTTGCAGTTTGTGTCGCCGATGATGTTCCGGACGTAGAAGTCGGTCGCCGGCCTGGTGAACCCCAGGGAGGAGTCGCTACCGGGTTTGACGATGTCGTCGGACGTCCCCTTGGCGTAGATGTTCCTGGCGGTGACGTAACTGCTCCCCATGTAGTCGAAGACGTCTCGCGCTTGACCACCCTTGCCCTTGTCGTAGTAGAAGTCGTGCGTGTTGATGTGGTCCGTGCCGGTGGCCAGCAGTGCGAAGTGTCCGGCGTTGTCGACCCTCAGCATGTTGCTGATGTCCGTCTGCTTCGACTCGGTCGTGCCGTCCTTGCGCAGGCTCTTGATGTAGTACGGCTGGTCGGTCGTGGGTGAGTTGGTCTCCTCGTACCAGAGGTCCAGGCCGTTGTCGAGCCCGCCGAACTCGACGTTGGTGCTGAGCTTCAGGGTCACCATCTTGTCGGCCCTGAGGTCCGGCGCGTTGTCCATGACCTTGTCGGTGGTGACGATGTTGCCGTTGCCCGTGATCCGGCCGTTCCCGATGATCTTGACGTTGTCGACCCGCTCGCCAAAGAACATGCTGTTCCTGAAGTAGGTGTGGCCGACATCCTGCTTGGTCGTGTAGTTCTCGGGGTCCTCATAGGGTCCGGGGTCGGTCGGGGACGTACCCGAGCGATACGCCTTGTCGGAAAAATACAAGGCCTCGGGGGCGTCGGCGCCCTTGATCGCGGAGATGGTCGCGTCCCTGTTGACGTACAGGTAGACGTTGCTGAGCAGGTGGACGGTCCGGACGTTGAACGTGCCGTTCTCGAACAACAGCGTCCCGCCGCCGATCTCGTTGAGGTAGCGGATCGCCCGATTTATCGCCTCCGTGTCGTCGGCAAGCCCGTCGCCCTTGGCCCCCATCAGCTTGGCGTTCAGCTTGCCGGCGTAGAACGATGCGACGTTCGACTCGCCATGGTTCTCGCCGCCTCTGACGTCCAGCTTGAAGTCGTAGTCGGTGTTCGGTGTCAGGCCCTTGACCTCGACCTCGCCGGCGCGGCGGTCGACCGTGGTGTTGCTCTGCGTCCAGGTTGCGCCCTGGTCCGTCGACTGCAGCATCCTGACGGACGCCGCGTGCTGGGGCGCCGTCCACCGCAATCGTGCCTTCGTGTACGTGTCCGGGGTTTCCCGGTAGGTCAGGCTCTTGTCCAGCACCCGACGGAAGTCGCTGACGGTCTTGACGCTCTGGAGGGTCGCCGTGACGGCCGGGCTCGTCAGCTTCTCGGGCTCGGAGGTGGTGTAGGAGGCTTCGAACGAGTAGCTGCCCTGCTTGACCGAGACGTGCGTGAACCGGATCTGCAGGTCGGCACCGTTCGATGGCCTGAGGTCGAGCCCGCGGAACGTGATGACTTGGCTGCCGTCTCGAGCGTCCTCGATCGTGGCTGTCCCCACCTGCTGGAACCGGTAGCCCGCCGCGACCCTGCCGACCGACTGTGTCGCGAGCCCGGACAGTCTGACTTCTCCGCGACCGATGACGTTGACGGTCGTGTTGTCCATCGTGGCGCGGATCCCTCGCGGCACCTTCACGCGCACGTCGGTGGCGGGGCTTCTCATCCCGGAGGTGAAGTTCAGGACCACGTCCGAGGCGGTGTTCGCGGTGATGGCGTCGTGTTGCAGCTTCAGCTGGCCGCGCACGGCACCCTTGACGATGTCGATCGTGTACTGGTGCGTCGTGTGTCCGGCGGTCACGGTGAGGACGTCGCCCGGCACGACGCGGTCGGTGGCTTGCTTCTGAGCACCCTGCGAGTCCTCGACCGTGTAGGTCTGAGCGGAGCCGTCCTTGGCGGTGATTTCGTTCAGCAGCTGGTCCACCGTCTTGACCTCAAGCGTGGTGCGGCCCTGACCCTCCGGGGTGTCCACGGTGTAGATGAACGTGTCACCGGAAGCCAGGGTGATGGTGCTGCTCGAGACGTCAAGGACGTGGATGCCCTCTGCCGACGGGACGACGGCCACGGAATCCGGGACAGTGTCGCGGCTGACCGGTGCGGGCGCTGCGACTGGTGCCGCGTCAGGCAGCCGCCCGCCTGCGGCAAGGGCGGGTGGGGAGATGGAGAGCACCAGAGCCGCCAATGCACTTGCCAGGAATATCGCGCGGGTGGCGTTCGTCATCGTTCCACGACCTCTACCTTCGATCTGCCTGGCAGCGTGGGCTCGCCGACCCCGGGGAAGAGTCGCACCTGACCGTAGTTCCGGTGCGGGCCCGCAGACCACCAGTTGCCGTGAGTTGCCATGGCGCGTGGTGAGGGGTTAACAACTGCTCGCGATTGAGTGCTCTCTAGCGCCCTTGCGTGTGCTATGGCGATCGGGTGAACTTGAAGGAGTGGGCGGCGTCTCAGGGCATCGCGTACGTCACCGCGCGGCGGCAGTACGCGGCGGGGACGTTGCCCGTTCCTACTTATCGGCTGGGCCGACTCATCATGGTGGGCGAGCCGTTGCCTGCTGCCTCGGCTGGCGTCGAGCGGGTGGTGGTGTACGCCCGGGTGTCGTCCGCCGACCAGCGCGCTGACCTTGACCGGCAGGTCGCTCGGGTCGTCACGTGGGCGACTGGGCAGAACCTGCCGGTGTCGCAGGTGGTGACCGAGGTCGGATCCGCACTGAACGGGCACCGCAAAAAGTTCCTCGCCCTGCTCCGCGACCCGACGGTGACGACCATCGTGGTGGAACACCGCGACAGGTTCGCCCGCTTCGGTGCCGAGTACGTCGAGGCGGCGCTGACCGCGCAGGGCCGCAAGCTGTTGGTGGTCGACCCGGCGGAGGTCGACGACGACCTGGTCCGGGACGTCACGGAGATCTTGACCGCGTTGTGCGCGCGTCTCTACGGCCGTCGGGCTGCTGCGAATCGGGCGCGCCGAGCGGTCGAGGCCGCCACCACACAGGACCCGCCGTCGTGAAGGCGATACAGGCATACCGGTTCGCTCTGGACCTGACGCCGTCTCAGGAACGGGCGGTGCTGGCGCATGCGGGCGCGGCCAGGGTTGCGTACAACTGGGCCCTGGCGCGGGTGAAGGCGGTCATGGATCAGCGCGCCGCGGAACGCTCCTACGGGGTGCCTGATGAGTTGCTGACCCCGACCGTCGGCTGGAGTCTGGCCAAGTTGCGCAAGGCGTGGAACCAGGCGAAGCCGGATGTGGCGCCGTGGTGGCCGGAGTGTTCCAAGGAGGCGTACAACACCGGCCTGGACAACCTGGCGCGCGGATTGAAGAACTGGTCGGACTCGCGTACGGGTAAGCGGGCTGGGCGGCGGGTGGGGTTTCCGCGGTTCAAGTCCCGCCGTCGCGCCACCCCCAGCGTCCGGTTCATCACCGGCGCGATCCGGGTGGAGGCGGACCGCAAGCATGTCGTGCTGCCCCGGCTGGGCCGGTTGAAGCTGCACGAGTCCGCCCGCAAGCTCGCCCGCCGTTTGGAGGCGGGCACGGCCCGGATCCTGTCCGCGACCGTGCGCCGTGACGGCGGGCAGTGGCATGTCGCGTTCTGCGTCGAGGTCGAGCGGGCCGAGCGCACCCCGACACGCCCGCAGGCGGTGGTCGGCGTCGATGTGGGGATCACCCACCTGGCAGTGCTGTCCACCGGCGAGATGCTGCCCAACCCCCGGCACCTGGACGAGGCGGCCCAACGGATGCGGCGTCTGGCCCGGCAGATGTCCCGGCGCGTCGGGCCGGACCGGCGCACCGGCCTACGGCCCTCGAATCGGTGGGAACGCGCCCGCCAGCAGGTCGCTCGAGCGCATGCGCGGGTGGCGAACCTGCGCCGCGACGGCCTGCACAAGCTCACCACCCGCCTCGCCAGCAAGTACGGCACGATCGTGGTCGAAGACCTCAACGTGGCCGGCATGCTGCGCAACCGGCGGCTAGCCCGACAGGTCGCGGACGCCGGCTTCGGTGAGATCCGCCGACAGGTCGCGTACAAGGCTGAATGGAACGGCGGCCGGCGGATCGTGGCCGACCGCTGGTATCCCTCCAGCAAAACCTGTTCGGACTGTGGCGCGGTGAAAGCCAAGCTGCCGCTGCGTGTCCGAACCTACCTGTGCGACTCGTGCGGCTTGGCCCTCGATCGGGACCTGAACGCCGCGCGTAACCTCGCCGCGCTCGCGCGTGAGGTCACCACCGCCGGGAGTGGCCCGGTGGCAGGACGTGGAGCCGACCGTAAGACCCGCCCCGGCGGGCCGGTGGCCATGAAGCGTCAACCCGGCCCCGCTCAGGCGGACAAGACCGGGACCGTCCCACCGCAAGGCGGGACATGCCGATCAGTCGCTAGAGCGCACTGACAGGTAACGGGCCGCAGGAGGCGACCCCGCCGCACCCCGAGCGGATGTCGCTGTCGGCGGTCCCGTCGGGCACTCCCCCACCGCGCCTGGGGCCACCATCCGGCACCGGCTTGCGTGCCGCAGAGCCGACGCCGGTGTCGGCGTACGAGCTCGGGTGCTCAGACGGCGGCGATCCGCTCCGGGTCCGACCTGGCCTATCCGTGCTGTTCCGGGCCGACGGGCTTTGCCGCGGGGCGGGGAATTCCGCCTGTTCGGGTAGGCAGCGATCCGGGTCGCCGCGGTTGATCCGTGGAGGCGCGGACCACCAGGCGGGTCGGAATCGTGAGCGGTTTGTCGACCGGAGGCTGGGCGCCGGAGATGAGAGCGAGCAGGCCCTGCACGGCGGTGTGTCCGAGGAGGTGCAGCGGCGCGGCGAGGGTGGTCAGGCCGGGCGTGACCAGGTCGGTACCGAAGATGTTGTCGAACCCCACGACGCTGACGTCCTGTGGCACCCGGACCCCGACGGCCGAGAGGCCGCGCAGCAGTCCCAGGGCCAGCAGGTCGTTGTAGGCGATGACCGCGCTGCTCGGTCGTCGGCAGTAGTCGGCAGCGGCGGCGACGCCGCCGAGCACGGTGGGCGGATATGGGCCGAGGCGGTGCAGTCGCAGGCCCAGTTCGACGGTGGCCTCCCGTAACGCCTGCCAGCGGATCCCGTCCGACCACGCCGCCGCCGGCCCGGCCAGATAGGTGATGTGGCGGTGACCAAGGCCGTGCAGGTGGTCCACGGCCTGCCACATGCCTTGCCGGTGATCCGTCACCACCGACGGCACGCCCGCGACGGCCCGGTTGAGCACGATCAGCGGCCGGAGCTTGGCCGTCATCCGGATCGAGGTGTCGGACATCCGGGTGCTGGCCAGCACGATGCCCTCCACCGTCTGGACGGCCCGGTCCAACGCCTCCCGCTCGAGCTGGTCGGACTCCTGCGCGTCGGCGAACAGCATCGTGTAGCCGGCCTCCATCGCTGCCGCCTGAGCACCACGGATGATCTCGAAGTAATACGGGTTGGTGATGTCGGAGATGGCCAGCGCGATCATCGAGGAACGCCCGCTGAGCAGCGCGCGGTCGACGGGATTGGTGCGGTAGCCCAGTTCCGCCGCGATCTTGCGGATCCGCCCGGCTGTGTCGGCGTTGACCCGGCCCGGGCGGGCGAATGCCCGGGACACCGTCGACGCGGCAACGCCCGCCGCGCGGGCCACATCGTAGATGGTGGGGGCCGCCCGCCCGTCGCTGCCGGTCGAAGCTGCCACCGGGCCTCCTCGAGGTTACGGGGACGTCGCTCAACCTAGGTTGTGCGACTACAGACGACAACCGCTTGCCACCGTGGCGGCGGCTGCGGCTCATGCAATTGGACGCGCGGCAATACCGCGGGCGGGAAGGATTGGCTCCCCGCCCGCGGTGATCTTCAGCTTCCCGGAAGGCGGATGACCTTGGCGTCGGCCCAGTCGGCGTGATCGCTGTTGTTGGTGTTGCCGGCGTCGGTGACTCGCAGCACGAGTCGCTCGATGCCGAGGATGTCGAGCTCGACGCGCTGCGGCGGTGAGTACGGCTGCGCGCGCATGAGCCCGCTGTCGTAGACGACCTTGCCGTCGGCGAGCACCTGGAAGGTGACCGATGCGTTCGGCGAGTTGCGCTGCACGTCGTCGATGCCGACGGTCGCGACGAACCTGGTGTCCGCCGGTTCGAGGTCGTAGACGATCTCAGAGTTGGCGTGGGTGCCGATGCCCTTGGCGTACTCGGTGCCGTTGATGCGGATCGGGTTGCCTGATACGGCGCGGTCCTTCTGCACCGTTCGCCATCCGGCGGTCGCCGAGACCCAGTCGCGGTCGCTGAGGTACTCGACGGGGCCGTCGGCGGGTGCGGCCTGCTCCTCGGCGATCGTTCCCGGCCCCTCGCCCACCTCGTTCGTCGATGTCACCTTGTACCGGTAGGGCCCGCCGGCTGCGCCGCGGTCCAGGTAGGAGGTGCCCGTCTGGTCGGTGGCGATGGCCGTGAAGTCGTCGCTTCCCGCCTGTGCGCGGTAGATCGTCGAGGTCAGTGCGCCGTCGGACGCTGTCCAGGTGACGCCGACGTGGTTCCCGACGCGGTACGCGCCGACCGGGGACGGCGCGTCCGGCACCGCTGTGGGCATGGTGCGGAAGCGCCACTGGCCGCCGGGCGCCACGAGCTTCTGCCCGGTGCGGGGGTTCACGGCGGTGACCTCCCAGTAGAAGGTCCGCCCGGCATCGAGTGAACCGATCGTCGCGGTCGGCTCCTTGACTGTGGCCTCGGCGACGACGTCGGTCATCGCCGCGTTCCGGGCGATGCGCAGGTGGTACTCCCGGGCGTTCACCGCGGGCTGCCAGGTGAAGGTCGCGCCCTTGGCGGGCACGCGGGTCACGCCGTTGGCTGGCGAGAGCAGCGCGAAGTCCTGCGGATGGGTGAGGATGAGGTCGCCGTGCCGGTTCGGGTTCACGTCGCCGCTGGTGGTGACGGTGACCGACCGGCCGACGGGAACGGTCAGCGTGACCTGGGAGAGCGCTCGGCCGTTGACGTGCACGTATTCGGGCTCTACGGGCGTGCCGTCGACCTTGAGCTTCGGCCAGCCGCCCGGGAACTGCACGGTGACCGTCAGCGGTTGCGGTCCGTCGTTGTGCTTGACGACCGTCTTTGTCGTGCCGTCGTGGCGGACGCCGAAGTCGTGCGCGCCGACCTGGATGTGGTCGAGGTCGAGCCATCCGATCTCGGCGGGCAGGTGTGAGCGCACCGACACAGCGTGCTCGGGTGCGTTCGGCCGGACCCCGGCGAGTCCCTCGACGGTCTGGGATACGAGCGTGAAGCTCGTTTCGGGGTAGTCGCCGTTCGTGCCCTGGGTGGGGACCTCGTGCGGGAGGTGGAGTTTGGAGATGATGTCCTTCATCCAGGTCCACGCCTGCACGTCGAAGCCGTAGTTGAACAGCGCGTCGGGGACGTAGGTCGTCGCCTCGATGTTCGGGGGCCGGTCCTCGACGTACATGCGGTCGAGGTATTCGAGGTAGTCCCACGTGCGCTTGTCGTGGGCGTCGATGAACTCCTTGACGGCGTAGAAGACCGAGTTCTCGCGTCCGAAGCCGGCGTACGGTTCGTTCGCTGGGCCGCGGCCGCGCACATACTCCCAGGCGTCCCGGGTGACGCCCCATTCGTCCTCGAAGCACCGCTTGAGCTCCGCGGCCTTGCGCTCGAAGGTCGCCGCCGTAGCGGTGTCGCCCTTCTGCTTGGCGAGGTACGCGTAGGCGAGGTACGCGCGGTACTGGGAGGCGAGCCCGTCGCCGGCTTCGATGACGGCGTGATCGCTGCGTTCGTTGTAGCTCGCGGCGCCTTGGAAGATGCCACGGCCGGTGCCCTCGGCTATGCCGTTGGGTAGCTGCGTGTCGTGGAGCGCGACGAAGTCGGTGACTGCTTTGGTGTAGTACCGCCAGAGCACGGGGTCGTCGAGGTAGTCGGCGTCGCCGGTCCAGCGGTACTGCTCTTCGGCCTCCTGCACGAGCTCGAACACCGCGGGTACTTCGCGTACGAAGTTCGTGTCGCTGCGGTAGTCCACGTTGTAGGGGCTGCCGTCGAAGTTCAACGCCCACAGCGGGTACCACTTACGCGCCTCGTTCGCGCTCGCCGCGAACGCGGTGAGCATCGACTTGTTCTCGGCCTCCAAGCCAAGCAGGTGCCCGCCTGCGGCCTGGTGGACGAAGTCGCGCGAGTAGAAGGCGGTGCGGTGGGCGTAGCCCGCCCAGTACGACGGGATGTAGTCGGCCTCGCCGGTGCCGGGGTTGCTGCCGTTCCCGTTCACCGGGCCGTGCTTGCCGGTCTGCACATGCTGCCGTGCGCGCGACATGGCCCAGTTGACGGCTTCGGCGAGCTGCGGCGAGGAACTCGCGGCGGTGAGCGTCTCCCCGTCGGGCGCGGCCGTGGTCGCGGGGACCGCAGCGCTGGCGGGGACGACGCCTGCCGGTGCGAGCAGCAGTGACGCGGACACGGCCAGCGCCGCGCAGGTGGTACGTCGCCTCGACGGCGACCTGCCTGATGGTGGTGTGCGCATGGCTCTCCCCTCGGGAACTCGCGGGTGCGGCTATGGCCGGTCGCAGGTGGTGAGGTTCGCGTGCCAGCGGCATGCCAGGCCGGCGAAGCCGCCGTTGGCGATCACCTCGACGGGCAGGGTGTCTCCGGCTTGCACGACGCGCTGGCTGCGCACGAGCCCGCTGTCCCCGTCGGTGATCAGTTCCACCAGCCACGGCCCGGCCGGCAGGTTCAGCGGTACGTTCAGGGTCCGGGCGGCACCGGAGGTGCTACCGCCGAGGAACCACCGTTGGCCGCTGCGACGGGCGAAGACGGCGTTGTCGGCGGGACGGCCTGCGAGCAGTTTGGTCTCGTCCCAGACGGTCGGCACCTGTTCGAGGAAGCGCACCGCCTCCGGCCGCGCGTCGTATGACTCCGGGGTGCCAGCGAGGTTCTGCAGGCCGGACTCGAAGACGACCGACAGCCCCAGCTCGTGGGCGTCGGAGGTGGGCCGGTTGCGGTGGAACGCCATCGGTGTGTAGTCCATCGAGCCGACCACGTTGCGGGTGAAGGGCAGCGCGGTGATGTGGCTGGTGGTGAGGCTGCTCTTTTCCGCGCCGTGAACGCCCTCCATGGTCATGACGTGGGGCCAGACCCGGTGAATGCCCTTGGGGATGTTCGAGCCGTGGAAGTTCACCAGCAGCTCGTTGTCGGCGGTCGCGGGCAGGATCTCGTCGTACCACCGCAGCCGGTTCTGCGACTCGGAGTCCATAAAGTCGATTTTGACGCCCTTGACTCCCCACTCGTGCAGCGTCGGCAGCCACTCGGACCGTTCCTGCGCGGTGTCGAGGTCCCGGAAGTGGATCCAGACGATGATCTCGACGTTCCGCTCGCGCCCGTAGCGCACAAGCTCGGGCATCCAGCTGTTGGTACGCCAGTTCGGGTCGGTGACGTCCCACTGCTGGGGGTCGAAGTACCAGCCCGCGTCGACCGCGACGTACGGCCAGCCGCGCTGCGCGGCGTAGTCGACGTACCCCATCTGCCGGGTCAGGCTCTGCCCGGCGGCGCGCCCTCCGGCGAGCCAGGTCCAGAGCACCTGGCCGGGGCGGATCCACGAGGTGTCGGTGAGCCGCGACGGCGGCGCCAGGTCGTCCACGAGCGTCGAGGTGGCGATCGTGTCGAGGTCGCCGACGACCATCACCCGCCAGGGCGTCGCCAACGGCCCGTCGACCAGGACGCTCTGGTCCCAGACCTTCACCCGGTACGTGCCGGTGCCGTCATGCACCAGGCTGCCGCCCGAGTAGCGTCCGTCGAGGTTGGACTCGGCGAGCATCAGGTAGGTGCCGTGGACGTCGAACAGCGCCGGGGCGAGGTACTCCCGGGCGGCCGCGGCCGCGGCGGTGGTCTGGACGTAGGGGTTCTCGTAGTCCCGGCGGTGGTTCGCCAGCCACGCGGTGCTGTCGGCGGGAACGGTGAACGCGGACGCCTCGCCGAGCACCGACCCGTAGTCGTCGAGCAGTTCATACCGGTAGGCGACGCCGTCGTCGGCGACCCGGACGACCAGGTCGAGCCGGGCGTCGCCCGCGCCGGCGAACCGGAATCGCGCCTCCCGGAAGATCGCGAGCCGCTGCGCTTCCTTGCCGACTGTCGTCGTGTAGCGCTCGACGTCGGTGCGGTCGCTACGGCCGAGGAACCGCAGCCCGCCGGTCAGGTCGGCGTCTTCGGTCCGGATGCCCAGCGGGCTGGGCGGCAGGACCGTCCGACCGCCGCGGGACACGGCCAACGAGATGGTCCCCGCCTCCGTGTCGTGAGTGACCTGCGCCGTCGGGCCGTCGGGAGCGAAGGTAGCCGTGACCGTCCACCGGGCGGTCTCCGCCCTGGCGGGTGTGGCTGCGAGAGTTCCGGCGAGTAGCGCCGCGACGAGGGCGACCGTGAGGGCCGCGATCCGCGACGTCGAGCGGCGCGCGGTAGCCGGCCAGGTCGGTCGGAGTGGTACGTGCATCACAGACTCCTCCTCGGATGCGGCGGAGAGACCGGTCGGTGGACGCGGCGGACGTCGGGCGCGCCCCCGGCACGCTCAGGTTCGTCCACATCCGGTGGCACCTGGGACTGCTGCCGGACATGGGGGTCCTGGTCGGCCTTGCTCCGGGCAGGAACGTTTCCGCGAGATTAACGACCGCAACAGGACCGATCAAGTATGGACATGAATGAACATCGGATGTATAGGATAGCGGTCCACGGCTACGCGCCCTAGGCTTCGCGTCGCGAGGGCCATGAGGGCGCTCGCACAAACGGCACCCCTGTTCGCCGGTGTTGGATTTTGTGAACGGACAGGAGGGAGGTTGGCTCCTCACGCCGGCCACACCCGGCCGGCTCTTGCCGTCGTAGGCAACGCGACCGCGGTCAGGTTCAACGGGTCCCGCAACTCGCGGCGCAGGCACAGGCCTCGCGTCGATCACCTGCCACATCGTCGCCCTGGCACGTGCCTGCTGCTTCGGCATCCGCTGATCGAACCTGTGTAGAAGGGATGATCTATGCGTGTGCACAGCTCGTGGCATCGGCTCATCGTTCGCTGCGTCGTACCCATACTCGCCGCCGCTACGGCGGCAGTGGCGGCCAACCCCGCCACAGCTTCGGATACCGCCACCTGGGCGATCGGTGCTCCGTCGCCGGTAACGCCGGTATCGGCGACGGTCGCGCTCGACGTCGACGGCGCGTTGTCGCTCGCCGTCGCCCACCAGGGCAAAACCGTGCTCGCGCCCTCCGCTGTCGGCATCGAGACCACGGCCGAAGACCTGACCAGAGGCCTGACCTTCCTCCGCCGCACCGACCGGACAGTGGCGGAGAACTACATCATGACCACCGGAAAGCAGCGCGTCCGCCACGCCACGCTGGCGGAAACGACGCTCTCGTTCGCCGGTGCCCACGGCACGCGGATGGACCTCGTGGTCCGCGTCTCGGCCGACGGCGTGGCCTTCCGGTACGTCCTTCCCGACGCCGACGGCGTCACCGTCAAGCGGGAGGCATCGTCGTACTCCCTGCCGAGCGGCGCACCCGCGTGGCTGCTGCCCTACACCCCCAATTACGAGGGGACCCGGGTCGAGACGACCGCCGCAGCGGCAGCAGCGGGCGACTTCGGCTTCCCGGCACTGTTCGACATCGAGAACACCTACGTCCTGCTCACCGAGTCGGACGTCGACGGGCGATACTCGGGCGGCCGCCTCACGCACCATGCGGGATCGGGGAACTACACGATCAAGCTCGCCGACGCGGAGGTCACCTCACCCGGCCCGCTGGCCACGCCCTGGCGTACCGCGATCGTGGGCGACCTAGCCACGGTGACCACCTCGACGCTCGTCGACGACCTGGCACCGGCGTCGAAGGTGGCCGACACCTCGTGGATCCGCCCCGGCACGGTCGCGTGGTCGTGGCTGTCGGAGCACGACAGCCCTCGGGACCCGGTGCGCCAGAAGCAGTACGTCGACTTCGCCGCCCGCAACGGATGGTCCTACGTCCTGATCGACGAGGGCTGGGACCGCAGTTGGGTACCGGAGGTGGTGCGCTACGCGCGCGCTCGGGGTGTCGAGGTGCTGCTGTGGTTCCACTGGACGGCCCTGGACACCGCACAGGAACGAAACGAGACGCTCCCGCTCATCAAGTCCTGGGGTGTCGCCGGCGTGAAGGTCGACTTCATGGACTCGGATTCCCAGGCGCGCTTCGCGTGGTACGACGACATTCTCCGGAAGACCGCCGACCTGCAACTCATGGTCAACTTCCACGGCGCGACCATCCCCCGCGGCATCCAACGGACGTGGCCGCACGTCATGACCGTCGAGGCGATCCGCGGCGCGGAGCAGTTCCGTACCCGGGCCGCGACCAACACGATGTTCCCGTTCACGCGCAACGTCGTCGGTGGCATGGACTACACCCCGGTCGCCTTCGTCGTCTCCGACCGCGACACCACTGCCGCACACGAGGCGGCGACGTTCCTGGTGTACGAGTCGGGCTGGCAGCATGCCGCGGACAAACCCGAGAACTACGAGTCGCGCCCCGAGGCGCTCCGAACGCTGAACCAACTCCCGACGACCTGGGACGAGACTCGCCTGCTCGGCGGACGCCCAGGGCAGGAGGTCTTCCTCGCCCGACGGGCGGATGAGCGCTGGTACCTCGGCGCGATCTCGGCCGTGCCGGCGAAGACGTTCGAGACGCCGCTGACGTTTCTGGGCAAGGGCCAATGGCTCGTGGAGACCCTCCGCGACGGCCCGCACGGCCTGATCCGGGAGGCCCGGATTGTCGACTCGGACGACCGGCTCGCGGTGCCGGTAGCCACCAACGGAGGCTTCGTGTCCGTGGTCTGCAAGTACGCCAAGGGAATGTCGACCTGTTACCAGCCGGTGCGCCGGGTGCCGCAGACAAATCTTGCGGTGACGCCCACCCAGGCGGAGGCACGGCCAGGCAGCACCATCGACGTACGCGGCACGTTCACCCTGCCCGCCGGCGCGCCGATCACCGACGTCACGCTGCGCGTGACACCGACCGCGGGCTGGAGCGTGAACGGCGCGCCAGTATCGACGAAGCGCCTGCGGGCTGGCGAGTCGATCAGTGGCGCGTGGACGGTCACCGCCGCGGAGGATGCCGCCCCCGGCTACGTCGACGTCCCGGTCGTCGCCACCTACCGCTTCTCCGACGACCCGCAGAAGCGCCCGGTGCATGTCGAGGAGGCCGTCCGCGTGTTCGTTCCGCCACCTAGCCCGAGCGGAACAACGTACGTGAGCGACCTGCCGTTCCTGAGCGAGAGCAACGGGTGGGGGCCGGTCGAACGCGACAAATCCAACGGAGAGACGGGTGCCGGTGACGGGCAGACCCTGTCCATCGGCGGCAGGACGTACGCCAAGGGCATCGGGACCCACGCGCCGAGCCAGCTCACCGTGTGGCTGGGTGGGGCCTGCAGCCAACTGCAGGCCGAGGTCGGCATCGACGACGAGGTCAGCCAGTCCGGCTCGGTCGTGTTCCAGGTCCTCGGCGACGGCCGGCAACTCGCCGACACCGGAGTCGTCCGGCGTGCCGACGGAGCGCGCCCACTCGGCGTCGACGTCGCAGGAGTACGCATGTTGACCTTGAAGGTCACCGACGGTGGAGACGGTAGGAACTTCGACCACGCCGACTGGGGCGAGGCCCGGGTGACCTGCGGATAAGCCGTTCAGCAGAACCACTGGCACCGGGAAGGGCCGGGAGGGCGCGGTCAACACCCGCCCTCCCGGATCCCTTCCCCACCCTCGATTGAGGGACCCTTGCGACGACCGCTGCCGCCCTGGCAGTGGCGCAACCGGCCCTCTCGGTTCCTCGTACAGTGACCTTGCGCTTGACATCCTCCCGGCCCTGAAATGCAGCACCGAGGGCGTGACCCGCTACGGCTCGGTGCGGCCGTTCAGGATCCAGTTGAGGTTGAACTTGTGGAACACGATGATGTGTGCCTTCGAGCCGGTGCCATCGGGGTTGGATGAGTCGGCCTTGCTGGCTTCGATGAGCGCGGCGACGTGGTAATCCGACGTCTTGGCCATACTGGAGTAGCCGCCCTCGACCGGATCATCGCCGCCCCATCCAGCCGGGCGAGGGATGAGACGCGACATCTTGTCCCAGGTGGCGCCGTTGTCGTAACTGATGCTGATCTTCATGTCCCGGCGGTAGGTGGGATGGCTCGGGTGAAGAAACATCAGCCGGTGCCTGCCGTCGAAGTTGTAGCGGAGCAGCGAGCCCTGACAGCCCTGGGCCTGGGTCGGCTCGGTGAGCGTGTCGTGGACGCCGTTGTGCCATTGGTACCCCGTGTATCCGCCGGCGAGGGTCCCGCTCAGGTAGGTGCGGTAGGGCTGGAAGCCAGCCGCGTTCGGGCGGTCGTTGCGGTAGAGGGTGCCATTGGTCTTCTCCGCGACGGTCCCTTCGATGCCGTTGCGGCTGGGCAGGGTCGACTGGTGCCAGGTGACCCCGCCGTCCCTGCTGTAGAAGCTACGGCCCCAGGCGGGGATGACCAGGGCGCCCTTGTCCGGGCCCGCTTGGGTGAGGCGGATGCCGTTGCCGGGGCCGACCGCATCCCACTTGTAGCTGGACGGCTTGAGCGTGGAGTTGAGGTTCTTGAACGTCCACGCCCCGCTGGGCGCGCCGTCCGCTCCGACCGACTTGGATAGCGCGAAGACCTCCCGATTCCCCCAGGTCACCTGCGAGACATCGGTGATGCTGCCGTCGGTCCGCTGCGCGAACAGCCAGATCGTCCCACCCGTGGCCGGGTTGCTGTTTGGGTGGTAAACCGGAGTCGGGTTGCCCCACGTGTCTGTGCCCGCCGTCGCGACCGGCTGCAGCCCGGACCAGGTCGCCCCGTTGTCCGTCGAAACCTTCATCACCAGGTCGATGTCGCCCCAGTCGCCCTCGTTGTTGCGCCGGCCTTCGGCGAACGCAACCAGCGTGCCCGGCGTGGTGGCCACGATGGCCGGAATCCGAAAGCTGTCGTAGGTGACACCGTTCAGCGTTTCATCGGCGCCGAACAGGGTGTACCCCTCAGGACTGGGCGCGACCGCGAAAGCGGGCCCGGCGGACAGGGCGGTCGCGGTCATCGTCAGTACCACCGCGGCGACAGCCGGCAGCCGTACCACTCTGGAGATTCTCATAACTCGTCCCATCGGTTACCTTCGACACGCTCAAGGTTGCCCGTGCAGAGCCGCCAGGCAGGGCGCGGCTCGCTCACCTGCCCTGACCTGACCTCTGACACGGTGCCGGTCAGTAGACTTCCATTCCGTACCAGGAAAGGGCCGGGTTGACCCGCTGGTAGAAGCCGACGCAGTCGTGCCCGCCGGAGTGGATACCGATGGCGGCGTCACGCCAGAAGACCGGACCGCCGCTGTCGCCGCCCTCCCGGCAGTAGCTTGTGGCGACGAGGTTGTAGACGTTTCCGTCACCGTAGTTGGCCGTTATCCCGGTCTGGGTCACGTAGCCGCACTGGTATCCGGAGGCATAGCCACTGTGGCAGACCGGCTCGTTGACGGACGCGTCGCGCGAATAGACGATGTCCTGGTATTCGCCGTTGTGCAGGTAGACGTTGCCCGGCTTGCTGACGTTGGCGTTGTAGTGCCGGATCAGACCGTGGTCGCGCTCCGGGTAGAAAGCGCCGACGTCGTAGCCGAGGTACGTGGCGTTCGCGTCGCGCCAGTCGTTGTCAACGGTGCCCTTGGTGCAGTGGCCGGCCGTCAGGAAGTACAGCGAGTCGGGGTTGCTCTTGTCTCGCACGTTGAAGCCGGACGAGCAAGTGCCGCCGTCGTCGGACTTGATGTACCGGCCGCCACTCAGGTCCTTCTGGAGCTTGCCCTGGAATCGACCGACATCCATTGCGGAGCCGAAGCGGGCCGCGATCGCCTGCACCTTGGCGTAGTCCGTGTCGGAGACGGCGCTGCTCACTCGGACCTCGATCTGGTTGTCGACCGAATTCGTGCCCCAGTAGCTGCCGGGCAGACTGATCGACTCGTTGAGCGTAGTGGTGATGGCGTCGAGCTGGGAGGTGCTGTAACGCACGACCCTGGCGATGCCGCCCGCCTCGCGTACCTCCTGGGCGGCGGCATCGTCGGTGACGGCGACGACGAGGCGCTGGCTTTCCCGATCGAGGTAGGTGCCGCCGGTACGCGCCTTGCCGAGCCGGTCGACCAGCGCCGTCGCCGCCTTGCCGCTGATGCCGCCAGCCACCTGTACGTCGCGCACGGGGGCGTTGGAGGCGGGCTCCGCCTGCGCGCTGGACGGGAGCAGCAGCCCGCTGATGACGAGCATCCCGGCCGCTACGCCGGCGGCAGCACGCCGCCACTGCGAATTCCTGAAATTCATGGAAGCCCTTCGATCAAAAAGAACGTGGAGGGGGTAATGATCTTCATCCCGACAGGGTTCACGCTATGACGCGGCATCCTGCCGGAGCTACCGTGCACGATGCTCAGATTCCTCTGCGAGGTGTGCACAGTGCCCCTCTCACCGCGAGGAGGGCGTGCACGAGGTCATGGATGCGGCCAGGGGAAGCCATCTCTGCCGCGACATGAGCAATGGGCTTGGCTTGCAGCGCTCGACCAGCCACCGGCGTCCCTCGATGCTCAGCGACGCGTTGGCATGGCGCATGCGTCCATCGCGTACGACCGGTCCATCAGGTCAGTCATCGCCTGCTGGAAGTCGCGGCGCCGCTTCTCATTCCAACCTGCGGTCAGCTGGTCGAAGACCTCTCCCTGCCACCGGTGAGCCTGCTCCAGCAGGGCCCGGCCTGCGGGTGTGAGGGACGCTTCGCGTCGCCGGCCATCAGCCGAGGAGGCCGCCATGGCCAGGTATCCCGCCGCGGTGGCACTCTTGATCAGCCGTGAAGCTCCGCTCTGGTCGATCCCGATCTCGTGTGCGATCGCGTTGACCGTTGGAGAGATCCCGCGCTCGGTGAGGGCGAGGACCGCCTCGCTGACCAGCACGAGTCGTCCTTGCTCGGCCCCCGGATCCCCCGTCACGGATCGGCGTGACCAGTGCCGCACGAAGCCGAACAAGACCTGGCCCGGCCCCGGGCTGGTCACTCCGATGCCCCCATCTCGCGGCAGATGTAGGCCAGCTCGAGTGCCGACTTGAGGTCGGGCAACCGCAGTGAGGCAGTCACCTTGCCGCCGGAAACGCGGAAGACCGTCGCCACGCGCGTTGGCGCCTTGCTCTCCGGCCAGGTCGCATCCTCCTCCACCACCATGAGCCGCTCACTGATCGGGTGCCACGACCGCGGGACCAGCTTGATCCCGGAACGCTCCACCCACTCTGCGAACTGCTCAGGTGTGATCGGGCCAGCGCCCTTCGGTCCCAGCACGACGATCGGATCACCAACAGCCCTCGCCGACCGCTGCAGGTCCCCGTCATTCACACTCGCGTGCCACTCGTTGATGGCTGCTTCAAGGCTTGACCCCATGCCCCAACTATATGCGAAACGCATAGATCTGCGCGATCCCGGGAGCGCCAGCAACCTCCGGTCCCGCAACAGCCAGCCGGGGGAGCCACGCCACTCCACATCGATCAGCACGCCGCGCACCTCGGTGAGCGGGCCACCCGGCACGTCGCAGATCACCCGCTCGGGGCCGTACGGACCCGGCGGGTGCGGGTACGACAACCGGGTGGCCCGGCCCGACCCGACCCGGCCCCGCCGCGGCTGCCTCCCACCGACGGGCGACAAAGCGGCCCGGGATCGAGCATCTGCGAAGTCCAATCACTTCGCTCCCGAAGATTGCCGATGACCGACACTCTCCGTCGACGGTCTCGGCCGTGGACACGCTCCGACCCTGTCGCGCAACTGGGGCAGCGTCGTCTGCCTGGTCGTGCACGTACCGAAACAGATTTTTTGCACCGCGCACGGTTCGCCCGCCCCCGGCCGCCCGTGAACGTCCCCACCTGCCCCGGCGTTCCGGGCGGCACCCCGACCGCCACGCCGGAATGGGCGACGGGGAACATAGGGCATGCTCGAAGGCCTTGACGACATCGAGTGGCGGCGGCTCGGCCACGCCTACGGGGCGGCCGACGATCTGCCCGGCCAGATCCGCGCCCTGCGATCGCCCGATCCGGCTGAACGAGATGACGCCCTCGGCACCCTTTACACCAACATCTTCCACCAGGGCAGCCGGTACCAGGCGAGCGCCTACGCAGTGCCGTTTTTGCTGGAACTGCTCGCCGACCCCGCCACCCCCGACCCGGCGGCGATACTCGCCCTGCTGACCTCCCTGGCGGTCGGCTACGACGAGAACTTCCTGCCGGACGGCTTCCCGGTGACCGACTACCGCCGGGCCGCCGAAGGCGGGCGAGAGCTGCTGGCCGCCAAGCCACTCCCCTGGACCGGTGAGGACGACGCGAAGCAGGAGTACGTCGAGTACGCGTACGTCCAGTCCCTGGCCGCAGAGGAGCAGAACCGGCTGTGGTCGTACATCGAACTGGCGGTGTACGACGCGGTACGGGCCGGGGTGCCGCTGTTCCGCATTCTGCTGGGCCACCCTGATCTGGGGGTGCGAATCGGGGCGGCGCACGCCCTCGCCTGGTTCCCCGAGGAGGCCACCGGCAGCCTGCCCGCGCTGACTCACGCGACCGCGGCCAGACTGGAGCCCGACCGGGCGGAGACCGTACCGGAGCCCGGTGCGGTGGCCACCATGCTGGTGGCCACGGGGTTGCTCGGCACCGCGCCAGACATCCGGTTGCTGGCCGACCCGCACCCGCTGGTCCGCTGGGCCACCGCGATCGGACGGGCCCGGGTACTGGGTGCGGAGGCTGACCAGGCGACCGTTGACGAGCTGTTGGCCTGGGCAGCCGCCCCGCCCGATGACACGGTGAACTCGCTGTCGGACGCGGGGTGGGTGCCGTTCCTCAATGGGGACCTGGGTGGGTACGCCGGATTCGCCCTGCGGCAGCTCGGCCCCCAGCACGCGGACCGCGCCTTCGACGCGCTGCTCCGCCGGCTGGCCACCGTCAGCGGCGACCAGTCGTTGACAGTGCTGGGAGAGGCGTTTCGCCTCGCGTTCCCGGACGGGCCGCTGCCGGCGGCGACGCCCGCTGCGGCGTTGGCGCCGCGACAGCGACGGCTCGTCGAGGTGCTGAGCCGGTCACCCGATCCCTGGCTGATCGACGGGCAGGACTTCGGCAACGTCGCTATGCTCGTTGACGAGTACGGGCTGCCGGACAGCCGCAAGGCGCTGCTCGCATACCTCGCGCGTCTGCCGTAGACCGCCGCGCGCCCCGCGTAACGGACCCGGACCCGAACATCGTCGCCCCTGGGCGGCCGGGTCCAGTCGCTCGACGAGCTCGAGGACCTCCTTCGCGAAGGTCAGGTCTCCTGGCAGACCACGACTACCTGGAAGGCCTACACCGACCCGGACTTCTTGGCGGAGATGCACCGGATCCTGGCGTTGTACGACACCCCGCCGACCGGGCGGCTTATGTGCGTCGACGAGTTCGCCCATACCCGGCCGGAGCTGCGTGACGAGCCCCCCGACAGCCGGTCGCTGCGCTGTTGTCGCAGCCAGCGAGATCAAGTAGCGTCGTCCGACGTGAACACCGGACCGGCGCTACGCCACACACGGATTGGCCACCCGGTGGAGGGCTGATCGCACGGTGGGTGCGGAGAAGGCACCCCAGTTCGGCACGCGGACCTCCCAGCGCTCGCGCACCGCGAGCCCGTTCTTCGTGTCGAGCAACAGCGAGGTCAGCCAAATGACAGTCAGGTTCAACCACACCATCATCGCCGCCAAGGATCGCAACGGGTCGGCTCGGTTCTTCCGGGAGCTGTTGGAACTTCCGGAAGCACCGTCCTGGGGTCCGTTCACCAACATCCAGCTCAACGATGGGGTGCTGCTTCAGTTCGCCGAGCCGCCGGTGGAGATCCAGATGCAGCATTACGCGTTTCTGATCGACGACGATCTGTTCGACCGGGCGTATCGGCGGCTGTGTGATCGCGGCATCGCGCACTGGGCCGATCCGCAAATGCGACGTCCCGGTGAGATCAACAACGAGCACGGCGGTCGAGGGGTCTACTTCAAGGATCCCGCCGGTCACGCGATCGAGCTGATCACCCGCCCATACCTGTAACCGACGGAGGGCCTGGTCGGACGCCCGAAGCGCGGCGCCCGACCAGGCAACCGGCGCGACCAGTTGCAGAGCGCCACCGATGATCGCACAAGCCGGCGCCCTCAACCGGGGTCTTCAGGTCGAAGTAGCTATCGCAGGAGCTGGTCAGCCCGGTGATTGCAGGCCGGCCACCGTGCCCCGGGCGCAGAGATAGAGCTTCTGGTTTCGACTGCGGCCGTGTTGGCGCCTCAATCCCTTGGCCGCCTCAAGGTTTGAGAACGACCCGCGCGGTCACTCTCTGGCACCCACACGCCCCGAGACCCAGGCGTGGCGGTGCTCCCCGATCACATGTGGACCGGGGAGCACCGCAGGGCGGCTGCGGGGTCAGCCCTGGCGGCGGTTCCAGGGGCCGGTGACGGCGTACGTGATGCCCGGGTTGTAGACGTTAAAGAACATGGTCCGGCCGTCGGCGGAGAACGCCGCTCCGGCCAGCTCGCCGTACTCCGGGTCCCCGGCGGTGCCGACGTTGACCCGGTTGCGTGCAAAGGCGAACACCTTGCCGTCGGCGGTCGTACCGAGGATGTGCTGATCCCCGACCCCGTCCTCGCACATCATCAGGCCCCCGTACGGCGACATGCAGATGTTGTCCGGGGCGTCGAACTCCGGGTTCTCCGGTGCCGGCGTCGGACGGGTGAAGATGGTCTCCAGGCGCAACGTGTTGGCTCGCGGGTCGAACCGCCAGACCTGGCCGTCGTGGTCGCGGGCCGAACCCAGCTCACGCCGGGCGAACGACGAGACGAAGTAGGCGCAGTCGTCCTTCTCCCCCCACCAGGCGCCCTCGATCTTGTACCCACCGGTGATCGGCTTGCGGTAGTCCTGGGCACGGACCGACTCCGTCGTCGCCAGTGGGTCCGGCACGTCGAGCCACTCGATGCCGGAGAAGGACGTGCCCGCCGTCGTCACCACCGACAGGTCCGGCAGGTCCGGGACGTGCAGAGCCTGCAGCACGCCGCCTGCCCGCAGGCTCCCGTGGCCGCCGAGCGGCCGGTTCGGCAGGAAGCGGTAGAAGCTGCCCAGCGGCGCCACGAACGCGTCCTCGGTCTCGTAGACGATGCCGGTGTGCGGGTCGACCGCGACCGCCTCGTGCTGGAACCGACCCATCGCGGTCAGCGGTGTCGGATCGGTGTTGCGAGCATCGTCGTACGGGTCGACCTCGAAGATGAACCCATGGTCCTTTGTGTACCCGCGGGCACCCGCCTTGTCCTCGGTCTCCTCACAGGTCAGCCAGGTATGCCACGGCGTCCGGCCACCGGAACAGTTGATGGCCGTGCCGCCCAAGCTCACGTGCTCAGAGACGGCGCGGTTCGACGCATCGACGGCGAGCGTGCTGGTCCCACCCCCGGCGGCCGGATCGTACGTACGTTCCGGCGGAGCCACGACCTTGATCTTCGCCGTCGGGGAGCACTCATGGTTACGGACCAGGCGAGCGCCGCGCGCCGCGTCGGCGAAGGCACCCATACCGTCGAACCGGCTCGGCACGATGCCACCGTCCGGCCGGACGGTGCCTTCGCGCGACAGCACCCTGTAGCGGAAACCCACCGGCAGGTCAAGCATGCCGCCCGGGTCAGGCACGAGCGGACCGTACCCGACCTCCGGGCCGGACACCCCCAGCGCGGGGGCCGCCGTGAACAGAGCGTCGACCGAACCGACCACGGCCACAGCAAGACCGGTGCCGGCCGAGCGGGACAGGAACTGGCGGCGAGACATAGACACGGGCAAGCCTCCTAGACGTCACAGACCGTAGCGAGCCGACGTGGACCGCGGCGGACGGATCAACCGGCCGACCGACATCGATTCGAGCCGCTCGATCAACTACGTCACATCCCGCCCCACCCGTCAAGATGCCGATCGATTTGATCCCGCCAACGGTGACAGCGACTTGGCTCAACCCGGTCAAAATTTCGCAAACCAAGCGAAAGCTAAGGGAAGCCTCGCAACTCCGATGCCTGTTCACCGAGGACGATTACCGAGGATGCCCTCTGCACCGGTCGTCGGCCGTCGTTGCCGGCTCGAAGTGAGGCCGCGGAACGTAGGTCACGGCGGGTGTTTGTTTGCCGTCTTTGGCACCGGGCCTGCGTCACAATCGTCGGACGGCTGCAATGCGCATCCGATCTCCACGGCGTCGCTCCGGCCGGCCCGCCTGGTCCGGCGACGCCGAAGGTCATCCGTGGGCCTTCCTCCTGTCCGGCATCGCCACGGTGCTGGCCACCCGGGCAGGTCTGAAGACAACCGGTTACCCGAAGATCGGCGGCGGCATGACCCGTCCCGCAGGTCACCGACGGCCACCCTACGGCGGACGACTCTCGCGCACAATCCGTGGTTGATCGATCACGCCGACCACCTCTTCTCAAGATCCCTACCGTTCGTCTTTCCGCAGGTGGTGCTATACGGTCAGCACGTGAGAATCGAGCGTCATTGGTGGAACGGCGACCGGAGCCTGCGGGGGCGCCGCGACGTCTACATCCGCACCGACGGCCAGCTATGGGAAGTAGAGGCGCAAACCGGCGGCATCGCAGGCCGGTCGAAGCTACACCACTGCCCGAGCCGGGCGTCGGCAAAGATCCTCGCCGACGCGTGGCTGGGTGGCCGCCCGGAGTGGCGGGAAATGGTACCTGACAGCGAACGTCAGGAGCAGTCCCGGCAGACCTCCCGGCCCTCGGACCGCGCGGCGAGCTGACTGCGATGGTGCACCAGGAAACAGCGCACGCATCGAAACTCGTCCGGCTGCATCGGCACGACAGCCACGGTCAGTTCCTCACCGGCCTCTCCCGCTTGATATTGGTGTCACGACGGTGACCGCGGGGGGATGTCGTGGTGCTCAACAGCGGTGTGGATGAGAAGAGGAGTGATGACCGCTGCGATCGCGGCGGCGCCGGCGTCGTTGGGGTGCAGGTGGTCGCCGGAGTCGTAGGTTGGCCGCAGCGCATCCCGATCAGCCGGGTCGGCGAGCGCCCGGTCCAGGTCGGCCACCGCGTCGTACTCGCCGCCATTGCGGATCCAGGTGTTCACGGCGTCGCGGACCGCCTCGTTGGCGGGCGTGTCGTAGCCGAACGCGTCCTTCATCGGCAGCATGGTGGCTCCGATAATCCGCACGCCGCGGGCGTGCGCCGCCCGGATCAGCTGCCGATGCCCGTCGATGATCTGTTCGGCAGTCACCACGGGGGACGCACCGCAGCCGAAGTCGGGGTAGCCGCCGCCACCGATGTCGTTGATGCCTTCGAGAACGACCACAGCGCGGACTCCCGGTTGGTCCAGCGCGTCCCGGCCGAACCGGGACACGCCCGCCTCACCGAAACAGGTCGAGTCCGCGAGCAGTTTGTTGCCGTTGATACCGGAGTTCACGACGCTTACCGGGCGACGACCGGAGGCGAGCCGCTCGGCCAGCTCATCCGGGTACCGGTTGTCGGCGTCGACCGTGGTGCCGTACCCGTCCGTGATCGAGTCGCCGAACGTCACCACCACGCCGTGGGCGTGTTCCGGCTGGCCGGCCGTGTCGATGCCGGCGAGGAAGTACCAGGATGTGCTGGTCTCGGCGAAGGCGCCGGCCCGGGGATCGAACCGCCGGTCGCCGGCCGTTCGGTAGGTGGTGGCCGTCGCGTTCTCGTGGACGGTCGCTGGGCCGGTGGGGCCGGCGAAGTACAGCGTCACCGCGAGGGAGTCCAGCGCGCGCGTCGGCAGCGGCGCGGGATCGGAGGTGAGCTCGCCTCCGGGCGGAATGGTCGCCGACCTCGATCGGCCGAAGGTCAACGAGCGGAGGCTGCCCGGTCGTACGGCCGCTCCGCCTGCGGCGAGCGCGATCGTTGCGCCGGTCACCTTCAGCGGTCGGTCGCCGAAGCGGTTGGACAGTCGTACCCGCACGGTCGAGCCGCCGGCGCTGACCCGGACCACCTGCCGCAGCGACTGGTTTGCAAAGCCGTTGACTGACCAGTTCGGCGTCCCGAACCCTTCGAACGGGTGGTGCGCGGCGGCAGTCCACGCCGCCCGCCAGTCGGCGGAGGAGGGTGTACCGGCGTGGCCGGTCTGCGCCGTCAGCGCCTGGGCGGTCGCCGCTTGGGCGGGCGCGGTCAGGAACAGTGCTGCCGCGATGCCGGCTGCGAGCGGTTGAAACTTTGGATGTCTCACTGGGTGTCCTTTGCGGGCGTTGCTGATGGGGATGGGTGCTGGCCGGGCCGGCGTGTGGGCTACGCCGACCCCGGTGTGGTCAACCGGCGATGCCTGCGCCGGTTTCTAAGAGCGTCTTGAGGTCGCTGAGCACGAAGGACCAGCCGCCCCCGGTGCCTGGGGTGGCGCCGGTGACCAGTGCCGCGGTGTGTGGAGCCCCGGTGAGGTCGTGCGTCACGGTTAGGGTGGTCAGTCCGCGCTCGTCCTGGCCGATGTCGTACGTGAGTCGGGTGGGTCCTTCGGCCGCCATGGCGGGGTCGGCGGTCATCCGCCAGGTCAGGGCGAGCCGCCGGTCGGGTTCGGCCTCGATGATCTCGCCTTCGATGATGACCATGTCGACTCCGCTGCCGACCATGGCCTCGCTCGCGTAGCCGCGGTAGGCGCCACCGGGGCGCGGGTCGATGTCGATCCGGCCGCCGTACCCGTAACGCTTGGTCAACTCGGAGCGGGTGAGCGCGGCCCAGACCTCCTCGGGGCTGGCCTTGAGATAGATGCGGTGAACCACTTCACCTGGGTGCTGCACAGTGCCCGTCATGGCCACTCCTCTGATCACGAACGCCGGAATGGGCGTTACCGTCGGTGATCAGCCTCCGCCGTCCGGCTTGCCGGCACATCCGTGGCCACACGGATTCGACCACGGAACGCACCACGGAACGGGGACGGCGGTCAGCCCCTCATTGCCGTGAGACCCAGCGACCTCAGCTCGGCTCGGCCCTCGGCTTCCCGGCCGGGCAGGAGCGCCAGCGTGCAGGCGTACTCGATGCGGGCTCCGGCCTGCTGAAACCCGGCCAGCCCCGCGGTGAGCGCCTCGACGTCCCCAGTCAATCGCCCCCGAGCCCGGGCCAGGCAGGCGGTCGCCCACGCGTTGTCGGTGATCGCCTCCTCGGCGACCGCGAGGCACCGCGTCGCGCCCGGCAAGCCGGCGGCGACCGCCAGCTCCGCGGCGGCGGCGCGGGCGTACGTCTCGTACCGGTAGCCGGGAAAGGTGTTGAATGCCAGCTCGACCAGCCGGGACGCGTCGTCGAACTCGCCGAGGTGAAGGGCGGTGCGACAGTCCGCGTACACCGCCGACGCGAGTGCGGACAGGTCGATGCCGGCGGCGGAGGCGCTGGCCGCCAGCCGGTTCCGCCACCGCGACATGCTGTCGCGATCGCCTCGGAACCCGCACGCCAGCATGGCGAACGCCATGGCACCCGCCACGTCCCCCGTCGGTGGCCGGCCGACCCGCTGCCATCCCTCCCACAAGGCCTCCGCCTGCGCCAGCGACTCGTCGAGTTCACCGGTGAGCGCCAGGGCCGGCACGAGGGTGCCGATGGCATGAGTACGGCCTCCGAGCAGGTCGTCATCGATCATCCGTCGCGCGACATTCAGTGCGGCGGGCAGGTCACCGGCCTGGAATGCGACGGTGGCCGCGACGTGGAAGGTGTCACCGATCTCCGGTGCCGCCTGCGGGTCGGTGGGGTCGAGCGCACTCAGCAGCGCGAACCGCTCCGCCCCGATCCGCCGCGCCTCGGCTGGTCGTCCGGCCTGCGCCGCAGCCGTACCCAGCAGGTCCAGACCTGCGCTGACCAACACCGGCACGCCACAGCGGCGGGCGGCCGCAGCGGCGACGGCGGCGAGATCCGGGTCCGGGTGGAACCGGCGGCCCCCGGCGTACCACGCCTCGGCGATCGCCACGGCGGCGGCGACCGCGGGATCGGCGGGGTTGCCGGCGGCTCGGGCCCGTTCCAGCAGGACGGTCAGCCGTTCGCGTGACATGTCGCTGCTGATGCGGCCGTCGAACCGGTGGACCATCTCGACCACCCGGGCCAGGGCAAGCGCCTGGGCGTTGCCGTCGCCGGCCGCCCCGGCAAGGTCGGCGCAGGTCAGCATCAGGTCCAGCACCTGCTGTCCGGTCGCGGTGCCGACCAGCGCGCAGTCCGCGGCGTTGCGCAGGTCGGCCACCGCCTCGGTGGGGCTCGGTGCCCGTGCGGCCGCCTGCCGGTAACAGTCCAGGGACGCGGCCAGGAAGCGACGGGTGAAGGTCAGGCGACCGAGCGCCCGAGCCAGTTGGTGCGGGGCCGAGCCGACGCCACTGCGAGGCCCGAGCAGCGCTGCGCGCAAATCGTCGGCGACGAGGTCGAAGTCCTCGCGCCACGCACCGTTCAACCGCTCGACGAGTCCGGTGGCCGTCGATGTTGCCCATTCGAGGTACCGGTCGTACACCTCACCCCGGGTCGGGTCGGCGACGAGTTGTTCCCGCGCGAACGCCCGGACGGTACCCAGCATCCGCCAGCGACGCATATCCCGGTCACGGGTCACCAGGCTTTTCTCTACCAGTCGGCCGAGCAGGTCGGCGGTCCCGGCCACATCGCCCACCAGCGGCACCCGGGCCGCGGCGGCCAGGTCGAACCCACCCACGAACACGGAGAGGTGCCGCAACAGCGTCTGCTCGGCTGGGTCCAGCAGGCCGTAACTCCAGTCCAGGACGGCCCGCAGCGAGCGGTGCCGCTGATCGGCGTGTCGCGCGCCGGTCAACACCCGCAGCGGATCGGTGAACGCCGCGAGCAAGCCGTCCACTCCCAGCGAGGCGCTGCGGGCAGCGGCAAGCTCGATCGCCAGCGGTACGTTGTCGAGCTGGGCGCAGAGCTCACCGACCACCATCGGGTCGCCGGGCACGTCGGCGCCGGCCGCCCGGGCGCGGTCGTCGAAGAGGGCCCGTCCATCGGGCTCGGGTAGCGGCAGCACCTGCACGACCTGCTCCCCGGGCACGCCCAACCGTTCCCGGCTGGTGGCCAGCACGGTGACGCCGGGGCACCCGTTGAGGACCTGCTCGGCGAAGGCCGCCACCGCGTCCAACAGGTGTTCGCAGTTGTCCAGCACCAACAGCGACCGTTGCGCGCCGAGTTCGTCCTTTATTGCCTCGGACAAGGGCTGGCGCGGGGTGGGGGTGAGGCCGAGCGCGGCGGCGACGGCCTGGGGCACGGAGCCGTCGCGCACCGGCACCAGGTCGACGAAGGCGCCGCCGGCAGGAAACCGGGACACCAGATCGGTCGCCAGTTCGACGGCGAGTCGGGTCTTTCCCACCCCGCCGGTACCCACCAGTGTGACCAGCCGGGCGTCGCGTAGCGTTCTGGACAGTGACTCCCGTTCCTGTCGGCGACCGACGAAGGTGGTCCGCGGTGCGGGGAGTCCGGCGACGACGGCGTCCGCCGGGTTCGTTGTCGCCAGCGGGGCGGTCGATGTCAGTGCCGACAAGTCGTGTCGGTCGGCGACGCCGTACTTGCGCAGCAATGACGAGACGTGGCTTTCAACGGTGCGAACGGAGATGAACAGCCGCTGCCCGATCTCGGCGTTGCTGCACCGCTCGTTCAGCAGGGCGAGCACCTCGGCTTCCCGTGCCGAAATCTCGATCTCCACCGTCACAGCCCCCTCACCGCCTCATCCTCGCCGATGCCGGCTCGATCCGTCACGTCCGGCCATGCCGCGGAGCGGGCCGGCGGCGGGAGGTGAGGCACGCGTCGGTACGGCCCGGGATTCAGCAACTGGCGGCACCGGCGCAGTCGCGCCGCGGTGGTCGGGAAACCGTCGCCGAATCGCCGGCGAACCGCCTGTCCGGAGCGAGGCCGGGCGGGAGTTTGAGGCGAGTGAGCGGCGGTCGCTGCTTGGGCGAATGAAAATAGCTCCGATTCGGAATAGTCAGCTCAAGCGGATCTGGCAGATATCGGCCTCTACGCGCGGCGGGCAGCGGAGCAGGAGGGCCGGCGGTACTCTTCGGCGGGTCGACCCGTCGTCGAGGTCGCCCCGCTCTGTGGGCAACCGATCGCCGAGCCCAGGCGTCTTGTCAGATGTTCGCCCGAAGTGATCGAGTTAGGGGTACCGGTGCGAAGGCTCTTGTCACTCTGCGTCCTTGCGATGTTTGTGGCCTCCGCTACCGGCTGCAGCGAGCCGAGCGCGCAGGCGGAGACGCCTGGTCTCGCGCCCCGCGGCACGACCATGACCACCGTGCAGCCCACCCGCCAAGACCTTGCCAACAAGGTGAGCCTGTCCGGCAAGGTGACCATCAACCCGGTATTCGGGATCGTGGCCCCAGTCGCAGGGCAGGTGCGGTATCGCGATGTCACGCCGCCGCAGAGTACGCCGACCAAGCCGACGAGGGTGGCGAGCGTCTGGGCGTCCGGCAAGGCGCACCGCATCGAGGTCCCGGCGGGTGCGGTGTTCGCCGGCCGGCTGGTGGACGACGGCTCCAAAGTGACGGCCGGAATGCCCATCGTTTCGGCGAAGAAGGTCGGCTACGGGCTCGTCGCCGAGATCGACGGCGCGCAGGCCTACCAGATCTCGGATGCACTCGCGACGGTCCAGGCCCAGATCAAGAACGGCCCCGGGCCGTTCCCGTGCAAGGTGCTCGGCACCATCGCGGCCCTGCCCGCCGGCACCATCCCGGACCCGCCGGCCGCACCCCCGTCCGCCGCGCCGTCCGGCCAACCGTCCGCCCCGCCGGTCGTCCAGTCGCCGCCAAGCCAGCAGGAGCGGACCGAGCCGTCGGAGCCGACCGGAATGCGCCTGGTGTGCACCGCACCCGCCAACGTGAAGCTGATCAACGGCGCCAGCGCCACGCTCGAGGTGGTGACCGCGAGGGCCACCAAGGCGCTGGTACTCCCGGTCGAAGCGGTCGCCGGCGGGCAGGGCCGGGGCAAGGTGGACGTGGTCAAGCCGGACGGTAGCCGGGAGACCAGGGATGTCGTGCTCGGGCTCAGCGACGGCAAGGTCGTGCAGATCAAGTCCGGTCTCACCGGCGAGGAGACGGTCGCCGTCCCTGGCCCCAACCTCCCACCCGCCAAACCAGGCGTAGAGGGCGACCCGTCCGCTCCGATGGGTGGAAAGTGACGGCGTTGCTGCAGCTCCACGGCATCACGAAGACGCTGAAGGGTCAGAAGGCGCCGCGCGTCATTCTCGATGGCACCGACCTGACCGTCGACAGTGGTGAGAGCGTGGCCATCCTCGGACGGTCGGGATCCGGCAAGAGCACGCTGCTCAGCCTGATCGGCCTCTTCGACCGGCCCGACGGTGGACAGTATCTGCTGGATGGCCGGGACATCACCCGGCTGCCGGAGCGGAAGGCGGCAGCTCTGCGCAGCGCCGAGTTCGGCTTCGTGTTCCAGCGGTTCTTCCTGCTCAAGCACCTGACCGCTGCGCAGAACGTGGCGATGGCCCTGGTCAACGGCCAGGGCTGGCTACCGCGCCGCAAACGCAGGGCCCGGACCCTGGAGGCCCTCGACCGGGTCGGCATCGCCCATCTCGCCAAGCACCGGCCGGCCCGCCTGTCCGGCGGTGAGCAACAGCGGGTGGCGATCGCCCGGGCGCTCGTGCGGGAGCCGCGTCTGCTGCTGGCCGACGAGCCCACCGGCGCGCTGGACACGGAGACGGGCAACCTGGTGATCGAGGTGCTGCGCTCGGCGACCGACCGGGGCTGTGGCCTGATCCTGGTCACCCACGACTGGGACCACGCCAACAAGATGCAACGCGTGCTGCGCCTCAGCGACGGAAAACTCCACCCAGCTACCGACACAAGGAGCGTGCCTCAGTGAGCGGGCTAGCACGGCACACAGCGGAGGTCGGAACGGTGCGGGCCGATGCTGAGCGCAGCGGGGTGGCCGCGTGATCCGGCTCTCCGGGCGGTTCCGCTCGGCACTGATCATCGGGGGTCAGGGCATCCGGGCCCGCAAGACCCGCACCCTCCTGTCGATGGTCAGCCTGTTCCTGGGAGTGATGGCCGTCGTGGTCGTCCAGGTCGGCGCCGAGACCGCCAAAAGCGCCCGGCTGGCTGACCTGGAACTACACATGGGCAAGGACGGCACCCGGCAGACCTACCTGCCGGGCAACGCCGACACCATCCAGATCAGCCAGGACACCCTGAAAGGGCGGACGGACGCGGTCGCGGTCTCCACCACCCAGGCGATCATCGGAGAGCCGGGCGTCAGCCCGGTCAACCCCGGCGCGGCACCGTTCGACCAGCCGGGCGGCGGACAGTACGCGGGCCCCGGTGGCGGCGACATGTACTGCGACCCCCGCGGCTACTGCCAGCCGATGAAGGCGGCCGGCGACGCCCCAGCCGTTCCCGTGCCCGGCAAAGCCATCGAGCTGAGCCTCAACGCGCTCACCGGCGACATCCGCCAGTTCCGGCCCTTCCGGCCGGTATCCGGCCAGTGGCTGGACTTCTCCTCCGACCCGTCGCTGTCCCCCCGGATCGTCATCAACCTCGAAGCAGCCAAGGGCTTCACCCGCCACCAGGTACCAGCCGAGATGCGCGTGGAAGGGGCCACCGCCAACCCGACGCCACGCATCATCGGCGTCATCGACGACGGCAACCCGCAGCCCACCGCCTACACCCGAGCCGATGAGCTACAGAACTGGGTACCCCGCGCGAGCAACGGCGGCGACTACGGCCCCGGGCTGCAAGTGATGCTCGCGCCCACCGCAGCCGACGTGGAGCAGCTACTGCGGATCCGCCTCACGGCCAGCGGGATACCCGCCGAGCAGATCCACTTCGAAACGATCCAGGCGCGCAAGGACATCGCCAAGGAGCTGGCACTCATCCGCTGGATCTTCCTCGGCATGGCCGGCCTGGTCCTCCTCATCGGCGTCGCCGGCATCCTCAACGTCGGGCTCGCGACCGTCGGAGAGCGGGTCGAGGAATTCGCGCTGCGGCGCGCGGTGGGCACCTCACGGTCGCTGCTGGCCGGCATCGTCCTCGCGGAGACACTGTTGACCGGCCTGCTCACCGCAGCCGCCGCCATCGGACTGTCCGCGCTCGCACTCACCGCGATCAGCACGCTGTTCGGCGATCGGGAGCAGCTCCTACGCGACCTCGTGTTCCCCTGGCAGGCAGGGGCCGCAGGCGTCATCGCCGGCCTGATCGCCGGACTGCTCGGCGGCCTCGTCCCCGCCATCCGCGCCGCCCGCATCCCGATCGCCACCGTCATGCGCGCCTGAGCAGGTTTGACATCCTCCCGGCCCTGATGGGCCGGGATTCTCACGGTCGCCCGTGAGGTTTCCTGTTTCATCGCCGACTGCCTTGCCGGGAGGACTTTCCCTTGAGGTCTTACATCAGCTCCGCAGGCGTTTTACCTCTCCGCCAGCCCGGCGGCGAGGATGTTTGTCGCGGCGTTGATGTCCCGGTCGTGCTCGGCCCCGCAACCCGGGCACGTCCAGATGCGCTCGTTGAGTGCGAGGGTGGTGTTGATCCGCCCGCACCCGGAGCAGGTTTTGGACGTGGGCAGCCACCGGTCGACGGGGATCACCTCACGCCCGTACCAGTCGGCTTTGTACTCCAACATGCTGCGGAACTGACCCCAGGCCGCGTCGGAGATGACGCGGGCCAGGCGGCGGTTACGGAGCATGTTACGCACGCTGAGATCTTCGATCGCGACCGTTTGGTTCTCACGGACGAGTCGGGTGGTCAGCTTGTGCAGGTGGTCCCGACGCCGGTCGGCGATACGGGCATGGATTCGGGCCACTCTGAGCCGGGCTTTG